>CAZURK010000084.1:0-51004 GCA_964623055.1 uncultured Pirellulaceae bacterium
AATTCACGCGGCGGACCGTACCACGGTTCGACTTCTCTGGGCTCACCATTCAAAGCCAACGGTGATTTGCCGGCCGCCAGTGGAGATGCCTCCAACCGGTTCTCGTGGCAGCCAACGCAGCCGATGGTTTCGCCCGGTTGCACCGTCGTCCCGCTGCGCATCGAGTGGATCATCATTTCGTTTTCGTCCAAGAGCTGGAAATAGACGAACCGGTCTGCGGGTACCGCGAAATACGCCGAACCGTCTGCCTCGACGGGAACCGTGCCGAGGATTCTTTTCGTGTTGTAGTGACCCCAGTTCACGGCCACCGGATGATGACCGTCTGCGTTCAAAGCGGGTGTCCAATCACCAATGCCACGCGGCGGAAACGTTTTCTTGGGTGGTGCTTCGATTACTCTCACGTACTTGACCGTTCCTCGCGGCACGCGGTCCATGGACTCGCCACGATACACGTCCTGGATGTAGAAAGCACCATCGTTCTTTGTCAGTTCGACTCGATCGGGAATGACCGGGGGTCGCGGGCGCGGCGCGACCGGGATGGGATCGAAACAACCGGGCGCCTCGTTGTGCAGCAGTAACTCGTTTCCGAACACATCGACCAGGAAGATGCCCGTCGATTTCGTGTCGGGACAGTACCTGGAACACAGGAAGTACTTTTCGGACAGCGGGTAGGGGTCTTCGTACTTGACAGGCACTTGGCGAAAGCTGTCGAACTGATTCCCAATCCGTCCCACCTCGTCCCATCGGCTCATGTAAGGCGTGATGTCCGACGGCCAATTATGAACAATGGGCTCGGTGCCATCCAACCCGCGCCGGCGATCGACGACGATCATGGCTCCCCATGGCAACTCGTGAACCGCCGTGAAGATGGCTACGAACTGATCGGTCCCGGGGATGGTCCTTCCGTCGACGATCGCCCCCGGCTGCCAGGCGTAGTTGCCGTAGTACAAAGCCTGATTCGTGCCATCGGGGTTCATCGTCCACAAGCCGTAGGCGGACGAGTAGTGCTTGTCGACGTATTCCCAGCGTGTGTACAGAATCCGGCCGTCCGGCATCAGAGTGCTGTAGCCTTCAAACTGTGTGTTGTGGCCAATCTGCCGAATGTTCGACCCGTCGTCGTTCATCACAAACAGGTTTGCCATCAGATGACGCTGGCAAGGGATGTATTTGGGTTCGCGAGTCGAGCTGAACGCGATCTTGTCGCTGGGCAGGTACAGAGGGTGAATGTCGGAAACGCGCGAAGAGAACGTCAACCGTTTCAGTCCGCTGCCGTCCACATTCATTTCGTAAATGTGGTAGTCATCTTCGACATCCCGGCGCATGGAGAAGACGAGCTTGTTTCCATCGAAGTGAAGGTCCGGATCCCGTGCAATGCCGTCGGGCACGGTCAGGATCGTCGTCGCCTTTCCGCTACCTGCGAAATCCAACAGCTTGACGGCCCCGCCGCCGCGAAAACAGTGCGTGTTGATTTCGCCCGTCTGGTACATCGTGGCTTCCGTACCGTGTTCGTTGATGTACTGCGGCCGGATGACGAAGAGGATCGGTTGACCGCTGACCAATGGATTGGCGAGGAGGGCTTGCCGGCGAAGGGCTTCAAGCTCGTCCGGCGTCTTGATGTGTGCAAGTCGCGACAGGAACTCGTCACCGTTCGGGTAACGTTCGCCAAACGTAGACTGAAGATCCTTGATGGCTGCGCGTAACGGACCAACACCAGCAAGGTCGTTTTGCCCGCGCACCGGAGACAGCGGGACGCACAGCGAGATTGTCAAGAATGTGACTGCCGTGTAACGAGCCATCGTTCCCTTTCATCGAAGTCTATCAAGTATATGTAGCGTGGGGCATCGGTGCAAACACGTCGTTTGCGCGGCCGAAATCCGCCACGGTCGCTTGTGAAATTCCCTTCTCAATGTGTTAGCATGATGCCAGCGTAGTCCGACCCTCTTATGATTTTACCCAGCCATTATTCTGCCTGATGAAGAGATGGCAAGATCATTGCTGGGCAAAATCATGGGAGTGACTGCTGGGGACGGCGAAGATGCCCAAAAGGAGATCGAAGGTGAATATCCGTTTTTGCGACATTGTGCTTCTCGTTTTTCCTGTATGTGTGTGCCTGTGCTCTCACGCGCGGTCGGAGGACATGCTGATAAAGGTCAATGATGCGCCCGGTCACGGTCTGGTGATTGCAGACGTCGATCTGACCGACGCAGTGCGTTGGTGCAAGGTCGGCCGCGTCGAGCCTCAAGACGTTCGCGGCGTGCAGATCGCGGATGGCGCATCCGTGCCCGTGCAGTTTGTTCCGGCAGCCGATTTTAACCCAACGACACGTGTGGCGGGCACATTGATCCTAAAGCTGCCTGCTGGTGGTAACGCAGGGTTGCGGCTCTCGTTCGATAGGGTCGAGCCAAGCGACGAGCGAGCCATCGCCGACGAGCCCTTTGATGGCCCGGTCGCGACCAGTTCTTTTCGCACCGTCCACAGCGAGACAAAGATGGGCGGGTTGCCGGGCCGTATTGAGTTCAGCCAAACGAGCAAGGTCTTTGAGAGATTCCGGTGGAACGATCGCGTGCACGATCCAGAGACCGGAAGCTTCAATCTCTCGAACGATCCGCGGCCGGTGACCCAACGTGTCTCGACCGGCCCCCTGGCAACCGTCGTGCGAGTTCGTTCGCGATACATGCAGTCTGGTGGCAAACACCCCGATTCTAAACCCGAGGCGACGTACGATTGGATCTACCTGAACGACTCGCCTCTGGTGCGAGTGACCGCGACCGCATCGCAGCAACCGGACAGACCGTGGAGCGAGGCTCATTTCCTGGAACTGAATTTCCCCGGCGATGATTTTCCTGAATGGGCTGGCGGCGAGTCCGCCGAACGCGGCAAGTTCACAAAAGAAACGCGCGGCTTTCACTTCAACCAATGGGGAGCGTTAGTGGACGGGAAGCACGCCATCGCGATGCTCGATTGTGGGCGAGCACTGTTTTTCGACCATCGCGGCGGCAGCTACCTTCACGCTCACGGCTCACGAGCGTGGCAGGCGTGGTCCGAGCCGACTCGACAATGGTCGGCATGGCTGTGGATTGGCACTGCTGACAATGTCGTCGAGGCCATCCAAGCGGCCGCGGCCGAGCTTCCGAGCAAGGCCAGCGTCAAGGTGGCCGTGGCGTCAGTGGACGAGAAAATCGCTGCGGCGAAGTGCCGTTGGCTCGAGCAGCAGGCGCCGGCTCGGCAACAAACGTGGTGGCATGCGGCCGGCGCAGCGCAACTGGCCGAAGCAGGTCGATTCCAGCAAGCGATCGAGGCCACGCAAGGCAGAACGCCAGATGACTGGACGGTTTTGAACGCCGGCAATTTGGGCATGATTCTCGAACGGGGCGAAGGAGGTATCCGGCTTCTGAGCCTGTTCGACACGGCGGCGGATTGCCAGCTCAGTTCTCCGGGCAGCGAGCCGCTGTTCGAGCTGGCACTGCGTGATGTGGAGGCCAAAGAAGAGGTACGGCTGACGGCCGACGCCGGCTGGTGCGAAGTTCAGGTCGTTCCGGTCGGAAACGACCACGGTATCGAACTCCGGTGGAAGAGGCCAACCGACGAACGGTTGGGTGCCTTGGAGGTGGTTGCACAAGCACTGCCCGATGCGGCTACCAGCTCGATTGCCTGGACGCTGTCCGTCGCAGGAGTAAGTGACAAGTGGAGTCTCTGGCGTGTTGTCTTTCCGAAGGTCGCTGTCAAGGAGCTGGGATCGGACTCGTCGCTGTTCTTTCCCCGCGCCGCCGGCCAATTGGAGAAAGACGCATGGCGTCGCGCCCTGAATTTCGGCGGCCGGTATCCAAGCGGCTGGACAACGATGCAGTACATGGCTGCCTATGCGGCGGATGGCTCGACGGGCCTATACACCGGCGTGCACGATGCCTTCGGCAGCACGAAGGAGATACGTGCCCGAAGCCGTCCCAACCAGCGCGAGGTAATCTTGTCCTTTGATCATCCAGTGCCGCAGATGGGCACTCCGGGCAACCGGTTTGAATTGTGTGGGCGGGCCGTTTGGCAACACATGGCTGGCGACTGGTTCGACTCGGCGGTGATCTACCGCCGGTGGGTTCGCCAGCATGCCAGGTGGTATCCACCATTGACGAAGGATGGCCGTGCGGACACGCCGCAGTGGATGCGCGAACTGTCCGTGTGGGGGCTCGGCGGCGGGGATCCGAAAAGCGGGCTTCCCGTACTGCAGAAGTTCGCCGAGCAGATCGGACTGCCCGTTGGTTTTCATTGGTACAACTGGCACCAGATTCCTTTCGACAACGACTACCCGCACTACTTCCCTGCCGACGAAGGCTTTGCGGACGCAGTCAAGTTGCTGCAATCGAAGAACATCTACATCATGCCCTACATCAACGGTCGGCTGTGGGATACGCGCGATAAAGGCATAGACGACTTTCAGTTCTCCAAGCTCGCGCGGCCAGCGGCTACGAAGGACGAACACGGCAAACCGTATACCGAAGTCTATGGAAGCAAGGAGACGGATGGTAGCAAGGTGGAACTGGCGGCCATGTGTCCCAGTACCGAATTGTGGCAGAAGAAGGTTCGCGAAATCGTGTTACGGCTGATGAACGAGTGCGGCGTTCGCGGAGTGTATATCGACCAGATCGCGGCGGCCCAGCCGCGGTTGTGCTTCGACGCCTCGCACGGCCATCCGATCGGCGGAGGGCATTGGTGGACTGAATCGTACTGGAAGATGCTCGATGCGATTCGACGCGAGATGCCCGACGGTCGAATGCTGACGACCGAGTGTAACGCCGAGCCATACGTAAAGTGGTTCGACGGTTACCTGACGTGGCACTGGCAATACGACGGCCAAGTTCCAGCGTTTCCGGCTGTCTACGGTGGATCTATCCAAATGTTTGGGCGAGCTTATCGCGGCGGGCCGACTAAGGATCTGGCGTTGCGCATGAAAGCCGGCCAGCAACTCGTGTTCGGCGAGCAGATCGGATGGATCGGCCCGGAGGTCGTGAATGAAAAGGAGAACTTCGCGTTCCTTCACCAGATCGTCCACTTGCGATGGCGGTTGCGGCGCTACTTCAATGCCGGCCAGATGGCCCGGCCACCGCGGCTGGGCGGCCAGATCCCCAATGTCACCGCCGACTGGCAGTGGCACGGCGTTTGGCCAGTGACCACAGCGGTTGCCATGAGCGGCGCGTGGCAGTTGCCGGATGAGAATCGAACTGTGCTGGTGATGGTCAACGTCGGAGACAAGCCGATTGCGACGAACCTGGAATTGGATGCGGCCGAGTACGGCATGTCGGGCGATCATGTCCGTGTGGGCGTCGTCAAGAGCGATGGCGAAGGCGAATCGTTCACCACCACGCGCAGTTTTCGCCGCGACGTGACCCTACCACCGCAGGCCGCCATAGCATGGGAACTAACGCCGTCGGAGTGAATCCAGTTGATCGTCCGATCATCATGAACAAGCTGCCGAGCGGCAAGGTCGACGATGCGCCGCGCGAGCACCTGGACGACCCGTTCGAGCGAAAAGGTAGCTGGTCAGTGTTCTGCTCCACGCGCTAGCCTGACCGACTGGCTGTAGGTTGGGCATTCCTGCCCGATCCCAAGCAGGCGGGCAGGGATACCCATTCTACTGGTAGTTTCAAATGACCTGAGGTGCAAGTAGTATTGTGTAAAACGTCTCCGCCATCGCCGGATGGGCGTTGGCTGCGCAAACTGTACGACCAGAAACAGAAGGACAGTACGATGAAAACGACGATCGCTCTTTGTACAAGCACATTGGTTATTTGGTGCACGGCTGCGCACGCAGCCGCGGTGGATGTCGAAGGTGGATTGGTCGTCTGCGTTGGCGCGGAGGCGCTGGAGAGCGTCGCCGATGATTGGAAGAAGCCGGGCTGCGTTTTCCATTGCCTGGAAACCTCGGACGCCGAGATTGCCAGACTTCGAAAGAAGATCCAGGCCGCCGGGTGTCACGGCAAGGTTTCCGTGGCCGAGTTTGACGGCGAGCGTCTGCCGTATATCAACAACCTGGTCAACATGATTGTGATCCGGGATGCGGGATGCGGAATACGGGCCGAGGAGGTTGAGCGGGTTCTTGCCCCCTACGGTACAGCGATCGCCCCGGAGGGTTCATCCTGTATCCCGAAACCTGTATCGCGTATCGGAGACGGATTCGTCGAATACTCGAAACCGTATCCGTCCGATATGGACGAGTGGCCACAGTATCTGCATGGGGCCGACAACAACTGCGTTGCTCAGGATACGGTCGTGGGACCGCCTCGGCACGTGCAATGGATTTCCAGCCCGGCCTGGACGCGAGCGCACATCGGGGCGGCGACCATCTCCAGCATGGTTTCTTCCGGCGGCCGACTGTTCACCATCGAGGACACCGAGACCGCCGAGAATCCGCTGCTGCCGGCCAAGTGGAAGTTGATTGCCCGCAGTGCCTTCAACGGCATTGTGCTTTGGACGCTGGACTATCCCAATTGGGAACAGTTGACGGTCTACATCAAGGATTACCATGCCCAGATGCAGCGACGTTTGGTGGCGATCGGCGATACTGTCTACTGCACACCGGGGCTCACCGCGCCGGTGACGGCCCTGGATGCGGCGACGGGGAAGACGGTTCGAGAATTCAAGGGGACGGAAGGCACTCAGGAGTTTGTCTTCCACAACGGGCGTCTTTATATCGTTATCGGCGACCGCATGTCGTTCTTTTCCTATCGAGGAGCACAGGCCGCCGCCAAGGCAAGAAGAAGGGGGAAAGTGGCGAAGAAGAAACCGGCGGTCGCAGAAGCCAGCGAAGCTGTTTCCGGCAATGCTTTCCGCGGGGACGGTTTCCCGCTTTCGGCCTACAACCCCCAAATACCCAACGCCGAGAATCCCACCTGCGTCATTGTGGCCATCGACGCCAAGACAGGAAAGGAAGCCTGGCGAACCGGCGACCTTTCCCGATACGTCGGTTGCACTATGGCGTTGAAGGGCGACAGGCTGGTCTATCAGACCGCGCACGGTGTCTTCTGCCTCAACGCAGAAACTGGCACGGAAAACTGGGCGGTCAAAAAGGAGATTTCTTATGGAGTGGGCAATCGTCCCAACTCGCTGGTGCTTTCCGACGAGGCGGTCTATTCGGAGGAAGGCAAGAACGTGCATGCCTACTCGTTGGCCGATGGCAGCGACTACTGGGGCAAGTCCATCCTCGCACGCAAGGGATACCAGGCGTCGACCGATCTGTTGGTTGCGGCCGATGCTCTGTGGATGTGTGGCAACTGCAACAATGCGAAAGGCATCGCCCTCAAGCAGCCGACGAGTTTTGACCTGAAGACGGGCGACGAGATCAAGACGATCCCCCAGGTGCTTTCCAAGCCCATGGGGCACGACCGCTGCTTCCGTAACTTCATCACCAAGCGTTTCTTTATCAACAGCAAAACCGGCGGGCCGGACTGCATGGATCTGGTGAGTGACGCCGAATACCCCGCGGCCTTCATGCGCGCCACGTGCAGCATGGGACCGCTGCCCTCGAACGGGCTGATCTATTGCGGGCCCTACGCGTGCCAATGCCATCTGCCCGTCGGACTGCACAACTTCAACGCTTACTACACCAACGAAGAGTCGCTGACCACCAAGGGGCAAATCGTGAAGGTCAAGCGTTCGGTCCGCCTTGAGAAGGGCCCCGCCTACGGCCAGCCAGGCCGGGGCGCCGACGCCCCCTGGCCGACCTACCGGCAGGATGGCCGACGTTATGCGGGAACCGCCGAGAAAGTACCAGCCGCCGGAATGAAGCGGATGTGGCGGGTCCAACTCGGAAACACCACCAGCGCACCGGTCATTGCCGAGGGCAAGGTTTTCGTTGCCGAAACCGATGTCCATATGCTGCGAGCCCTAGATGCCGACAGCGGCAAAACGTTGTGGGAATATATTGCCGGCGGCCGGATCGATTCCCCGCCGACCTATTACAAAGGTCTGCTGCTGTTCGGTAGCCGCGATGGGTGGGTGCACAGCCTGCGGGCCTCCGACGGCGCGTTCTCGTGGCGCTTCCGTGACCTGCCCGACGAGATGATTTGCGCCTTCGATCAGCTCGAGTCCGCTTGGCCCGTTCATGGCAGCGTGCTGGTCAAAAACAACACGGCCTACTTCTGCGCCGGTCGTTCCTCCTATCTCGACGGCGGCCTGTTCATTTACGGTCTCGATCCCGTCACCGGCGAGCTGTTGCACCAGCGACAGTTTTACGGCCCGTACGCCGACGATGGCTTCCCCGCGTTTGTCGAAGAGGGCAACCGGTCGGAGACGGAAGTGATTCTCGGAACCACCGCTGATGTGATGACCAGCGAAGGCGATACGCTCTACATCCGGCAGCGGGCCTTCAACCTCGACCTGACCGACACCGTGGCCGGAAAGCATCTGCTCGCCTCCGCCGGAATGCTGGAATCCAAACGCCATCACCGGGAATACAAGCTGGTCCAGGAGAATTTCAACCACCGCAAGATGTGGACCACGTTGAAGACCGAGTATCCAACCGGCGACATCATAGTTTCCGACGGCACGGACTACTACTCCGTATTTGGCCATCCCGTCAACCGTGGCGAGAGCTTCAATCCGCGCAACGGCTACACACTGATGGCCAAGACCAAATCGGCGGACAGTTGGACGAACAAATGGGCAGTCCAGATTCCGATCACCGGCAAGGCCATGATTCTGGCCGGAGACACGGTTTTCGTGGCCGGCGCGCCGCTGGTTTTCCAACTGGACGACCTCGCGGCTACGTACGCCGGCCGCTTAGGCGGAATTCTGTGGGCGACATCCGCTGCCGACGGTGCCAAGCTGGCCGAATACAAGCTGGACGTTCTTCCCGCCTGGGACGGCATAGCCGCCGCCTACAGCAAGCTGTTCATCGTCAACCAGGACGGAAGCATCGACTGTTGGGGCACAGATTCCAATTAAGAGATCATTCGATGAAACTGCGAAACATGTGGTGCATGATGGTCTTCGCGCTGACGGTGGCGGCGCCGGGCACGAAAGCTCAGAACCGGTCGGACGTGTTTCTCAAGAACTGGGACGCTGAGGGAGCGGCGTAATTCGTTTCTTCGCTTGCGCTTCAGGCTTCAATCGACCTTCGAAGTGGCGCAGTCCAATTTGGCAGGGAATAAAGAAGAAGCTGAGCTCGTAACACAAACGCTTATTGGGAGATCACACTATGTATCGCTGCCTAATTGCTGCGTTGTCCTTGATTCTGGCCTTCGACCTGTGCCAAGCGGCAAAACCGCTGAAACAGATCAAACGCAAAGGCTCGCCTTCGGCAATCGTCCTACCCGAGGATACATCGACGCCGGACGGTATGACCGTTGCCAAAGACGGCAAGATCTATTTGAACGTAATCAATCTACAGGTTCCAGCCGTCGCTGCCGTGTGGACCATCGATGCCGACAACCAATTGACGAAGCTAGTCGATCTAACAGTCCACCCCGATACGGACGGTGTCTATCCACTGGGAATCGCGCAAGGTGCGGACGGCAATTTCTACGTTGCTGATAACCAGACGTTCGGCGAGCAAATGGATCACAAGTCGCGTTTGCTGCGCGTTGTCATGAACAACGGTAAAGCCCTTCGCGTTGAGACCGTAGCTGTCGGCTTCATCGCGGCCAACGCTGTCGAGGCTTTCGGGAATCGGATCTACGTTACGGAAACCTGTCTGATCAACGAGGCCGAACCACACGTCTCGGGAATATACAAGTTTGACTTGTCAGAACTGTCTGCCGCCAAACCGGTCGAACTCAAGCCTGACGGCGCTGACCCGCGTCTGGTGGCCAAATTCACAACCGAGGCGGACGACTGGCGCGCGGGGGTCGGGGCCAATGGGCTTGCCATTTCGCCCAAAGGCGTCCTCTATGTGTGCAACTTTGGCGAGGCATCGATCCTGACCGCTCCGTTGAACGACGACGGTTTCCTCGCCAAGCCGCTGGAAGTCCTGGTCAAGGGCCGCGGCATGGGAAGCACCGATGGCATGAAGTATGTCGCCGAGTGGAACAAGTTGGTCGTGGCCGATTTCTTCTCCAATGCCGTGCACATCGTGAACGCTCGGAACGGTCGCGTGAAAACGATCGCCCAGAATCCAAACTCAACCGGCGCTGATGGCAAACTGGACAAACCGTCCGAACCCTGCGTCCGAGGCACAACGATTTACGCATCAAATATCGATTTGCCCTACGACGGCAATCAGCCGGATAAGCCCGACTCGTTGACCGTAATTCAACTTGAGATTTCTGACAACTAGCATGCGGAGCACGAAACGTGAACCGACTGACTCGATTGCTTACGATTTCATTGATTCTGTACGGTGGAGTCGTCACGACTCTCACCGCCGGTCAACCCGAGTCGGGGCTCGACGTTCTCCGCCGCACGAGAACGACCGGTGGCTTGATCGTCCACCTAGGGTGCGGCGACGGCAAACTTACGGCCGAACTCTGTCCCGATGACAGGTACCTTGCCCACGGCTTGGACGCGGATGCGGCCAATGTCGAACAGGCCCGCCGCCACATTCATTCGCTTAGGCTGTACGGCAGGGTGTCCATCGAACAGTTCTCCAGTCCGCGACTTCCCTATGCCGACAACCTGGTGAATCTGGTCGTGACAAGTGGCGAGCGTCGGGTGTCTGAACAGGAGATTAAGCGTGTTCTGTGTCCCGGCGGCCTCATGATCTCCCTTCAGCCTTCCGCCTCAAGCCTTCAGCCTTTCAGAAAGCCTTGGCCCGAGGAAATCGACGAGTGGACGCACTTTCGCTACTCGGCCGAGGGCAACATGGTCTCTCAAGACGAACTTGTCGGCCCGCCGCGACGATTGCAGTGGGTATCGGGCCCCATCTTCCAACGCCATCACGGCATCGAACCGAGCATCACGGCCACAGTCACATCTGGCGGACGCCTCTTCTACATCATCGACGAGGCCCCGCTTGGTTTCACCGGCATGCCCGGCCAGTGGCGGCTGGTGGCACGCGACGCGTTCAATGGTGTGCTGCACTGGAAACGCGACATGAACGACTGGGGATCTCACGCATGGAGCTACTGGACCGAGAGCCACGCGGCGCGGTTCAACCATCCGCTGCACGTTCGCAAACGTCTGATCGCCAAGGCGGATCGCGTCTACACAACGCTCGGTTTCAACAGCCCCATCACGGCCATGGATGCCGCGACAGGCAAGACCGTCATGACCTACGAAGGGACCGACTATGCCGACGAATTCGTGCTGCGCAATGGAATCCTTTACGCAGCGGTCAACGACGGTCCCCAGCGGCCCTGGCCGGGCAAGGGTGTGCGACCTGAGCCAACAGGTCAACGTTCCCCATCCTCCCAAAAACATGTGCGTGCCATCGACGCGGCCACGGGCAAGGTTCTCTGGAAGGCTGGTCCATTCGTGGGCAGCGCAGCCAAGATCGACCGCATGGCGTCAATGCGGCACCTGAATCTGACCGTCGCGGAAATAGGGGTCTTCTTGATCGACGAGAAGCACGTCGTCGGTCTGAATCGCGAGACCGGCAAACAAATGTGGCGCATCGATCGCCTTGTCTTGCCAACTCCCGCGGAGAAGGAAGTGAACGTCGGCAACCTCTATCATCTGCTGGCAAGCGAAAACGTTCATACGGTCGTCTACCACGATGGACGATTGTTCGTATTGCACCTGCCCACCGACCGCACGATGAAACATCGTCTGCCGGCCATTCTGCAGGCACTAGATCCGAAAACCGGCCGGGAGCTCTGGCGATACGACAAGGCGACGCCAATCGCATACATCGAATGGCCCGACGTCTTCGTTATCGGCGACACCGTTTGGCTGCCGGACCGCAATGCGATGACCCTAGTCGGGTTGGACACCGCCACCGGGGATGAGAAAGTGGTGCACTCGATCGAGAAAGCTCTGAACGTCGGACACCATCATCGCTGTTACCCAAATCGTGCTTCGGTGAACTTCGCGGTGCTCGGCCGTCGCGGCGCAGAGTTTGTCGACCTGAAAACCGGGGAACTCGCACTGCACCATTGGTTGCGCACCGGCTGCCGATCGGGGCACGTGCTGGGCAACGGTTTGTTCTACCGCCCACCGGATCACTGCCAATGCTACATGCAGTTTCAACCCCGCGGCTTCCTGGCAATGTCGTCCAGCGAAAGGCTGAAGGCGGAAGGCTTAAGGCTGGAGGACGCAGACGGAAGGATGAACCAGAAAAGACTCGAAAAAGGCCCGGCATGCGGCACGACGTCCACCTCTTCCCTTCAGTCTTCGGCCTTCAGCCTCAAGCCTCCCACCGACTGGCCCACCTACCGCCACGACCCCATGCGTAGCGCGATGGCGACCAGCCCCATTCCCGCGGCGCCCAAACAGTCGTGGGAGGTCAAGCTGACGGTCACACCGTCCGCTCCGATCGTGGCAGACGGCAAGGTCTTCGTGGCGTCGGTAGATACACACCAAGTCATCGCGCTGGATGCCGCGACGGGCGAGAAAGCTTGGACGTTCACGGCCGGAGGACGCGTTGATTCTCCGCCCACGGTTTGGCGGGGATTCGTGCTGTTCGGCTGCCGTGACGGGCGAGTGTATTGCCTGAGGGCGAGGGACGGGGCGCTGGCATGGCGATTCAACGCCGCGCCCGAAGACCGCCGCATCGTCGCATTTGGACAAATTGAAAGCTCTTGGCCTGTGTGCGGAAGTGTCCTGGTAGCTGGCGGGACGGCGTACTTCGTCGCCGGGCGAACGTCAATGCTCGACAAGGGTGTCCACGCCTACTCGCTGGACGTGGCCACGGGGAAGATTTTGGATACCCAGCATATTCACGAGATTCAAACCGAGACCAGGACCACGGGAAAACTGCCCGAGGGTGCCTTGTCCGATATTCTGACGACCGACGGCGAGAGCGTGTATCTGCGCAAGAGAAAGCTAGATTTGTCGCCTCCGATGAAAGACGTGGTGCCCCAGCGACTCGCGGCGACAAAACCGACGCTCGTAGCGGATGGCGGATTCGCCAACCGACGGTGGTTCCACCGGGCGTTTTGGCAATTCAACTCGAGTGCCGCCAGGGCCAAAGGAAACCTGATTGTCTTTGACGATACGCGAGCCTATGTCGCCGCGGCCAATTTGCCGGGCGGCCCCAATCAAACGTTCCATATTCCGTCCGGTGGATTGTCTACTCGCGTGGCCGGGCTCGATGGGGACGGCCCCAGTTGGCTGGCGAATCCCAATCTGCAAGTCGGCGGAACGGTACTCTTCGCGGCCAGATCGAAGACCGACAAAAACGCTGCGGATATCCCGGATCCCCGAGGATCTCGCTACAGCAAATCGACCGGGCGCCCCGCGCCGGCCATCTGGCGGCACAATCATTTCCCAGTTTACCCGTGGGCAATGGTTGTCGGCAACAAACACCTAGCCGTGGCAGGCCCGACGGCTGACGTGCGGCAGGACGATCCGTGGGCGAACTTCGAGGGGCGTGCCGGAGGCGATTTGCATATCCTAGAGGCTGGAACCGGAAGGCCCCTCAGCAAGCTCAATCTCGCCTCGCCTCCGGTGTGGAACGGCATGGCAGTCGCCGGAGGCCGGCTGTACCTTTCAACTCGCGACGGCAAGTTGATCTGTCTCGACGAACGTTGAGACAATGTCGCATTGTGCGTACGCAAGTATCAGGAAAGGACAAGCTCGTCATGAAGCTACACGCAATCACCGCCACCGCTATTCTGCTGATCGGTGGCACCGTCGGTTCCGCCGCTGATCCGCCGTTTCCGAAAACGTCTCTTGACATCGCGGCGATCGTGGACTGGGCGGGTCCGGAAAAGGACACAGTCCAGTATTCCGAGGACGGTGTCGATTCCTATGTCGTGGCTTCGATGCCCTACTTGGAGAAAAACGACGGTGAGAATGACGCCGCGAAATCACATCCGAACCCATGTGAATGGTGATTTGCCTCCTCTGCGTTGTCCTCTTCTGACACCGGCGACAGCCTCGCTCACTTCCATCGTGACGTAGGCCGAGTGTCGCTGCTGGCCGACGCGGCGTGGCTGGCCGGATATATCGGTGGGGCCGTGTCGCGTTCTTGAGCAGGGCGACATCCCATTTGGCGAGAGGAATCAATCCTCTTGTTCTTCAAGATTCGCAATCAGTTTCTTGAACGCGGCCAACCATTCCTCCCGATGCTGAGCGAGGACGGCCAGCGGGACTCCCTGGCCATCTTTCATGAGAAGCTCCTCCCGTCCCCATTTCCTTGCCGACGGCGAGTCACGCAACCGTCGAGAGGCGCCGGGGATGAAACTAGCCATGTCGTCAAGGTAGGGATACCAGACCTCCCTCGGTGGACTTGTCTTTCCTCCGGCTAGCCGCCCATCTTTTCGGAACGAGGCTACTGTCTTCCACTTGCCGCTTTCTTCGTCCTGGTACTTGAGAAACGGCCCCGTCCCCTTCCACTCGATTTTCAGACAAAATTTCCGACCCTCGCCGAGCGCCCATTCGACAAACGCGACAGCCTCGGCACCCGCCGTTTCGCCAAGTTGCTCGTAGAACTCCTCGGCAGTCGGATTCTTTCGTCGGCCGGTCGGCGCGTCGGGGTCCCGCGCGATGACGGGAATGCTGATCTCTACGTCTCCAGGGCTGACCGGCACTTTGAGGGTCACTACGGCACGTTCCACTTCCACCGTTCGGGCAAGAATCCGCGGCTGCACAAAAAGCGGTGCCTTCTTGCCCGCGCCTTTACGGAACAGCGCCATCTCCACTAGGCCCAGGGTGAATCCAAGATTCGGCGTCTGTTGCAGGAAGTCGGCGATTTCTTCGACCCCCTCACGGATACCATCCCCGACGATCAGCAACAGGAAGCGGCCCAATCGCAGGTTTCTGGCAACTCGATCCATGAACTGCGACTCCTCGCCGTCCTCGCAAGCGACGGAGGCGATTGGGTCTGGTTCGGTTGATTCGCTGCTCGCTTTCACCGCCTGCACAACGTCACTGTAGGACCACTTCGCCATGTCTTTCGCATAGTCGATGATCTGGGCAACCACTTTTCGCCGAGCTTCGGGATTCCGCCAGAGCTTGGTTTCCACGATCGTGATCATCCCGTCGGAGTTGACGAACAACAGATCGATCGGTCCGCAGTCCATCCGAAGTTCCCGCGCGACCGGAAACAACCCGTCAAATACGGGCTCAATCTCTGCGACGGGCAAGAGGGAGGGATAATGCCAGAGAAGATCCTGGAGCCACGGCTCATCGTAGGACTTCTCCCCAAACGATACACGGCCCAGCGGAATCGCCTCGTCGTTTTCGACAAGCAATGGCGTCGTGAATTGACGTTCGGGCATATCGGTTCTCCTGTCACTCCGCCAATGATTAGGTGGGGGGGCGTATTGAGAACGACGAATGATAGCGATTCCGATCCCCATCCAGCCACGGAGCCTAAGCGACAGGCCTCGTCTTGGCAAGATATGGAACTGTTTTCCATCCATGTTGCCTAGGTCTTGGGGCGAAGCGACACGCATGGCAATAAGGACACGCATTTTCCCATTTTCCTTTCATTGCCTGAAAATGCATGTCTCCTTTTCCTTCTTTCCTTTCCTTTTTCGCTTTGTTCTCGTCGGCCCACCTGGTCGCCTCCGTGAACCTCGACACGATACTCAATCGGCAATATAATGTGTTGACGACGATCAATCTCTTCGTGCGAAATATTTCGATGAATTTGGCACTGCAACTGACAGAACGGGAGTTAACGGAACTGCGGGAGCGCACCAAGGTGACCGACAGCGCGGAAGCGGTTACCCGTGCGGCCAGGGAGTTCTTGCGGATTTATCGGCTCCGGGAACTGACGTCAATGGCGACCAGTTTCGAGTACGACGAAAGTGCCTGGCGTGAGTTGGACGAAGCTGAATTGAATCAGCCCGAGTTGAGCATTGATCTGAAAGAGCCGCACGATGGCTGACCTCGTCCTAGTCGATACCTGTGTCTGGGCCTCTGTCTTTTCAAAGCCCGGCTCCAGAGAGAGGCAAACGGTCGATCAGCTTATCGAACAGGATCGGGTTGTCATGATCGGACCAGTACTCTCGGAAGTACTGTACGGCTTCAGGCGACAGGAGCAAGCTGACTGGGTAGCGTCTCGATTGCGAGGTCTGGGGTGGATTGACGTGGAGTGGGACGACTGGCGGGAGGCGGCGGCACTGGGGCGACGACTTGTCGCCCGCGGTCATCGGCTTCCCTTGACGGACTTGGTCATCGCGGCCATCGCCCGCAGGCATGAACTGTTCGTCTACACGGTCGATCCTCACTTCGACCTCGTGAGAGACCTGAAGCGGTTTCCCATTGACTAATTCAGACGTAGATCACGTCTATCCCCTCTTACATCTCTCGGACTGCATCCCTGCGTCCTGTCTCATCAACCTGCGAGGCCAAATGGCCAGCGACTGTTCCGAAGATCGCCAAGAAGTGGAGGTCGTTGTACGCGGCGGTCGCTACTTTGTGACCGACAGTCTCGAACTGGGAATGCGCGACTCTGGATCGCCTGGCAAGCCTGTTGTCTGGCGTGCGGCGGCGGGAGAGAAGCCTCAGCTTAACGTTTGACCGCACGAAATACTGACACGATCGCGGGAGGCACGCTAGAATGAAGGAAGTCGAAGTCCGCATCTCTATACAGCGAGCGCAGGACGAACATGAATACGAAATTACGTGCCATGCCTGCGGTGCTTCTGGCCGTCTTCCTCGGCTTGGTTCGCGTGAGTCGCGCGGAGAATGAGCCCGCGCCGGGCCGGGAGCCTTTGGTATTCGAATTCTTGTCGTGTGTCGGGGATGCCTCGATGCGGCAAGAGCTTATGGTACGCGAGGGCGAACCCTTCCGAGTTGTAACGAGAACGAATAGCGAACGGTGGACGGTGTTTGGTCGCGTCGGGACCATTGAGGACGAGACTGTCACTCAGATTAAGGTCAGAGTCGCGTGGCCGCGTAGGTTATGCTTCAGCATATCCCCTGCCCACCGGCGGGCTCTGCGAAGGCATCGACTTCTCTGTGCTCATGCTGCACATCGTTCCTGATCGTGTCGATGCCGACAGGCCCCAGCTTGTTGCAGCGACGGTCATGCGCGGCTAGATTGACGGTCGCAATCTTGCCACGGTTTTTCTCACACCTGCGAAAGAACTATGAACGGCTCTCCCGCGATCAGCTTCCCCTATACTCTGCTCGCTGCCGGCAGTGTAATTCTGACGATGCTTGCGAACTCGACATCAGTGCACGCCGCCGATCCACCGCCGCCCCAGGTTGCGATGCCACTGATGAAATTGGCCCCGACGATCGACGGCGTTGTCGACCAGGACGAATGGAAGAATGCCGTCCGTAACGTCGGCTTTGTGAGCCATTCGGAAAGGCTGCTGGCCGCCCGCGATGGCGTTTTCTGGATCGGAAACGACGGGCAGCACCTGTATCTGGCCATCAAATCCGAAGTGCCACCCGACGGTCGCGTTCTGACGCGAGCGGTACCTGACGGCAGTCGAGACCAGCGTGCCGCCTTCTTGGATGATTGTATCGAACTGGTTATTGATCCAAAGCGTAACCGGCCGGCTGGCGACCGCACATACTTCCACATCATCACCAACGGCCGCGGTGCGCTTTACGACTGGTCGGTCGATCCCGATAACCGTCAAAACGCCATGGATCTCACATGGCGATTGGCCGAGTGGCAACTGGCCCAGCAGCAGATCGACGGTTGGTGGCATGTCGAAATCGCGATTCCACTGTCGGAATTGGGCGTGACCAAAGAAGATTTCAATAATGCGTGGGGCATCCGAGTGGTCCGGAATTGGAAACGCCCGTTCGAGCAGTCGCAATGGGCCGGCCGTGCACCGAACTACGATCAACAGGCAACCATGCCGCTTGTGCGCTGGGACGAATCGGCGCCGGTTGTGCAGGTACTTGGGCTCTGCAATGACGAAGGCCAACCACGCATCGAAGTGGCCGTCTCGAACCCGCATGACGAACCACTCACGGTCGAAGCCCACATATCCGACTCCTGGCACCGCGACCCGCCGCGTGAGCTGAGGCGTCAAATCGAGTTGAAGCCGGGACAAAAGACCGTGCTGGCGTTGGATTGCCGCGATGGCGGTCCTGAGGGCGTGCATCAGTCGCAGATACGATTCACCGACCCGGCGGGTGATCGAACGTTCTATGAACGGAGTTTTCGCTGGACGCCCCACCGTCCCAAGGATCGCTGGGTGATTGGCGAGGAGCAGAAACAGGCGGTCGACCTGCAGTTCAAGTTCTATCCCTATCACCGAAAGATACGATTTCGGGCAAGTGTCGAAGCCTTGGCCGTACGCGATCGGATCACCGGCGCGGAAGCTGCGGTATTTCCGGCTGATGATGAAGGAGGCTCGAAAGGAGAAACGGTCTGGAGCCAGCCAATCGAGTTCAAGGAGTACGTCGCGGAAGGCATCCACGACATACCGGATTTACCCGACGGAGAGTATGCTTTTGCGATTCAATTGAAAGGTGGCGATGGCGTGCCGAGTGAACCTGTCACGCAACCATTCGAACGGCGTGTCTTTCCCTGGGAGCACAACACGCTGGGAATCAGCGACGAGGTCATGCCGCCGTTCGAGCCGTTGGAGGTGGAAGGCAACACGGTGGAAGTTGTCTTGCGCCGGCATGTTCACGGCAAGGGCGGGCTTTGGGGCGAAGTGATCAGCGATGGCAAGCAACTGCTGGCCGATCGAATGGACTGGGAAGTCGTAGCGGCGGATGAGAACGGTCAGTCGAAGACATGTCCGGTCGTTGGAACCGGCTGGCAATCCACGTCGGCAAGACCGACCGCCGTGATCGGCCAATCCGAATGGTCCGCCGGGTCGGTCAAGGCGAAGGTGTCGACACAATACGACTACGACGGCATGATGCTCGTCACGCTCAACCTGGAGCCGACCGAAACGGCAGTCGAACGACTGAGCCTGAGCATTCCGCTGCGGGACGACCGGGCTCGGTATATGCACGCGGTCGGCGATGGATTGCGGCACAACTACGCCGGCTTCACACCCGCCGGCGACGGACGCATCTGGGAAAGTAGCCGGGCGAGCAAGCTGGAGATTTCCGGTACGTTCTATCCTTACATTTGGCTCGGCGACGGCGAGCGCGGCATTTGCTGGTTTGCCGACACGGATCGTGACTGGGTACTGGACGAGACCACGCCCACGATCGAATTGACGCGGCAGTCCGGTACGCTGACGCTGCAAGTCAACTTCATTACCCGACGCGCCCGGCTGGATCGAAGACATCAGATCGTCTTCGGACTCCAGGCCACGCCGACCAAGCCCATGCCGAGAGGGTGGCGACGCTGGACGGGCCTGAAGAGTTTTCCCGGCGCCCGTCCGGTTCGGTGGATGGGCGCCACGTTCTATTGGGGTGGCAGATCGTATGACGCGTACCCGTACAAGTACCGCTGGGACTTCTTCGACAAGCTCCGGGAGGCGCGAGAGACGGGCAAACCGGATCGGCAGTTCATTGTGGATTGGATGGCGATGGTGGACGAGGAACTGGCACCCGTGGAAACGGATCGGTACAAGTTCTTCGACGCCCACGTGAACGCTGGTTTCCACATCGCGCGCTCGTCGCCTTGGAGCGAAGGCTTTCGACTGTTTGGCTACACGAATCCCCGCGGCATCGGATTTCATGCGCCCGAGTTCGCTACGTTTCAAGATGAATGGCTGCGATACGGCTGGTTCAACCGAAATTGGGGTGACAGCGAGTCGGTTGCCTATGACGTCAGCCCTTCGCGCAGTTTTCAGGACTTTGCACTCTGGAATTATCGCAAGACGCTACGGGCGTTCGACGGCGTCTATTGGGACAACATGTTCTTCAGCGCCAATTTCGATCCCGTAGAAGGCCAGTCGTGGACGGACGAACAGGGCCGAGTCCATCCAACCATGGGGCTGATGCACCTGCGCGAATTGGCAAAACGATCGGCCATTATGCTGTGGCAGGAGTCGAAGGATTTGCCTGGGCACCGCAGGCCGCCGATCACGTTGTCGCACATGACCAACACAATGACCGTGCCGGTACACAGCTTCATCAACTGCACGATGGATTGGGAGTGGAAGTACGGGTATGAGGATTTCCAGGATCGATTCTCGCCCGATCTGACCGTTGCTCAGACAATCGGCCGACAAGTTGGGGCATGGCCCACAATCCTGGCCGGCGGGCACCCGGATTTGAACGATCCGCGCGTCGACTTCATGCACCGCACCCGATTGGGCGCGGCCCTCGTACATGAAATCCAAGTGTTTGACTATCGGCCAAAACGTGATTCTGAGATCTATCAGAAGCTGTTCGAATTCGGATACGGAACGGACGGCTGCCGCGTATCCAACTACTGGCAGGACGACCATCCAGTGACGGTCGAGGGCATCGACGCCAGGACGCTTGCCATGACCAACGGTACGGAGGCGATTGTCGTGGTGACCGATTACGGCAACGGCGGCCGATGCCGTATGGCAGTAGACTTGGAGACGCTCGGTCTGCCCCCCGGCGTCAAAGCAACGGATCTGGAAACCGGCGACGCAATCGAGCGTACGGCTCCGGGCGAGTTTTCCTTTGACTTGAAGAAACACGACTTTCGAATTCTCCGGGTGAAGTGATGATCGCTTTCGCTTTTCTTCTCTGTCTTGTGCTCTGTGGCGGGATTCCCCTGGAGCCAGGCAGAATCCGTGAATGCAACGTTTTCACGCAGCGCGCAGTAGGTCCCGTCTGCCGGACGGGACCTGGCCGAGCAGAATACGTTGGCGACGGCGCATCTACCGCAGGGTCCCGTCCGGCAGACGGGACCTACTGGGTTGCGGACAAGATGCCGGTTTCGGTTTCGCCTTATCTACGTCCCGAGTTTCGCCGTTTGATGGATGCGGTGACGTTTCACGTCAGCTTCGACGCCGAGCATATGCGGCCCGACATGGCCGAGGGTCCGTCATTTGATCCATCCGTCTTCACTAGTCGCGAGAGAGAGTTTCCCAGGCCCCAATTCGCCGATGGGCTGGTTGGCCGCGCGCTGGTGCTGGGCACGGGCGGTGCCGTGTACCCACGTGTGGGCAACGTGCCGCTGGAAAACCGCGGTTCAATCGCCGTCTGGATTCAGCCGCAGAACTGGCAGCGGCCTCGCGACGGGAACTGTGTGTTCACCATGACCTCGAACGCCACGTTCTATCTGGAACGGCAAGGTCCGGACATCGACGATGACGGTCGCGTGCGGCGTCACGAGGGCATCCTGTACATCGCGAACCTGAAGCCGGCCCGCACCATGACGATCAATGGCGGAGCAGACTGGAAGAACGATCAATGGTATCTACTGGTGGCCAATTGGTCGTGGCCGACGATGGAACTGAGTGTGAACGGCGGGCCGTTCAAAGTCCGTTCGCTATCCCGCGTGCCGGGCGAAGGCGCCTTCGGCAATCTGGTGCTGGGCGACCGCGCCGGCAAAGAACGCGGATTGATCGACGAGTTCTTCGCCTTTCGCCGGCCACTATCACAGGGCGAAGTGCAATTACTCTGGCAACTTCGTCCGCCAAAGTAGCACCGGCCTGTAAAGATTACGAAAGTCGGGACAGGAATCTGTGCCAATTCCCAAAAGTTCATCCGGTCTCGTACGTATACGTTGCCCACGGGCAGACAAAAGGGCCTGCATCAGACGTTGGCCGTATTGCATCTCGACAGGAAGATCCGACCTGCAACTCAACATCATCGGAGCGGTGGGACGACTATCCTCTGCGGCGGAGAGAGCACTTGGACATCCTCAGCACCTGCGGTCGTCCGTTTTGCAGCTATGGCGAAGCCGTACGTCCCCGCGGTTAGCGGCGGCGTGATGAGAACCGTCCTACGTCTCCACGCTGTATTCGAAAAGCCTGAGCCGAAGGTAAGTGATGTGCGTAGGACGCGGGTGAGCATCTCGCGATCTGGATCGTCCGCGTCGATGGAGTCTGGAGATACGTAGGTGACGGCGTCCAGGGCCACGCGCCGTACCGTCTCACCGCTGGTCGTTTCTATCAGGAGCTCTTCCTTCCAAGGCCGAAGTGAGGAATCGGTGATTACTCCCGCGGTCGTCTCAAGCACGAAAAGGCGTCCAGGCACTTCTGGTGAAAACTCGGCAAACAAGTAGATAGGAGGAAGCGGATCGTCATCGGGCAGGAGCGGTACGTGCCCTGCATGGTGGCGCAGGGCACGCGCGACCAGCGTTCGTACAAAGGAGTTGCGATCACGCCTCCATGTCTGAACCAGGATCTCAAGCATCGGCTTGGAGTCGGAAACGCGATATTGGTTGGGATTGAGGTGATGCACATGGAGCGTGCGTCCGAGCACATTCACTGTGGCGGCCCGCACCTCATATGCCGGATCTTCCAGAAGTGGCGTCAGACGATCGAGGCGTTTCGGCGTGTCTTCCCAGTTTTCCTCGAGAAGCCAGAGTGCAAATACGCGGGACCGCCAAGGCTGTGCACGATCGCTTGCGATCTGGAGCACCGCTGAGGGGCCTCGTCGAAGAGGGTACTGAGCCCACTCCCACGCACGAGCCGCGGCATCAACGTAGCCTGCCATGTCATTGGTGGTCTTGAACGTATCCAGTATACACGCCAGGACAGCGTCAGCGTAGAATCCCCCGCCCATGCTCGGCACGCATGGGTTGACCAGCGGCAAGCGATCATTCGGCGGTCCCACCAGGCCAATGAGCTCTTCCGTGCGCTCCGGAGTGTGCGGTTTTTCCAACGCGACCTGCAGCCTCTCGACCCGCGATATGGCTCGCCGCAGGTCGCTCTCGAATTCTACAAGGCCCACGGGAGATGCAGAGACTTCGCCGCCTCGGCAATCGTCAGGATCGCGTCCCTGCGGCACCGGCTCGAACCCGCCAGGGTTGTTCATCTGTACGAAGCGATAGACTCTGCCTTCCGAAAGCACGCGCATTCCGGACGACACAATGCTGAAACGCAGCGCACCTGGCACCCAGCGCAGATTGCGTTGGGAGTTCTCCCGGTCCTGGAGGAAGAGCACGGTCTCAGGATCGAGGGCAAGGGGCTTCGCGCGCGACAGGCCGCCTTTTCCTGATATGTTGTAGAGGCCCGAGTCGAACACCTCGATTTCCTGTCCTACCTTCAAGGATCCGCTATAGACCTTCTTGATCGTGTACTTTCCGGCCTTCGTCCACTTCGTAAGCGGGCGCTCTGGGCCTCGTTCAGCCAGCACAACATGGTCTGACATGAGTGCAAGTGAGGCCAGGTCGTAGTGGTACATCATCGCGGCGTGGAGTAGTGCCGGTCCGATGAGGATCATACATATGAAAGCCACTATCGTCTTTCGCATGATCCACCTCTGCGGCGCTTGTAGGTTACGACGTACTTGACAAGCCGTTTCTCACGGGGGGTTAAGGCCCTGGAAGTAGTTGACGCGGTCTTGGTCGACTCGTTCGGCACGCGCGTTGACACTTACCATCAGGCGTGCCTACCTACCACTAATGACGACCGCGCCGCACAAAAAGTTTTGTGGGGGGCATTGCCCGTGGTCGCATCTATTCCGCCGTTTGCTCAGCAAGCGGATCGAACTTGCATTCCAGCGTGCCGTACCAGTCGCTCAGCCCGGCCAACTCGTTTCGCACTCGGTCAGAAGGGGCTACAAAGTTGACGGGCCGAGGTGCGACGAGCGCGGCGATCTGTTTGACGTCGAATGCCTCTAACAGACCGAAACACAACAGTTCGGGCTTCTGATTGGCGCCCCAATTTTGTTCGATCGCTTCTTTAAAGCTCCCCAACGAGCCGTGGAGTTCGACTTGAGTGATCGCCTCAGTTTCCAGGGCGGCTGCCACCAGCGCGAATGCACTGGATCGCGGGCCTTGCGCGACAACGCTTACCGGGTTGCCCTTGTACCGATCGGCGGCCCAGCGGGCTACGGCCGCCACCTGGCTGGCTTGGATTCCCAACGGCCGATCGCCTACGGCCGCAATCAACAACGCAAAAAGGAAATCCCGTTGTGCGATTTTCGATTCGCCAAAGTAGAACGGGTCAATGGTTATCACACGATGGCCCGAGGCCAGAAGCCGAGCAGCATCGGCCGCTACACTGGTTCGGCCGCCGTCCGCCACCAGGATGGCAACCTTCTCCGGTTTGCCCTGAGCCAACTCGACCGCCGGTACGGTCCAGTCGCCGTCCATCAAGAGGCGCCAGAACGTTGCTTTGGTCGACGCCTTCTCCTCGGTGTCGGATTCGATGGGCGAGACCTTGAACTGCTTCGCCCGAACAATGTCCTGCAGTTGCTTTCGTTTGGTCTGTTGCCACTTAATGGCTGCGTCCTTGCCCTCGGGCAGCGCGGGATCGCGTGGAAGCCCTTTGGCAAGGGCCAACGCCAGGGTGTTGAAATCCTCGTTCTTTTCGGGCAGATCCACGTTGAGTTCTTCGATGCTCTTCACCTCGTCGTCCGACGGGATCTCTTTCCAGTCGAAGTCCTTGTCGTCCGCGCAGAAGAAGTCGCCTAACATGCGATAGAACGCCTGGCGGTTATCCACTTCGTAGTTGTGCGTCCCCGGATCGTCGTTCACATGCGATCGCAACGCTTTCTCCTTGCCATACAACTTGAAGGCGGGCTTGGCCGCGTCCATCAGCGGCTGGAGGGCGTATACGGACTCGAAACAGCAGTTGTCCTTCGAGTTGTAGGTCAGCAGCGTCGGCCGAGGAGCCATCATCGCCGTCAGGTGCGTGTAGTCGGCCAGTGTTGCCAGATCGTTGGGCGTCTGCTCGGAATCGCCCAGGTCCTTCAAGTGCCACGCGCGAGTGCGAAAGCTGGAATAGCCCGCCACTGGATTAGCCAGTTTGACTCGCGTATCGAGCGAGCTGAGCGTAATCGTCTGCCAGCCGCCGCCCGAAAGGCCGGTCACGGCCACTCGGTTCGGATCGGTGTTCTCCAGGCCGACCAGGATATCCAATCCCCGTTTCATGCACAGATAAAACGGAGCCAGCCCGCTGGTCCCGCAGAGATCCAACTGGTTCATGCCGTAATGCGAAAATCCGCTGCCGCGAAGTTGGCCCATGCCAAGCCAATCGAGATTCAACGCCAGCATCCCGCGTTTGGCCTGATTGATGCAGCGGATCTGCTTGGCCGGGTATTGCTTACCCAATGACGTATGACCGTTGACGTTCAAGATACCCGGGACCTTTCCTTCTAGTTTCTCCGGTTCGTACAGCAATGCCGGGATCCACAGGCCCGGCAGCGCTTCGTAGCGGAGTTTCTTGATGCGGTATCCGGGGCCGCCGTCGATTGTGTCGAGCCATTCGACTTTGGTCTCTACGTCGCGCCACCGAGCGGCTTCGCCGCGATACACGACTTGCTCTAAGATCGCTTTTCGTAGACGATCCGCTTCGGCTGTCCACGCCTCTGCCGTTTTGATTTCGGGCATTTTGGGAACATGGCTTTCGCAATACCGCTGCACTTCGGTCATGGGCAGAACCGAACCGACGATTTCGCGGTCCAGTAGAGGCTTGAGATCTTCCTGGGCGGCAGGGCTCGGTAGAACGTACGCGGCAAGCAGCATGGCAGACAAAACGATTGCGGAAAGACGCATGGTAGATTCTCCGAGGTAGGTCCCGGCTGCCGGACGGGACCTGGAAGCGCGATGTGGCCAACTACCCATGAAGAAGGTCCCGCCCGGCAGGCGGGACCTACTTGGACTCAGACCGACAAATCCGGTACGACGAAGGGTTCACGATAGAAGCCGCGGGCAAACTGGTTGGCTTTTTCGTGGTCCTTGAAGCATTCGTTCTCGCAATCCACATCGAGCCACGTTCCAAGCGTCGCGGTATCGACGTCGATTCCGTTTGCCTTCATGTGGGCGACAAACCGGTCGTACATTTCGTTGAAGATCGGAATGTCGTCCACAGCGTCGCGCTGCTCGCTGGCCGAGGCCACCTCGCCGACTCGCAACGAAATGTTCCCCGCGTGGGTGACGGCTGTCGAGATGTGGCCCACTTCGACCTCGGCGTTCAAGTCTTCTCGCCGGCCGCTGCGCACCGCTTGGATGAAGTTCACAAAATGGTCACCGCCGCCGGAGAATTTCTGTACCTCCTTGCCGTCCTTGTCCAACGCGATGCCGCGCATCAGGCTGACCGTGCCGCCTTCACAGTCGACAACCACCCCAGTGGCTTCGCCACGGAAGAGGGGTCTCTCGTTCGAGCCTTTGGCCTTGCGCAGATTGTGAATCTCGTACAACACCGGAGCGGTCGGGAAATCGTAGTAGATGATCTGCGTGTTCGGAACGTCACAGGCATCGTTGAACACGAACCGGCCGCCAATGCTCATCACGCGCCGCGGCAGCGTCTTTTCGCCCAGACACCAACGGGCAACGTCCATCTCGTGCACGCCCTGGTTGCACGATTCGCCGTCGCCCGTGTTCCAGTCGAAGCTGCAATCGTACTGGAGCCTGTCTCGATAGATGGGCACCTTCTTCGCCGGGCCACACCACAGGTCGAAATCGACCGAATCGGGGATGGGCAGTGGCGTGTCGCGTTTGCCGCACGAGTTTCGCGGTTTGTTGGCAAACGCCGTGATGTACTTGATCTTGCCCAGATGTCCCTCGTGAATCCAAGCGATGGCCTTCTCGATGGACGTTTGCGAACGTCGCTGTGTGCCGCATTGGACGATCCGGTCGTACTTGCGTGCGGCATTTACCATCTGCCGGCCTTCCCAGATGTAATGCGACAGCGGCTTTTCCACATACACCTGTTTGCCGGCCTGACATGCCCAGATAGTGCTCAATCCGTGCCAGTAATTCTGTGTTGCGTTGCCGATCACGTCGATGTCTTTGCGGTCGAACATCTTGCGCATGTCGGCGTACTGTTCGGCCTTATGGCCATATTTCTCCTCGATTATCCTGGCGGCCCTGCCTCGACGCTCCCCGTCTGGATCGGCCAGAGCCACGACGGTCACCCCTTCTTGCTTCTGGAACGAAGGCACATGGGCGCCGGTGCCGCGACCTCCGAGCCCGACTACACCGACCAGAATCTCGTCGTTAGCCCCCAACACACGCGACGAAGCCACCATCGGCGCGGCCAGCGCTGCCGAAGCGGCCAGGGATCGTTTGACGAACTGCCTGCGAGTGATTGCCATGATGACGGCTCCTCATCTGATAATGTCGTTTGCCCGACGGGCTGAGTGGAATCCTGGGAATACCCTCGTTATGCTGTAGGCACAATAGTATCCCCGGAAAACCGGCCCTAGAAAAGGTTTTTCCCATGAAAACGTGTAATCGACTAAAACGAATGCGGCGCGTCGGAGGTTTGATACTTGCCACTGCGATCGCGTCGTTCGCGGCGGCGTCCACAGCCGCAGAGGTGGAAGACAAGGGGCAGTTGGCGTTGGACAGGGTCGTCGGCGCGCGGTTTGAACTGGGGGGCTTCGCGGGAAATCGCGTGCGGGCCAACATCGAACACTGGCTGCTCGCGGCGCCGGGTAACAACCCCGGACTGCTGGACATGTTTTCGCGGCGCGACTCGGGCGAGAAGCCAAACCTGGTGCCGTGGGCCGGCGAATTCGTGGGCAAGTACCTGATTTCCAGCGTCCAGGCTTTGCGGATGTCCGACGACGAGACTCTGAAGCAGAGCTTGCGGCAAGTGGTCGACCGGTTGATCGCACTGCAGGCCGATGATGGTTATCTGGGCCCTTGGCCAAAGGACGAGCGTCTCCGAGGGCACTGGGATCTGTGGGGGCACTACCACGTCATGCTTGGATTGATGCTGTGGCACGAGCAGACCGGCGACCAACAGGCAGCCACGACCGCGCGGCGGATCGCAGATCTGGTCTGCGATACGTGCCTGGAGACCGACTTCCGCGTCGTCAACGCCGGTTCGCCTGAAATGAACATGGCGATTATTCACGGCATGGCTCGGATCTATCGCAAGACCGGCGAAGACCGCTATCTGCGCATGGCCCTGGAAGTGCTTAAGGACTTCGAAGATGCGGGCGACTACTACCGTACGGGGCTGGACGGCAAAGAGTACTATCGCACACCGCGGCCGCGTTGGGAGAGCCTTCACTGTCTGCAGGGCCTAGTTGATCTCTATCAGATCACGGGCGATGAATCGTACCGTCGAGCGTTCCTTCACCACTGGGCCAGCATTCGGCGATTCGACTTTCGCAATACGGGTGGGTTCTCCTCGGGCGAACGAGCGACGGGCAACCCTTACGTTAACGATGCCATCGAAACGTGCTGTGTTGTGGCTTGGCAAGAAGTGATGATCGACGCTCTCAGGCTGACCGGCGAATCGATTTCCGCGGACGATCTGGAGTTGGCCACTTTGAACGCCATGCTGGGCGCACAACATCCCTCGGGCGCCTGGTGTACGTACAATACGCCGATGGAGGGCCAGCGAATCCCGTCGCACGTTCACATCAACTTTCAGGCACGCCCGGACACGCCGCATCTGAATTGCTGTTCGGTGAACGGTCCTCGCGGATACGGTTCGATCACTCAGTGGGGACTGATGCGAGACGCCAAACGGTTGGTCGTCAACTACTACGGCCCCATGAAGGCCACTGCGAAGCTTGCCGACGGAACGTCGGTGGGCATCGTGGAAGAAACCGACTATCCCGTGAGCGGAGACATTAAGCTGAAGATGGAACCGGAAGCGGAAAGGCAGTTCACGTTGGCGTTGCGCATCCCCGCTTGGTCCAAGGACACACGCGTGGCGGTCAATGGCCAGGCCGTTTCCAACGTCGAACCGGGCAGCTACCTGGAACTGGATCGCCGGTGGAAGGCCGGCGACTGCATCACGCTTGGGCTGGACATGAGCGTTCGCTACGAGCCGGGGGACCTGCAACAACTCGACACGGTCTCGCTTTACCGCGGGCCGATCTTGCTGGCCAGGGACAGCCGGTTTGCCGAAGGCGAATCGCCGGCGATTGACGTCACGAGGCTGAGTCAGGCTCGACTTGTACCGACCGATGACGAGATCTCCAAAGCCGCTGGCAAGCACAAACCGTGGTTGGTAGTGGACGTCCCCGCCGCGGAGAATAGTTGCGCACGTCTGATTGACTTCGCCAGTGCCGGAGCCACAACGGTCGAAGGAAAGCCTGTCAGCAACTACGCAACCTGGTTGCCTGCCCGAGCCGCACGTCCACCCAAGCCGGTCGCGTGGCAACCTGCCGACCGTTCTGCGCTGGGGCCCGGCGCGGTTCGCTTTGTGTGGAGGAAACCTGCTGGGGGCGCAATGGCGACCCGCAAACACTCGGTGGTGATCTCCGAATCACCGACGTTTGAATCAACCACGCTCGCCTATGGCGACGCCGTTGGCAATTGGCTGCTCATCCCCAAAGAGGAAGCGACAAAGCTGAAGCAACACACGCCGTACTTCTGGAAAATCGTGGCACGCAACCGGAACGGTCAAGCGGAAAGCAGTCCTCTGTACAAGCAGTTCCACATCGACCCGGCCGCGCCGCCACTGGCAAATAACTGGCCTTACGGCCAGCGGACAACAGACCAGATGATCGTCGCCGCGCCGCTGGACGGTCAGGTGAAACCGTCTTACGGTACACTGGTCGATGCGAAAGGGTGGAAGCCGACGACGGGTCTGGCCGACAAAAACAATGACGCCATTGAAACGGACGGCACGGGCGGCATGGTTCGGTACAAGGTTTTGACGTTCCCCGAAGAACAGTTCACTGTATCGATTTGGGTCCTTGTCGTACGGGAATCGGGTAACCGTTACGGACAGATCTTTAGCGCTTGGACCGCTGGAATGGACGATCCACTGCGGCTGTTCGTCTCCGGCGGCAAGCTGTCCGCTCGCATCGAGGCCGGGCGGTCCTACGATACCGAGCAGGTACCGATCGAGACCGGCAAGTGGTATCACGTCGCGGCGGTCAAGGACGGTACGAAGCTCACGCTGTACGTAGACGGTCAGGCTCGATCGACCGTGGCAGCGCCGGCACATGTCGTGTCCGCGGCCAGCGACTTTGCCCTCGGCGGCAACCCGCATTATCGAGGTACACCGGAGTTTCTCCAGGCTCGGCTGGCCGATCTGCGTTTCTACGCACGAGCGCTGTCGGCCGAGGAGATCAAAGGGCTGGCCAAGCACCAAGCGGATAAGGACTAAGATGATCCAACTGCAATACAAACCGACGGCTGCGGACGTCGTTGTCGGACTTCGTTCGCTGTACGACCGGAGGGCGAGCGACCAGATCTTCGCCACATTCAAGGTCCCAAACGCGGCGATTAACCAGTTCGCAGAGCAATACTCCGAAGGAGCTTGCGACGCCCCGAATCTGGACGAACGGATCGCGTTCTGGGATCGGTATCTCGCCGAACGGATGCGATTGGAAGACGACTCGATCCCGAGCGCCTATCTCAGCGAATTGGACCAGGGGCTGTACGGCGGCGTGTTGGGAGGCGAAGTCCAATTCATGGCCCATCCGGACAACGGCTGGATTTCGTCGATGGTAGCACCTTTGTTGGACGATTGGTCCCAATTCGATGCGTTGACCATCGATGAATCCTCCGACTGGTTCCAGCGTTACTTGCGCCACTTGGACGTGTTCGTGCAGGGTGCCGGCGACAATTTCGGCATCAGCCACTTCATCCTGATAGACAGCCTGAATCTGGTATTCGAGCTGGTTGGCGCAACGAACACATACATGAGCATGATCGAAGAGCCGGAACTGGTTCGTCGAGCGATTGATTTTGCATTTGACCTGAATGTGAGAATCCAAGAGACCTTTTTCGACAAGGTTGGATTATTGGCCGAAGGCACGGCCAGCAACATGGTTCAGTGGATCCCCGGTCGGATTGTGTCCGAAAGTGTCGATCCGTTTCACATGACCTCGGTGGACTACTTCGAGAGCTGGGGCCGCGAACCGGTCGAGCGAATCCTGGGCCGCTTCGACGGTGGCGTACTACACATACACGGCAACGGCCGGCACCTGATGGAGGCCGTCAGCACGGTCCGCGGCCTCAAGGCGATCTACCTTGGCGACGATCGTGGATTCCCAATGGCGTTCGACGTACTGGGCGAACTTCAGTCGCGCACCGGCGATGTCCCCTTGGTGACATCTGTCGACGTCAACGATTTCGTCCGGAAATTGGATGCGCACGAACTTCCAGGCGGCGTCTTGTATCACGTAACCGGCGCCGATAGCATCGACACGGCAAACCGGCTGATGGAACGCGTTCGAGAGTATCGAACTTAGGAACCAAGACTGAAGGGGACTACATCAATGAAACAAGCAACCAAGAACGCAGACTACGTTCGTCGACTGACGTGTGGGGCGTTTGCCATCGCCTTGCTGTTGAGCCCGGCGATCGCAAAGGCGGCGGAGACAGCCCGGCCGAACATCGTATTGATTTTGACCGACAACCATGGCGCGTGGTCGTTGGGGTGCTATGGAAACAAAGACATCCAGACGCCCAACCTGGATAAATTCGCGGCCGAAGGGACGCTGTTTACGCGTTGCTACGCTAATAACGCGGTGTGTTCCCCGACGCGAGCGTCCCTTCTGACCGGATTGCAGCCCTGCCAGCACGGCGTGCATCGCTACCTCGGCGCGCGCGGAGCACAGATCGGGCCCAAAGCCTACAACACGCTGGAGGAGTTTGACACGCTGCCGTCACTGCTGGCCGACGCCGGCTATGTGTGCGGACTGTCGGGCAAATGGCACTTGGGCGGTAATCTTCATCCGCAGGAAGGTTTCTCCTTTTGGACCACCAAGCCGCACGGGCACAGCCGCGGGTTCTACGATCAAGAGGTGATCGAAGACGGCAAGATCCGCGTCGAACCGACGTATCTGACGAAGTACTGGACGGACCGGGGAATCGAATTCATCGAGCAGAACAAAGACCAGCCGTTTTTTCTGTTTCTGGCGTACAACGGCCCCTACGGCCTGGGCGGTGCGATGCGCGAGTCGATCCGGAATCGCTTCAAGGACGTCTATGCCGACGAACAGATGCCTTCGTTCCCGCGGCGCGAGCCTCACCCGTGGAACCACAACTATGGCAAGTGGGTCGGCGATCTCGAAGTCATCCGCAAGTACGCGGCCGAAGTCAGCGGCGTCGACGACGGTGTGGGCCGGGTCATGGCGACGCTCGACCGCTTGGGTCTGGACGAAAACACATTCGTCATTTTTGTGGCCGACCAGGGACTATCGGGCGGGCACAGCGGTTTCTGGGGAATGGGCGATCACACGCGCCCCCTGACTGCCTTCGATTGGACCATGCACGTTCCGCTCATTTTCCGATACCCCGGTCACATCCCTGCCGGGCAACGCAACGACCTGTTGGTCAGCAACGTGGATTTCCTGCCGACCATGCGGGATTACCTGGGATTGACAAAGAAGAACACGGAACAGCCCAAGTCACCTGGCCGGAGCTTTGCCGACGTCTTACGCGGACAGGCAATCGAACAGTGGGATGACACGATCTATTACGAATTCGAAAACGTGCGCGCCATTCGCACCAACGAGTGGAAGTACATCGAACGGTTCAGGCAGGAGCCGAACGAGCTGTATGACCTGAAGGCCGACCCTGAGGAGTTGAACAACCTGGTCGACAAACCGGAACACGCCGAAACGCAGCGCAAGCTACGCGATCAAATGCACGCCTACTTCGATCGTGTAGCCGACCCGAAATGGGACCTCTGGAAAGGCGGAACGTCAAAGACAGGTCACATGATACGAGGCCTGTTCGACAATCCTGGCCCCGCACCACCTCCGAACAGACCGAAGCAGTAGGTGCCGGTTGGCTTGGACGCGAGGTGCTATTCCTTCGCGACAGGCTGCTCCGAACTGGGCTTGGGGCCCCAGGTTGCTACGATCTCGCGGGTTTCGGCGAAATCGACGTGGCCGACTTCGAGTTCGCCCAGCGTGTCGTGCTTGAGAACTACGTGATGGCTCCGGGCCGGCAGCTTCAGGATCGTACACGGCGTTTGGTAGGGGCCGCCCTCGGGTGATGGCAACGTCTCGCCGTCCAGGTATATCGTTGCCTCAAGAGGATCGCTGATGAAATTGACGGTTACATGTGGCACGCGGGCTGGCCATATCGCCCACGCCACAGCAGCCAGTGCCACGACGAGACACGCAACCGACACGGCCATACTGATCAGAGAACGACGACTGCCATCCGCGGTTTTCGGTTTCGCAGCTTCCAGGTCGGCGAGCATCCCACGAGCGTCGCGGTAGCGATCGTCTGGATTGGGCTGGCATGCTTTGAGCACCAGTCGGTTCAGCACAGCGAGGACTGGATTCTTGCCCAACTCGTGCACTGTCTGGCCGAGGCAGGGAAAACGTTCGGCGGGCAGGCCGGTGATCATCTCGTAGATCACCAGTCCGGCGGCGTACACATCGGCGCGCGTGTCCATGCGGCCGTCGGGCGGCATGTACCCACGGGTTCCCACCTGCGATGTCTGCCGGTCGGCGTCGGTCAGCAGGCCAAAATCGGCCAGCTTCAACTCTCCATCGACAAACAGGCAGTTCGACGGCTTCACGTCGCGATGGACCATACCTGCCTCGTGAAGACTAGCCAGCCCGGCAACCAGTTGCGAAGCGTGGCGAAAGCACTCATCTGCAGCAAACGGTGCGTCTGCCAGTTGGCCCTCCAACGTGGCGGGCCGATAGCTGGAATCGCACGATATGGCGCTGCCAGAAACGTCGTCTGCCAGGTCCATCACGTAGAACAGATAGTCATCGGTCTTGCCTACGTGATGGATGGCCATCAAATTGGGATGGTCACTGCCGATGCGAGTCTCCAAATGCGTCAGCGATACGATTTCCCGACCGGCCGGATCTGCCCGACCTTTCTGATGCAAAGGAATCAACTTCACGGCGCGGATCCGGCCCGTGGTCCGATTACGACCGAGCCACACCTGGCCGAAACCGCCTTCGCCAATGGGGCGTGCGAGTTCGAAATCCGGCACCTCCGGTGGCGAGCCGCGGGCGCTCAAGGCGTCTTTGGCGTCTTCACTCATTGGTTGTCCCCTATCGGAAAGAAGAAAAAAAAGGGGTCAGGAGTCATTTGTGCGAAGCACCCGAAGGGCCGTTCCGGCAAATGACTCCTGACCCCTTTTTCGGTATCATCGTTCTCGTGACGCGGGTTGTCATGGACCGTTCGACGCTCACACACGGCTGTGCCTCGAAGACCTGCTTGATGCGTTTGGTCAGTTGACCGTTCTTGCGGTAGGGAGCGCCGAGTTCTTTCAATCGCGCAAACACTTTCCTGCGAGCGAGATAAACGGCGTTGCGACTCTGCCCGGTGATCTTTGCGACCTCGGCACCGCGCATTTCGTGCAACGTCGATAGTTCGAACGCTTGATAGGTGCGCGGGTTCACTTCGCGTCGGACAAGCTCCAGCAAAGCCACCAGTAGGGCCTCCTCGAAGGCGGCTTCCCAAACGTCGTCGGGTTGATCGCCGTCGGCCTCGTGCTGCGACAATGCGTCGGCCGAATCGCCCCCTTGGCCTCGAATCCGATCGCCCGGTCGACGGCGGCGCTGGGCGACCTTGTTGCGCACCATTCCCGCCAGCCAATCGCGAAAACGACCCTGGGCGGGATCGTAGCGGAACACGTGCTTCTTCTCGAACACCGCCAGCATGACGTCCTGCACGATTTCCTCGGCAGTGTGCTCCGAGCAACCGCGACGTTTGGCCGAAGCGAAGATGAGTCGCCAATAGCGATCGAAGAATTCACCCCACGCCAGAGCGTCGGCCCCATCGCGCAGACGTTCCAGTAGCGTTACTCGCGTTTTGCTGTTCATGGCAACGGTGCTATTAGCCTTCCACTGCCCGGTGTTCCGGACCGCGAGTCTGGAACCATCTTACCATTTTGACAGAAAAGCGGAAAATCTCAAGGAAGCCACACTGGGCGGCTTGGCCGCTAGCCTCGATTGCGCACGGCGTAGGCCGGACCGAGGCCGAACCCCTTGCCGGAACGGCGCAAACCAGCTTATTGCTTTGACAGCCCGTACCGTGAATCACGCCATTAGAAGAGGCCGAAGTTCCGGCAGTTGCACGGTTTGCTTGGTCCGGCCTACAAGTTGGTGCGCAATACAGGCCAGCCAAATGCGAGCTACCGCTCGGTTGCATTGGTCCGCTCCCGTTGGTCGCTCAACTTCGTGGAAAATTTCACAATCTTGCAGCTTTGTCGCACAGATACCGATCGCCTGGCGCAAATAGTGGGTAGCAGGAGAATAAATCTCCGGTGTAGGACCGCGAAATCTGTTACCTCGCAAGTCACCCAGTCCCGCCCGATCGGTATCATCTGGACTGGGGAGGGGGGAACTTTGGCGCGAAAGGGCCCTGTCATGATGAAAAACACGACCACGTGCTCCCTGGCTCTTGCTGTTTGTCTTGGTCTCGCCCCCATGTCGGCGTCGGCCGATCCGGGTGATCTTTTGCAGACGTTTTTGAATCCTGACCCCAGTATCGACCGGCCGTCGCCGGAGTGCGCTTCCGTCTTCTGTTGGAGGCCCGCCGTCGCGGCGGTCGGCAAGAACCTTGCGGTCGGTTTCCCATTCGACGATACGTTCGGACAGGATGCGGGAATTGTCTACTTGTTCGACACGCGGATCGGTGAGGTGCTCCGCATGTTCAAGAGTCCAAATCCGACTCGGGGTGGCAGTTTCGGCTGTTCGTTGGCCGCTGTGGGAAACAGGCTCCTGATCGGCGCCTGCCAGGAAAGCTCACGGAACAAGCCCCGACGCGCCGGCGCCGCCTATGTTTTCGACGCCTCCACGGGCAAGCTCTTGCACACGCTCCAGAAGCCTGCGCCGGCCGAGGGAGATTGTTTTGGGATACCGACAGTCGTATTCGGCGGAGACTTCCTGGCGGGCTGTCCATATAAGCCACATACGCGCGAGAAAAGAGCGGAGGCCCTCTTCTTGTACGATAGCTCCACAGGGGAGCTGTTGTCGGCCTTCCGGGAACCCGATCCGGCAGTGGACAACCGTTTCGGCGACCGGGACGTCTCGATTGCAGCGGTGGGGGACGACCTGCTCGTGGGGGCATATGACAACGACCCCAAAGGCCAGGACACCGGGGCCGCCTACTTGTTCGAAGGCTCAACCGGGAAGGTCATACGGACGTTCCGCAATCCGGAGACCGACAGAGGAAGGGGGTTCGCCCTTGCCGTCGCCGCGCTGGATGGCAACGTGCTCATCAGCGACAGGAATTACGTTCCACCCCGTGCCGATGGTGGAGTCGTCTATCTGTTCGACAGCGTGACCGGGGACGTGCTCCGTACGTATCACAACCCCGCGCCGGCCGTCGACGACGGTTTCGGCACCTCGATCGCGGTCGTGGACGGCAACGTCCTGGTGGGCGCGAATCACGCCAACGTGAACGGGTTCAACGTTGGAGCCGTCCATCTCTTCGACGGCTCAACCGGAGAGCACTTGCACACGTTCGCCAACCCCACGCCCGCTTGGGCCGATCAGTTCGGTCTCAGGATCACGGGACTGAACAAGGACTTCCTCATTGCAGCTCCCTTCGACGATACGGCAGGCCCCGACGCCGGGGCCCTCTACTTGTTCAAAGGCGGGCCCAGCGCCGACTTCGCCGGTGGTGAGCCGGCGCGCACCATATTTCCCCCCACGCGGACCACGCGGCTGTACGTCCGCACCACCCCGCCCGGAGCAAGCGTGTCCCTGGACAAGCGACCCATCGGCAAGTCCGACGGGCTGTTCACCGTAGCGTCGGGCGACCACCAGGTGACGCTGGAGTTGCCTGGCCACAAAACGCAGACGCTTCGCGTCAAAGTCGTCGCGGGCCAAGTCACCCGCGTCCAAGCACAGCTCAACCGCAACCCCAGGTGAGGGATTTGTCATGATGAAGAATACGACCTGCCTTCTCGTTTTCGTTGCTTCTCTTGGTCTCATGCACACGTCGGCGTCGGCCGATCCGGGTGATCTCTTGCAGACGTTTGTGAACCCCAACCCCGGCACCGAGCCACCCCCGACGGGCTTCAACGCGAGGCCCGCCCGGGCGGCGCTCGGCAAGAACCTGGTGCTCGGCTTCCCGTTCGACGATACCTTCGGAACCGACGTGGGAATTGCCTACTTGGTCGATACGCAGACTGGCGAGGTGCTTCGCACGTTCAAGAGTCCCAACCCGGTTCAGGGCGGGTGTTTTGGGTCTGCTGTGGCCGCCGTGGGAAACAGGGTCCTCATCAGCGCCTACTGCGAAAACACACCGGACAAGCCCACACGCGCCGGAGCCGCCTATGTCTTCGACGCCACCACGGGCGAGCTTTTGCACACGCTCCAGAAGCCCGCGCCCGCTGAGAAAGACTATTTCGGGACGTATGTAGCCGTACACGGCGAGAACTTCCTGGTAAGCTGTGATTACGACGATACGGGTGCCAAGGACGCCGGGGCCGTGTTCTTGTACGACGGCGCTACGGGGGAACTGTTGTGGGCCTTTCGCAAACCCCTTCCGCGCGTCGGCGACCGTTTCGGCAGTGGCGCCTTTGCAGCGGTCGGGGAGGACCTGCTCGTGGGGGTACTACGCGATGACACAAAAGGCCCCGATGCCGGAGCCGCCTACCTGTTCGACGGCTCAACCGGAAAGGTCCTACAGACCTTTTACAACCCGGAGCCGGGCAGAAAGAGGGGTTTCGGCTTTGCCGTGGCCGCGCTTGAGGACAACGTCCTCATCTGCGACGCGCACTTCACTCCCCGGGCCGACGGCGGAGTCGTCTATCTGTTCGATAGCGTGACCGGAGACGTGCTCCGCACTTTTCAAAACCCGGTACCCGCCGTCTGCGACGGTTTCGGCACCTCGATTGCGGTGGTAGGCGGCAACGTGCTGGTGGGCGCGCATCGCGCGAACGTGAACGGGCTCGGTGTAGGAGCCGCCTACCTCTTCGACGGCTCAACCGGAAAACTCTTGCACACGTTCGCGAACCCCACGCCCGCTTGGGAAGATCAGTTCGGCGTTAATGTAGCGGGCTTGGGCAGAAACATCGTCATCACGGCTGCCTTGGACGATACGGCGGGCACTAACGCCGGAGCCGTCTACTTGTTCAAAGGCGGGTCCAGCGCCGATTTCGCCGGTGGCGAGCCGGCGCGCATCATATTCAAGCCCACGCGGACCACGCTTCTGTACGTCCGCACCACTCCGCCCGGAGCAAGCGTGTCACTGGACAAGCGGCCCATCGGCAAGTCCGACGGTCTGTTCACCGTACCGTCGGGCGAGCACGAAGTGACGCTGGAGCTGCCCGGCCACAAAACGCAGACGCTTCGCGTCAAAGTCGCGGCGGGCCAAATCACGCGTCTGAAAGCACAGCTCAACCGCAATCCCAGGTGAGAGGAATCTGTCATGAAAAAGAATGCGACCTGTAGCTACCGTCGCCAGACGGTGGAAGACGGAGCATTTTGCGAGAGATCGGCACGCATTCACCACGCTCTGGCGAGCGTAGCTACGGTTATGACGCAGACCGTGGCCTTTGCTCTCTGTTTTGCCTTCATCCCCACGCCGGCGATCGCCGATCCGGGCGATCTCTTGCAGACGTTTGTGAATCCCAACCCCAGCACCGAGCCTCCGTCGGCGCACTTCTACGGTAGGCCCGATATGGCGGCGGTGGGCAAGAACGTTGTGCTGGGCTTCCCATTCGACGATACATTCGGAAACGATGCGGGAATTGCGTACCTGATCGACACGCGGACGGGCGAGGTGCTCCGCACGTTCAAGAGTCCAAACCCGGTTCACGGTGGGACCTTTGGCTCTGATGTGGCCGCCGTGGGGAATAGGGTGCTCATCAGCGCGTACCGCGAGAGCCAACCGGACAAGCCCCCACTTTGCGGCGCCGCCTATGTCTTTGACGCATCCACAGGAGAACTCTTGCACACGCTCCAGAAGCCGGCACCGGCTGAGGGAGATCACTTCGGCTGGCCCGTAGGCGTACTTGGAGAAGACTTCCTCGTAAGCTGTCCACGTGACGATACGGGCGCGAAAGACGCGGGCGCAGTGTTTCTCTACGACGGCTCTACCGGGGAGCTGTTGTGGGCGTTCCGCAAGCCGGAGCCGCAGCAGGACGATCAGTTTGGCAAGGCCATTGCGGCAGTGAGGAAGGATCTCCTCGTGGGTGTATGGAACGACGACAGCAAAGGCCGTGATGCGGGGGCCGCCTACCTGTTCGATGGCTCAACCGGGAAGGTCCTGCAGACGTTCCACAATCCAGTGCCCGATCGGAAGAATGGCTTCGGTTGTGCCGTGGCAGCGCTGGAAGGCAACGTCCTGATCAGCGACAAGAACTACCATCCTCCCCGGGCCAACGGTGGAGTCGTCTATTTGTTCGATAGCGTGACCGGAGACGTGCTCCGTACGTTCAACAACCCCGCGCCCGCCGTGAACGACGGCTTCGGCGCCCCGATTGCGGTCATGGACGGCAACGTGCTGGTGAGCGCCGGTCACGCCAACGTGAACGGCTTCAACGCGGGAGCCGTTTACCTCTTCGACGGCTCAACCGGAAAGCACTTGAACACGTTCGCCAACCCCACGCCCGCTTGGAAAGACTACTTCGGCATTAGGGTGATGGGGCTGGGCAAGAACGTTTTGATCACGGCTACCTTTGACGATACGGCAGGGATCGACGCTGGGGCTGTCTACTTGTTCGAGGGCGGATCCAGCGCCGATTTCGCCGCTGGCGAGCCGACGGTCACGCTGTCCAAGACGCCGACCACGCGGCTGTACGTCCGCACCACTCCGCCCGGGGCAAGCGTCTTCCTGGACAAGCGGCCGATCGGCACTTCGAACGGGCTCTTCATGGTTCTGCCCGGCGACCACAAGGTCACACTGGAACTACCCGGCCACGAAACGAAGACCCTACCCGTCAAAGTTGTCGAGGGCCAAGTCACCCGTCTCAAAGCACAGCTAAACCGCAAGCCCAGGTGAAGTAGCTCGCGTAATCGCTTTCAAGTAGAGCGCGACACGGCGCTGTGGCCGGTCTCCCGACCGAGCCACCAGGCTGACCGAAGGTCTCCCAAATCGTGGGAGACCTTCGGTCGGTGGTTTCGGCGGGGTCAGAGACCCGCGCCGAGCGACAGAGGTTGGCGGGTCGCCGCGACGTTTGGCGGTTACTTACTCGGGGGAGTGTCCGCAGTGCCAAAGGCACGTTCCTATGTCAGCCCAGGGTGAAGCGACGTGAGTCGCGGAACCCTGGGAAAGGAGATTAGATGGAACCGAAAGCCCCAACGGGGCGGCCCTAACTGCCAAGGTCACATACGATTAGGGTCACCCCTTTGGGGTTTCGTTGGGGAATCCTTGCGACCCAGGGTTGCGCGACGTTCGTTCACCTCACGTCGCTCCACCCTGGGCTGGTTTAGCGTCGTCCCTTCGGGACTGAAACAAAAACAGACACGAGGCAATCCATTCGACATCTCTTCAATGACCGAAAACTGCACACTCCAGTTCCGGAGTCAATCATGAGTACGCGCCTTGCGACCATCGTCGTCTTCTTTCTATTGTCATTAGCATGGCTGTCAAATGTCGCCGCCAGGGAATGGACGGACTCGACGGGCAAGTACCGTGTCGAAGCGGAGCTGATCGACTTCACAGATGGCGTTGTCCACCTCCGAAAGGAGGACGGCACGGAGATTGCCGTGCCATCGGAGAAGCTTTCGCTTGCCGACCAGCGGTTCCTGGAGCAGAAGTCTGCGGTGGGCCGATCGCAGCGTGATGGGTTCCTGGTCGAAACAGGGGACGGGCTCTACTACGTTGACCTGAACGGGAATACGGAACCGTTTGCCAAGGGGAAGAAAGTTGTCGGCCGGCCGGCAGTTCGGGGAAGCCGCGTCTTCGTCCTCGTGGACGGCGCAATTCGCGAGTTCAACGCTCGCGGCAGACTGGTGCGTGCGATGGCGATCACAGATGTCGGGCGACCGCAGGGCACGGCTGGGCGTGCCCTCGCAAAAGCTTTTCAAAAGTCTGAAAAAAGTCGTTCCCGCTTGGTTGCTTTACCCGAGAAGGGATTCGCCTTGCTGTCCCCAGGGATAGACTGGGTTTACTTCTTCGATGAGCGCGGCGCGTGGAAGAGAACGGTCGAGATCCTGGGAAACCTGAACTGGCCGGATTTGTTGGGTGCGGTTGCAGGTGAAGGATTGCTCGTCTCCAACATCCACATGAGGGATGTCCGACGCGTGGACTTGAAAACGTTCAAAACGGAAGTCTACATGCGGAGCGACCACAGTCTCGGTCCGATTGCCTTCGATCCCGAGCGGGAGATCTACTATGTGTGCTCGGGCGGGGCGATCCATGCTGTGTCCATGAAGGGCAAGCGGGGACAGCCCAATGTTTCCCAGGCTCCGAAAATCTGCACAGTGCGAGCGCGTTTCACCGACACGACAATACAGCCACGTTTCATCTCTGGGATTGTTCTGGACGGGGAATTCGCTTACGTGACCCTCCTTCCGCACGGGTGTATTGTCCGGGTGAACGTTACCACTGGAGAAGCTGAGGGCTTCGTGCAAGGGCTGACCCATCCCGGCGTCATCGTGCGCCTCAAAGAGTGATCCCAGCGAGGTCCAAACGGTTGAGTCGTGTGGCATCCAGTCACTTTCGTGCCACTACTACCAACACCCCACTGGAATCGTTACGAGACCGACGTACGATTGGATTGCACCGAGTCGTCAAAGTAATGAATGAATCAATCAATCCCGGGAGGATGTTATGAACCGAACTTCGAGTGCTTTGGCCTTCTTGTTCGCCCTGTCGTTCCACGGGGCAGTCCATGGTCATTTTGCATGGATGGATACGGACGAGGTCCCGGCCGATCGGCTGATTGAAAATCTGAAGAAGCGTCTGGCGTCGAAACCAACGGAGAGCGATCAGATTCGATCCGGCGAACAGATCAAGATCTGGTCATGGAAGCACAAGCGTCTGGATGGAGTCTACGTTGTCGACCAGGAGGGCTTCATCAAGCTGCCACGGATCGGGCCCGTTGAGGTGTCCGGCAAAACGCTTTCTGAGGTTAAGAAAGAACTAAATGACCGCGTAAACCCCCGGGCGCTACGCGACGGTAAGATCTTCGTTGAGCAGAGCTGGCAGCAGCGCAAAGGTCGGCTGTTACCCGGCGAGATCGCCGAACTCCACTATGAGGTAGCTCGGCTTCATGCCATGAAGTACTCTCTGGACATTCGCGAATTCGAAACGCTCGTGGGAGGCGAGCGGCCCTTTTTTGGCTACGAGCCCGAGGACGAGTTCGCGCCGGATCTCCGAAGGCATCCGAACGTCGGCGGCATCCTTTGGCGCCGCCGACGACAGTACGGCAAGCCGAGTGAAGAGGAAGCCCAAAAGCACCTTGCCGCGGCCATCGACCACTACCGTAAAGCGGTGAAGCTCAAGCGCGACCATCTGCCAGCACAGCTTGGGTTGGGCTGGTGTCTGGATCAGTCGGGTGACAAGAACGCGGCGGTTGAATCCTATCGAGAAGCCCTCGCCTTGGCCTGGAAGAACGAACGCAACAGCGAAGTGCTGTTGGTGGGCAGCAGTATTGTGGCAGAGACGGCGCACTACCTGCTCCCTCTGCTCGACCCGAGGAAAGACGCCGAAAAGATTGAAAAGGTCAAGCGTTATTCGGAAGCGATGCGCATGAGAGAACGGGCCATCACGCCGCTCCTAGTCCCGCTGAAGGACGACGCGGTGTTGCCGGAATTGGTCAGTCGCGGCGCCGGCGTCCGGTTCGACCTCGACGGAAGTGGTTTGCAGCACCGATGGGGATGGATTACGCCAAAGGCGGCCTGGCTCGTTTGGGATCCACATGGCAGCGGCAAGGTCACCTCCGGCCTGCAAATGTTCGGCAGCGTCACCTTCTGGATCTTCTGGAAGAACGGATATGAAGCGCTATCGGCGCTCGATGATAACGGCGACGGAGTTCTGTCGGGCCACGAACTGGAAGGCCTTGCCCTTTGGCATGACAGGAATACCGACGGCGTGAGCGATCCCGGCGAGGTTCAAGCAGTCGAGTCTTGTGGCATCCAGTCCCTTTCGTGCCATTACTGCCAGCACCCCACCGGAATCGTCTTCAGCCCCAGGGGTGCGGTCTTCCGGGGAGGCACGTCGAGACCGACGTACGATTGGATTGCGCCGAGTCGTTAGTCGCAGAGATCACAACCGCACCGTGCGAACGCCAGTAGATCGCGAAAGCGAGCAAGCTCGCAAAGAGCGATTGATTCGCGTCGCGGCGTGCCTTAACAAATTTCAGGCTGTCCGGGAAGAGGTCTCGCAGGCCGAACGATCGGTCCGCGAGTATGAGCGCAGACGCCCCCAAGTGCACGGGTGGGTATGGTTGTTCTTGCGCAAGCCGGCGGTTGAATGAAGGGCTATGGGAGGATCCAGACTGATGCGTTACTTCAACTCACACAAGACCAGACTGACACTGGCTGCGTTGGTGGGCGTTATGATCGCTGCGAGATCGACAATCGCCAGTCAGCCCAACGAAGAAGAGAGCTCCGACCAGGCAAGCGCATCTGCCAAGGCCGAGGCTTACTTGTACCTGTACAAGATCTCACTCGCGCAGCGGGAATGGCTGGCCAACCATGTGGCTCGTACGCAGCAAATCCTGGAAGAGTGTCCGCCTGAATTGCGAGGCTGGGAGTGGCACTATCTCAAGCGTCTTTGCCACACCGAACTGATCCGCTTTCGCGGGCACTCTTTGGGGGCTTGGGACGTGGCGTTCAGTCCGGATGGAAAGTGCATTGCGTCAACTGGATTCGGGCACGTCAAGCTCTGGGAGGCGAGCACGGGCAAGGAAATACTAACCTTCAGCGATCATCACGGCTGGGTCCCCAGGGTCGCCTTTAGCCCGGACGGAAGACGCGTTTGCTCGGCTGGGGGCAACACGATCAAGATTTGGGAAGCGACGACCGGCAAGGAGGTTCTCGCCATCCCAGCTCACGATCTGCTCATCAAGAGCGTTGCTTACAGTCCTGACGGTGCACGTGTCGTTTCTGCGAGCGGAAATCCGTCCCGGCAGGGACAGCAACCTGGCGAGATCAAGGTGTGGAACGCGGAGACGGGGGAAAAACTACTGGCCATCAGCGAGTCGTACTGGGTCAACTCCGTGACGTTCAGTCCTGACGGACGCTGGATCGCGTCTGGAAGCGGCGACCTTGCCGTTGTGGCGCCGTGGCGCCCAGGCACACTGAAGATCTGGGACGCCGACACGGGAGAGGAGGTCTTCGACCTCCGCGGCCACGATTTCTGGATTACGAGCGTGGCCTTCAGACCCGACGGACGGCATCTGGCCTCGGCCAGCGCCGACAAGACGATTAAGGTGTGGGACGTGACGACCGGAAAAGAGATACTCACTCTCCGCGGGCACAGGAAACGCGTGAGATGCATATCGTACAGCCCCGACGGCAGCCAGATTGCGTCGGCGGGCGATGATCAGACTACTAGGCTGTGGGACGCGGAGACCGGCCGCGAATTGAGCGTCCTGCGTGGACAAATCGGCAAGATCCAAGGTTTCGCGTTCTGTCCTGACGGGAAACGCCTGGCGACGGCAAGTGAGAACACCGTTAGAACGAAGGGCACGTTCCCGTGTTGCACTGGCGAAGTGAAGGTCTGGGACATAACCACCGGCCAGACCTCCACCGCGTTTTGCGGGCGTGCCGAAAGGGTCACCAACGTTGCCTTCAGCCCGGATGGCAAGTTCTTGGCTTCGTCCAGCGAGGGTCACTCGAGCGCTCGGCCAGGCGAGGTGATCCTTCGAGACGCAACCACCGGTCGAGTGATTCACACGTTCCGCAGTCGATTCATGGGTTTTAACGCCATTGCGTTCACTCCCGACAGCCAAGTGCTAGTGGCGCTGGGTGGCGAAGGCATCAGACAGTGGGACGTGTCAACCTGCCGAGAAGTCGTCACCCCACCGATTCGTGTCCATCCGGTCTATGGCCTAGCGATCAGTCCCGATGGGAACCGCATCGCGACGGGCGGAGCCACGATCTGGGATGGCACGACCGGCGAGAAGCTGTTCGAAACCAAGGGGCACACTATACGGAAGCACGTCACGGACTTGGCCTTCAGCCCGGACAGCAGGCGTCTGGCCAGCGCAGGCTGGGGCGGGTATCTCGGTACACAAGTTGACGGAAAGAAGAAGACCGTCAGGACCCCGAACGAAGTGAAGATCTGGGATACGGAAAACGGTGACGAGTTGCTCACGCTGAACGGCGGAGGACACGGCGTGACATACAGCGCCGATGGACGACTTATCGCTTCGGGCGATCCGGATGGGTCCATCAGGATCTGGAAGGCCGACGACGGACAACCGCTGAGCACGCTACACGGCCACTCCGGCCCGGTGGCGTGCGTGGAGTTCAGTCCGGACGGTCGGCGGATCGCCTCGGGCGGCGCAGATCAGACTGTCAAGATCTGGGACGTTCTAACAGGCCTGGAGACGCTGACTCTGTGCGGACATACAGGGAACGTCACCGACGTGGAATTCAGTGCCGACGGTCATCAGATCGCTTCGGCCAGCGACGACATGACCGTGAGGCTCTGGGATGCTAGGCATTGAGAAAAAAACCGAGGCATTGTAAGTAGTTGTGTTCTGGAAGCTCTTCTGATGGGAGGATTCGCTATGAAGTGTAACGTTGGACTCTGTGCAACAGCGATCCTGGCTGGCCTGCTCGCGGTGCCGTGCCGTGCTGGCGAAGTGGCGGACTATCTCACCAAGGACGGCAAACTGAAGGAGGCTGTCACTGTCAGGATTGGCGAGGTCCATGTCTTCGCTCCGCCGCCCGAGGTCTGGATTGTCAAACCATCGGGCGATTGGGCCTGGGAAGAAAGCGATTCGAAGGGCAAACTCAGTTCCAAACAATTGGCGGCCTTGGCCCAGCACTTCGCGACCCAAGACTTCAACTCCCTCCCTAAAACGCAGGGCTACGATCTGAAAGGTCGCAGCGGCTACGAGTACGTGGTGATCGCATTCGGCAAGAAAGAGGCCGCGTTTAATACCAAAACTGGTGAATCACCGATCGACTACCTCCCGAAACTCGGCGATCCGGAAGCTGCGGCGTGGTCACGGTTCATCGCGCTGGAACTGATTTTGACCGACATACTCCAAATGTCCGAAGTCAGGGCAGAGTATGGGATAGTACCATGTCAATCCGCATGTGACGAGTTGGGGATGTCACACGAGCGTGCACGCCTTTGACGGATTCCACTCTTTCCGAATACGAGGAGAAAACATGATCCGTAGCAAACTGCGAATGCTGGCAGTCGCCGTCTGCCTTGTGGGTGTTACGCGCTCCCGTGACGTCGCGGCGAAAGAACCCACCAATGATCCAAAGGCGATTGAGGGACTCTGGTCTGGAGCGTGGGGGTTGACGGTCGACGCCGACGGAGCCGTCCACACGCCCGTAATGGCGGAACTGTTCGTCAAGGGGAGCCATGTGGAATTGTACGGCTTCCCCAAGATAGACAGAGACAGGCTCACGGGAACCGTACAGGTCGACGCGGGCGCCAAGCAAATACAGATCACACCTGCGGCCGAGGCCGGCGGTCGACCTGAGAAGAGGATCGTTTATGCGTATGAAATCAAGGGAGACAAGCTCACGCTGATCGACAGTGACAAGTTCTCGATCTCTTTGTACAGGCACCGCGTTGCACAGAGGCCGCTGGCGAATGCACAGGCTGAACTCGTTGCAGCAACCGGGATCAATGATGCAGGAGACTTGCTCGTGACCGAATTCACCGTGCTTCGGGCGGGTCGAGTCGGGGCAACCTATCTTCAGCCCGTGAACCGGTTACTGAAAACCAAACAGGCGATAGTACTGGTGGTGCAAGAAACTGGATGGAAGAAAGTAACCGTTGACGAAGCGCGCCGGCTGATTCACGAACCAACACCCGTGGTGGTTGCCTACCGGCACGATGATCGTCCGTCGCTGTATCAATCACACCGGCTGTGGAAGGACATCGGCCCGCCCGCACCGGACAGCGAGGCTGTCTCGCGCACGCTCTCGCGAATCCTGCGGCCGGGAACATTGGTCTTTGTCTTGTCGGCGAGCGAGAACGTTCCTCGCCCCTAAAGCCGAAAGCGGAAACTGCTTGCATAAGGTTTCATAACATGTCGAACACTTGGTGCAAAGCGTTCGGAGTCTCATGTGTGCTTTCCAGCTTTCTCACAGGGGCGTGCGAACCTTCGCCGCCGGGATCTCACGAGAGGCCGATCACGGTCGAACGTCTAACTGGCGCCACATTGGTGGAGATAGGTCGAGACAAGAGCATCGTATGGCATTTTGGCGTCGAGCGATTTCTTTTGGAAATTCGCGGAGGACCTCGCGACGCGTTGGTTCGCCAGCTCTTGGGGCGTGCAGCGGATGCGCGGCAAATCCAGGGGCAGTGGCAATTCGACGAGAAGAAGAACCAACTTGTCCTGCATGACCTCGTGGCCGACAATCTCAGGAATCCTCACCAAGTCGTGCTGCCCATGCTGCCGGCCGGTCTGTTCCGGGCCGACCTGGGCGACCGGCAGTACAATATTGACGAACTTGATATCTGCGGCCGTTGGGAATCAGTCGGCGAGGGCCCAAGGGTGTCGTGGACCTTCGAGGTCCGCCCCAGCAACTCGTTGGCAATTCAGTGCGAGGAAGGTACGCTTCCCGCGGCCCTCACGACCAAGCTTTTCGGCCACCCGGCCGAAGTCTCCAGAATCGGCGGTGAGTGGGAGTCCAAGCGTTCCAGGCGATTGGTGTTGACCAAATTGAGGGCTGGTACTCATCGGCAAACGGAACCGATCGAAACGACCATCAAGCCCGTGGACGTGCTTACGGTCGAGCTACTGGGCAGCCAATACCGTCGCGTCAAATGGCTGCGTCCATCAGCCTTCAACCCAGACACAATACGATCCAACAAGTGATATAGTGGGAATAGAGAAATGACCGGCCGGACACCGCGCAAGCGATTCTGGGCGTTTCCGTTCTTGATCGCCCTTTGCCTCGTCTGGGCACCCTCGGTTCCTTCAGGTCGCACGATCACTGGCTGTTTCTGACACTTGGGGAGGGCGATGCGGAAATCAGACATCTGTGTCGATCACTCTATACCGGGGTCTTGGCAAAATACCGGAGGGACGGCGTTGAGTTCGTGCCGCACCTCGGCCCGCGGCCGAGTGTCTCTATGCTACTTCTGTTCCATCGGCCCCTTCGTCCACGGCGGCGAGAATCCTTCGACCTCGTCGCCGCATACTGCCGAACACTGCAGCCCCGTGCCGTTGGTGGTGTGGAAGACTCGGCCGTTCGATGCAATCGCACCGATGCAGACGAGCAGGTCGACCGTTGGGCCGCAAGTAGCCAAGCGGGCGGCTGTTGGATCTGACAGGTCGAACAGCTCTAGGTTTGGGCCGAGGAGGTACGGTTCGGACAGCGTGAACCGCGTGCAACGGTATCCCTTCGTAAGCGTCGAGATTATCTTGCCGGTTTCTTTGTCGATCAGATATCCGTTGTGGTACTGGGACTGCGTGAACAGGAACCGTTTGCCGATCGTGATGACGTGGATCGCACGGCTGACAGGTTCGGATTTCCAGATCAGCGAACCGTCTTTGGCATCCAGGCACCAAACGTAGTTGTTCTTTCCTTCCACCGGGTTATATCCACCCATGTAGATACGCCCGTCCTCGCCCGATACTGTACAGCCAGCGTGGACTGTGTATTCGGTCGTGGCCCAGAGGACTCGACCGGTTTCCGGCTCGATCGCCGCCGTCACGCCCAACGGCCCTTTGCCGCCGAAATAGCAGGAGTAGTAGATCGTGCCGTCCATCAGACACATGCCCGCATCGTCGCCGCCAGCTCCGTATTTCGAGAAATCGCGAGTCCAGACTTCTTTGCCCGTTTCGATGTCAAAGGCGCGCACCAGGGGCTTTTGATTCGCGGGAAAGCCGAAAGTGCTTTGATGTTCAAACAGCCAGGACTTGGGTGTGTACCTGCCAGTGCTGAACTGGTAGATCACCAGATTCTTGTGGATGATCGGCGGCAGTTGCCGGTTCCAGCTTGGCGAACCGGTGAACGGCGCTTCCCAGATCTGTGCACCGGTGGCCGCGTCCAGACAGCGAATGTGACATTGCTCGATCCCGGCTTGAGGTAAGTAGAGTCGTTCGTTGTGGTAGACCGGGGCCGTAAAGGACACGTGAACACCGGGAGAGTGACGCCGCCACAAGAGCCGGCCCGTTTCCTGCTCGACGGCGAATACCTGGCCTTCGGCTGTATGCGTGTACATCCGCCCGCCGCCGCACACGCTGAAATGCTTGCAGGTGCCTTTGAAGCGGCGAATCCATTTCAGGCGAAGCGGAAGTCGAAGTCCTTGATCGCTAGCGTTCGTATTCGCCTGGTTGCCGAAAGCGGTGTACCAATCGTGTGACGAGTCGCGCAACTTGCTGGTCAGAGGACTGCGGACCTTGTGCAGGTCCAATTCTGACGTCGGCAGCGGTGCATTGCCGTCCGGGCCCAAGGCGTACAGGTATCCATCATCGCAACCGAAATAGACGCGGCCTTCGCTGACGGCGACCGGTGCGGTAATCGCCTTTCCGAAGGCCGTCTTAAACGACCACACATCGCGATCGCCCGACAGCGGCACAACGTACAGCCGGCCGTCGAGTCCGCCGTAGACCACCGAGTTCTTCAATACGACCGGTGACGCGATCGACGAGGCGGCGCACAGCGGTTTGGTCGTACCGTCCGCAGCGTGCAGGCAAAGCCCGAAACCGTCTTCCGGGCGACATCGAAAAACGTCCTTACCGCGAAGGCTGGCAGAGCAGAAGCTGATCGAGCCGTTTCCCAAATGCGCCGCACCGGCCCCTTGATACGACGTCTTGGTACCCGGCACGTGATCGGCGGCGACGATTTCACCATCCAGCCGCAGGATCTCGACGCTGCCGTTGTTGTCGCGACGGTGCCATTGGCGATAGACGTCACCCGATTCGCCAACACTCAGGCCAAGCGTCGTCGGGGCCTCGCGCCGGGCGACGTAAGTCGCACGGAGTTCCCCTTGGTTGCCCGTGTCTTCTAGCCAACAGAGCGTTCCGCCAGCGGGGACAATGATCGTTTTGCCATTCAAGGCAATATTGCGTGTGCAACAGAACTGCTCGCGCCAACTGACTTTGCCACGATCCGCATGCCAAGCCTCCCCACTCCAACGGTCACCGTCGAACCCATGTCGCTCCCGGACGAAGTCCCACACCCAGCGAACGGATCCGTCCGGTTTCAATGCGTAGACGCGAGATCCCAAAGTGGCAACGTAGACCGATCCATCGTCGAATACCGGCGTGCAGAAGATGGGGTCGCCGATGTCAATTCGGCAAACCATCTTTCCGCTGCCCGCATCCAACACGTAGTACGCTCCGCTCATCGTGCCAAAATGGACGAAACCGTCGATAACGGCTGGCGATGACACATTGTTGCAGTTGGCTGGACCACCCGCGGTCTCGTACCTCCAAATGACATCGAGCGTCCTTGCATCGAGACACCAAGCCACGCCAGATCCGTCTACAACGAAGACTCGTCCGTCGACAACCGCGGGCGCGTTGAAAATGGCATCCGACAGCGGTGCGGCGGCGATCAATCCCATCGGCGGCTTCACATCTCGATCCGGTGCGTTTCCCGAATGACGGCAATCGTACTTCCACTGAGGCCAGTCTTCACCGGCCTGGGTTGACGGCGCTGCGAGCAGGGAAATCGAAAACAGGGCGGTCGTTACGCCAATGTGTCTCATGGTGAAGGTTCCATGTGCGGTTTTGGTGGATGGGAATGGTTCGATGCAATGCGCGATGCCGACTTCACCGGCGCGGTCATTATCGTCCGAGCGTTAGTGTGATGCAACGCTTCCACCGCTCTGAGAACAGACGTTCGCCCATCCGTTTACTGTTGAGTCTGGCTAACCCGAAGCCGGAGACGACGGCTATCCCGGATTATTCACGAAATTGTAGGCCGGACCGAGCAAACGCCGTTCGTGCCGGAGCTGCGGTCGCTTTCATGAGATCACATTGCGCACGTTGTGTCATACTGCCTCGATTGCGTTTGCGCTGCTCCGGCGTTACGTTGTGCGACCTTG
>CAZURK010000085.1:0-50976 GCA_964623055.1 uncultured Pirellulaceae bacterium
GACCGGTGCGGGTTCTTACGATGAGTACATATCGTGGGAAATCAAATCGCCGAATAGATGGGTGTCGAACTCGTTTAAGGGGCACAATGTTCCGCTAAGAGATATTCTCTTGTCCAAGGCGGGACCTGACGAGTTTGTGATCCTGAGAAACCCAGTCATGATGGCTATGCCGTCCTGCATTACGCTCGTTCGAGTAACTACCTCTCCGGGCTACGCCAAGTTTCACGAGCAGTTGTCAAGAGATAAGAGCGAGGTCCCGAAGGAGATCTCTGAAGCTCTTGAGTATTTTGCCGGGGAATGGAAAGGAAAGTGGCTCTGGCGTGACTCGCAGCCACACTTGACATGGTCTGTTCGGCGCGCGGCAGCCAATCATCTGATCGTCTCGACGACAGAGACCGTCGAGTGGGAAGACCGCGTGGAGGCAAGGAAGGGCAGGATCCTGATCGGTTGGGATAGCAAGGAAAAGCGAGTCAAACTGTTCTCCTTCGAACTTCGCTGTCCGAGCTTGACTGAGGAGTGCATATCCTGGCAAGTCAGCTCACCGAACAAATGGGTGTCGCGCACGTTTGAAGGTCACCGGCTGCAGCCCCCGCTCAGGGAGACCTTGCTGGAGAAATCGGAGCCTGATGAGTTTGTCATCAGGCGGCATTTTGACATGATGCAGCCCACTTCTGGCATCGAGTTCACTCGTGTTGAGCCTGCAGAAGATGCGGAAGAAGGCAGTGCAGGGCAGTGAGGATGCGAGCGACGCAGCCGTGAAATGGTTACGGTTTTTGGTGAACGGTCCGCCTGAGCCCGACGAAGGGAGGAAATCATGTATCCTAGCGCAAGAAAGAGTTTCAAGCCACGAGGGCATATCCACATCGTGGAGGATCGGTAAGTCCAGCGCGTGCTGGTTCACAGAGAATTGCGGATGCGGAGGGCAACAGCATGAATCGCCGAGTTGGAACCTTGCTTGGGGCCGTGCCCGAACGACAGACAATGCTTGCAGTTGTGTCTTTGGCAATGCTCGTGATGTTGCTTGCCTCTTTCGCTCGCGCCCAGACAGCCGATGACCTGTACCGCGACATCGTCAGGTCTTCCAGAACCGGCGACGGTGGCCACGTGGGCGGCGACGCCATGTACCGGTTGGTGGTGCTGTTCGTCCAAAAAGGCAAGGCGGACGAAGCTCGGTCGATTCTGAAACAACTGACGGAGAAATATGCGGATGTCAAGAATGGCCGAGGGGTCAAGTACAGCGACATGGCCCGGCAGGCGCTTGCGCGGCGCGAGGTTGCTCGGCCACGACCGGGGAAGCGTGCCTCGCAGCGGATCGACTACGCCGAGGAGTTCGATTTTCTCTGGGAAAAGGTGCGCGACACGTACCCCTATCTCGAGGACAAGCAAATCGACTGGGATGCCGTAGGTGAGGAGTTCCGCAAGCGAGTCAAGGACGTCTCAAACCACAAGGACTTCATACTGCTGTGCATGGAAATGGTGCAGCGTTTGGAGGACGGGCACAGTTACCTGCAGACAGCGTATATTCGTCCGGATCAGCGAGGCAACTGCGGCATGGCGTTGGCACCGTTCGGTCAGACCGAAGCGATCGTGCTGCGGGTCGAGCCGGGAGGTGCTGCGGAGAAAGCAGGATGTCGCCCCGGCTGGGTGCTGACGGAGGTGGATGGCAAGAGCATCGGCCAACGCGTGGAGCAAGAGCGCCGGCAATTGCGCCGCGGTTATTCGACTCGGTGGTCAGCCTGGTATCGCCTTATGCGGCAAATGACATTGGGGCCGCCGGACTCGACCGCGCAACTCAAGTTCCGTTTGCCGGACGGCGAGACACGAACTTTGGCGGTCAAGCGGTCGTCTGACAGATTCCGCCGCGTTAGCGAACGCCAATGGATCCATCCGCCGGGCACGAAAGAGGGGAAGCACGTCGATGTCGCCATGTTCCCCGAGGACATCGCGTACATCCACGTCCGACGTCTCAGCGGTCGGGGAGCTGAACCCGACCCCGAACTCCGTGTCGAGTTCGAGAACGCCATGAAACGGGTCCGCTCGACAACTGGCTGCATTCTGGATCTTCGCGGAAACAGCGGTGGGGCCACGGGTGTCGGCAAATGGGTGTTGGGCCATTTCGTAAGCCAGTCCGTGAAGCTGCCCACCTGGGGATCGCTCGAGCCACAGCAGCCCGGATTCCAGGGGAAGGTGGCCGTGTTGATCAACTCGGGCACGTTCAGTGCCGCCGATGGCACAGCGGCAATTTGCAGTTGGCTGCCGGAACGTTTCCCCCTATTGGGAAAACCGACGGCGGGGTCAAGTGGCGAGCAGGTCAACTTCGAGATGCCGAGCGGGCTATTCAAACTCCGCATCGCCTCGAAACGCATCGTCGACCATCGCGGCCTGCCGATCGAGGGCCGTGGTACCCAGCCCTCAATTCCTCTGGAATGGCGTCCCGAAGATTTGGCGCAAGGGGAGGATTCCTTCATCAAGCAGGCGAAGGAATATCTTCGCACGAATCAAGTCGCGGCCTCTGCGCAGCGTCCAAAGGTGCAGTTCGCACTGCGCGACGTGTTTGACAGGGAGGTGCGCGCCGAGGACTATATGGGAGTTCCGTTGTTGGTCGAGTTTGGCGCGTGTTGGTGACCTAGCAACTCAGACTCAAGGAGCGAAGGACTATGAGAAGCGACTGGTTCTTTCTTGTTGCGGCGTTTCTGCTGCTTGTTGGTGCGAATCGTGTAGTGCTGAAGACGACGGCCCAGGGAAGCGACGGTGTGGGAGGTCTGGCAGCAGCCCGATCGGAATCGGAACAGAAACTGTCGCAGGGTCGCGAGGCACTGCGCGGGATGGAGAAGAACTTGCCTTTGGCCCGAGACATCCTCACCGATTTGGCCGAACACCATGCGGCGAAACTGAAACCTGTCGATCGTTGCCATCTCTACGTCTACCTCGGCTACATCGAAGACCTCTCCGGGAATCGAGAAGCAGCCGTCAATTGGTATAGAAAGGCAATACCGATTGAGGGACCGCAAACCGAAGGCATTCGGAAGGCTGCAGAAATTGGCATTTCACGACCAGTGACACGGTTGCGGCATCTGGATGGTCCCCAAAGGGCACGACCGCGTCGACGTGGGACAGAGAGGCCTGTTGAGCACATTGGGAAGGGGTACATAACGTACGAAGCACGTCCAGAGTTGGGCAAACTGCAGATGGATCTGTCGCTGGCTGAGCGGCTAGAGAATTTCGAGATCTTGTCAGAGGCAATCGACCGAACGTATTCGTTCTTCGAACACAAGGAAATCGGTTGGCAGGAGATCGTCGAGCGATATCGGCCAAAGGTCCGTACGGCGGAAACGGGCGACGAGTACTATCGCGTTCTCCACGATTTCGTACGTGAGCTGAAGGATGCCCACTCCTCGCTATTGAACGCCAAGCACCTCGTCCAGTTACCAAGATTCTCTCCCGACGTGGCGACGGGAAGGATCGAAGGAATGGCAGTCGTCACATATGTAACCAAGGGATCTGAGGCTTTTGAGAAAGGTGTGCGCCCGGGATCAGTCATCACTCGTGTCGACGGACTGACTGTGGCGGAGAAGATCGAGCAACTCCGGCCCATGCTGTATATGCCTTCCTCGGAACGCAACTTTCTGGAAAACGCGCACCAACGGTTATTACATGGAGTGGAAGACAGCAAGGTGACCGTGGCTTTTGTTCCGCGGGGCGAGAAATCGCAGATCGAGATCGAGCTTCGGCGGAGTCGGCAGAGGGGCCAAAAATTGCTAGCACCTGGATTCCCGGTCGATAAGGGGAAGTTCGTCTGGAGCGGCACTCATCCTTCTGGCTGCGGCTACATCCGGATCGTATCGTTTCATGGCCGCCAGGAAATCGCCGACGAGTTCGATCGTGCGCTGGAAAAGATGGAGCAAACGCCGGCTCTTATCGTCGACGTCCGTGACAATCCGGGCGGTTACGGTACTTCCCAGTCTCGAATCATTGGAAGGTTCATCACAGCTCCGACGACGGCTGGCCTGAGCTTCATTAAGAATGGGCCCGGGCATGACGATTTCTCGCGTCACGAGGCGCGCGTCAAACCCACGGGAGCGTGGCAGTACACGAAGCCTCTTGCTCTGCTTATGAACTCCGTAACGGGAAGCGCTTCTGACGCATTTGTCTGTCGCATGATCGGGACGGGCCGCCCCGTTACCGTTGGTGCCACTACTCATGGGAATCAGGCAGGCTGGGCCGCCCATGTCGTCCTGCCCTGCGGCCTCGTCGTCCGAGTATCCAGAGGCTACACCTGCGACGTTAAAGGCAGAATCATCGAGAGGAACGGAAACGTCCCGCAAATCCAAGCCGAGCTAAACATCGACGACATACTCAACGGAACGGACTCTGTCATTGACCGAGCGGCTCAGGAACTCAGCAAGCTCCAGCTCGATGGCTGAACCATACGAAGGACCGAGAACATGGGGGATCGCCCTGTGACGAACGAGGTCTGGTGTCGCCAGTGCTTGTTCAGACCTGCTCCGGCACAACGAAGGGCGCGCGGTAGTCGCGCGTCAACAGGGCGTCGGCCTCTGGGCAGTCGATGAACTTCTCCGTGTTTGGATCGAACTTCAGCTTCGCGCCCAGCCGGTAGGTCATCTCCTCCAGCTTCAGGCCGTTGTCGTCGGCCAGGTGTTCCTTCGTCTCCTCGAAAGCCTCGTAGGCCTCCTTGTCCTCGCCAAGCGTCTTGGACTTTTTGTTGAAGGGCACTTCTTCGCCCATGCGGTGGGAGATGTTGCCCAGGTGGCATAGCGAGCTGGACAGATGCCCCTGGAGAATGTCCGCGTTCAGTTCCTCCCGCTTGCGGCTGCGAACACAGTCGATGAAATTGCCGAACGGCCCGCCGGGTTGGACGTCGTAGTCCACTTCGACCAGTGGTTCGGCTTTGTCCTCGCCCTTGCCCTTGGGATAGAACTTGCCGTCGACGATTTTGCCTTCCTCCAGGTAGAAGACGGGAGACGGCCTGCGAGGCGTCTGGAGCCCACGGCACTCGAAGACGTGTTTCACCCCGCCGAAATCGTAGATGGCCAAGTGGGTATTCGGCGTCTGGGCCTGGTCCTCGTAACCGAAACGACCGCCCAAGCTGAAGACGGTGCCGGGCAACGGCGTATCGTTCATGGCCCAGCGAATCACGTCCATGTGGTGGACGCCGTTGTTGCCGATCTCGCCGTTGCCGAAGTCCCAGAACCAGTGCCAGTTGTAGTGCACCAGGTTTGCGTGGAATGGCTGCTTCGGTGCCGGACCCAGCCAGAGATTAAAGTCGACCTCCGCGGGCGGGTCCGATGGCGGTCGAAAGCCGATGCTCCCGCGCCGTCCATAGTGGTAGGCGTACGAAACCAGCAGCTTGCCATAGTGGCCGCTTCGGACGGCTGCGACCAGACGGGCCGTGTCCGAGCTGGAGCGTCGCTGCGTACCGTGCTGGACGATTCGATCGTACTTCCGCGCGGCGCGGACCGCCTGCCGGCCCTCGAACACGTTGTGGCTACACGGCTTTTCCACGTACACATCCTTGCCCGCCTGGCAGGCCCAGACGGTTGTCAACGCGTGCCAGTGGTTGGTGGTGGCTACGGAGACCACGTCCAGGCTCTTGTCGTCGAGCACCTCGCGGATATCTGGGACGCACTTGGGCCGGTTGCCCCCTTGCGCCTCGACGACGGCGGCTCGCGACTGGAACAGCCGAGTGTCCGGATCGACCAGGTACGTAACCTGGCACCCATCTCGGCGGGCGAACTCGCCCATGTGGGCTCGACCACGACCGTTGATCCCGGTCACGGCAACCTGGATCGTGTCGTTGGCACCCAGCACCCGGCCCGACGCCTTCGTACCGGCGATGGCGAAGACGCCGAAGCCAGTTGCCGCCGCCGATCGTTTCAAAAAAGTGCGACGCGTCTGATGTGACATGGGAGCGACTCCTTTACAGCTCTGTCTGAACGTTCGTTGGATCAAGAGCCTCGCCGACCGGACCGGCTGGGAGGCACAGCGCGTATCGGAAATTGCGTACGCGCATTCTATTGCATCTGAGAAGTCAAGCAATGTTATGCGCCAGAATGTCTTCAAGCGGCTGGCTTGACGATGAAGGTCTGCTAGATTAGCTCCAAAGGATTCACGAATCGCTAACCGTCGCGTAACAACTGTGGGGCACGTTTCCAACGTGCCTGGCACGATGGAATCGTGCCCCACTTATTTCCGCACCATCCTTACTTCTCCAAGTGTACCGCTACCTAAAGAAGGAGGCGATCAGATGAATGACAAGATCCTTGCTGTGTTGGCTTTTGCGATTGCCTGCCAGAACGGAGAAGCTCGCGAGGTTGCATTTTCGTCGCCGCCAAAGGTAACGAAGCATGATGACGGTGCCCGCATCGAATTCATAGCGAGTGCGCAGACGGACTGTGCAGTCTACATTCTTGATCGAAGCGGAAAGGTCGTGCGCCATCTGGCCGCCGGCGTGTTGGGCGACCAGCCGCCATCGCCTCTGAAGCCGGGACTCGTTCAGTCTTTGATCTGGGACGGCAAGGATGACTTTGGCAGCCCCGCGAGTGGCGCACCGTTCAGCGTTCGGGTCTGTCTGGGCCTCAGGCCGACCTTCGACGGACTGATCGGCTTCAATCCAGCCACGCTGGGGTCCGTACGCGCCTTGGCGACTGATCCGCAGGGAGAACTCTACGTTTTCCATGTCTTCGGAAGCCTCCACCCCAACGATGGCACGGTCGTCTGTTCGGTCTTCGACCGCCAAGGCAAATACCTGCGAATGATCATGCCATACCCCGCGAATCTGCCGGATGAAGATCTTCACGGCATAAAGCGCATCGAATTGAACGATGGCGTGACAATCCCATTCATCTACCAGGGCGAAACCCGGTCGCTGATCCCCGGTGCCGGGGATCTTCCTGCCCAGCGGCCAGTTATCACTAAGGATGACCGTCTAGCCTTTGTCGGTGTTCAGGAATGGGCGGCCGGCGCGTTGCGCTACGCACAGGCGGGTGTTGCCCAGGTCGTGGTCATCAACACCGATGGCAGCGTGCCGCGCGATGGCGTGCTGAAAACAGTGATCGCCGATCGTTCGAGCAGTGCAGCCAGCCTTGCGCTCTCGCCCGACGAGCAAACTCTGTACGCGTCTGGGTTACGAAAGGGCAACTATGCGGGAAAGGCTACTCACGCTGTTTGCAGGTTTGGCTGGTCCGATGAGTCTGCAGCCGTGTTTGCTGGCGTTGAAAACGAAGCCGGCGCCGGCAAAAGCCACTTGAACGATCCGCGCGGTATTGCCGTGGACAAAGCGGGCAACGTGTACGTCGCCGACAAGGGAAACGACCGAGTCGCCATATTCAAACCGGACGGTACCTTCGCTGGTGCCTTTTCTGTGGAGAGTCCCGAGCGCGTGGAAGTTGACGCAGCAACCGGCGCCGTTTATGTCCTCGGCGGAAAACTGGTCAACCAACTCAAGAAGTTCAACTCCTGGCAAGACGCGCAGCCAGTGGCGGAACTCGAACTGCCGTACTTCAAGCACGAACGGTATACCGCCGTGATGGCATTGGACACCTCGGCCGAGCCGCCGGTCTTGTGGATCGGTGCGCCGAAAGGATACTGGGCGCACTTCAGTCTCCTGCGAATCGAAGATCGAGGCGATGCCTTCGGCGAGGCGGTCGATGTCGGCAAGCAGACCAAGCTGCCGAGCGTCGGCACGGTAAACGAGCTCACCTTACACCCAGGGCGACGATGGCTCCACACGTCATCCGGACGCTCGGTCATGAACGTATTCGGCGGTCGCTCTGGGGCACTTCTTCCGTTGGAAGCCCCCAAACTCGGCGGATCCGGCAACATCGCCGTCATCGGGCGTGATGGCAACTTCTATCTCTACCACAACTATCCAAACGCATCCGTGCGGCGGTTCACCATGGAAATGGAACCGTTACCTTTTGCGACGTCGATCGAGAATCTGGGCAGCCCGCGAGTTCGCGGGCGAGGCTTGACGGCAGACCATCAGGGTAACGTTTATGTTCTTTGGCAGAAGCCCGAGGAAGAACAGTCGCCGGGCGACGCCGGCGACGCCAACGCCCTGGCCGTGTACGGGCCCGATGGAAAACTCAAACACCGGAAACTGATCGACTCGCAGATTCGCAGCCTCAGTTCGGTTCGCGTGGATCGTGCCGGCAACATCTACTTGGCGCTAGGCGTCCGTCCGCCGGCCAAGAAGGTGCCGGACGCGTTCGCCGCTGTGGACCGCGGCAAGCCCTGGAAGTACGGGACGAACTCGAACCAGTTCGACTGGTACACGCTGATGTACGGCAGCATCGTCAAGTTCGGGCCTGAAGGTGGCGAGATTCGCGCGGACATTGGGGGCTCGGCGGCAGACTTCGGCTACGACAACAAGGTCGAGATCAAAGGCGCCAAGTGGACGTTCTTCGGCGCAAGCACTGTGCCTTCGTGGCGCACCAAAGGGACACCCGATGTGTGTTTGTGCGAGTCGCCGCGGTTCGACGTAGACGGCTTTGGAAGAAGCTTCTTCCCGGATGCCTGCCAGTTCCGTGTCGGTGTGATTGATACGGCCGGCAACGAGATCTGCTGGTTCGGCTCCTACGGCAATCAAGACTCAGCCGGTCCGGACAGCGCCATCCCCACCCCGGACATCCCGCTGTATTGGCCCCAGGCAGTTGCCGTCGACGACGATGCCGTCTACATCGGCGACCGCTTGAATCGCAGAGTCGTACGCGTCAAGATCGCTTACGGGGCCGAAGCAACGTGTCCCTTGAGCCAGTGACAACGGCTCTGCCTCCGCCTGGCAAGTCGACCCGCCGAAGACGACAGAACGCAACTCGCCGGTCCGGTGGCATCGCGGTCTGGTGGATGATGACTGTGGTAGGCTACTCATGGTATCGCTGTTGCGCCCCCGTCCATATCGGTTTTGGTACTGATTCCTCGGGTGCACGGGTCCAACGAGTCAACACGAATATCGAACCATTCGGTCGGCTCGCCGCCGTATTGAAACAGACCGAACGACGCAGTGCGAAACTTGACTTTGTCGTTCGGAATCGCCGAGTCATCCTCTTCGCAGAGCCACGCGTCTGGCTCCGATTCGCCGGCTGGCCAGATGCGAAAGCGGCAGCGGTTGACACCGTCCTCGATAAGCACTTGATGCCGGACGCAATAAACGCCGCCAAGTTCCACAGGAAACGGCTTCGGCGGGTCGGTCTTGATAACCCATTTCTCTGGGCGTTCGAGTAGATCGCCCCAGGCCAGCCAGACTTGCGCGGCCTTCTCCGGATCCGGCCGAATCGTGGCCAATCCCGCGCTGGACCAGCCCGGCTTGATTCCGATGTGGGGCGCTGCGGGCTCGTGGCCAGCAAAGAAATCGCTGAGTCCCAAGAAGGTGCCCCCGTGTTTCGGAAAGCGGACGCCGTAAGTCGCCTCTTGGCTGCCGTGGGGCGACCCGAGCAGCAAGAGGGCATCTTTGGCAACCGGCGAACGAGTACGAATCACGTTCCGCTCGGCGTCAACTTGAAACGCGCCGTTTACGACCTGCCCAATTTGTTGGGTGTCTTGGACTTCGGACAAATCAGTCAGATCAATCGGCAGCGGTATCGGGGTCGGATCCCAAGTGAAGGTCATCGTCGCCTCGTGCGGCAGGCCGCCCGAGGCGGTAATGTGGATGGTCAGTTTGTTCTTTCCGGCAACCAAGCATGGTGTAGTGATCGGAATCTCGATGTTGAAGTCGCCCGCCGACTGCAGTCGGTTGCGCGAAATGCGATCTCGTTTGGCGTCCGCGCCCTTGACATAGAAAGAAACTGGAGCGGCATCATTGAGCCGATACTCCGACGACCGCACGGGCCGGGGAACCGCCGCTGTTCCAACGACATTGATATCACGATGACGATACCGAAACGTCTGGTGCGTGCCATAAGTCAACTGGACATCCGCCGACAGACGAGCAGGAAAAGCAAGCACCAGGCAGAGTAGCAGAGTTGCACCTACACTGCGCGTTGTTGTGCGCCCATGAGTTTCTCGCGGACGTCTTTCGTCGCAGAACCGATTTGTGTGCTCGGGGTAGGTCATTACGTGTGTGGCTCCGAGTTGCTCGACGCTCGCCGAATCTTCGATGGTGTGGTGTGACGGGGGCGAATCATGAACCACCTTGACACAAGTCTAACGCAATCAGGACTGCACGAGCAGCAAGTGTTTCGCATGACCCTGGAAAAATACAGATTCTACGCGAACGGAGAATGCGCGTCTTGAGTGCCAAGTGGCTCTGACACACAATCAAGATATCGGCCGGCAAGCGAGGCGCGACACGCTAGCCGCAATCGAGTCCGTAATGCGGAAAGCCATTCTCGACGGCACAAGACGCTACGAGCAACAACGCGGCACCTTGTCGGACAATCCGGCCCCGTGATGTTGGTATGAACGCTAAGTGGGCATAAGGTGGCCGCGAAGGAATGGCTGCCGGAACTTCGGTCACCATGATTGCGTTGGCATCTAGGACGGACGTTCCATCTCCCGTGGCGCACACGCTACCTACGACGCGGTGCTTCCTCCAACTCTCGTCGCACGCGTTGTTCCAGCGATGTTCTGTCAGAAGAACTTCTCTCGTCGTGTTCCAGTCCCAGCAGCTTGGCCATCGCCCGCGTGGCGGCGGTACGAAGACTCGCGGTTGCCGACGAGTCTGGCAAGGAAACATCGAGAAGCGGTCGTAGCGGCATGGCGAGATCACGGTTTGGCTTTGCGTTGCGCGCGATGTAGTCGAGGGCGATGGACCGCTGGAGTTCATCCAGCTTTCCGTCGAGAGCCAGAGCGGAGCAGGTTTTGACGCCGCGATCCGAATCGAGCCGAATCGGAACCTCAAGGAACCGCGTTGGCCGCCATCGACTTGCCATTTCCATCCGCTCGATTGTGTCTGCGGCCCGCTCCGCGAGAGCTGCGACTTGTGGGTCGGATTGGTCGGCTGCGGCGAGGATCTTCGAGGTTGACCAGGCCGCATGCAGCCCAACCGGACCGTTGGTTGCATTCCCGTCGTCCTCGAATACGGCGAGCAGCGGCTGGACGTGTTGAGTGTTTTTTGTTTTCCCCAAGATTTCAATGGCAATTCGTCAGGCGTCGGGCTCTGCCTTCGTGTCGGCGGCGAGAGCAAGCGCTGTCTCTTCGACGTGGTCCGGGTCGAAGTATTCGAGCGCCGCGATCATCCGCTCGCCGAACGGCCTCACGGTAGTGGAAACGTCCCAGGGCGAACATCAACTCCGTAGGCAGATCATGACGAAAGCCAATGCGACTGTCCGATATGTCGTACTCCTCGAACGCGAAGCCGAGTTTCTCGCCCAAAACAGCCCCATCCTTGTCGCCGGCCGCGCGCTGCAGACGACGCAACATGGCGGGAGCGGACTGCGTAGCATTCAGCGAGAGAAGAGAGCGGACGGCCGCTCGGGCAACGCGTGGATCGGGATCATCAAGACAGTTGGTAAGCGCGGAGATCAGCCTGTCCGATGGGGGACGCATTTTTCCGGCCGCCAAGGCCGCGTCGTATCTTCCGATTGGTGTATTACCCCCTAAGGCTTCCAGGACGAATGCCACGGTCCGCGGGTCCGTCTTACCCCGATGCCCGAGCAAGATCCGTATTGCGTGTTGATCCTTCGGTCCGGCAGACGAATACGCCTCGATCATCCTTGGGACGTCGAGCGACAGGTCTACAACGCGCCATCTGAGTTGGTCTCCACTGCGAAATCGCGAAAATTGACCGCGCACCATGGCGAGTTCGTCGTCGGCCAACGGCGTTCCCGCCGCCAGCTTCTCAGCCAACTGCTGGAGCAGCTTTCGGTAACGACGGTTGCTCTTATCGCTCAGCCGAACCGCTTCTTTGTTCCACCGAAGGCCCGTGATTGGGTCCTTTATCAGCTCATAGTGTTCATCCAGGATCTTGGGACTGGAATCGGGAATCGCTTTGCCCGCGATCATGTCGCGACCAAGTCTTTCCGCCTGCAGCATCCTGCGACGAAAGCGCCACTCGTGGTCTCCCAACTCAGCCTGCTCCTCCTCTGGAAACAACATCTCGGCGAGATTAAGGGAGTCCATGGGGTAGCGATCGAGAGCTTCCATGCCAAAGTCGATCATCAGGTGGGCTGCCCGGACGCCATTGAGTACCTCCCGCCCTTGCTCGACACGCGTCTGGGCTACGGCGATGGATGGCGCCAGGAGGAGGATCGCAATTGCGAGCCGACACTGTTTCGATGCAATAGAAGATCGCATGACGCAGGTTCCTCTCACGCAAGATCCATCACCTTCTTGATGGCCATCATACGCTGCAAGCCAGAGCAGGCAACTAGGCCCGCTGCCGGAACTTCGGTCGCCCGGATTGCGTTCTTTTGCGAACAAAGTGCTCCGTCTTTCGTGGGACAGTTGCGCTGTTCCGGCCATCACGAAGGCGACCTCGGTCCGGCCTACCTGTACAAAGCTAGTCCTTGACTCGTGCCGGAACGAAGTCGCGAATCAGCCAGAGGTGTGTTGCCTGTCTGCGCCAGTACGGGCCCAGCATGAGATCGTAAGAACCATCCGCCTTGGCAGCGTCGGGGACGAAGGCGACGACGGCACCTTCAGTTGCCTGGAGTTGCTGCTTGTCGGTTGCCTTCAATGTCAAAACGGGACGCAACGATACTGCGCCCTCCGGCGAGACCACGACCTCGTAGAATGTGGCCATCGACTTGTCTTCCCCCGATGCGTAGAGCATCAAGCGGTCGTCCGGCGTGCGCAGGAAGCGGTACTTGGGCTTGTCGAATCGCCACACCGTAAGGTCAAGCCTTTTGGCGTCGATGAATCGCTTGCTGGCCATGTCGAAGGTCAGCAGGCATCCGTGTTGATAGGTGATTAGATAGCGACGATCCCGGCTGAATGCCTGGCCGTCGACGGCCGATTGCCCGTCAACCACCACCTGACTGAAACCGAACAGATCGCGCGGCGGTCCACCGCGGGCGTAGTCGTAAAAGAAAACCTTCGCGTCTTTGTTGGCGGGTAATTCGCTCTCGTCCATCTTGTTCAGGTAGCCCGCAACCGGCCCTCCGCCCTGGAGCGAGAATTCCTGTACGGGCACGCCGTCGGGACGCTGGACCACGCGACTCCGAAGTTCCGTCGTGTGGTAGGCGCGGCTCATCTTGCTCAGCTTGACGCACGCCCCCTGGTCCGGGGCCTTGAATGTCATCAGGCCGCCCGAGTATGCCGTGCCGGCGCGGGCGGCTGTATGAGTGCCCGTGAAGAAGAGGCGGTCATCCAGCCCGGGCATCAGGTAGCGATATCGCTTGATTCCGCCCGCCGCTGCGCCGTCGACTCGGTCGAACCGAAGACGCGTATCGAACCTTTCCATGGTGAACGCTGTCAGCGGCTTGCCTTCGACGCTGTAGCGTAGTCGCGTCAGCCCGGTGTAGCCGCCAATGTACAACCACCGCTCGTCGCCGCGGCGTACCCACGTATGCCCGTAGGGGCCGAGCCCCAATCGCAACGGCAGGCTGACCGGCGATGCGCCCATGTCCAACTTCAGATATCGTTTGGCCACCTTGCCGCTGGAGGCCGTCGAGAGGTCGAGAGCGGCCAGATAGTAGCCGTACTCGCCCACGCCGAGCACGTGACCGGGCACATCCGGAATGTGCACCGCCATGTAGCAGGGCGCCAGCGAGGGGCCGCTGAGCGAGCCGAGGACCTCGGCGAATCGGTCCGGTTCGCGGCGCATGGCGGCGATCGCATCGTAGCAGATGGTGAGCGATCCCTCGGGCTTCGCCTCTACGGTCCCCGATAGCAACCCGTTGAGCTTTGTGCGATCGGTCAGCAGCACGCCGTAATTCCACCAATCGAGTCGCCCGCCACCGACGGTGGAGAGACCGGTGGACTTGCGCACTTCGCGGATCTTGCCATGCCGTGCGTTCATCTCTTCGACTGTGCCGAAGTCGATAGTGTTACCGCGCTCGTCCAGATCCAAACGCCACGGACCGCCTCGGGCGCCTGGATAGCTGCGGACGAATAGACTGTTTTGGACGTACCTGGGTGCGTGAAGTTTTCGGCCTGCGTCGCCCTCCACAGGCCAAGAATCGTAGAACGAGTGCTCGGCCGTGGGCCAAGAACCGACATGAAAGCGAAGCCCAGCTTTGAACTTGTCGGGATCGTCCCAATTGTCCAGCGGAATGGAGTAGATGGCCGACCACATGGTGCTGCCGTACACACCGTTGCGAGTCGGCAGAATAAACAGCCTCCGGCCGCCCACACAGATCAGCTTGTAGCTGTCCCAAATGGCTGGCTTGCGCCGAATGCCCTCAGGCATCTCGTTTTGCGAGGGCAGCCGCTCCCGGAAGTAGGCAGCGAGGTCGATCGGCGGCGTCTCGAAGGCGGCTCGCTTCACGTTGAAACGTACGACCATCGGCGGAACCGCGGAGTAATAGATGTTGCCATCGGCATCAACCTGCACGCTGAACGAAAGTTGGCCCAGCCCGCCGGCGCTCTGGCCGAGTATGTTCTGTCCACCGGCACGGTTGGCAGGCCAGGTTTGATCGCTGGCGTGAATCTTCATCTCTTGGGGCGGCACCACGATGGTCGCATCCCCCTGGCCTTTGAGCCATTCGGGCCGAAGCGGCACCTCGGCAAGGTAATGTACCACCTTGACCGGACGCCCGGTTTGCCGGTCGTAGATCTGGGACTTGAGTGGAAGGTAGGCGCTCCGGCGTGCAGGATCATTAGCGTGATCCGTCTGGCGCGAAATGGCACAGTTGTTCTTGGCGGAGATGAGCGGCCAGTTGAAGTCACATTCGACGCTTGCTGCTATCTCGCTCAGATTCAGCATGCGCGGCGCTTCGCCGAGTTCGATCTGGGGCGCGTTGGACAGATCGGGCAGGGCAATCTTGGGAATCTCGCCTACGTACGAACCCGGCTCGATGAACGCGTGTTTGTCGAGCAGCGGTACCTTGGTTTCTACGCGCACTTCTGGCTCCAGCGGAATGCGCGATTCGAGGAGCAACTCGGCTCCATTACGGATCGTTATCGCAACCTCTGAGCATCGCATCGCCTCTTTCTTCTGGATGATGATCGCCGGCGGCTGGTACTCGGCGCCGAGGTCCACATCGTGCTGGATCTCGTCTTTCGCACCACCGAGCAGTTGGAGCTCGGCACGCAGCTCGGGATATCGCAACCGCCAGACATCAAGATCGCGGACGTACGCCACCACCGCGTCGGAGAACTGCGTGGTTTCGATGGAATCGGCCAGACCGGCAGCCATCGTCGGCACTGCCATGCTGACGAGACAACCGAGCGAGTAGAACCAGAGACGGAAACTCATGATGATTCTCCAATAGACTACCCTTCAGAGCAGATGCACAAACTATCAGCAGACTCGTTTAACCGCTGTGCCCAACGGGCCGCGCGTGGGAGCAACCGTTGCGTCATCCGTAAATCACAGTATCTAGAAAGGACGCGACACAACGTCCCCGCCAACGCGCGGGCCGTTGGCCCTGCGGTTAAACGAATTGATGCGTCTGCTCTAGAGTTACTGCTCACGTCTTTCTACCTCCAGCGCGTAGCGAAGCTCTCCGCGCGGATCGTTGATTCGCAGATAGTAAAAGCCGCCGTCGGTGCGCGTGGCGAGGACGTTCCATCCTTTCTTCAGGTGTCCGTATACGTTGTGCATTACCGGATAGATGGCCTGCCGGTTGAAAGCACGCCACTTCCTGCAATGCTCTCCGTTGATCCAGAGGGGCCTCACGGAACTGTTGTGAGGTGTGTGCATAACGATGTCGCGATCATCGGGCGACCAGACACAGGTGACGAGGTAGACCGTGGTGTTGCGAGGGACAGACTTGCCGATGGTGCGGCCTACATTGAAGGCCCCATCGTCCGGGCTGCTGACACCCGCGTTGACGAGCCGATTCACGGTTTGCTCGTTCTCGTTGAGCCGTCCGCCACCTTCAAAGACGTTCTCGAATCGCTGCCACTGGACCGTTTTACCATCGGCACCAGTGATGTTGGGCAATGCGCGGCCACTCTTCGGGACCCAGGTACGCACGGCGTCATCGTGCGGCTGCGGTTTGAGGGGTTCGGGAGTCATCTCGACCGGACCGGCGATCCACCATGTACCGATGAAGGGATTGGCGTAGTCGAAGGTGACCGAATCGAGCATTGCCTTGGTGCCTCGGCTTGCTTCGTTCTTGCCCACCAAGGTGAATTGGAAGGTGTGTGAACCGCCGGCAAGCGATACGTCGTCAAGCGTAATCGACTTCGGCGTCACCTCCGGCGCGTAGAAGTCGAGTTTGTCGGCAACGATCCGCTCGTCGATGCGCAACTGGTACGTACCGCACTCTGGTCCCGCCGCGATCCAGAGGACAAGGTCGTAGAGATTCGGCTCGATGTCGGTCAGTGTGAACTGGATTTCATCGCCGGTTTTCTCAGGCTCAAATATCAATAGATCGCCACCGGTGAAGTCCGGAGACACCTGCCACCACGGTTTCGTTGCGTGGATCCCAGCCGACACACCGATGGTCTCGGACTGGTCGGGTTCCAGAATGGTGAACCAGCTCTTCGGTGACGGACGGACCGCATCGCGAACGAGCCGTCCAAACGCGTCGGTCATCTTCGGATTGGTCCCGTGCGGTTCGAGCTGGTACCAGTACATGGTTGACGAGAAGTCCGTATCCCAGTTGCATTCGCTTCCGTGTTCCATGGTCCCGCGCAGTGACTTCATGAAAGGAATCGCGTCGGGGACCTGATAGCGGTAGCAGAGATATCGATTGCCACCTCCCCAATACGTGTGCGACTTGTGAACACAACCATGCAGCGCTTGAGTGAACGGCCCCAGCCGGAAGTAGAAGCCGCCGTTGAAGTAGTCCTCTGTGCCCGTGCCGTACGTCGAGGGAAACTCCTCGCCATCCACAAACAGCATCTCGTCGCCTTCCATGAAGCCGCCGAATCCGTGATGGGCCACTCCCATCATCGCCATCGAGCATCCGACAAAGTGCCCTCGCCCCTCGGCAAAACCGATCAGGTGATTGTGGTCGCCCGACGTATCCGCTTTTCCCCAGCCCCAGCCCTTGGCTCGTTGATCGGGGTCGCGCCGCCACCGTGCATGGAAATACGCCGTGTTGGTCGACAACTTCTCCATCGGGTCGTACGCGATTACGGCCTCCAGTTCGATTTGCTCGCTTCCCTCGTTGACCACTTCCAGGCGTGCGCTGTTGGCAAACGGCATTGGCCAATATGAATAGAACTGGCCGTCGATACGGCCTTGCATAAGGCTGCGAAAATCCGTTGGGCCGAATCCGCAGCCGAAGAAGTCACCAAATGGGCAGTCGATGCTCGGGCATTTCTCCTGATCCCAGTAGGCCTTCAGGAGCACCTGCCGAAACGTTCTGTCGTCGGCTGGTTTCATCCGCATTTGGAGCCGAGCGATCTGCGCGGGACCGGCTGCGGCAAGCAGGACTTCCGAGCCGCCGGCTGGAATCGCCAGCTTGCGTGTCTCGGTTCGAAGGTTCTCTGTCGTCTCCTTCGGGTCGGTGCCAAGGTGCGTCCACTGACGGACCACGTTGTCGAGGGCCGCTTGTTCGGCGGCGTCCAGCGTTCGAGAGAAGGTCTTGATCGGCGTGTCGCCGTCATAGTGCTGTACCGTGATGTGCGTCCAGTCTTTCAACATGCCGACGATGCGGACGGACTGGCCGAAAGGGATCGGCAGGTAGCTGTAGTGTCCACCGCTGGAATCCTTCGATCCTCCCACCAGCGGTTTGACAAATGGCGAGTAACGTCCTTCGACAAGATCCTGCCAGTTTGTATCGATCCTCGGTTCCGATTCGCCGTCAAAGTACATACGCAACGGTCGATCCGGCTTGATGCCTCCGGCTTCGGTGCACCACATCCGCGTGATGATACCCGGTCCGTGGATCGTTACCTCGTACGTCTCGACCTTCTTGCCATGCCACTCGATTTCTACGGGGCGCTGGTGACGGCGGGTGTATTGGACACAGCGTGAATCCCGAAGCCTCGGCAGATACGACGGGTCGAGCAGCCGCCAAGGATCGACCGCGTCTGCACCGCTGCCCTCGGTGACGGCGTTCAAGACACAAAGAAACGCGGCGATCTTCCACATGGGTCTCCTCATCGTTTTCTCCCCCATTGCTGTCTTCTGATTTTACTTGCGCACGCATCGTCCTGGTCCACGGATTCTTGCAGTCTGTATTGTACCGTCCGCCGCGCCGCCGCGAGTGTTGTGCGCCGCCAAATTCGAGAAGGTGTTGCGCCGACTTGCGTCTCCCTGTCTTTGGCCATATCGTACGAGCATGACGCGTCGAGATAACCGCCGAGCCTGGACGACTTGCACTCGTTTGACGGCAAGCCGAAGGCGGCTGTTTGCCAACCCCGCGGAAACGCAGTCGCCTTCGGCTTGCCGTTAAACGAAGCTTCTGTTTCGTCCGCGGCCCTTCCGCAGACATGTCCTCAGCAAATCGCTTGGGAGATGGGCACATGAAACTTGCGTTGGCTGTCATCGGGAGTCTTGCCGCGTTTTTCGCGCCGATCGACCGTGCTTTCGCGAAGAAGGAACTGCATGTGGCGGTCGACTTCAACCCGTATGTCATGAAGGCAAAGGGGCGGCTGCGACCGGAGAACATCGACGCCATCATGATGCGGTTCGCGGCGCTTGGGATCACACGTGTCTACTGGATCCACCACGCAGAGGACTATATCGTTCCACAGCCGCTGACCGCTCCTGATGTGGACCTCATCGAACACGCGGCCAAAGCAGCACATCGACAGGGACTGAGCATCTACCTTCTGTTCAAGCCGTTCGAGACGGGCCAGGTGTCCAGCTTCAGCTTTCCGCCAGGCATCAAGCTGCCGCCGGACGTCGTGACGGTCGAAAGCCTCAGCGGCACGCACGGCATAGTCGCGCCGTTTCTCGCGAAGTACCCGCACTATCGGCTGAAGCGACGCTTGGGTGATGATTGGAAGGACAAGGAGATCGCTGTCATCAAGCTCGTCAAGTCGGACGCCCGGCCGACGATCCTGACCAAAGAGAACCTTGAACTGTACACCAGCGACATCAATGGCCGGTTCGAGAGACTAACCGCAGCTTACCGCTTCCGGGACTCGGTCGAAGAGAGAGCCGGCAAACCGGTACGAGTCCTGACGCTGTCCGACCTCGATATCCCGGCGTCGAGGCGATACCTTTTGGTCCACGCCGATGTGGAACAGGACAAACGGGACTTCGGAAACGCCGCCGACAGGATTGTCGAGCTTCACGATCCCAATGGCGATCCCATACCGTACACGTGGGACGAGGGAGATATCAGCCGAGAGCGGCTCAACACGTGGCTGGGATACTTCTTCTCACTCCGCTATGGGAAACAGACCGATCCGGGCAAGTGGATACCGGAGTGGTATGGCTCATTCGTGGCGAACTCTGGCTTCGCCTTCGACCAAGGCAACCCGATCGCAACGAAGACAATCGGCCGCATCGCCATTGCCAAAGGCAAGAACGAATACTTGGTTGGTGCCATGCACCCGGTCTATCCCGATGTGCGCAAGTACTGGATCGACGAGATCCTGCGGCGCGGGGTCGAGGCTGGCGTGGACGGGATCGACATTCGCATCTGTAACCACAGCAGCTACGCCAGCGAGGGTGCGGCATACGGCTTCAACCGGCCGATAGTCGACGAGTACAAAACGCGGCACGGCGTGGACATCCTGACCGAACCATACGATGCGGAAAAGCTGAAGCAACTGAACGGCGAGTACTTCACGCTGTTTCTTCGGGAGTTGCGCGATGCGCTGAATGAACACAACGTGCCGCTGCAAGTGCATGTGAATGGGATTTTTCGCCCGGGACATTTCCGGGAATACCGCAACCAGATTCCGGCCACATTCCGCTTCGACTGGCAGACATGGATCGCCGAGGACATCGTGGACAGCATCGCGCTGAAGTATCTGCCGTGGCCCAAGGGAGCGGGCGGCGAAGCAGATGACCGTCGAGACCGGACGTTCAGGAATGAAGTTCTCGAGTTCGCCGAAAAGCACGAAAAGCCAGTCTTTGACAATGTGCGACTGTACATGAGCCGCCAGAACGTGCCGTACCTCCAAGGACGGATCAAACAAGCATGGGACGATCCGCGCGTCGACGGTGTGGTACTTTACGAAGGCCCACGTTTCGTCAGCGCCAATACAAAAACTGGCGAGGCCCACGAGATCCCGTTGATCAGAGAAATTCTGGAGGATGTCCTGAAGCGGTAGGACGTGTGATGTGCGGCTATCGGCGGGCATGCGATGTTGGCAGCCGTTAGCCGGGACTCCCAACGGGTTCCATGACCATTGAATCGTCTCCCGTCCGCCGAATGGCCGACCGCTACGGCTGACCGGAGTTCCGCCGTTCTTCGGCGGCCGCCATTTGCTGACGTTGGAGTTCCTTTTGCGCCGCGATCTTTCGGCGACAATCGCGACAACGGACAGCCGTCGCGTAAATGGACCCCTTGGCGACTTCGTAGTACCACCTTTGTTGCTCTGCAGTCCAGACTTCTTCATCGCCGCAATCGCGACACGTAAAGGTAATGTCCTCATAGAACTCCGGCGGCGAATACGAATTATTCGGTGCCTGCTCTGATAGATCTGCTGGAATCACGCGGCGTTCATGGTCGGACGTTTTTGCGGATCGGCGTTTCCTGCGACGGCGACTCATAGGACACCTCGGACGGGCCAGCGGGATGATTTGCCGTCGCCGCTCGTTACCAACGCGAGCAACTCTGAACGCCAATTGATTATAACAAACGCAAATGGTTCCAAATCACCAAAGCGGCGATGGCCGCAGGTCACCATGCCGCCAGTCTTTGTTGATCGTCTTAAGGTTGCTGATTTGCGCGCATGATGAAATCCGTCAAACCTTCGTAGTCTTCGTGACGGGGATTTAGAAAGGGTGCCGCAGCTTCAGGTGTAAACGAAGCATCGGGGACAAGTGACCTAAGCTGCTTCATATCGGAGTATTGCAGCAAGCGAAGCGCGCTCTTGGCGTGCATCAGGGAAATGCCCCGCTGATTCGACGCCTCAAAATCCTCTGTCCTGTAAAGATAATAAATGACATTAAGTAGATGATGTAGTCGTCTCTCCTCGGATCTTTCGGGCGATTCAGAATCCAAGCCGCCATATATTGCGGTCACGTAGGTCGCAGCGCCTAAATTCGCATTGACATCAGCTACCCGTTGTATTTCAGCCTCGTGTCGTTTCTGGAGTAAACGACGTTCTATTAGCCATCCGGCTATCGCGCACAGCAACATTGCTGTGAGAAGCAAGGTTGATAGCCTAAATCTCACGCGAAATCTGCGTTTCTCGGTGTCTTGTTTGATGGCTTCGATACTCTGAGAACAACCAACGGCCTTCTAGACGACGCCGGCTTTGCAGCCACATGCCGTAGTATACTGCAACGACTCGATTTGCGAAAATGCCGGGGTCAAATTCTGGCTTTGGAATTCTCAGTCGCAGCCGCATTTGACGCCTTGTTTCTGCGACAGGCACGGGCAAGACGCTATCGCATCGTGATGCAAGTTTCTTGGGTTCCGTTACAGGTTTTCCGAGAGCCACTTCGTGGTTTCGCTAAAAACTCGCGTTTCCCAGTCGGTGTTCCAGAAACAGTGCGGCGCGCCTCGTAGGATGCGCAACTCCTTTGGCTCGCCGGCCTTCTCGAATAGTGCCCGCGTTTGCTCGACGGGAACGCTTTCGTCCGCATTGCCCTGGAATATCAGGAGCGGCCGTGGTGCCAAGTCTGCCACGAAATTCTGAGTCCGGACGCAAAACGTGTCTGCGACGCTGGCCAGTGTGAGCTTTTCGAGGAGTCGTGGATATCGTTCGAGGAGTTGATCCCACTCGGCGCGGTCCGGGATGGCCTGCACGTCGGCGTGGTCGACGACTTGGCTCGGTTCGCCGCGGGCCATACGTATCGCATCGGCACGAACTTGACGCACGAAGCCCTCCCACGCCGGCTCGCCTCGCGTAGCAAGCCATCGCGACCGAAGCCTTTGATACCCGTCGCTGACCGGCTTCCCACCGCGGAGTTCGTCTCCATGGGGGAATGTTCAAAAACAGATATTCCCGATGCGTTTCTCCTATTCGCCACCATGCGGCTTGCCCGCACGGGGCGGTGTTTCCCAGGGAACATCGCTCCACGGAGGCGAGCACCGCGGTGGCGTGGTGTGTTGTCGTCGGCGTTCTGGTGATGAACATCGCCGCGACCGGGGCAAGCCCAGCCGTGGCGGTCCAGGGCGGTGGCAAATCGGTCGGACGCACGCAGATAATCGCCAATCATGGCGTTAGCGAATTCGACACCGTCATAGCCGGCCGCCGCCACCGCAGCGATGATGTCGTCCGGCGTGCCCGACCAGTCGGCCCCGAGCATCTCCCAGGTGTAGGTCTGACAACCGATTCGCAATCGACCGACCATCGAGAGTCCTCCTGGCACGAGCGGAGAGCCGGCGTGAAGGCTGTTGATAACACCCTGTCGTACGCTCTCCGAGTCGTGAATCCCGCCGAACGTCGTCAGTCTGTCTCAGATCGACGATGTCGCCGGATATAACGTGCTACAGCGTACACGGCGACGAACACGGAGACCAGCAAGGCAAGTAACGCCAAGGTCCAAATATTGACTCTCATCGCCGGCACGGTGATGGTAGTGGTGACCGTGTTGGAGGAGATCTGCCGCGCGAGTTCTTCCTGCTTTGTGGAAGATGTTTCATCCTGCTCAAGCATGCGCTCAATCCGCTTGGCGTCCTCGGGCTGCAAACCGTAGTTGGGATCGGTTTGCTCAGCCGATGGCGGATGCGGTTCTTGAACGTCCGCGGCCATTGCAGATGCCGAATTCAGCAGCACAAGGGTTATAGCGACCAAGGGATGCATACGGACACCGGGATGCTTTCCAGAAAAACGCTTACTGCCAGATCCTGTAGCTGCTTCTTGCCGATCATTGTATCGTATTGTCATGTCTTTATCTTCACCAGGAGTTCTGGGTTCCCAACCCACAACGCGAAATAGGGCACGTCCGCCTCGCTCCTCTGTAGCATGACCAGGAAAGGTTTGTCGAAGATCATAATGTGTCTCGTCGGAGGCGGCGGAGCTGACATTCCGCAGCCGATGGCTATGTGGGACTCGGAACGCAACCGGACTCCCTTCTCGTCGAACTGGAACCTGACATTCTGGAGGGCGCTGAGCACCACCAAGTCGTTGGCGACATTCAGGTTCTTAGTTAGCAGCTTCTTCCTTTCCACCTCGCGGTATCTGCGTGTGATGTCGAAGTTGAATTTCGGGACCTTCAATACATCGCCAACTTGAGGTTGTGTAGGCTTGGGATTCGCAGCGCGCTTCTGGACCGCTTGCACTGTTGTCTCAAGAGTCGGTTCCGGTTGCGCCTTCGCGAGAATCACCCTGTCGTGAGTCTCGTGGTGTTTGTCCTTGTACTCCTCTCCGATCCCGAAACACGAGACCTGCTCCGTCCCGAATGCAACCGGCTTACTGATCCTTTCGAAAGGAGTCTCGAACTCGAGGTTCTTGAACAGATACGAATAGACAACGATGTCTTGCGGGCGTGGCGTCAGGCTTCTGGGCGGGATGTAGCGCGGCCTGGCCTGCCCGTCAAACGTGTCCTCTAGTTGCTGCACAATCTGCCCGTGGACATCGTCCTTCACAAAGCCGGCGACGGCAACGTAGGATTCCGCGTCGAGGTCTTGCTTTGTAAACGCTCTCTTGTTCAGTATCCCCACCATCGCGGGCTCGTTGCTGAGATGCAGGTCTTCCCCAACAAGAGTACAAGCTTCGTTCCACGCCAGTTGGAAGGTTCCACACCACAGGACGTTTTTTTCACTCGCTAAGGGCGTCTCGAAATGCGATGTAACGATTGTGTGCTTCAAGTCCGAAGCGTTCGCCGTCAGCAAACCTTCGTCTGTGAAGGCATCGTCATGGGACCCGAACATTCGAACGCGTGCGACCCACAAAAGCCCAAGCAGTGCCAGACCGAGGATGGCCTTCTTGACGGTTTTCATCAGTGCCTCCTTAACGCTTCGGATTCCCCACGGCGCATTATAACATCCACGGAAGATTCGCAGAATCTGAAGGGTCCGAAGTGCGACTCCGTGGGGCGATGCTTACTCCGCGAAGCGAAAGGCGAACAGGTCGGCATTATGCAGTTCGAAACGCAATCGGACGGTGCGGTCCGCCAGGGCGGAGACATCGGATTTGCCGCGCCAGGTGACTGGTTGACGTAGAGCATCGCCCGAAAACGGATCGCAATCGGCGATGGCATACCCGGGCAGGGGATCGCCGTTCTCGTCTTGAATCTCAACACGCACCGAGCCGTCAGGCGTTCGCGCATTGATGCGAAGTTCCGTTCCGTGAAACGCGAGCGGTTTGGTCGTCACGGAGCCTCGTTCTTCGCACGACATCGACACAAACCCGTCCAGCCGAAGTGTCGCCAAGCCGACGCCGAATACCTGATCGGGCCGACTGCCCCAGGGGATTCCGGTGTAGTGCCCCAGATTGAAGCCTGCGTAGTACAGTCGAATCTCGTCGTCAATTACCAAGATATTGCTGCCGCCGTAGACCATCCCGGCATCCCACTGCCCCATTTGCCCTCGCGGTAACATCGGCTGTGGATAGCCCACGTCGAACCAGTTTTCAAAGTCGCGCGAGGCTTTGAAATGTAACTCAAGCGGCCCTTCTTTCTTTCCGGTCAGATACCACAGATCATAGAAGCCCAGCGCCAGTCCTTCGTAGGCCAAAGGTGTGACCGAGTAGATCTGTGTGTGCCAGTTGCTGTAGTAGCTGCCGTCGGATGGGTCCAGCGCCCCTGCGGCCAACACGCCGAAGGATTTGGCCGCCTCGGCCCCGACCAGCGCGTCTTCCTTGCTGGTCCGTGCTGTGAATGGATAGATTTTCGGGGCGTAGCCTTTGACATCTTTCAAATGCGAGAAGCCAAACGATCGCCGATAACCGTCGACCCAGCGGGCCTGCTTGGCAAACAACAGAAATCCGCCGCGCGCGGGGTGCGGGATCAGCGTGGCCACGTCGCCGTACACCATCTGCGCGTGCTCCGGCGGTGACCAGCTCACACCGTCGGGAGAATAGCTGACGTAGAAGCCACGTTTCTCGCCGCTGTAGTCGAAAAACGACAAGTACCGCTGTGACGGTTCGGCGTTCCGCTGGAGTATGACATTGTGCCCTGGCTGGTGTGCATCGCGGTACAGTTCCGTTTGCCAGCCCAGCAGATTGTTGTCGCGCGAGCCGTCGTACTCCACTCGACCCAGGTTCGGCCGATGCCAGGTGATCCCGTCTTCGGAAACGGCGTACGCGCCCAGCGTGTGTCTGGCGCCGCAGCGGTACCACATCTTGAATGCTCGCGAGGCTTCGTCGTACAGGACACTGCACATGAAATTGTCTACCCAGTTCTCCTCCCACGGCGTTTGGGCGTAGAAAACGGGATTGTCGGCATGTTTGACAAACGGATGCGCGGTCCGTTGAACTTCGTCTACGTCGTCGACGATGAAATCGTCCACGAAAAGCTGCTTGTGGCTGCCGATCTTGAGAGCGGGGCCCGGCTCGATCGTCCCTCCGGCAACATCGTTTTGCCGCTGCTCGGGCCGCTGTTTGGCCCGGCGTTTCCATTCGTCGTGGTCGATCAACAACTCGCTGGGATCGACGCGCACGGCGCCGATCTTCACGAGGGCATCGCGTGCCAGCCGACTCAGATCGGGCTGCGATTCGGCTGCCTTCAGCGCTGCTTGCGCGGCTTCGAAGCGCGTCTGCTCGTCCGGCGTGTGCTCGCTCCGCAACACGAGTGTCGAAACCGGACTGCCGTTCGGTTTGGTGCCGACTTCTTTATGGTCTGCGATCCAGCCGACTGCTCGCAACGCAAAAACGGCCGATTTCCGGACACTCGCGTACGGGCTTTCCAACGCACGCTTCAGCAACGGCACGGTGTCCAAAGAAGTTTGCCTGGACAGCAGGGCCACCGCACGAAGCTGCGTGGCTTCATCGCCATCGACGATTGCGGGTGTCAACTGGAGTACGTCGAAGGGTGTCGCTGTGTCCTGAAGCACTGTCGCGGCAAACGCCCGCGCTCGCGGCGAACCGTTGGCCAGCGTTTCTTCCGTGGCCTCGATGACGCCTTTCCAGTTTCGCAGCATCACGAGTGCCGAACCGGCAGCGCCGGCTTGCACCACGTCGTCCGCGTCCAGCTTGGCGATCAAGTGATTGACGACCCAGACAGCGTCCTCGGGATGTTCCAACGGCCACGATCGAAATCGCGCAAAGGCGTAGGCCCCCGCGATGCAATCGGTCGGATCTTGCGATCGAACCGCTCTCAGAACGAGCGGCAGGACCAGTTCCGCCGTTTCGTCACTTGTGGTGAGCTTGCCAAAGAAGGTGAATCGAATCACCGGGTGCGGATCGGTAGCCAAGTTCGGCAATCGTTCGGCGAAGTGCTGCAGCGCGGGTGGATGGGCGGCAAGCACGGCGGTGCCGTACTTGCGATAATAGATGTCGTCATCGTCGATCGCCGTGCGAATCGCATCGAGGATCAGTTCGTCGTCTTCGGTCAGCAGCACCTTTTGAAGCGCCATCTCTCGCGCCCCCAGATGCCGAGAACCGAAGTCAGCCTTCGGGTCGTCGACGGCTTCGCGAATCAACGGGATGGCCTGCGGAGCCCCACGGCGAATGAGCGTGAAAGCTGCTTTGCGGCGTACATAACCGTCATCGCTGGCCGCGAAGGCTTCGTAAACGTCGGGGAACAGATCGTCGAGCTTGTCTTGGTAGACTTGGTCCATGGCGGCAATGATTCTGGTACGGTTGCCGCTGCGCAGGTCTTCTCGCAGCGAATCGGCGGCTGTTGCCATGTTTGCCGACATTAGACCAACAAGGCAGATTGCGAGTCTTCGGTACATGGTTCTTCCCCTACGCAGACGAGTCACTAAATGGTACGCCAAGTGATGGATTCGATACTTTCGATTTTCGATTCATCCAATTCGATTCCGAAGCCCGCGCGGTCCGGAAGCGTCAAGATTCCGTCGACTGGCCGTGGTGGGTCTTTCTCGAGACTGTAATAGCTTCCTCCCATCTTCCGAATCAGGTATTCCACCAGCGGGCACACGTGAAAAGGCTGACTGGCAACCACGTGCATGGCCGCGTGGAGGCTGTGGCCGTGCGGGATCACGTGGGCGCCGTGGACCGAGGCGATCGTACAGATCTTCGTTAGCTCCGAGACGCCACCGCACCACTCGGGATCGGCCTGCACCACGCGAATGGCATCGTCTTTGAGGAATTTCTGAACGTCCCAGCGCCCGTAGAAATGCTCGCCCGTGGCGATCGGTACGGAGGTTTCTCGGCTAAGTTCGATAAAGGCATCCAGGTTGACGGTTTGAAACGGTTCCTCCAACCAGCGGATGTGATATTGCTCGACACGCTTGGCAAACGCGGCGGCATACGGCAAGTCCCATTGCCAGAAAGCGTCGAGCATCAGATCGGCGTCGTCGCCCAATGCTTCGCGCAACAGCCGGACCGTCTGGACGCATTGATCCAGCCCCGCCGGGCCGTCGTTGGGCGAGGTGTCTCGCAGGAACCACTTCTGATGGACGAAACCTTGCCCTTTCAGCTCTCGTGCTTTGGCCTGCATTTCCGCCAGTTCCAGGGGAAATCCCAGACAACTGCCGTACGCTGGGACTTGTTTCCGATTGCCACCCAACAGCCGGTAGACCGGCTGTCCGAACAGACGCCCCTTCAAGTCCCATAGCACGTTGTCGATTGCACTCATGCCCATCAGATAGTGGCTGCCGCGCGAGTGTCGACTCTTACGGTACAGGCGGTCCCAGATCGCCTCGGTCTCCAACACGCTCCGGCCGATGACTTCGCGCTTCATGAACCGGTCAGCCATCAAGACCGCCTCGGCATCGATCGGCCCGTAACGCCCCTTCACTCCGCCTTCGGTCGCTGCTTCAAGATAGACGGCCTTGTGACCCGTCTTGCCGGTCAGTCGCAGGAACTCCAGCTTCGTGATTCTGGACGCGGATTCCCGGTCGGTGTGCTGGGTCTGTTCAACGGCGTCTTCGTTGGCCATCGCCAGAGACCCGAACAGGTGGATCGCACCAAGTGACGAGAGGCTTTGTACAAATTCTCTGCGTTTCACAGTTGATCTCCTCCGCAGTCAATCTTGCAGGGCCTTCGCGACAGTTTCTGGCCAACTCATCCAGTATAGGAAACGTAGGCACTGGCAGAAGTAATGGTTGGAGCGCTGGTGCTGGTGCAGCTTGTCCGGGCCGATCGATTTGCGGGCAGTGTTCGCAGGTTCAAGAAACTCGGTTCTCGAAGGTTGCCTGCCACCCGCAAGGATGGCTATAATATACTCTTGCAGGCGGATGTCGGCATCGAATAGGCATAGCCGTTTCTCGCTATCCAGCTGTCGTTCAACTGCCTTTCTTATTGTCAGCCCTTGGCCAAATTTTACCCCCGCGGCCTGGCGGAAGCACCTAGCATAGAAGGTCTAGCGGTAACTGGAGAGGCTGCTGACGAACTGATTGTGCTTGCCGATCGACTGCTCGAAGACCTGCTGGAGATCATCAGGGTCAAGACAATGCCGTTGGAAATCAAATCAGGCGCGTTGACGAAGTCAGATCGTCAGACAGGCGCGATCGCAAGCACCGCCAACGTGCGCGTTTCGACGGACCTGCCGCCCAATAGTGATTTCTTGCGTCTGGCACGGTGGTCAAAGCGGTGTTCGGTTCTGGGTCCGGGTGTTCGCGCGGTTGTGTGGGTTCAAGGATGTCCGTTTCGGTGTCCGGGGTGCGTCGCTCCGGAGACCCTACCCTTCGCTGGCGGCGACTTGATCAACATTCACGAGTTGGCGCGCGAGATTCTGGCTCTTGACGGGATCACCGGCATAACCTTTTCTGGCGGGGAGCCCATGGCCCAGCCGGAATCGTTAACTGCGCTCGTGGATGCACTGCGACATGAACGAGACTTGTCATTTATGGCGTACACAGGTTTCACCATCGACCACTTGAAGCAGCGAGGGACCGCGTCTCAGAAGCGATTCTTAGGCAAACTGGACATACTGGTGGACGGTCCTTACATCGCGCAACGTCATACCGATTTGATTTGGCGCGGTTCAGATAATCAACGAGTGATCTTCTTGTCTGATCGCCATGCGGGCTGGAAAACGAAAGTGCATTCGCGAGGCACCAATATCGAGTTCGAAGTCGACCACGACACGATCCACTGGATGGGAATACCACCTCTTGGCTTTCGTGAGAAGTTCGAGAAGCACATGCACGCCTGGGGGTTGGATTTGACCGAACCACAGGAGCAGGAGAAATGAGCGATTCACCAAAACGATCGACTGCGCGCATTCAGGCTGCGCGGCAACGTGAAATTGCCGCAGCGCGTCGTCGTCAGGCCGAACAAGAGCGGGCTCGCCGAGCGGAGGAAGCGGCCCGTCGCAAACGCGAGCGGTTGCGCCGCGCCCAGCAGGACGTCGGCAAGCGGGTCCAACGCTCGCTTGGTGAGGTTGCCAACGTTGAAGAATCGCGATTCGCCGATCGTGGAGACCTGCGGCAACTGGCTCAAGAGTTGGGTGAGATTGACCAGCAGCTCAACTCGGCAGCGGACGAGCGAGCCGTTTCACGACTGCGGAAACGACTCGACAAGATCCACGGGCGATTGAAGCAAGTCGTCTCGGCATCCCGGTCAGCAATGGAACGCCAAGACGCCTTGCGGAACGAAATGCGATCCGCCGGCGACGGCCCGGGGACACGCCGCGGGCGCCACGAGACGCCGTTTTCGGATCGAATTCATGATCTGCTCGCGCGTTTGGATCGAGCGGCGACGCAAGCGGAGTTAAGCCGCGTGGATTCAGACTGGTCAAAACTCCGAACCGAAATGAGGCGTTTTGCCGCCGAATGCGACGCTTTGGATCGATCCGTCAAGCGAGTCTCCGGGCAATTCGGCGACCTGCAGAAGAGATGGGGCACGTTCTCCGGCTCGGAAGCAGTTGTCTTTCTATCGCCGGAGAGCCTCGATTCCATCGAACGGCAGTTGCGGCAGTTGGAGCAGGCTATCGGGGCTGTGTCCGACCGATCTGAAGTCGCAGAGATCGAACGGACTCTACCCAAGCTGGCTGCTGACGCGTGCGGGGCAATTTCCACAGCAGAGTCGATCTACACGAAGGTGCAGCGGGTGCGCAAGACCGCGGACGGCCTCGAGTCCCGGGCGGCCAGCCTGTCCGGAAAGGTCGTTCGCCGATTCGTGCGCGAGGACGTGCTGGACGACGCATGCTCCCGATTGGCCGACGTCTCTGCCGCGTTGAACGATCGCGGCGCCGGTTCTCAGCTTGATGCCTTGACGGCGAACCTGACAGCGATCGAGAGTTCACTCAGCACGCTCGAGGACGAATCAGAGGAAGCGCGACGGTTCGCGGTGCGAGTCGAAAAGGAACTTCGCAACCTGGCGAGTGAACGCGAACGATTTGGGAAGAGTTCGTCGGTACAGTTCGCCGGTCAGGAGATAGCGGAAGTCGATGCCGACCTGCGATCCGCCGAGGTTGAATTTGAAGAGGCAAGGACCATCGAGGCACTCGAAACGACGCTTGCTCGGCTCGAAGGTCTCGACGCACGGTTGGCGGAAGCCGTCAGTAATGCCGAGGCCGCTCAACTGGAACACGACATCCAGCAGCAGCACACGGTTCTGGAAGGACTTCGTGAAACCATGTCGCAGGTCGATCGATCGAGTGCCGAGAAGTTCGACCTGGACGGCTCCAAGAATGCAACAAGCAGTGTGGAGCGAGCGTCGTCGTTGCTGGAAGCGCGCCAGTTGCAGAAGGCCGTAAAGGAGATAGTAACTGCTTCCCGCGTGGTGAACAAACACGTTCAAACGGTGGCCGAACGGCGAGCTGCGTATGAAGCCGCGCGCCAACGCGCACAGGAAGCGATGTCTGCGACCCAGCGCCGCGCAGATGCTCTCTTGTCCGATGCGCCGGTGCGCGAACGACTTCCGAATGAGATTCGCTCCATCGAAAACCACCTCGGTCAGGCGGAGAGCCTATTCGACCGTGAAGAGTTCGACAAAGCCGTACAAGCCGCAACAACTGCAGCAGGTGAAGCGGATGTTGCGAGCGAATTGCTGTCCGCTTGGAGGCGCCACGACGAAGTGGAGGCAGATCTGGCGTCTCTCGATCGTTCGTTATGTGTGCAGCACGATGCGAACGGCTATCAATCCACCAGGCAACATCTGGCAACGACCGTGAATCTGCTCCGACAGCACGAGGTTTCGCAGGCAGACGCCGAGTTGACTTCCGCACGTCGAGCGTTGCAGGAGCATCGCCAGCGCGTCGAAACACATCTGGTCAAGTGGCGAGAGGAGCGTCGGAAGGCGGAAGAATCCCTCGCGCTCGTACGACAATCTGTTGATGTGGCGAGAGACGATAAACGCATTTTCCCTCATGTACAGGACAGCCTGCGAGCCATAGAGAACAAAATGTCGCGTCTTCAGGACCGGTTTGAACAGAACCACTTCGACGCTGTCCAACGGGAAGCGGCCGGACTGAGCGCCGAACTTGCCGGCGCAATGGACGTGGCGCAAGTGCTCGCGCAGGTTGTGGACGAGCAAGCGAGGCTGGCTCAGGCCGTTGGCGACGCCAGCTCCAGCAGGTTCGATGCTGAGGGTCGCGAAGAAGTGGGTCGTCTTGTGTCCGGAATCCAAGACGCCGTTCGTCGAAAGCAGATTGCCGATCCCGACAAGGAGTTGGATAGCTTGCGTTCGCGGATCGATGAACACATTGCTGTTGTCTCTGAACAGCTCGCGGAATGGAACGAACGCCGGGCGGAGATCGGCGCATTGATCGGAGAAGCTGAGGATCGGGCAATCGCCATGGCGTCAGACGAGACTTTGATGCGGTGGGCGGGGCCTGACATCGAAGGTTTGCGTGAGCACTTGGGAGCGCTTTCGGAGATGGCGGACGACGGCGCATTCGAACGCGCGAAAGACGGCGTCTCGGATTGGAACGAAAAGGCCGAGGCCGTTTTGGCCGCCGTCGAAGATGTACAGCTAAAGGAAGAGCAACGGAACTTTATCCTCAGCGGCGTGCAAGATGTTCTGCGCGACATGGGTTTCGACGTCGAGGACGGCTTTCCCTGCCCGGAGGATTCCGGGAATCCATTCTCGGCCACGATTCTTCGCGCTCGCCAGGTCAACGGGCGGTCGATCAGCGTCAGCATCCCGCACGAGCGAGAGGAGGAGGTGTGGTACGAGGTGGACGGATTTGACATGAACGTCGACAGCCAAGAAGGCCAGTTGGTCCGCACTTGTGATGAAGCGCAGTCGCAACTCGAAGAATTACACGAGCAACTTCACGGTCTTGGCATCGAGATGAGCGAGTTGTGGTGGGATGGAAAACCAGAAGGCGAATGGAAGGCGGCAGACTCCCTTCCACAGAGTGAATCACAAATTCGAACACAGTCACAGGATGAATGAGGATGCATCTTACTCGCGACAACGCGCCACTGTGGATGGTCGAGTTAGACAAACAACTGTTGCGCGGAAAACACGTACTTCTTTACGGAAACGTCGAGGATCGGTTCATCCTCCCGGAAAGCGGCGAAGTTGCCTCCCTGCCGGATTTTCTCAATCAGTATTTCTGCGAAGCGGGCTACGAACTCGTTGGACATTACGACATTGTCGACGGTGTCCAGTTGGCGGACGCCGAGACAATGGGGCCCTTGTTCGCTGCGCTCGCAAATCCGCGGGGGACCCCACCGCGGGCGGCTTCGCCGAATCGGGCAGAGACGGAAACGAGGGCGGCGCAGGAAGACCAGGCCCAGGCATCGCCTCCGCCGGAACAACGCAATGAATCGCAGTCTGGTTCCGCACTGACCCTACAACGTCAACAGAGTTCTCGCAGAACACCCGGAAAAACATCCCAGGAGCAAGATCGACAAAACGAGAATCGTCAAGACGCCAGTCGTCAAAGCGCCAGTCGACAGAGCGCTAATCGTCAAACGGATTCTCGGTTCCTCCCCCCAGGCACCGCATTTCCGGCAATTCGTCGCGTCTTGGAGCAGCCTCATACGCCATCCGCGATAATGTTGGAATTCTCCGACAAGCTGGTAAGCGATCCGCAACGTCAGGATCAGCAGGAGCGGCCGCTTCTGGTTCAGTTGAAGAAGATGCTTGATGAAGCGGCTGAATTGACGCAAGGAAGGTTGGCGGGCAGACGTAACGCCTTGGTGATCGTCGCATCCCACCTGGCGGGGTTGCCGTCGTGGTTCTATCAGGATCACCCGTTGCTGGCGCTGATTCGTGTTCCCCATCCGAGCTTGGAGGAGCGCACGAGGTTCGTACGACAGTTTCTGCCACATTTCGCGGGAGGCAGCGACATCGAAGACTGTGACGTACCCAGGATAGTCGAACAATTTGCTGAACTCACGGACGGTCTGACCATCTGGGACCTCATGGCATTGGGTAACACCTCGTCGACCGAGCAACTGCCGATTTCTTCCTCCAGTTCGTTGGCAAACCTCATCAGTTACTACAAGTACGGCGAGCGCGAAGATCCGTGGGAAAAGTTCAATGAAGACAAGGTTCGGCAAGCACCGCAACTCATCGAGCGCCGGGTGATCGGGCAGAGCGAGCCCGTAACAGCGATCGTCGACATGCTGGTCACCGCACGAATCGGAATTACGCTGACCCAAAGCACTGCCGGCACAGGAAAACCCAAAGGAATCTTCTTCTTCGTCGGCCCAACCGGCGTCGGGAAAACCGAATTGGCAAAGGCACTCGCTGAATTGATCTTTGGCGACGAGGACCGAATGCAGCGGTTCGACATGAGCGAATATGCGGAACAACATGCTGCCGAAAAGCTCACCGGTTCGCCGCCGGGATTCGTTGGTTACGAAGAGGGTGGGCAACTTACGAATTTCGTTCGGGAAAACCCGTTCAGTCTCCTTCTGTTCGACGAAATCGAGAAGGCTGACGGTCGCGTTATGGACAAGTTTCTTCAAATCCTCGAAGATGGACGGTTAACGGACAGCAAGGGCCAAACGGTCTACTTCTCGCAGTCCGTGATCATCTTCACCAGTAACATTGGTTCGGACAAACTACAGCTTGGCGAGGAACCGGTTAGCGACGGGAATCCGCCGTATCGAGCAATTCGGGACTTCTACCTTGCGGCCGTCAGGCGACACTTTGTCGCGAAGCTCAGACGACCGGAGATTCTCAATCGTTTCGGGGACAACATATTGGTCTTTGACGTGCTGCGGCCGCAATACGTGCGGGGGATCTGTGAGAAGTTTCTCAACTCGCTGAAGTTCTCAGCACGCGAGAAACGTGGTCTGGAACTTGAGTTCACCGAGCCGGGCGTGCGCGAAATGGTGTCGACTGCAATGGCAAGGGGAGAGAATCTCAAATTCGGCGGGAGACGAATCAGGACGTTGTTGGAGGAACGTGTAGAGAAGCCGCTGAACCGATGGGTGTTTTGGAGGAATCCGGCATCCGGCACCGTCCTGCAGGTCGGGACCTCGGGCGCCGACAACGGCTTGATTGTGAACGGCGAAGAAGTCGTTGCGTCACTAGCTTCCGATGCACCAAAACGCGAGTAGCCGCGGAATACAACCATAAGGTCACGGTATCGAAGCGAGTATAGAATGAGCGGGATAAACGACCTGATCAATTCGACTGTCGCCGATCAGTATGTGCTGAAGCGTCTAATGTGTCAGGCGCGCACGGTATGCCTTTTTGAAGCTGCAAGGCGGCAATCGGAGGCGGCAAGTGGGTTTTCCAGCTTTGGCGTGAAGTTCCAAGGCGACTCCAATCAGATTCCAGAACGTGGCCTTCTCGTTCTCGCGTCATGTGACGATGGCGCGGAACAGGCGCACCTGCTGAACCACTGGAGGCAATGGAAGACGAGGCGCGATCCTTCCTTAATCACCTGCCATGACACAGCGGCCATCATCGAAGGACCGTTTCAGGGAGGAATCTATGCCTTTACGGAGTTCGGCGTAACGCTTGGAGCGGCGCTGAGTGATGGCGAACTTGGCCGCGATGAAGCTCTAAGAGCGTTCCAATCCGTCGCACGTGGGCTGGCCTCGCTACACTCGCAAGGCATTTGCCACGGAGGCGTTTCCGCCGGGAACATAATCAATGTGGACGGCGAGTGGAAGCTTGCACCGAGTCCAAGCCTTGGGAGGAGCAACTTGTCCGCGGCTGACGACGTGTATGCTCTGGCGGGTGCAATCGCTTTCGGATTGACAAATCCGCACGACGATCCGTTGCCCGATTCCTATTCCATTCCCTGGGAGCAACTTGCCGACATGCGGCAACGTCTTGAGGCCGTTGTGGACGACCCCTGGCGCACGCTGCTCTTGCGAGCTTTGGATCCTGTACAGGAGCAACGCCCTTCGGCAGCGACGCTGTCGGAAGATCCGGGACCGATGCCTCAACCCGTGGGCCAGATCACAGTCCAGCGCAACGGACCGAATTGTACGTTGACCTGGCAAAGCCCAGCGAATGGAACCGTTCGGCTCGTTAAGAGCAGTGACGTTTCTACGATCCAGGAGAACACGCTTTTTCTGGCGACCGACATCCCCGCGCTGGGTGAACTCATTCCCGTCAGTGGTCCGGACACCGCGCAATTGACACTTCGCGGCGATGACCCCGTGGCCGTCATCCCTGTCACGGAACGGGGAATCCTTGCGACAACCGGGCCAGCCGAGGTCATTGGATCGCTCGAAGATGTGACGATTCGTGACGCCGACATTGATCGGGGCGAGGTTGTTCTTCACCTTCGCTGGCCCACTGGGGTACAGAACGCACTGATTGTCATGCGCCCGGACAAATACCCGGAGGGCCCCAATGATTTGCATGCGACACCCTGTCCTTCTCCTCGCGGCAACCGAATTCAACAGGCGGTGCGGCTTCCAGTTCACTCGTGGGCAAAGGCGTTTATCACGGTGTACTCGTTTGAAAACGTCGGCGGCCGACTCGTCTACTCGCCGGGCACAACGGCGGACAGTCGATGTAGCCTTGACGTTGCTAGTCATCGCCGTATTGAGTATTCAGTGAGCGCGCGGCGCAGTCTTCCATTCGCTTCGGCCAATGTGTATGAACTGCGCATTTCAACTGACGTCGCGATGGACCTGCCTGCTCTTGTGCTTGTCGGCAAACGAGGTCGAATATCACCGGCGCACAGAAGCGACGGCGAGCCGTTAGTGGTTATTTCTGCTGGTGAAGTGTGTGATCAGGCGCCGTTGGTCTTTGAATTCGAAGGACTCCAGCGTCCGTTCGCTGTGAGATTGTTCCCAAGGGACGACAAACTGGCCCAATGGCTTCAACTGCGATTCGTGTCTAAACTTGTTTTCGACTAACGCCCAGAGCTGTCCGTCCGCGGAGAATGACAAATGCCGTTTGTTTCGCCATTCAACAAGGTGACGTGTCCGTTCTGCTTTCGGCAGTTTCACCTGCGCCGAGCGCCAACACGTGTCATTTCGGCGTCGGGTGAAACACAACCCGACAATGCGGTGGCGAACTTCCTTGGAATTCCTCCACCGGAAATGGCACCCGTCGAAGAAGCTCCGAGCGGACTTTGGCCCGGTTTGTCCCGGCGATTCTTTATTCCGGTCAACCGCGAGACGGGAAACGTGATTCGGCGGAGAATCTGCCCCTTCTGCCACATGGCGTTGCCAACGGCGACAGCCAATGGACAGATGACGAGCCAGATTATCGCGGTCGTGGGAAGCCGAGCGTCTGGGAAAAGCAACTACTTTGGCGTGCTGATTGAACTTCTTGAAAGCAGGTACGCCGACGAAGTTGGTTTCGCCATGTGGGGCCAGGAGACCTTCTCCGTACAGGAACTGGCCCGCGTTACCTCCGACAAGCTATTCCAGGAGCGGTATGGAAGCCTCTTCAATGAATCAAATAGACATGCCGTAGCCCAAACGATGACCGCCCAAACGAATCCTGGCATTCGTATTCCCTTGATCTACCGACTGTCCTTTCCCAAGAAGGCGATCGAGTATTTGTCAAGACCGTTTTCCGATTTGCGGGCAGCCGACCTGGTCATCTTTGATGCGGCAGGGGAAGACATGGAAGACCTAACGGCTCGCGAGCAATTCTGGCGGTACGCACTACGCGCATCGGGCATCCTGTTCTTGATTGATCCCTTCGGCTACGAATCGATCCGCGGTCGTTTGCCGAGAGAGTTGCAGGAACGATTGCTTCGCGAGCAGCAGCAATTTGGAGCCAAACCCGTTCACGCTGTCAACTCGGTTCTGGACTCCTTCACCTCCTCTGGATTGCTCGGTCCCGGCAAGAAGCTGTCTACGCCAGCAGCCTTCGTCTTGACAAAATGCGACATGCTTCGAAGCATTTTACCGGACGATTCCTTGCTGTTTAAGGATCCGAAACACGAGCGTGGATTCAACATGGCGGAGTGCCAACAAGTGTCGGAGGAACTCCAGGACTTTCTCCGTACTCACCAGTGCGTTGACTTGATCGCCAAGGCGGAGAACGCGTTCAAGACTCATTGTTTTTTCGGCATTTCCGCTCTGGGCGGGTTGCCCGAACAGGATCTTAGCATTCGCGAACCGCGGCCGTTTCGCGTCCCGGATCCCCTTTTCTGGGTTCTTCGGCAACTGGGACACATACCCGCCATGCGTGACGGAACGTAAGGGTGACCCTTGATGAAGCAACTCTATCACACGTCGTGCAAGAAGGGCCAGAGCGTCAGCGGCAATAGCGGTTTTCAGGTTCGCGCCGTCACCGACGGTGTACCGGATGGTCGCGCACGCGCCATGTTGCCCTTCGTTGGCTACGAAATTCCTCTGGCCGAGTTGGATCGAACACGTTTACCCGAAGCGGCGCCCGTTCGGCTCGCATTGTTCGAGGCTCCCAACGCCGGCCGAATTATTGTTCACGGCGTGTACGTGGGTCCGGACCCGACTACCGGCCGTGACGGGAATTATTTTTCGCATCTCTTGTGCGACGTACCAGACACGGTTGATGCAGCCCAAGTGCTCAGCACGTGGGGCAGTGAGTTCTGGCGTACGCGTGACGATGATGACATTGGCACGAAGTTGGATGACATCCAATCGCTGCCATCTGACGGTAGGTTGAATGAAGACCGATTGACTGGGCTTCTGCAAGAGTCTCGCAATCAAGACATGTTCAGGTTTCTGCTGGACGCTTGGCTCGCGCTGCCCGATGACGGCCGGATTTTTCTCGCAGCAGACGCCACCGATATCGCGACCTGCCTGTGGGGGCTGACGCGGTGTCTCCCCGAAGTCTTGTGGAAAGACCTGACGTTTTCCACTTACGAAAAGAATCCCCTCACGTCATACGCCCGTGTTGTAGGCGCCTGGTGGGGCAACACACAAGTTAGAGATCTCCCTCATGCCTGCTACAGGGGCAAGTCACTTGGCTTCAATCGTTTCACGGAACGCCCGCCGAGTCCCTTGCCGCGAGAGCTGGCTTATTCAAACTTCATTGTGAGGTCGTGCGCGGCGGGCACGTTCCATGCCATCGATGATTTTCACACGCACGTGACTCCGGATATCCTGGTCAATCCTCTGAACCTCGATTTGCTTTGCCGGTTGCTTCATGAGCCTTCGTCGATGACGACAGAGGAATTGCAGGCAGCGACCGAAGTCCCACAGTTGCGAGCATGTGTGCTTGACCACCCCAGCGCGATTAGCCGGCTGACGCGTGTCGCTATCGTGGACTCGCGCTACGCCGCAGGCGGGTTCCGTGACCTGTTGGACGAGTTGGGCCAGGATCCAGAGCGGCTCGACCAGGTTTCAAAAGCGGCTGTCGAGAGCGCGCACGCAGCAGCCCTGGACGATAACGTTCAACTACTGCAAGGATTTTTCGAAGGTTTTCTGCCGACCGTGCGAAATGCACTTCAAGACGAATTGGCCCAACAAGCGCTGGAGGGTCTTGAGACCCCAGCGGAGTTGCCTGCACAGGCTTACGACTACCTCTTACCGCGCGCGGTGCGTTGGTTCAGCGCGCAACGCGCCGACGAGCAAGTTGACCTCTGGCTGGCGGTCTCGGCCGACAAGCTGCAGCGCGTGCTGGCACGCGACCTCGATCAGGTCGTCAAGGTTCGCGCCTGCATGACATGTCTCAGCGGCAGTCCCGAAGACGCAACAGCGCTTTCAAAAGCAATTGGCCGGCACGCGCAGTTAGTCATACCAGTCATGAAGGAGGTGATGCAAACGCCAACGCTTGGCGAAGGTTGCGCCGCAAAACTGTTCTGCGACGTACTGTCCGGCGAGCCCTCGCAAGCATTGGGGCGCGAGTTGCTCGCGCGCGGTGGACAGTTGCCGCCACGCATGTTCGATACGTGCTTTCGGGCTAGCCTCGAGGCTGGTCTTGTCACGCCACGTGACGTCGCCGCCAACCATGCGCATAAACTTCCCCTGACTGACGGACATTGCGTTCTTATCTGCCAACAACTTGTTGATGATTTGTCGGCAGACGAGTTGATAGGGGACCGGCCCGTCTCTTCGTTTCTTGAAGCCAGTGTCAACTACTGCAACTTGCCGCCCGGCTTGCGGTGCAAGCTTGAGGGTCTCTTGCTGATTCGCAAATTTGTAGATGCGCCCAGCCCGAAGGCCCGTAGTTTTCACCTGGTGACCAAGGCCATTGACGAGCACGTTCCTTCGAACGAGAAACGCCCGACGATTCAACTCGTTGGCCGACGGTTTTGTGAGCTAATCGCTGCCCAGCAATCGCCGGATCAAGCGTGGGGGAATCTGGAGGATTTTCTTTCGTCGTTCGGTCGTATTGTCGAATATCGCGAGCTGTACGAATGGTTGCTATCACAGACTGAAAGACAGCCTGGATTCTGGAGGAACGTACCGGTTCTCCACGCGTTTCTTGCTTGCGGGTTCGGTGTTTCTTGCCGGGGTCGCGGCGTTCCCTGGAGTAACGAACTAGTGGAAAACGCCACCGGGTTTGCCCGCGAACTCGCGAAACGCGGCGGGCATCGGACCTTCCGCGACGTGAATCGGCATACGCAAAGTTGGCGTGACCATGGGGGCCAGCTTCAACTCCATCATTGGCGCGGCCTCGCTCGTGAGATCGAGCCGATTTCGGTCAGGCAGCGAATAGGGAAGGCGGTTTCGAAGGTATCCGGGTTGGTCGCCGCTCTTTGTCGCCGACGTGATGATAGTGTCCGGCCGCCGCCTCGGCAGGGTTCCCGAAAAACCAGGGAAAGAGCCCAGTCGCCTCGCTCGAAAAGCCGGCCCGAGAAATCACGTAAGACTGACGATGATCCCGGCATTGTCTTCGTGAATGGGGATAGGTCGGACGGATTCTCTGCAGTGGCGTCGATCCGGAGAGGATTCTACTACCTGCTACTCGTGGGCCTCTTCGCGTTTATCCTTTGGCTGCTCAGTCTTGGCGACTTTCTCATTTTGCGAATCCTGTACTGGTTGGTTGTCAGGGTTGTGTCTTAGGTCGGTCGCAGAAGCCAAAATGTCCACCGGAACAGTTCCACCCACAGCGAACGTCGGCACCATCGACCGATCCCAAGTACATGTGTGTTTGCGGCTGCGTACATTGACTCGAGCCACATTGACATCGGTTGTTGTTTGCGCGGCCGTTCCGGTGGCGGCCCTACTGTGTTTGGCTGCGGGCTGTGTCGCGTTTGCCGCATGTTGGCTGATCGTTTTGCTGTTGGTTGCGGCGAGCTTCGGATCGGTGCTCGTGGGTGGCGGTCTCACGGTGGCAAGTTTCAACGAAAATACGCGCGGAGCGGCCGCAGGTGGTATACCGCTCGGCATCCTGGGGTTCTATCTGATCAGTGTGTTCTCGCCGTGGTACGCACCGATCAAGGCAGCGGCCGACTCCGCTTTCGCTGCTTGTCAGCGAGTCGGCGACTATCTATACGCCGATATTTTTATTGGGTTCTACGTCTACGCATGGTCATGGTCTGTCTTGGCTGCGGCGCTGCTGGCAGCCGGAGCAGTGCTGGTAACGATTTGGCTACTCGGCTTCGAACCCCGAATCAAGCGGTCACTTCTGCAAATCCGCTACACTTGTCCGGCGGAAGGTTGTAGATACCAAGACGTACCGTTCTTTCGATGTCCAGGTCTAGGATGCCCGGCAGTGCTCAGCGACCTCCGCCCGACGATATTTGGCGTGTTCCGCGTGCCCTGCAGCGTGTGCGGTACCTCTTTGCCGACCTGTGACGTCGCCGGCAGACTCAGCCTGGAGAAGCAGTGCCCACGTTGTCTGGCTGATCTCGAGCATCCGGCCTTCGGGAAACTGGGCGAAATGCACCTCGTCTTTGCCGGTGCGAGTTCCAGCGGCAAATCCAATCTGATGGTTGCAGCAATCCGAGAACTCGAGCGCACTGTTGCACCGGCCTGCGGCTTGACCGTCCAGTTTACCAATCCTGCCGAAGAACAGTATTTTAGAAGCCGATGCAGCCAGATGGACCAAGGGCAGGTGCTTGAAAAGACCATTTCTGCCGAGAACCCAGCAGCCTTCAATCTGTCGCTCGAGAATGCTCGCGGGAAAGGCGCGCTGCTGTACGTGTACGATACCGATGGAAGCGACTTCGAGACGGAGGACCGGCTACTCGGTCACGCATTTCACGAGTACACCAAAGGCATCGTCCTCGTTATCGACCCCTTTGCCGAGAGACGGATGACAGCGGAATTCGGTCTCGGCAGTGATGCCGAACTTGCTCATGTGAGTCCGGCAACGTCTGACGTTGATACTGTCCTAGGCACATTGATCAGCCGTTTTGAACACGTGTTGGGCGAGCGTGCCCAGCGCAAATTGCCCGTACCGGTAGCAGTCGTTGTTGCGAAAGTGGACGCGTGCGATTTGGAGAACCGCACCGGCGGTATTGCCGAACTGCCGCCAGGCTGTCGTTCGGTGTCCCGAGCGGCAGTTCACGCCGCGTCTCGCAGCAGCAGGGTCCGGCAGTTTCTGCGTGACGGTGGTCTTGGAAACGTTGTCAATAACATTGAAAGTCGCTTTTACCCGGTCGCCTACTTTTCGGCGAGTGCGCTCGGAAGATCGTTTTCTCCGGGGGATGGCGCCGCCTTTTCGCCGCGCGGTGTGTGGGCGCCGTTGACATGGCTCTGCTCCAGGTCGGGTGCAATTTCGGACGCGCCGACCGTTCTGCGCATGCTGGCAAATGGATGGCAGGCCTTCAAGGATTCGCTGCGAGGACACGAAGGAACCCGAGCTGCAGTCGTTGCCTGGGTTTTCGCGAGCTGTATTTGCACAATTGGCTTCACGACTGTCTGGCATTTCACGGGCTTCGTTCCAGCCATCGCGGTTTCAGGTGGTGTCGTGGCGGTCGCCGGGCTTGCTGGACTGTTCAGGAGGAAACGCAAGGCTTGGGGCAGTGGATAACCGATGGCCTTAACACGGGTCCGGCTGGACCATACGTGGTGGACCGATGCCCGCAAATTCGCACGTTCTAAGACCTTCTCTCGTGAAGCCTTTCTGTGAACACCCTTATGCCAGGTATTTAGTGTCGTTCCAGTCTCCTTTCTGCATTACTGCCGACAGAGCAATGGGTTCGCCGGTCAAGTCTGCCACCTCGATGCCGGCTAACTGGCAGTAGGCTAACAGTGGGCGCATGACGTCGCCCAGTACACACCACTGATGATGCCCACTGCCCGTTTTCAGTACGTTCCGCACATCGTCCAAGGCGAACGCCACGGTCGTGCGGCATCCGCCGCAGGGTGGCTGCGCGAAGTCTTCCGTGTTTGCCACCACACGCCCGGTGCCCACTGTGAACACGTCTCCGTTGAAGTCCATGATCGTCGCCCGCCTGTCGAGCGGCCAGGCTACCATCGGACAGACTCCGCCGCCCGTGTTGTGGAAATCGCGTAGCGTAAACGGTGCCTGGTATTCCTTGTGGACGCCTTCCAGCTTCAACGCGCTGGTGCAGTGCGACACGACCATCCAGTCGTTCACCGTGTCTGCCGAGGGATTACCCATCAACCCGGGCATGTCGAACAAGGACAGCGTAAGGAACTGGCACATGGCGGCGGCGGCATCGCCCTCGCAAGCCGCCACGATCCCTTCATCCAACAGCTTCGACAGGGCAACGCATGCCGGGTTCGACGTGGGGCCGTCGGCCCCGATGCACAGTCCGCCTCGAACCGTGCAGCCGTCGTATCCCCCATCGCGGATCAACCGCCGAAGCACCATGTAGTGCTTCACCGCATGAAGAACCTGCGACGGGGCCGGCTCGACGATCTGCTTGGCGGCCTTCATGTAGAAATCCGCCACTGCACGTAACTCGTCGCTGTCGGTCACCTGCTTGAACGCCTCGTCGTAGCCCTTCCCCGGGCAATCGACAATGCGTAAGCGCTTGGCGCGCCACACTGTGTTGAGCATCCTCACAGCGTACTTCAGCCAATTCACGTCATGCGTCGAGCCAAGGTAGATCCCGGGCCCCTTGGGCACGCCATCCAGCCCGCGCGTGAAACTGGAGACGTTGGCGTAGACAACGGTGGGGATGTCGCCACGGTGCTCAGCAATTTTCAGAATCGGTCCCCACTCTCTGAGGTCCAGCGCCATGAGGATCTGGCCGTCGGGCGAGACATTCTTGACATGTTCCAGATAGGCCGCCTCGTCCTTCAGCGCCTCTGGAATGATGTCCAGTCGCACATTCAGCTTCTTTGCAGCTTCCGTAAGGATCTTCTCGTACTGCGCACGAATCTGCGCGAGTTGCTCCTTCGTGCCGGCTGGCCACCACTTCCCACCTTCCTTTCGGAGCGCAAACGCCACACAGATAAGCGGCTTCTCGCGCGGTTCAGGCTCTGCCCCAAACAGCGAAGAGGCGAACTTGAACACATCCAGGTGGGCGGCCACAGCGGCCGCTCCCGCGGCGGTTAGAAAACGCCGCCGGCTCCCGACCCCGGAACAACTCTCATGCTTGCATGTGTGACATTCGGACATCCGGATTCCCCTTTCGGCTAGAGCCTCATCTTCGCGGATTATGAATCGAAATTCCCACGTCCCTGTGCTGGTCCAGAGATTCATGCGTTTGTGTATTCGGATCGCAATCAGTCGAGTCGACGGTGCCCATTGTATCGACTGAATGCTCGGAGATCCAAGAATCCTCCGCAGGAAGGCGATCCCCACCGCAGTTATCCGCGACTACGCTTGGGCCAATCGGCCTTGGATGCAAATGGCAGGCTGGTGCGATGCGGCCAAGCGTCGCGTCAAGGAAAGTGAGGTGGGATTCCTTCAATGGAAGGAATCGAGGAAACTGATTGACGACCTTGGAGGGACCACAACAGACGTGCGCCAAGGCAAGAGAACCGACCCTGACGAAGTTTCTGTCTAGACCTTCAAAGGAGCGCCACCGTGTCGTTAGAGGACTGTGTAAAAATTCTGGTCGAAACCTGGCAGCGTCCGAGCCAAGTCCGCCTTCAAGATGAAGATGCCCAAAGGGCATTCGTCGATGCGTTTCAGCAGTTGTGTGACCTTGGCCCGCAGACTGAGAAGCCATTCTTGGACCGCGGACTTGTCATGTTGGCGGATGCGGTCAAAGCCCCCGACATTCTTAATGCCAGCGAGGCGGCCAATACCTGTGGGATGTTGGTGGAATGGGGGGCGGATCCAGGCATTGCCTTTCGCGCGGTGCTTGAGAGGTTGAGTAGTCAACTCCGCCAGGCCCGGAGTCTTGCAGAGACGCTTGCCGATCAGGAGGCAGGAGCGATCGAGCCGCTGACCGAAACGCTACGGGCCGGTTCGGCTCCCAACGTTTCGGACCAGGCCCAATTCGATCTCTGGAAGAAGCTCGGGGAACCGCTTCTCGGACGCCACGGGATGCCCGAGGACTTCAAAGCCTGGGTGGGCTTGCGGTATGTGGTTTGCGCGGCCATGACAATGCTATCGAAGGAGAAGGAGGCCCGGAAAACGGCGCGCCTGGATGCTGGCTTGGTGGAAAACGCTTCGCGGCTATCGGGAACTAGCCAGTGGGCATTCTACGTCTCGGGACTGCTTGACATGGTGGACGACCTCGAATTGCTGGTGCTTCATGCAGAACAGCAGCGTGGGTACCGCGTGAGACTCGAAGCCGTTCGCAATAACTTCCATCTGTTCACACTGCTTCAGGGCGAACTTCTGGGTAATCCAGAGGAAGGAAGAATCGCCGGAACCGAATACCCGGATCCTCTGACTGTGGCGTTGGCTCGAGGCGAATCTCAATTCGCCGACCTGTCCCCTGAGGATCTTGAACGGGCAGCGTGGGACTCCAACACTTGGACATACTACCAATGGGCCGGCTATCTGCCGGATGGCAGTTTTGCGCCCAACGAGGATTGCGAACACCGTGTGTTGGGCGAGCTAACACCGCGAGCGATCCTTGCTTTCGAGGAATCGCCGGTGATAATCCTGGCGCCGCTGCAGGTGCCACAATCATGGGACGCGAATTTCTTCGCGCCGCTTCACCCGGCACTCAGGCCCAAGGTGAGCATAGTTGAGCAACTCGACACAACTGAAGTTCGAGACACCCTAGCGCGGATCCGCAACACACCACGTGTTCAGTGAGACAGAGGAACACCGACCTCCAGTTTTGGGATACCGTGATGGGCGACTCGATTCGCGTGATTGCACTTGGGACGCCAGGATTATAGACTGATTTCACGGACGAGGCCCGCGGTGGGACGGGCAATTCGAAACCGGGATCCGGCGCGATCAGCTTTCGCAGGTTTGCGAGGCGTTCGAAGTGCCTCTGGCGTTCTCCTGCGGCCCGTGGTTCCAGCTCATCAGTCTCGGGGGGTGCACGGTGGAAGGCAGGAGTACTCGTCCGTTCTGGATCGTTCTGTCGATCGCCGCAGGTGCTCCGTGCGTCGATGTTTCGGGACAACAAAAGGTCCTTGAAGGCCGCCCCTACGTTCTGGAAGAAGACTGGAAGGTCGGCGAGGCGAGTGTCGGATTATACCGAGACCGGGGCAACGGCAGCACGGGGGCGTTCTGCTGCGAAGTCCGAAACGGCGAAAATGCGCAACCCGCGTACGCCTACCGTGTCGACATAGCCTCCGAAGGGGCTCGGTCCGTTCGGTTCAACGTGCTGCCGGTCGACGTCAGTCGAAAGCAGCGCGGCGGGCAGGAGTCTCAGCCGCCGCGGGTGGCGTCGAGAGTCTTCCCGAGTGTGGAACGGGGCCGTGCGGCCGTCCGGGGCCTGATGGAAGGTGCCGTCAAGGCCACGGAGGATTGGGAGGGCCACAAACGATTCCTTGCCGACGCGCTGTCCGATGACACGACCGTCGCCTACGAGGGTTGGCGGAGAATCGCCGTGGACCTGGAGCGAGCCCACGAGAAGCACCCCCAGCATCTCGGCATCCTCCGAGACCTTGTTGTGGCCTATACCCAATTGAACGCATTCGAAGACGACTCGTTGCGCGGCTCGAACCTCTGCGCCCTGGTACCGCAGCGCATTGCCCAGTATGGACTGCTTGCGGGTAGGCCGACTGCTGCCGAACAGCGGACGTTTCGTCGGGCGTTGGGGCGTTACCCACGTCCGGGGCCGAGAACTCTCGTCATCAACAACAACATCCCACTACCAGTCTCGAGCAGCACGCCGGAGTGCCAACCACAAGAGAAGATCATCCCCAAAGGCGTGAAGATCTTCATCGATGATGCGATGCTTGCCCGGGTCCTCAACTCACAGGGGGCTGACATCGCCCTGCAAGAGATCGAACAACTGGAGGATTCGCTGCTGGCCGCCGGCGACGAGATCGACGCGTACCGCAAACTCGAACAGTACATGGGAACGAAGAAGAAAGCCTTCCTCGAATCCACCTGCGAGTTTCAAGAGATCGATCACGTTCGACTGGTTTCGTTAAAAGCGCTTATCGAGAGGCTCGATGCGTATCGCAACCGCTGGGACAAACGGCCCGACGAACTAAGAACCGTGGGCGGGCTAACACGAATCCACGGATTCCTCCGCAATCCCGCCAACGACGACCTGCTCCTGATCGGCCAAGCCGGGCCGAGCGATCCGGCCATCCAGGTCGACAACCTGATCGTCGGCCTTCGGAGTGTTTGGCAAGACGGAGTGACGCCCACCTGCTCATTAGATCCGGAACCCGACAACCTCGGCGGTCCGCAGCACGTTCGTTTGTCGGGCATTGCCAAAGACTCGGCGTTTGCCAAGATCATGCTCGACGCCGACTACGCAATGAAAAAGATACTCTTTCGGGTAGAGGGTGAACAGCTCGACATACCCGGCTGGCAAGATCTAGATCTGCACATCAAGGATCTCGCCGAGCGGGGACCGAGCGAGGCCCGGGCTTGGTTGTTTCCTGTTCAGCCCGGCCCAAACGAAGTTCATCTCGGGCCATGCGGCAACTGGGCGTTGTTCGATGCCCGAGTTCAGGTCCTCACGGAGGAGGGAGTTTTTTCTGAGGAAGGCTTCGTTGGAGTGGGAACGACTTCAATTGCGCGTGAACATGACGCAAGGCTGTTTACCAAGCATTACGATCAGATCGCCCGACAGCGACCGGTTTTCAAGGAGCTTCGCGGGCTGTTCGACATTGTGCTGTTGGGGAAAATCGTCCGACTTCTTTCTCCAGCCGACCACATCCTTTCGGCATTGCTCAAGCATGCACACCAGCCTGTCGAAGTGCCTCGAAGCTACGTGGGCGTTACGGTTGTGCACACGCGAGGCAAGGAAAAGGTGATCAGATTCAGTGGTGGCTGTAACATTCGGTCGAGATTTGGCGTTTGAACGATCACCGAAGGCCAGGCCAATTCCGAGAACCTCTTAACGGCGGCTGCCACCGAGTTGGCAGAGAACGGCAAGCTCTATCAAGACCTTGGAAAGAAAGTCGCCTTACCGCGGCTGACGGCCGATTGGGGAGGTCCGCAGGAACTCGCCTATGTTCACGGCCGGCGGCTATTTGCCCAGGAGAAGTTTGTCGAAGCGTGCGAGCAGTGTTCCGTGGCGATCGCCATCGACGAGCTATACACGAATGCCTATGCACTAAGGTCAGCCAGCCGCTTCGAGTTGGGTCAGTTCAGGACAGCTATAGAGGACGCCGCCAAAGCCGTCCTGCTGGACCCACACGACTCGTCACTGAGGGCACACTTCTGCAGACTCGGGCTGGATATGGGGATCCCGAACGCAACGAAAGGCATGGATGACGCCGCCAGGGCAGCGCTTGCTGATTGGTACGTGAGGCGGGGGCGTGCTCGGTACTGGAACGACGATTTCGATAAAGCGGTCGCCGATTTCAGCCAGGCGATTCGGCTCAATCCGAAACACAGCGATGCCTACAACAAACGTGGCATTGCATGGCAAGAGAAAGGCGAATGCGACAAGGCTATCGCCGACTACGACCGAGCGATTCGGCTCGATCCCGAAAACGCCACTGCCTACAGCGCTCGTGGCTTTTCATGGGCTGTTAAAGGCGAATTCGATAAAGCGATTGCCGACTACACCAAGGCCATCCAACTCGATTCGCCTCTTGCGTATTTCATCCGTCAAAACTTGTCGCGCGCCACTTGGACTCGCGGCATTGCCCGCCAGAAAGCAGGCGAACTGGATACGGCCATTGCCGATTTCACAATGGTCATTCGGCTCTACCCGAAGAACGCCTGGCGTCATGACACGCGCGGTAAAGCATGGCAAGAGAAAGGCGACTTCGAAAAGGCAATAGCCGATTACACGACTGCGATGCAGCTTAAGGCCGACGATCCGCTGTACTACGATCATCTTGCGCGAGTACTGGCCACATGCCCGGAAGAGGAGTATCGCAACGGAAAGAAAGCCGTCGCTGATGCAACGCGCGATCAACCAACAGATTGAAACGGAACTCCGCGTGCGAACCAACATCAAACGGCAAAGGGAGCAGATTCAACCGCAAATCAACGAGCTTCAGCGGGAAATCGAAAAGCTCCAAGCCGCACCTGCGGACGACGTCAGCGCCCTGCGGCGAGTAATCTCGGAAGTCACGGCCGCGGCCAAGCAGCGGAAGTAGTGTTGCTATGGTCGGCGGTCAACAGCGTTCGCAACGATCTCCCTGTATGCCCCCAAGGATACCCTGGCCCACGCCCTTAGCCTCAATTGCGCACCGCGTAGGCCGGACCGAGGCCGAACCCCTTGCCGGAACGGCGCAAACCAGCTTAATTGCTTTGACAGCCTGTACCGTGAACAACGCCATTAGAAGAGGCCGAAGTTCCGGCAGTTGCACGGTTTGCTTGGTCCGGCCTACAAATTGGTGCGCATAACGGGTTAGGGCGACGGCACCCCAGCGGCGTGTCATCGTCCCACGCCGGAACTCGTGCGCCTCTCTTTCGTCGATCAACGAATGTACGGATCGCTGCAGTTTGCCTACGTCGGGTCGAATTCGCCGTCCATCCAGATCCCGCCTGAAACCGTAACTGCGCACCTCGCCAGCGTGCGGCTCAGCGATTTCGCGCCAGTGGTCGTGATGTCACAATCTGTGAGGCTAAGATGGCCCAAATCGGTCAATGCAGCGAGAAATCGCAGCCCGTTATCGCTCACCCCGCTTCCATCAAGGCTCAGGCAGCACAGACCCGATAATTCCGCAATGTATTCGAGGCCTTCATCTGTGATCGCGGTATTAGAGAGGTCCAGGTCGGTGAGATTCGCTAGTCTTCCCACGCGAGTCAGACCGCGATCCGTGATCTTGGTGTCAGAAAGGTCTAGATCTTTGGGCCCAGCTAGCCTCTGCAAATGCACAAGCCCGGCGTCAGTAGTATCAGGGCTAACCCACGCGCGGCCGTCACATACGTGCTGCTAACTATCCTCGACGACTGAGAACGTGTTTGGTTTCTTGTACGATGGCTCTCCGAAGCCGTCGATCCGCGGCAGCATCCAAGTATTCGATGGGCTCGGAGGCCCATCCTACCAGTAGCAGTTTCAAAAGCCGATTTGGGTGGCCGGGGCTGGTTGGAGTCGTTGCAGTCGGGAAGTGGAAAAGAGCGAGCATATCGACGTCCTTCCCTCGGTTGTCCTCCAGCAGTATTCTTCTTTTCCTTGTCCGTTGTGCGGAAACTTGATTGACGTAGAAGCCGTCATCAACGGGGAATACGACTCAGGCCCCACCATTGCTGGCAGAATCAAGGGCGTGCTGTCCGGCTGCCTGATGATCGTGATTGTGATCCTGACAATGCTCGCAAAGTGTGATGGGTAGCCGCAGACAGACCGTTGCCAATGGTCTGGAGAGATCGTAGCCGGTGTCGACATAGGCGCGCCGCTCCACTGGCCACATGGTTGTCAGGTCTTACTCACCCTCGGTGATTTCGTACAACTCCGTTACGATGAAATCTCCGGTATGACTCAGAGCTCCGGGAAGGGGATCGGTGATCTTCCTGGTGATTGTCTCTGGGGCTCGCTCAAGGAAGTATTTTACAGATGCCGGTATGGCATGTACGTGTCCGGATGTCAAAGTGTCACTGTGGAATAGTTCCGGCAGGACATCGTGATCCTGGAATGGACGTTCCCTAAGTTTCTCCGTATCGCGATACCTCATCTGTCGCCAGCGATACGTGCGTTTTCCCGAAACGTCGATCAGACAGGTGACCCGTGCAAACGGCGCATATTCGCTCCTCAAAGTCCCGAGGAAATAGAATCGCGGATCGCGCGGGTCGGGCAGCGTCCCCACGTCACGGCCGTCGATCTGGATCTTCCGCACACCGGGATGGTCCAGCGTCAGCACGTGTCGGCGAAAGGTCCCGTTCTCGTCCACATCGAACACGAACGAACCGAGAGTGATCTCCACAGCTTCGTGGTCTCGGTTGTCAACAAGCAGGTCACACCTTGAGAAGAGATGCTCGGGCAGTTTGATATCGATGGCGTCGCGGTAGCCGCCGGTCAGGGCCCGAGACTCCTTGTCGGCGGAATACAACTGCTGCCAACCCTCGGGCGTTTCACCGAGGATGGAAAGTTCCTGACCCCACCTTTTTCTATGTGTGGTCAAAAACGCGAAATCCAGTTTGCTA
>CAZURK010000086.1:0-50956 GCA_964623055.1 uncultured Pirellulaceae bacterium
CGGGACGCCAGATCCTCAGCGAAACGAGCATCGCGGCCTCCCACTACCAAGGCGTAACCTTTCGTGATTCGCTCGCGTTTGACCAGATCAACCACATCGGCCGCCGTACCGCTCGTCGGTGAAGGAGCGGGTTTCACAGAGAGTCGTCCCACGCGTCGAGGCGCCACGGCCGACTGGCCTTCCTCGTGATGCTCGAACACGAGCAGCGAGCCTTGATTCGTCGCCACGACCAGTCGGCCGTCACCAGCCGCAATACCACGGACCTGGCCTTCCACATCCGCCTGCCAGACTTCTTTCCCAGCGTCAACGTCGATTGCCGCAATCGACCCGGCACCACCGACGAGCAGTGTTCGTCCGGCAAAGGCCAAACAGTAAGCACGTTTGAATGGGACGGTCCAGCGCACGGCGCCCGTGGTTTGCTTGGCGGCACGCCACTTGTTCAGGTCGATTGCTTCGACGGCGTCCTTGCTTGCGGCGTAGAGCGTGTCGTCCGCGATCAGTACGAGATGACGTCCAGGCAGGCTGGCTACCGATTTCCCGGAACCAAGGCCATGGGCAATCATGCCGTCGCCGGAACGCGGTCCGGACTCGCCCAATTCAATGGGAACGTCTGCACTACCGCCATGCGCCGGGTTAAACAACAGGTTGTCGGCGATCGTTGCCCAGCAGCCCCCGTTGTGTTTATTGGCGCCCGGTCGCCAGTATTTCAAACGCCCGTCGCGTCGATCGTATGCCGCCGGGACCGACCTGCCGGTGGGCACCACGAGAAGATCCTCGGATGCAAGCAAGTAGCCCTGCGGCGCGACTCCTCCGAGCGAAAACGCTCGCCGATGCGGATATTCCAACGACGTGCAACCGCTAGTGTCGTTGCACCAGAGTTGCTTTCCGGTCTGGCGGTCGATCGCGTAGACGTAGATCCCTTCCGCAGGCCACATCCCCGCTGCAACGAATACGACGTCACCGTCCACCAACACGCCGCTCCGGCACGGCCAGCGGGAGATCATGCGACCGTTTCCCAGAAGCTGCCGGTCGTTCGGTGCCGCCAGGAACTTCCACACGAGATTCCCGCTGCCAGCGTCGAGACAATACAGGAAGCCGTCATCCGAAGCCACGTAACATTTGCCGCCCACAACGTGCGGAGCGAAACGAACGGGCCCTGCAGTCGTGAACTGCCATCGCAGTTCGCCCGATGCCGCGGCCAGTGCTCGAACCGTGTCGTCCGCCGACGAACCGAAGATGACCAGCCCCTGCGCAATGACGGGCTGCGGTGCGTAGTCAAAGTCGATTCGGTGTAATTCTCGCCCCGGTTCGGGCCACGCGGGTTGCGGTGCCTGCGCAGGTTCGTATACCCACGTGTTCGCAAGCGGCATCGAAATCTTCTCGCTGGACACGCCCGACCGCCTGGCATCATTCTGGTAGCATGGCCAGTCCGTCGCGCCGCCCGGTGAAGCCATCGAGCAGTTGATCAGCAGCAACCATGCCAGAAGGCGAAATGGATCAATCGTTTTGCCTGCAATAATATTCATGCGAACAACCTCCGCTCTGAAGCAACTTTTTCGACGGTAGTATGTTGGCTGCGTTGGAGTTCACGCTTCAGCGTGTTCTTTCCATTGTCAACACCGGAAGACACGCTAAAGCGTGAACTCCAACGGCCCTGGCGATGCGAAGCGGACAACACAACCATCCCCAATCCGGCCGGCAATCCGCTGGAACGCGATCGGTTACCAGAATATCTTATGGAGATTCGTTGCTGCCTGCCACCTGATTGCCACGGACACAAGGTGGTGCGGCCGGAACAGGTCGAAACATGTCGGAGGCGATTTACATGAAACGGAACTCAGACCTCGCTCGCCAGAGCGTTTCTCGTTTCGCCCGGCCGTTTGGTAGACCGCTCGCAATTGTCATTGTGCTCGTCATGTTGTGCGTGCGCGCTTCGGCAGACGACGAGCAGGCGAAGGAGGCTGCCGTCAATGTCTGGGCGACTGGCGACTGTGTTCGAGTGAATCCTGAAACCGGCCGCTACTTGGAGGATCGTCCCGACATCCATGCGGACTACCCAAGCGGCGACTATCGAAAGAGCAACGCGGCTTGGGATGCCGCCGAGCGACGCGTCACTCTTCACGCTGCTCGCAACGAGTTTGTGTCGTTCCAGGTTGTCGTCGAGAGCGACAAGCCCGTCTCGGGAGTCGATGTGCGATTGGACTCACTTCGCGGACCTACGGGCGCTGTGATCTCCGGCAAGAATCTGGCTTTGTTCAAGGCGTGGTATCTGCACGTGACGCAATCTTCCAGCGGATACAGCAAACTGTCGCTCGGGCCCGCGTGGTATCCGGATGCGTTGCTGCCCGCGCCGGAAGGAAATCGAGTCCAGTTTGATATCCCGGAAGAGCACAATGGGATCGGACGAGCCCAACGCAATCAGTCGCTTTGGATTGATGTCTACATTCCACGGGGCCGCGATGCCGCACCGCCTGGTAAGTATTGTGGCGATCTGGTGGTCGCTTGGCCCGGCGGCCAGACCGTGATTGGCGTCGAGTTGCTGGTTTGGGATTTCGCATTGCCCGACAACATCAACTGCCGTGGTGACATCTGGAATGGAAGTCTCCGAAGAATGACGCCGGAAATGGAGCTTGAGTACTACCAGATGGCTCGGCGGCATCGGTTCCTGCCAGGCGTGGCCGGTTACCGGCCGAAGTTAACCGTTCGCGGCAGAGATGTGAGCGTCGACTGGAGCGAATACGATGCGCGATTGGCGAAGTACTTCGACGGATCAGCCTTCACCGAGACTCATGGTTATTGGGGACCGGGACACGGCGTTCCGATCGACCATATTCTGCTTCCTTTCAATGTCGGTTGGCCCGTTCCGATACCTGAGACGGACGGGCGGGAAAAGGCCGAGGCTGTTTGGATCGAGACGGCCCGGCAGTTCAAAGCTCACTTCGACGCCGACCCGATGTGGCGCAAGGTGAAAAAGGTCGTTTTCATCGGCGCGCTCGATGAATCCTACGACGAGAGTGCCTACAAAAAGATGATCTACTATTGTGACCTGCTGCGCCGAGCCGTCGGAAAGGACTGGTTCCAGTACCGAATCGACGGCGGATACGGTCGCGAGGCAATGGAAACGCTCGAAGATCATGTCGACCTCTGGGTCTGCCACACGATCGGATTCGACAAAGGCAAGATAGACCACTTCCGGCAGCGAGGAATTGAACCGTGGTTCTACGGCCCGATGATCTATGAGCGATGGGGCAACTCGGCGTGTGGCTCGAATACCTTCACAGACTTGGACCTGCTCACTTGCCGAGGCATAGGATGGGCGGCGTGGAAACACAAATGCGGTTACTGCGAATGGGAGTTCGACGCCTTCTATGACGAGAAGAGCCGCACGTTTCAGCCAGAAAAGGCCGGAGACCGAACCTGGAAGGAAGCCATCAACTGCCGTTACGGCAGAGGCGAATACAACGGCTCGGGGCTGCTCGTCTACCGAGGGCAGCCGATGGGCCTCGCGCATCCGGTCCCCAGCATTCGGCTGAAGGCGCACCGCCGAGGCTTCCAGGACTACGAGTATCTTCGGCTGGTCGCGCGGACAGGACGGAGCGAGCAGGCAGATCGTTTTGCCGATTCCATCGTCCATGCCGTACCATTTGGCAGGGCCTCGATCGGCAATACCGAGATTTGGAGCAATAATCCGGAAAAATGGGATGCCGTGCGAATCGAAATGGGTAGACTGTTGGATTCGACTTGGCCTCGAGACATTGTGCCTGAATGAAATAGGCCCATCTGACGGAGAGACTCAATGAGACGATCGCATCCTTGGTTTGTTGTTGCGTCTGCCGCCTTGACGATGGCAATCGGTTCATCGAACGCTGGCGACTGGCCCATGTATCGAGCCGATGCGGCTCGCTCCGGCCATACGTCGGATCCATTGCCGGAGAACTTGGAACTGCGATGGGTCTACCGAAATCGAACCGCGCCCGCGCCGGCTTGGCCGAGTTCATCACGGATTACGTTCGATTTCGCCTATCAGCCGATCGTTGTCGGCGACGCCGTCATCTTCGGCAGTTCTTCGGAAGACAAGGTCGTTGCCGTTGACGCCGGCAGCGGAGAACTTCGCTGGGCGTTCTTCACGGGCGGCCCGGTTCGTTTCGCGCCAGCAGCGTGGCAAGACCGACTGTTCGTGGCCAGCGACGACGGCAATCTGTACGCAATCCAACTGAACGACGGTACGCTGCTCTGGAAACATCGCGGCGGGCCAAACGAGAGAATGTGCTTGGGAAACGAACGCATGATTTCGCGCTGGCCGGCGCGTGGCGGGCCCGTCGTGATGGACGATACGGTTTACTACGCTGCGGGAATCTGGCCAAGCGAAGGTGTCTACCTGCACGCATTGAATACGCGGACTGGCGACGTGGTCTGGACAAACGACAGTTCAGGTCGCCTCTATATGCCACAACCACACGGCGGAGCAAACGCGCACAGCGGCGTCCCACCGCAAGGGTATCTACTGGCGACGGAAGAACGCCTGTTTGTCTCCACTGGACGCGCTGTACCGGCGGCGTTCCGGCGAGCGGACGGGCAGTTCGAGTATTACCGTTTGCAGCAAAACGGATCAATCGGCGGAGCGCGAGCAATGATCGCTGATCGTTTCGTCATCAACGGAGGCTGTTTCCTGGAAAGGGCGACCGGCAATTTGGGCGCCCGCGCTGGTCGAGGCGTCTTCAGCGTGTTGCCGGACGACATCCTACAATCGACCGGAAACACGCTGTTAGCGTATCGCTGGACAGACGTGGAGGCACCAGACAGGAAGGGCGAACCCGTTCGGTATCGCGGCCTGGAAAAGTACTGCGAGGTCAATATCCAGGACGACTCCGCCGACCAGAGCCGTGCCGAAGAGGTCGTCGCCAAGCTGCCCTCTATTGGCGATCTCTACCGAACAAAGATCCGATTCAGGGAAGCCCACGAAAACGTAGCTCGGCAAACCGGCCTGGAACGCACACTATCGCAAGCACGGCCAGATGTGGAAGCGTTGGGCTACGACGTCGATCCGTTTTTGGCTACGTCCTATGAACGTCAGTACGAAGTCATCGCTGCCGACAACGAGGCCGTATGCGGTGGGCCGGACATCGTACGAGTTGTGGATTTGGACGAAGGACAAGTGCGATGGTCCTACGAGGTCGACGGCTCGGCTCTCGGTTTGGCAGCAGCAAACGGGTTGCTCGTGGTATCCACGTCGAAGGGAGTGGTCTACTGTTTTAGTGCGTCGACCGGTGATCGCTCGCCCGTGACGACAAACGTACCTACGACAAAGCCATCGGTTGCTCTGTCCAGCGAAGTGGATTATGCGAAGGTCGCGGAAGAGATTATCGAAAAGAGCAGTGTCACGACCGGGATCTGCCTCGATCTGGGATGCGGCTCGGCCGAACTGGCGTTGGAGTTGGCGCGTCGGTCGCAGTTGCGTGTGATCGGAGTCGAATCGGACCCGAAACAAGTGGACCAGGCGCGTCGCATGCTTGACGGTGCCGGCGTATACGGCACTCGCGTATCAATCCACCACGGTGATCCAACTCGGCCGATCTTCCCGCGCCACTGCGCTAATATCATTGTTTCAACACGAGGTCTTATGGGCGAGTCCGGTGCGTCGAACGACGCAGAAATCAAGCGATTGCAGCGACCGTACGGTGGTGTTATCTGCGTCGGAAGGCCGGGGCAATTGCAGGTGAATCGTCGCGGACCGCTGGACGGAGCGGGCAAGTGGACTCATCAGAACTGCAGCCCTGCCAACACACTTTGTTCATCTGACGGGATTGTCCGAGGGCCGCTCGAACTGTCCTGGTATCACGACGGTGTGCTGGAGATTGTCGACCGTCATGCACAGGGCCCCGCTCCGCTATTCAATCAAGGCTGCCTGGTGGTGGAAGGCACGCACGGCATCTGCGCGTTGGACGCGTACAACGGCGGCACGCTGTGGACGTACCCTATCGAAGGAATACTTGCGGATTGGGACGGCGTGCATCACGATGTCGGCGTGGGAGATACGGGCAGTAACTTCTGTCTGAGCGACCAAGCTGTCTTCGTGCGTACGGACGATCGTTGTCTGAAGATTGAACTGCAGACCGGCAAGAAAGAATGCGAGTTCAAGACGCCGGTCGATCCGTCGGCCAAGGATCAAGCCTGGGGTTACGTTGCCCATGTCGATGGTTTGCTCTTCGGTTCGGTGCTGAACGATGCGCATACCGTCAGTCCTCGGTATGACAAGATTCGCCTCCGCCCGGAGTCGGTTCTGTTCTTCGCCGTGGACGCGGATACCGGACAGTTGAAGTGGCAATACAAGCCAAAGCACTCGATTCGCAACAATGCCATCGCGATCGCGGATGGCGGCGTCTACTTGATCGACCGGCCGTTGGCGCCCGCCGACCGAATCACCGCACCAACGCCGAACGGAAAGCATCGTCCTCCTCTTCGGCCCGGCGAACACCCCGGCGGCACGCTGACCGCGATGGATGCCGCAACGGGTTCGGTCCTATGGGAGAACAAGGATGACATTTTCGGTACTCAGATTGCAGTGAGCGAAGAACATGGCGTGCTGCTGATGCACTACCAGGGAGTGAAACACGGCTTCTTCAAGCTGCCGTCCGAAATCGGCGGACGGATGGCGGCGTTTGATGCCAAGACGGGCGCCCGTTTGTGGGACATCCAAGTGGAGCACAAGACCCGACCGCTGATCAACGACGATGTGATCTATGCCGAAGGCGGTGCGTGGAAGCTGAAAACCGGCGAAGCAGTCCCCTGGAAGTTTGAACGATCCTACGGATGCGGTCAGATCGCTGCCAGCACACATCTGATGCTTTTCCGATCCGCCACGCTCGGCTATCTCGACTCGACGCGCGACGTGGGCACCGAGAACTTCGGCGGCATCCGCCCAAGCTGTTGGTTCAGTGCGATCCCCGCCGGCGGAATGGTCCTCGTACCCGACGGTTCGTCCAAGTGCGCGTGCAGCTACCAAACAAGGGCATGGCTCGCTCTGCAGCAGGGAGAATAGTCAATCACACAGCCTGTCGGTTTCCGTTAACGTGGCGCCCTGCTATATTGCGTAGGATCGTCGTTTAACCCGAAGACGGAGGCGATGGCGGGCGCTACGTGTGGACGATTCATCCCACTGGCCGCCATCGCCTCCGTCTTCGGATTGAACGAGACCGCCAGCAAACGGATGACGCTGACTATGACAGCAACGCTTCCTATCAAACGAGTTCACCATGTCGCACGGGTTACCGACCAGCCCGAGGCAAGCAAGGCTTTCTATCGGGATGTGCTGGGCTTCCGGGAGATCCAACGGCCACCCTTCAACTTCCGCGGCGCGTGGCTGTACAACTACGGCGTCCAGATTCACATCATCGAGAATCCGGAACTTGCCCAGAAAGCCCGCCAACCGATCAGCGGCTTGGCCAATCACTTGGCACTCGAAGTAGACGATGTCGATGTGGCGAAGACATGCCTCGAACAGAACGACATTCCCTATTTCGAGCAAGTGAACGCTGGCGGTATCCATCAGGTGTTCTTTCAAGATCCAGACGGTCACATCGTCGAGATTGCCGTGTACGGTCCCACCCCCGAAGAAGTCTGAATCGGGCGGGCCGCAACGCCGCTCTGGAACCGACGTGAAGGAATTCTCGGCGAGAAGGCCCCAATTCCGGAAACCACGAGAGCAAACCACTTACCCTAACGGAAAACGCAATGACTGCGGAATGCACGACGCAATGCAATCGGAACGACCCGTTGCCATTCCAGCGAATCGGCGTCCTGCTTCGCCAAGCTTGCTTTCTGGTTCTAGCGCTGACTTCAGGAACGGTTCTGTACGCGGGCGATTGGCCTCAGTGGCGATACGATTCAGCGCGTAATGCAGTGACGCCGGACGAACTGCCCGCAGAGATGTACCTCCAGTGGGTGCGTCAATTGCCGTCGCCTCGGCCAGCTTGGCCGGCGAGCCAGCCATCGCTTCGTTTCGATGTGTCCTATACGCCGGTCGCCGCGGGCAAGTTGCTGTTTGTTCCGTCGATGGTGACCGATACAGTGACCGCTTATGACACCGACTCGGGCAAGCTGAAATGGCGTTTTTTTGCTGATGGTCCCGTTCGTTTCGCGCCTATCGTTCACGATGGCAAAGTCTACTTTGGGTCAGACGATGGATACCTGTACTGCGTGAACGCCGGCGATGGAGGGCTCGTGTGGCGCTGCAAGGCTGCTCCGATGGAAAGGAAGGTGTTAGGCAACGAACGGCTGATATCGAGTTGGCCGATCCGCGGCGCGCCTGTACTTCACGAAGGAAAGATCTACTTTTCGGCCAGCATCTGGTGTTTCATGGGCATCTTCCTGCATGCGGTCGACGCCGAGACGGGCACGAGCATTTGGACGAACAGTGGCGACGGCGCCACATATCAGAAGCAACCCCATGGCGGCGCGGTCTCGTTCGCGGGCTTCATTCCCCGCGGGTGCCTAGGCGTACGAGACGATCGTCTGGTCGCGCCTGGTGGGCGCGTGCCGCCTGCGTTCTACGACTTGAACACCGGCGAACAGACCGGTTTTGTGTGGACCGCCAAAGGCAGCCGAGCTTGGCAAGTGTACGGCGATCCACTGAAGCTAATGGCCGGAGAAGAACAGGTTGAGGCCACAAAGGGAGTCGTGACTGTCGGAGACTGGAAGGGCGCGTTCGAAGGGGAACCATGGAGCGTGTTGACCGCCGACGAAAAACTTTTCGTTGTTACGACTGCGGGTCGAATCTACTGTTACGGTGCTCAAAAGGTCACACCGGCCAAATACGGCCTTGCTGACGATGGTACTCCGCAAGACGAAGACGCACGTGAAGGTCCGCCACGGGTGCCCGGGGACCTGCCGGAATCCGTGCTTCGAGCGGCAGGCGAAGCTGAAGGCTATGGCGTGATGCTCGGGCTGCCGTCCTGGCACGTAGCTGATCGCTTAGTCCGTGACTCGAAGTTCCACCTAATCGTCGTCGATCCTGATGCGAAGAAGATAGACGCATTCCGTCATCGCATGACTGATGTGGGCATGTACGGGACTCGTGTGGCCGCCTTTGCAGGTGGCTCGGTCGACGAGTCATTGCCGGCTTGCTTTGCCGACGTAGTCGTCTCGACAGAGCCACGTGATGTGGACGATCAACACAAGATGAAGTTCGTCAATAACATCTTTCGTTTCTTGCGTCCTTACGGAGGCAGGGCCTTTCTGCCGATCAAGCTTGCGCGGCTTCGCGCAACCGTCAAACAGGCTGGATTGGCCAACGCGGAGGTGCGATCCGTCGATGACGGATGGTCGATGCTGGTACGACAGGGCGCATTGCCTGGCGCGGCCGACTGGACGCACAATTACGCCGACGCGGCCAACAGTTCGGTTTCCAAAGACGAACTCGCCCGAGCGCCGTTGGGACTGCTGTGGTTCGGCAACGGGCCGCCCAATGACGAGGTGCTGCCGCGTCATGGCCACGGCCCCGCACCACAAGTCGCCGCCGGTAGACTGTTCATCGAAGGCGGCAACATGCTTCGCAGCTTGGACATCTACACGGGGCGTCTACTGTGGCAGCGGCAAATGGACGGGCTGGGCGTGTTCTATGATCGCACGGGCCATCAGGCTGGAGCCGGCGAGATCGGAAGCAACTACGTGTCGTTGGCCGATTCGGTCTATGTCATCTACGAGGACAAGATACTGCGGTTGGACGCCGCTACCGGAAAGACGGAGCGGGAATTCGTGCTGCCGGACGACGACGATCCCGCCGCGCCAAACTGGGGCTACATCGCCGCGTGGGAAGACGTGTTGGTCGCCGGCGCCTCGCCAATCGCGGTGACCAAGGGCGGATTCGAGCCTCAACGATACTCTTCGGCCAGCAAGCGCCTGGTGGCGATGGATCGCCGAAGCGGCCGAGTCCTTTGGACCCGCAACGCGGAATACAACTTCCGGCACAACAATATCGCGGTTGCCGCAGGCAAAGTGTTCTGCATCGACGGACTATCGCGGGCAAAACTTGACCTACTGAAACGTCGTGGCGGCTCGCTCAACGAGTACCAGCCACACCTCTTGGCGTTTGACGTGCGAACGGGCCAGATCCTCTGGAGTACCGATCAGCATGTATTCGGTACGTTTCTGAACTACTCAACCGAGCACGACATCTTGCTCCAAGCCGGCAGTGCCCATCGCGACCGGGCCAAGGATGAAACGGACAAAGGTATGGTCGCCTATCGAGGCAGCGATGGCACGGTCATCTGGAAGAATCTTGACCTGTCCCATCAGGGGCCCTGCCTTCTTCTGCGTGACAGAATCATCGCCCAGGGTCCCGCGTATTCGCTATTGACCGGCGAGAAGATTCTACGCAAGCATCCGCTGACAGACCGGCCAATCGAATGGCGATACACGCGCACGTACGGCTGCAACACAGCGATCGCGGGCCAACACCTGATGACATTCCGGTCAGGCGCTGCCGGCTTCTGCGATTTGGAGGGAGACAGCGGCACCGGGAACTTCGGCGGTTTCAAATCGAGTTGCACGTCGAATCTGATCGTGGCCGGCGGATTGGTCAACGCACCGGAATACACACGCACCTGTTCATGCAATTATCAGAATCAGACGTCGCTGGCCCTTATGCACGATCCCCAGATGGAGATGTGGACGTTTAACAATCTCGGTTGGGACGGAGAACCGGTTCGCCGCGTGGGAATCAATCTTGCCGCGCCGGGCGACCGACGCAGCGACGACGGAACGCTGTGGCTGGACTATCCCAGCGTCGGAGGCCCGTCGCCGGATATCCCCGTGAAAGTGGAACCGGCGGACGCAAAGAGCTTTCGCCATCACAGTTCCTTCGTCCGTGTCGAACCCGCGGGCGCAGGCTACAACTGGGTGGCCGCCTCGGGCATGGAAGGCGTGCGCCGAATAACCCTTACCTTGGCCAAAGGCGAGGCGGCACCTCGCAAGTACACAGTGCGACTCCACTTCGCGGAGATGCAAGACATCAAAGCAGGCGAACGGCAGTTTCGCATTGCCGTACAAGGCGAAGAGTTGCCCGCGGCCTTGGACATCGCGAAGGAGGTGGGACAGCGGACCGCAATGGTTCGGCAGTTCAAGGAGGTTGAAGCGGCCAACGAGCTTGCAGTCACGCTCACCCCACTCGGCCAGAATCCCGAGGCCATGCCAGTCCTTTGCGGCATCGAAGTGGTCGAAGAATAGTGCCTGTCGCGGTAGTCTTCCTTCGCGGGCAGATCGAAACCTTCGCTCACGCCGCCGATCGCAACGGTCGCGAACCGAGATCGTCTTCGGTCTTATCCTTTGCGGCTCGTCCCATGACAACGAAGATGACACCGATCAACAGCGGCGCGATGGCTTGACCGATCCGCCAGGCGCCACCGACGCCGAACCCGACGGAGAGGTTGCCAGTGCCGGGTACAGACTGCGGGGGCATGCAGGAAACCATCAGGCACCCAGCCAGCAGGGCGACCAAGGAACAAGCGGCCAATGCCCACAGGCGTCGTCGGCCCGATTTGCTGACCATTCGGCAAAGCAGCAGCGAAGCGACAATGGCCGGAACGAAAGCGATGATCCAGCCTGCCCATTCGCAGGCCTGCATCAACGTCGGATTCGTCTCGACCGTCCGACCTTCCGCGAGACAAGCCACACCGATCGCCAGCAACATGAATCCGGCAACACTCAGCAGGAAAACCGCCGGCGTACCTGCGACAAAGGCCAACCACGGATGCCTGCCCGACCAGGTTGGATAGACCTTGGCCAGAGATGCCTGCTCGGCCAACTGCTCGGGATCTCCCAGCCGTTCTGTGAAATTGATGGTGTTCTTTGCTTCCGTGCCTTGGTTCATTTCTGCCTCCTGCAGATCGAAAATATGGTCTTCCAGTTCACCCAGCAACCGCCGCGCATGGGACGGCGGCACTCTTCGCTTCCTCAGTTCCCTAGCCAACTGGCTCTGCCACTGGTGCAGGTCCATCTTCGCCTCCGTCGAGCAGCAAATTGACTGAACGCACAACCTCTTCCCATCGCGATGCCGTGCCCTGAAATCGTTTGGAGCCGGCATGCGTGAGGCGATAGACAATACGACTTCGCCCCTTGACGGATTCCCGGCGGCTTCGGAGCAGGCCATCCTGCTCGAGCCGGTGAAGGATGGGGTAAATTGCTCCCTCGCCAAAATCCAGGGCACCCGCGCTTCGCTCGCGAATCGCTCGCACCAAGTCATATCCGTGCTGCGGCCGTTCCCGCAGGAGACGCAACAGGAGCATTTCGGGAACGCCGTTAAGAAAGTCGGGATTTGTCCTGCGCACAGCCATCCGGTCTTGGGCTCCATACCTAGAACTTCGAGGCACAGATGGTATCGGTCCTCGATCTGTTGAACTTGAGCGAATGATGCCTCAAAGTTCGATGTATCGCAAGATCAATTTCTGGCGGACTTATCCTCCCAGCAATCGGTGATTTCACTCCACGTAGGCTGATCCATCGGCGTCACTTCCGCAAGGCGCGGTTCTCGCTGGATCACCTGCTCGAACATCCGCGCGATTGCCTCGCCCATTTGCCACAAGGCGTGACGGAAGTTGGCCTTTTTGGCCAGTTCGACCATCTCCGGATAACGCAGGCCGCCGGTTTGCTGGCTCAACTGCTTGTCGCATTGCCAGCCGGTATCGGTCTTGGTCAGTGCGTACTGCTTCAGCAAACGCGAGTTGCGGATCCGCTGGTAGCGGCGATTTTCTGCCAACACGCTCAACAGCAGCAATTCGCTTTGTGGCGACCAGCCGTCGGGGAAGTTCTCAGCCAGTTCTCCGCGCGGTCGGGCAACTCGCATGTAGTGTGTGTGAATCGCCTCGATTGGCGTGTCGACCAGATCAGCCAACAGATCGGCCCAGTCGAGTTTTAATTCCCTGCGACCAATCTCGTGGAATGTCACAAGGTCTTGGATGGGCCGATTGGCTGGCGTGTACTTGCCGTCCAGCAGGTTCAGCGTGATTCCTGGCTGCACCGACTTGATCAGACTATCCCCGACAACGTGGGCTATCCAGCCAAACACGTAGGCCAATTTGCGCTCGCCGGGCCCAAACAGCTCGATGGCATCACGTGCCGCGGCGGCGAAGTAGTTCGGCAAACGATCCCACGAAACAGCATAACGCGGCTCCTCACGACTCCACCCGAATGCCACATGCGCCCGGCCGTAGAACAGACGGTGGATATCGCGTGGTGTGTACTGCCGGCCCGCAAACTCTAATGTCCATGGTTTCACGGGTCCGCCGGTGATCGGGCTGTTAGCCAACGTGACCGTCCCGTAACCAACTTCTTCGCCGGTATCGACGCAGATCGCCTCAGGCAACGTCTGAATGTCGCAGCCAAGATACGAAGCCGCCAAATAGCTGGACCAATGACGCAGGATGGCCGGCGCGATGGGAAGTTTCTTCTCTCGGGCCGCTTTGGCGGCTAGAATCGCGTACATTGTATGTCCAATGATGCCGCTCATCGTTCATGCCTCGATTGTGTTAGACCTTGCCGTGGGTGGATCACCAAATTGGAGAGCCGACGCACAAAACAGTTCATAGTCCCGCCTTCAGGCGGTTCCGGTGCAAGACGTGCCGCAGAAGACCGCCTGAAGGCGGGACTACGAACGGCATTACACCCGATTCATGCGCCGGCCCTGGAGAATATCCCACGCCTAGAGACAAATCGTGCCTCAACATCTTGATATACTTGACGGATATCCGCAACTTCACCGGAGAATATTGCCATGCTTTCAAGAGCTACCGAAGGATCCACTCGTAGGTCATCCGCGTCGACCTTGCCATCGCAGCAGTTGACGAGCGCCCGGATACTGCCTGTCGTGCTTTTCCTGCTGGTGACGGCCGTCGCCGGCGTCAGATCGGTCAAGGCGGACTGGCCAATGTACCGAAAGGATGCCGGGCGGACCGGTTACACTTCCGAGTCGCTGCCCGGTCAACTGTCGCTGCAATGGGCGCACAAGTCACTCCATCCGCCGATGCCTGCCTGGCCGCGCAGCGATCGCATGACCTTCGATCGTGCCAATCATGTGGTCGTGGCTGACGCAAAGGTCATCTTCGGCAGTTCGGCCGACGGGATTGTCCGTGCACTAGACGCAGATTCTGGAAACGTCCTTTGGCGATTCTACACAGATGGGCCCGTTCGTTTCGCACCGGCGGCTTGGCGCGATCGTGTCTTTGTCGCCAGCGACGACGGCCACCTTTACGCTCTGTCGTTGAAGGATGGCCGGTTACTCTGGAAACAACGAGGCGGACCGGACCATAGTGCGGTCTTGGGGAACCAGCGATTGATCTCCATGTGGCCGGCTCGCGGGGGCCCGGTTGTCGTTAGCGACATCGTCTATTTCGCCGCGGGGATTTGGCCGTCGGACGGCATTTTCCTTTATGCTCTGGACGCCAACAGCGGCAAAGCCCTCTGGTGCAACGACGATTCGGGCGAAATCTACATGCCTCAGCCACACGGCGGAGCCAATGCGAAAAGCGGCATCTCGGCTCAAGGCTATCTGGCCACCTCGGAGGACCGTCTTTTCGTTCCCACTGGCCGAGCCGTTCCAGCCGCGCTCAACCGCCTCACAGGCGAGTTCCGATACATGCACCTGCAGAAATACGGCCACAACGGCGGTGCGTCGATCATGGCAATCGGCGAGACGTTCTTCAACAATGGCCTCGGTTTCAACGCCGCGAAGGGCGAAAAGGCGATCACTCTCGGCGCTGGCCAACTGGCTGCGATTCCCGAAGGCTTGGTTCGAGCGGACGGTAAGAAGCTCGAAATGTATCGGTGGGTGGAAGCCGAGCAGCCTGATCGAAAGGGCCAACCGGCAAGAAAACGATCGCTCGAGCGTGAATGGTCAGTCGACAACATCACGCACACGACCGCGTTGATCGTTGCCGGCGACAAGATTCTCTGCGGGACCAACGGGCAGGTCACAATGATCGACATGACGACCAAGAATGCCGTCTGGTCGGGCGAAGTGGACGGTACTGTTTACGGCTTGGCGGCAACCGATGGCAGACTGCTGGTCACCACGGATCGTGGGCTGATCTACTGCTTCGAGAAGACTGCGGAAGGCGCAAGTTCGCACATGATGACCGACGCGCTCAGCGTCTCCAAGGCCGACGAGCGATATGCACGGGCCGCCGAGGAGATCATCGAGGCCAGCGGAATCACCGAAGGTTACTGCCTCGATTTTGGCTGCGGCGATGGATCTTTGGCTCATGAGTTGGCTCGACGCACAAACCTCCGAATCTGCGCCGTGGACGACGATCCCGCGATGGTCGCTGCGGCCCGCGAGAAACTGACGGCCGCCGGGATCTACGGCGTTCAAGTCACCGTACAACATCGCGATCTGAAAGACGCTGGTTATCCCCGCTACTTCGCCAACCTGATTGTCTCGGGGCGAGCAGTCGACGAGGGCGGCGACTCGCTTCCGATGGCCGAAGTGAACAGGCTGCAACGCCCCTCTGGTGGTGTCTTATGTGTGGGTAAACCTGGCAAGATGAGAGTCGAAGAACGAGACGCTCTTGCTGGCGCGGGTACCTGGACACACCAGTACGCAGATGCTGCCAACACACTGGTCAGCGACGACACGTTGGTCGGCGGCCGGCTGAGCATGCTGTGGTTCCGAGACGTCGACTTTGACATCCCCAGCCGACACGGCCGCGCCCCGGCCCCGCTGTACGATCGTGGTCGCTTGTTCCACGAAGGTAACGACGGGATTGTCGCGGTGGATGCCTACAACGGCCACGAGCTCTGGCGGTATGAGATCCAAGGATTGCTGAAAGCGTACGATGGCGACGAATTGATGGGAGTGGCCGGTACCGGGAGCAACTGCTGTATCGGCGGCAACGCCGTCTTTGTGCGCGACGGCGTGCGGTGCTTGAAGTTGGATGCTGCTACTGGAACGCTGGTCCGTGAATTCCAGACGCCGCCGCGCCAGGACGGCCAGCCAGGTACATGGGGATACGTCGCCTGGGTCGACAACGTGCTATACGGGACCGTGGCCATTGACGAGCACATCGTCACCTACCGTTTCCGTGCCACTACGGGCGATATGACCAAACAGTTGACCGAATCGCACAGCCTGTTTGCCATGGATGCGGAGACAGGAGACTTGCTTTGGACGTACAAAGCAACGGATTCGATACGGCACAATGCCATAGCTCTCGGAAACAACAAACTGTTCTTGATTGACCGCCCCATGGCCATGTTTGACCGGGAGAAACGACCGTCATCCAAAGAACACGCATCCGGAAGGCTGCTGGCGTTGGATGCAAAAACGGGCAAGCAGGCGTGGGCGGATGATGCGGACATCTACGGCACACTGTTAGCGGCCAGCGAAGAACACGGCGTTCTGCTGATGAGCTACCAGCCGACCCGATTCCGTTTGGATTCGGAATTCGGCGGCCGCATGACCACTTTCAAGACGGAAGACGGCCAGAAGCTGTGGGATATCAAGGCGGATTATGAATCTCGGCCTATGATCCATGATGACACCATTTACGCGCAAGGCGGTGCTTGGAATCTGCTGTCCGGCGAGCCGGGAACTTTCAACTTCAAGCGATCGTATGGTTGTGGAATCCTGGCGGCATCCAAGAATATGATGCTGTTCCGCTCGGCAACGTTGGGCTACTTCGACATCAAGCGAAACGACGGCGTCGATGACTACGGCGGTATCCGTCCGGGATGTTGGGTGAACGCCCTACCGGCGGGCGGCTTGGTTCTTTTGCCTGACGCTACTGCTGGCTGCAAATGCAGCTACCTGAACAAAGCGTGGATCGCTCTGACCCCGCCGGAGGAATGAACTGCCACATCAAGCGAGGCAATCCATGACCGGGCTAGTACGCATCATCGGTGTCGCGTTCGGGGGATTTGCGCTGACGTGGGTCGCCGGTGTTTCGGCCGCCGAGACGACCCATCGGCTATACGATGGGATTACGGCCTTTGTTGCCAATCCTGATGGACGGGCCTTCACGATCACACTGGACGTGCGGGACATCAACCATCGGATGCACGGACCCAGCGAACTGATGGTCAAGGTCTATCCGCCTGACGGAAAGCCGGTCGTCCGCGAGGTGATCCCCGACGATGGAATCGTGGCACCCACCGCCAATCCTGTGTTTCCCGGCTGGGACCACGAAGCGTGGTACTACGCGACCTGCTATTCACGAGGTCTCGAACCGTTGGTTCGCTGGAGCGCCTTTTCCGATCCGAAGCGACGGGCCGCGTTAGCCAAGCGATCGTTCACCTACGAAGTTGCGGGTGGCCAGCCCGGTGTGTACCGCGTGGTGATCGTTGGCGTTCCGGATCACTACGTCACTGTGAAGCTCGATCCGAAACTGAAGTACGCCATTGCCGGCAGCCCCGAATGGTTGCACGGGCACGGCGAGCTGTTTCGGCGCAGCTACATCTACGTTCCGAAGACGACCCATTCGATCAATCTGCTGTTCCTGCAACTGGATGAACCTGCGTCGCGATCGTTCGTGCTCACAGATCCCAAAGGCAACGAACTGGCATCGGGAAACGGCGCGGACGGGCTGGTCCAGACCAGCGTGCTGTGCGAAGGTCGCTTCGACGATCAAGTGCTGACGCTCGACATCTCGGACGGTCCAGTTGATTTTCTTATTAACGTGACCCATCAATTGGCCGGCAGTTTCCGCCCGGTGCGCGCCCAGCACCTTGCGGTCACGGCCGTGCTTTCGCCCGATGTGGCAACGGCCAAGGCCACACGCGGCGGAGCCATCTATCACGATGACGAGGTCTTCTGGCAGGCGTATCAAGTGCGGCTGCACGATTGGGTGAAGCGTCTTGAACCGAAGGAGTTCGAGTACCCTGCGGAGGCAGTGTCAGCGGACGGCTTTATCTCGGTCGGCTCACACAACAGTCCGCCTAAGGGCTCGGCAGACCGCATCATGCACGGTTGGGCCAGGCAAAAGAATCCGCAGGCATTGAACGCGGCCATCAAGGAAATGCTCTTTGGCATGCGGCTGATCGGCCACGGCGACCACGTGGCCATTGGGCCGAAGCGTAATCTGGCTTACGAACAAGGCTGCTACACCTTCTTCTGGTATCGTCCGGCGTGGCGCATTCACCAGCAGACGGATGCTCCGCCGGAGGTCAAAGAGGCGATTCGTGAGTTCATTATCCAGGCGGGCGACCGACTGGCCTTTTGCCGCACGATGGCCATGGTTAACGGCAACGCGCTGGCCAGCCTGATGGCAGGGCTACGTTACTGCTGCGAGGCCAGCGGCGATCCGTTGCAGCAAGATCTATTTGAAACGCTTTGGGAACGATTCACGGGCGGCGGCTTTGGCGACCGCTTTGGCATTGGGCCGTCGGGCGGCCTGCAGGAGAGCATGGGTTACGATTTTCACTATGGCAGTTACGTGTTGCGCGGTTGGAAGGCCGTGATCGCAGATTTGAAGGATGCAAGGTTCATCAAAGCACGCAACCGGATGCTCAACTTGTACAGCTACATCTGGTCACCCGGACCTGCGATGCCGTGGAGTTCACGAACATCGATCCCAAAGTTAGCTGGCGGCACTTACGACTCGTGGGACTCGCAGTATCGGTGGAAAGGGTACGGCGGGCCGGATTTTGTTGAGGGTGCAAATGATCACAACGAGTGGTTTGCTGCACGGCGTCCGGGCTACTACGTGGTCACCTATCACGGACGGCTCACACCAACCTGGGAAGGCGAAGGGTTTCACGGCCAAATCGGTTTGGGCGGCGGCGGCATCTGTCAACTGCACGTGCCGGATCACGGACAAGTGATCACGGCCAAGCCGAACGATTCCTATGGTGCTGGCATGCACTTGTCCCAATGGCAGAATTTCCATGTCCACTCTCTTGTCGGCACCACGGCCGACGGCCAACCGCTGGTGGCGGCCAATAGCGAGCATTTTGATGCCGCGTTGGACGGAAACACGGTCGCCAGCTCTGGACCGATCCGCCAGTCGTCCGTAACCGCGTCGCGGCGGTACACATTCGAGCGCGGCGTAATCGAGTGCGAAGTGCAATTGCGCGAATCGCACCATGACAACGTATTCAGTATCTGGGGTGGAAGGCCGCGTTTGCGCGGCAAGGTTGTCGAAGCATTTGAAATGATCCCTTTCGCCGACGTGCCGAAAAGGAAAGGCCGCCCGCGACCGACCAAGGGGCGAACCCAAGTGGAAGGGCTGACTGCCAGCAACGAGAGTCTCGGTACGTTGACCGAGGAGAAAGTCGAAGCCGTGGGTGTGCTCGTGGACCGAGGCGGCTACGGAATGCTGGTCGAACTGGACATGCCGCGCCCCGCGAAACGAGGAAATAACGACACCATTCTGATTCAGTTGGCAGATCAGTTGACGCCAGCCAGCGAGGTAGGCATCTCCTATCGGCTGGTTCCCTTTGCCGGCGAACCACCAAAGCTTGGCGAAACGCCGATAGCGGTCGCGAAAACGTATCCCATCGCACGGCTGGAAAAGGTCGATTCTCTAGATAACCTATCCACGGCGCTCAAGGAGCAGCAGCCGTTGGACATCCATGACAAGAGCGAAGCGAAGATTGCGGAGCTTCGGTTTGCGCTGATGGGCGACAAGCTCGCAATCGCGGCGGAGATCCAAGACCGCAAGGTCGTCCAACATGCGACGGTGTGGCGAGGTTCGTGTCTGGAGGTCTTCGGCAGCATGCCCGGCTCGGAACAGATCGGTCAGGTGCTCCTGCTTCCACAGGCAGAGGACTCGCCCGCCGCCGCATATCGAGCCGAGGGTGCGAAACAGGTTGCGACTTTGGACGTGAATGTCTTCTCTGTCGAACGCGAGGAGGGATATGAACTGCAAGCCTTGATACCCCTTGCGCTGCTGAAGCTGGATCCACAGAAAGACCAATGGCGGCTGGAATTCCAGGTCAGTTCGGAGCGCCGCGGCCAGCGGACACATCACACGTTGTTCGGCAGCCGACGGGCTTACGAGAACAATCTGCGGTATGGTCTGTTTGTAGCGCAGTAGCAGGATGGTGAGCTGAATCGTTTAACCGCAGGGCCATCGGCCCGCGCGGAAGTCGACCCAGAATTGGCATCCCTCTCTGCGTCGGAGACAACTGCCACGCAACGCTTTCGCCGACGCGCGGCCCGTTGGGCACGGCGGTTAAACGACCGATGGACAACGAAACTAGATGTGAGGACGCAGAGTGATACCCATGCCACCTGCGATCGAAAAGGGGGTACTTTCGGACATGATTCGAGCAACAGCTTTTGCCATTTTCGCGGTCTCATCTGTCTTAGTCGTGAGTCCTACCGATTCGGCAGAAACGGCGGCGCGTCATCGAGGAATTGCGCGACTTACGGGCCGACCGACTGTCGTTCTTGTCAGCGAACAACTGCCACCTGCACCAATACTGATTCGCTCGGACGCACCACCTCGCGAAAAGCAGGCGGCCGACGCATTGGCGAGTTACCTGTCGCAGATCAGCGGCACCGAGTTCAAAGTCATTTCGGCCGAACTGGAAATCTCCGAACGAGCCATCCTGGTAGGCGAGGTTGATTCCCAGCCACCGGACGGCGTTAGCGACGAAGGCTTTGTGATCCTTACCGAAGACGGGCGGCTTCGGATCTGCGGCGGCACACCTCACGCCACGACGTTCGCCGTGTTTTCGTTGCTGGAAGAACAACTGGGCTGCCGTTGGTGGTCGTGGAACGAAGAAAACGTTCCGACATCCGAGACGATCGAGGTTGCGGCGCAGAACACGCACATCGAACCGGCCTTCCGGCGGCACAACGTGTACAACCGCGAAGCCCAAAACCGGCGGAACGACTTCGCGTACAAGCTCCGTACCATCAGCCTGACCAGTTTCACCGGCGGCCATAACCTATGTCCGTTGTTGAAGCCTCACGCCGAGAAGAACGCTGAGTTCTTGCCAATGGATAAGGAAGGTGTCCGCAAGTTCAACAACCTGCACATGAACTACACGGCCGACGGGATCGACGCGGCGTTGGCCGAAGCTCTGAAGCAGCAGGTCGTCAAACGCAGGGGCGACGTAAAAGACGTGATCTACTTTGCCGGCATGGGGGACTGGTACGGCGGCATGGACTTGTCGCCCGAATCGAAGCGGATCTACGACGAGGAGACTTGGACCGATCCGGACGGCCGCAAGAAACCGGGCTACTCGGCCACGCTGCTGCGCATGATCAATCGAACGGCGGAAACCCTGGAGGGAGAATACCCGGGCATCCAGGTCGGGACGTTTGCCTACATGAGTCTGGAAGCCCCGCCGGACAAGACACGTCCGCGCGACAATGTGGCCATCCGCATACCGCGCTTGCGGCACGATACGGTGCGTTCCATCCTGGAATCGGAGAAGAACCAGAGCTTCCGCCGAAATCTCGATCGTTGGCTGGAACTTGCCCCGCACCGAGTGTACATCTGGGAATACGGAGCCAACTTCGGAAATTTCCTGCGGCCGTTTCCTTGTCTGCGTTCGATTGCCGAGAACATCAAGTACTACCGTCAAGCGGGTGTTGCCGGCATCTCGATCCAGGGCAACTATGTCGCCACCGGCGGCGATCTGGCGGTGTTGAAGAACTATGTCTGGGCAAAGTTGCTCTGGGACCCGACGCGAGAGATCGACGAACTGGTTGCCGAGTTCTGCACCGGCTACTACGGTCCTGCGGCCGAGGAGATGCTCGCCTACGTCAACTTGATGGAACAGTCCGTGCGCGGCCAACCGCCGATTTCTGCGGACGAGTTCGATACGCGTTTGGCTTGGATGACACCGGAACTGGTCAAACGTGCTCAGACGCTTTTCAAGAAAGCTCTTGCGCGGACAAAGGGCGATGACAGCGACCCGTATTTCCGGCGAGTCAAAGAAGCGGAAGTAGGCTTGGAAGCCTGGCAGCTATGGAAGGAAGGGCCGCTCGTGGAAGACGGCGAGAAGCTGATCCGCGCGGATTTGGGCATGGACACGTTTCCGCGGGCGCAGAGCTTGGTCAAGTACTGTCGCGACGCTTCACCGCGTGAATGGGGTAACGGGGTGAAGTACCGCATGAGCTTCTTGGTCCTGCACGGCGGGCCCATGCCAACGCTGAAACAAGGACCGGTCACGGTCAAAGTCGCTCCCGTCCAAAACGGTCAGATTCGCAGCGTCCTCTACAACGATCAAGTGGCAATCGACCAATCGCGCGTCAAACTGGCGCTCGGCTCGGTGACCTACGAACTGACCACCCGCGAGGGCAACCGCGTCGAGATGAAAGCGGACCTAGGCCTCAGCATGTGGAGCCCCGCCGGCGGCAAGCAAACGGGATACCAGATCATCGAACTCGACCCGGACGGCGAGATTTCCTGCAGCGGAGAAGTGGAACGTCGCGGTTCCGGTTCCCCCACGAACCAAGCCGTTTTCGAAAGCGTGTACCAAGTAGGCAAGCAACCCGAGAAGCTCTCGGTTGAGTATCAGGACGACCCCGGCGTTTGGAAACGCTTACGCGTTGATGCGCAGAACGCCAAGGCGAGCATCCCGACGGCGGCACATTTCAGGATCACTCGACATGATCGCGGACTGCAGATCGACGATCGCTACACCGCGCCAGAAAGCACGCCGACTGCGACGGTCCAATATGATCCCGAAGACGCAACCGTGCTTCTCTCCGTCGACATGGGAACTGTTCAAGTGCCACGAAAAGGTCGCGTAACCTTCGGTCGACGCGAGATTCGGCTCAAGAGTTCGGTGAACTCAGACGGTTGACGAATACGCCTTCTCCGACAACGCCTAAGCCTCGATTATTCATGTAGGCCGGATCAAGGTCGCGCAACGCATTGCCGGAACAGCGCAAACGCAATCGAGGCTACTTGACGGGTCGTGCACTGAGGAATCCAACAGAAGCGACCGCAGCTCCGGCACGAACAGCGTTTGCTCGGTCCGGCCTACAATCTCGTGAACAGTACGGGCTAGACCTTCTAACCGTCGACCGCCGTGCCCCGAGGCAGGAGCAGTCTGTCCAACTCTATTTCATCCTTGAGCGTCGCTTTCCAACGATGCAAGATCTTCTCCGGACGATCTGCCTCATAGATCTCGCCCTCGATCAGTAGCACGGCTTCGTGTTTACCCGGTATGAGTTTCTCGATGCCTTGAATCTCGCGAGGCTCACGGAAGATGCCACCGCCGTGACCCGCTCTGGCAGTAAAGGTCCACTCGCCCGCAGTGCCACGCCAGTCGATTGGGACGTCATTGACGCGGAGTCCCACGATCCGGTGCGAGATGATCAATCCATGATTGGTCGTTCTTGATGTCACACGTCCGCCGGCTTGACGGTAATTGAAACTCAAGCCGAGTCTACCGTTGTGTCTGGCGATGGCTTCCTTGGCATCGAGCTGCCAAACTGGATTCGACTGTTTCGCATAACGTTCGAAATCCGCGTCGGAAACCCTGCCTTGGAGCCGGGCAACCTCCAACCAGTTGCCCCAGGCCGGATCCCACTCCTGTTTCAAGTCGCCCTGAACGGCGAGTACCTTGTCGGTGACATGGCGTATCTCATCGTCTGAGAGTGTTCCGGCGTTGAGTTGCTCCAATAGAGCTTTCGGGTCACTGCTCACGATCTCGATTTCCAGGGGATTACTAATGAGGCGGATCTCGGCGTACTGACCATCGACCTTAGCGGTCTCGTTGTGCGTGAAATGAATGCGAACGGTGTGCTTCCCGGGCGTGAATTCGAGGCTGGACCCATCTGCCAAAGCGTAATCCGTGTGCAACGGGACGAGAATGCTCTTTCGCGTGGTCCTCGGTCCGAACGCAGCATCCTTCCCTTCTCCCCCGGGATCCGGTCGTAGGGCGCGATACAAACGACCATCGAGTTCAATCGCCCAGTTCTCGTTCAAGCACGCCAAACGTTTGAGGTTCTGGTTATTCACGTTGAAGAAATCGACTCGTAGCTCGGGCGTCTGCCCTTGTGCCCAGCGGGACGTGGACGCGTGCAAACGCATCTTGACGCCTCGGACCGGCTCTCCCCAGTCTTCCGCGGCGAGTACAATCGGCGGGCATCTGATTTTGGTCTTTGAGAGGGGGTAGTCCTTGCTGCCGCTGGTGTGACGGCGGGCGAACGATACCCATACTCTGTGCTTGCCGGCTTTGTCCAGTGTCCAAGGCAATTGGGCGATGACCCTGAGCGTGCCGTCCGGCTCGAAGCGGTAGTAGCCGTCCATCGGGTCGTCGCCGCGCCGATCCGGACGCCCGACGCCGTATTCCTCACGGACTTCCCGCGCGGTAGCCGGGCGTGTCTTCGAACCAGTCTTTATCGCGAATTTCGGAAGCGTGGCGCCGCTCTCGAAACCCTCAGAATGAAAATGCAGCGTGATTTCGGATCGAGCCTCCCAGAAGAGCGGGTTCTCGCTGGCATTCTTCACCCAGAAATTCAGTTCCGGCTTGCTGCCAACCGAAACGGGCAAACTCGACGGAACCCAGCTACAACGCAGCCCGTCAAGCGGTTCGCCCCACGTGCGGCGGCCAAGAAACGTATGCTCCGCTTTCTTCGTGCCGCGTGACGTGTCGATCTTGACTTCGCCACGATCAGCTCGACCGTAGCCGTCCGGCCATACTTCCACCCAGTAGGTCCATCCGTCGTGTCGAGGGCCGACCAGGCGGCGGAAGTAGCCGTCCTTGTCGGTGACCTGGGACCTGTCGTTCGGATCATGTCGCGGGAAACGTTGTTCGGCCGGAGGCTGCACCGTCTCATTCACGATCGGTTGCGACCATATTTCACCAAGGAAATTCTCAAGGGCAAACCGCACACCAGGGATGCCTCTGCCCGTATCGACGTCGACCGCGCGAAAGACCAACTCGCACGGGTCGGCAAGTATCATGTCAAAAACCTGCTCGCCGGGCGTGTCATCGACGATGATGAGCCGGGAGTCCGTTCCCCGATGCTCGTCCGGGGTCTTAAACGGCAGATAGGGCAAGGCCTTCGGCGACGTGAAGCGAATCCAGTGAAAACCCAACGGCAGTTGGAGTCTCGCAATGCCGTCGTCTCCGGTTGCCACGGTGAGGTCCTTGCCAACACGCTGGCTTGCCGTTACCTGAAGTCCCGCGAGCGGTTTCTTCTCGGCGCCACCAAGGAAGCGAATCTTCACTTCGCGGGGACTGACGGCTTGACCGTCAATCTGGATCTCGACCGGATTGCTGACGGCCCGAATCGGCGCGATGTTCTGGCCAGCACGCGAGGGAGGATAGGTTATGGCGACTCGCAGGCGGTGCCTACCGCGCGTCAGTTGCAGGGCTTCGCCGTACTCCTTGCCCTCGTTCAAGACGACGTATCCTGGTCCGAAGGGCCGCCGAGCGTATTCCACTTCCTTTCCCTTGGGAATCCGCCGCCAACTGCCTGCCAAGTTAAGTATCAGGTTCTCGTATTTCCGCCCGCTCTCGAAATCGAGCAACTCGCCGCCGGGATATGGGACACGCGCGTACCACGCGCCGTCGACCTCGACCTGCCAGGTCTCTCCGTTGCGCGGCAGGTGCAGCCGATACCTCCCGTCGTTTCGGGCGTCCACGGTAAGACGAACAACCGGATGAGCCCAGTCGGAACTGCCCCAGATTCGAATCGCGCTGCGAAGGCGCGTTCGGACGCCTTCAACGGCCTCGCCCCATGGCGTATCTTCGGCCACGGTCAACGCAAGCTCTCCGCTGGTCAACTCGCCCGAGAAGGTCGCTTCCGGGTCTTCTTCGAAGCGATAAGTTTGGCTGACGAAATACTTGCCGGGATCGAGCAGGATGTGCGGTGGGTTGTTGGAAGGGCCGGCCCAAGATTCGTCGAGCCGAAGCGACACGCCCCCTACGACGATCGTCTTTCCCGGTGCCACAACTTGCTTGCGCCGTCTGACGGGGCCGTCCCACTGTCCATTGACGAATAACCTCTTGCCGTCGGTATCCCGTATCGTCGGCATCCATCCCATTAGCGGCTCGAAGTCGATCAGCGTCGTCGCCTTCGCGGAGTTATTGCGGACCAGCAGCTTGAAACCTACCGTTTCGCCCGCGACGTACGGCCGATCCTGCAAATCGAAACCCAGGCCAAGTTGCAGGCCTTCCACCTCCTTGCCCCACGCGGCGTTTGCACCGCTGCCGCGGAGAGCCTCGATGGCCCCTTTCGCCTTTTCGGCCGCCTCGCGTCGTTCGGGCGTTTGTTGATCGTTCTGTGTGGCTTGCTCGCTTGTCTCCTCGGCGGCCCGGGCCGCCGCTGTCGGCAGGAAACGGTGACGGATTCTGAGAGTTTCGGCTTTCCGGTCGACCGTTTGCACTTCCAGCACTCCGGCTACCGGATTGCCCTCCGGCATTCTTACCGCGAAGGCGAACTTCTGGCCCGTTCTAAGTTCAGGGAATAGATGGAAGATTGCGCCATCCCTCCTGACGATCTTGTGTCCGGGGATCTTCGGCTCCTCCTTCATCGCCGCCCTGAGCAGTGCTAGCGCCCTCTCTGGTTTCTCCCACGCATCGCTGGCCTCCGACAACAAAAATCGCTCCGCCCCAGGAACGGCCAAAGATACCCCGTTGTTGGCAAACTCCACCACCAGCAGCGCGTCCTCGTTCTTTCCCTGCCATTTCTTCGACGTCATGGTTTCAAGATGTCCCCGGCTCAAATTCAGCGATCCGTTTTTCGTTTCCGACTCAAGGTCGTACAGGGTGCATCCGGCGACTCGGGTGAATTGCAGGTCCTCCGCATCCATTCTCACTGGAATCAACTGCATGTTCGGATCCTGCGGCATGACCGTGACGTTGTAGGTGTACTGGTCGGATGTTTTCTTCAATACCAGCACATGGAGCCGGCCAGCGGGGTCGCGCGTGACCAGCAGACCGCTCTTGGGAATGATGCATCGGCCGGTCTGCTTCTCTTGATCGACCAGCTTCCGCAGCACCTGGTGGGAGGTCTGTCGCAGCCAGTCGTAGAGAGTTGTGGGATAGGGCCTGCCGTCGGGCCACAGGGGAGCCATCTTCAATCCGTGGAATGCCACGACTTCGTTTCCATCGATCGTAAAGCCTGGGCCTTCGGTCGCTTCCTCCATCGCCTTCCAGATCGCCTCGCGCCCCGCCTTGCTTTGGGGGTCCACCTTTGGCAGGCGTACGAAATGATCCCTCGGCGGATTCACCGAAAAGGTCTTGGGCACTCCGGGGGGGCCGAAGGGATAGCGGAAGTGTTGCCCCTGGCAGTGCGTCGTCGTTGTGAAAGCCTCCTTCTCCCCAGACAGCGCTGCAATCGCGCCGGTCATCGCGCCTACCGTTGCGTTGGGGAACCGATCGTTCGGCGGCAACTCCACTTGGGCTAAGCGTTTCTTGAGTTCTGGCACGGCGGCGGAATCGCCCAGACGCTCCAAGGTACGCGCCAGCATGAACCAAAGTTCGGTCGGAACAATGTCGAAGGCTCCGATCAGATGGTCTCTCGCCCGGTCGCCACCGAGTGTTGCCAAGGCAGACATCGCAGCGATGTCATGCGTTTCCAGGAACGCTGCAATGAAGTCGGCATGGGCAACATTGCCGCTCTCCCCTAGAGCGAGCAACGCGCAATGGATCACGTTGGGAGTACCGTTGTCTCGTGCCTCTTCAATGGCCTTCACCAATATCCGCTGCACCGACGGTTCAGGAGCCAGTCTTTTCAATACCTTAATTCCTAGCCGATCTGTGCGCCCGCTCTTCAGTAGCGGAATCATCTCCTGTGCCACTGCCGGTCCCATGGCAACCAGTGCTTCCGCGGCGGCATCGGATTCTGATTGCACCGAGCTATTCGCTTTTTCGATCCATCGTTTCAGATCCGCCTTGCTTAGCTTCTCTGAGGTCGGCGGGACGGTCGTATCGCCGACGACCTCCATGACGTTCATTGAGACCACCCAGATTGCCAGCGGTACGGCCAGCGTCATCAGGGCTACCGGCCACCAGCGGGCTTTCTTGTGCGAGGCCGACAGGCCCAGGATGTTCCCAACCCGATTAAGAAGTAGCGTTCTGCGGTTACCTATGCTGGCTCCGAATTGAGGTGCGGATTGGCCGAGCCGCATCCGACCCAACTGCTCCAACGCGGTCGCATACGCAACTCGCTGGTTCGTGACTGCGACGGCCAATTCGTCGGTGCACATCTCCCGTTCGAGACTCACGCGACGCGACAGCCACCACACGGCTGGATGGTAGAACAGGAACATTTCCACCAGCCGCTGCAGCAAGTTCACCCACAGATCCCAACGCTTGATGTGCGCCAGTTCGTGCGCAATTACGGCTTCAAGCACCTCAGGCGGCATCTCCGTAAGCCATGAAGCCGGCACCAGGACCAGAGGTCGCCACAATCCTACTACGATCGCCTCGCGGATCTTCTCCGACAGACAGACTCGTGCTGGAAAACGCAGACCAAGCCGGCGCCCCAACGTCGACGCCTTTGCCGCCAGATCGGTCGGAATCGCCAGTCGACCCCACGCCAACCAGCGTACGTGCAGCCAACTGACCGACAGCCGCACGGCCAGCGCCAACACGCCTGCGATCCAGACAATCAGGGCGTATGGGTGAATCGCACCGACACCCTGATGGAGATTCGCTCGCCAATTCACCGGTTCGGAAAGGTCCACGGGCGGTTCCACGTCGGGCGAGCCCGAGGGCAGCGACTGTGCGGCCAATGGCGGCGCAGCGTCTGAACGTGCCGCTAGAACCTGCGGTGCAGCCGGGCGGTCGGGTTGCACGCGTGTTTCGTTCGCGACAAGCTCGGACCCGAGCTCCGAAGCGGCCGGGATCTCGGCTTGCGGCTCCGCACGGCTGGCCGTTGCCGATTCGGGGACTTCCACAAACACGAACGTCACCAGCGGACACATGGCCATGGCGACCAGTGCCGACAGGCATATCAGGTATCGGCTACGCGCCCGGCGCGCTTGCCATGCGTGGAGCAACGTCGCCGCAACGACTGCCACTATCGCCCCCTGCCAGAGAAAGTGAAGCAGCGTCCAGGTGAGACGTTGCCACAAAGGCTCATGCAGTGTCTCTAACGCCCACATCACTGGTTCCCCCGTTGCTTGCGATACTTACGAATCATCTTGGCGATGTCGTCCATTTCGTTGGGCGAGGGATCGCAGTGATCCAACATCCGCAAGACTAAGGCACTGGGCGATCCTTCAAACACTCGACCCAGTAGGTCTTCGACCAGTTTTCCTTGGATCTCTTCCCGAGCGATGTTGGCTTCGTACAGATATGCCCGCTGCGGGCAGTGGCACGTTAGCAGCCCTTTCTCGACCATCGTGTTCAGCAGGCTGTTGACCGAAGTGTAATGCCGCTCGCGTCGCTCGTTGAGTTCTTCCCATACTTCTCGCGCGGTACATGGCCCGCAGTCCCAAAGGATCTTCAAGACCTCCAACTCACCCGGCGTTGGATGTTCGGATCGCGGTCGGGGCATCGCGACGCTCCTTGCAGAATCGCGGGGACCAGGGCGGAAGACTGCCCTCCATCCCGAGTCCACCAATGAAAGGACTGTTCTATGTTATGGTTTTACCCATAGATGTCAATGGCAAAAACCATTGATAAGACGATTTAGTGCCTGAATCGGTTCTGCGGATTTCGTCGCCAACTAGCACGTCCTAGCGCTCGAAGCCGTTGCTCCCAGAACAGCGTGCCGCTTCTTCACACGCTGCGCAGCCCGCCTGCACGGCGACCCTAGCGCCCTGCCGTTGGCCAGAAATGCGGCTCGAAGTGCTCTTCGACCGGTCAACGTGGGGCGGCTCGTTTGTGCTGTTCGGCGCGGCAAACTCACAGCCCGTCGCGTTCTGGAACTCCGAAGACCATGTCGTCGAGCGTCACGCCGTCTCCGCGGTCGACTCCGGGCCAACCTGTGCCGTTGATCAGTTGGACCCGCGAGATGGCGCGTATGGGTTTGCCGTTGGAGTCGACTGCGACGAGACCCCGGAATACCTTACTCCCACTGGTGCCTCTGAACCCTGCGGCAGCTCCGATCTGGCGGTCGGCCCATCCGTACGCAGTGATGCTGCTGGGGCGGATTCCCGGATAGTCGGCGTCAATGAATGTGACACCGAACCCCGCCACCATCGCACTTTGTTTTCCCACGGTAAACGTCACGTCCGTTGTGTTTCCGCCGGGATTCGCACCTTTTGGACCGGGGGCGTAGGAATTTGGCTGGGACGCTGCCGGGTACTCGTTGGGAAAGCCGAATGTTCGCCCAGCGAACTGCCCTTTGGTGCCTTTGATATGAATGCCACGCGACGCGTAACGAGTTGATGAGAAGGGGACGTCATCGGACTTCGTGGTGTCAATGTCATCAAAGTCGATGCACCGCACCAGCCCGCCAAGCCGCTTCTCGAACGTTGCACGATTCGTGTGCACTTCGATCCTTACCGTCGCGAATTCCCTGGTCCTTTCAAGCTGGTATCGGTCCTTCGCCCATGCGATCAACAAGGCGCAGACGAGCGTGACAACGAAAGCTGCTTTCAACGAAAAACGCAATCGCGGGAGTTTCCGTCGGTTGCCTGGGCGTTTCCGCATCGTATTCATCACCTGGAGGAGCGATCGTCAATGCCTGTCCTTACTTCCTTGACGGTGCGAGATGGGCGTTGACGGCATCAAACACATTCATAGCTCGTCGCGTTGTGGGATTCCGAAGACCATGTCGTCGAGCGTCACGCCGTCTCCCTCGTCGACTTCGGGCCAACCTGTACCATTGATCAATCGAACCCGCGAGATGGCGGGTATGGGGTTGCCGTTGGAATCGACTGCGACGAGCCCTCGAAATATCTTACCCGCATTGGTGCCAGAGAACCCTTTGGCAGCGCCGATCTGGCGGTCAGCCCATCCGTACGCCGTAAGACTGCTGGGGCCAAGGCGCGGATAGTCCTCGTCAATAAATGTGACGCCGAATCCTGCCACCATCGCACCTTGTTTTCCCACGTTGAACGTTACGTCCGTTGTGTTTCCGCTGGGCTTCGCTTTTGGACCCGGGGCGTAGGAATTCGGCGGGGACGCCGCCGGGAAGTCGTCGGGTAAGCCAAATGTTCGCCCCGCGAACTGCCCTCCGGTGCCCTTGATGTGAATGCCTCGCGATGCGTAGCGAGTTATTGAGAAGGGGACGTCGTCAGATTCCGTGGTGTCAATGTCATCAAAGTCGATGCACCGCACCAGCCCGCCAAGCCGCTTCTCGAACGTAGCACGATCCGTGTAGACCTCGATCCTTACCGTGGCAAATTCCCTGGTCCTTTGAAGCTTGTATCGGTCCTTCGCCCATGCGATCAGCAGGGCGCAAACGAGCATGACGACGAAAGCCGCCTTCAACGAAAAACGCAATCGCAGGAATCTTCGTCGGTTGCTCGGAGGTTTCCGCATCGGATTCATAACCTGGAGAAGCGATGGTTGATGCCTGTCTTTATCTTTTTCGCGACCGCCATGCGTCCGATTCTCGTCATGTCTACTCGAACTTTCCCTCCATCTCTTCGACATACGGGTCCGCGATCGAACGTGGCTGGTGCCCGTAAGCATTCACGGACCAAACCGCCTTGCCATCCAGCTCGGCTCGGAGGCGGACCGCGGTCATGCGAGCGAGACTGTAACGCCACGCGGGCGTGGCGTCGCCAGACGTCTGTACAATCTCCAGCACCAGGATCATTTCAGGGTCGTTGGCTTGCGCCAACACAAAAACGGCGCCGTCGATGATTCCGCGAGTCCTAGATGCATAGCGATAGACAGGTTGTGTGAGCAAACGCAACTCAGCCCAACCTTCCGCGGGCCAAGCCCCGACGTTCCCTTTGAACCGTGCAGCCATCCTTCGCATCTGCACCAACCGCAGCCGCGTCGAGTCGCTGGCCTGCGGTGCGCCCGGCAGCGGTTGACGAACATGCGCGCCGGCCTTGGGAGACCAGACCATTTTGCCCCTGCACGAACACTCTAGCGATGTCTCGTGCAAGGACACGAAATCGCGTCCGAAGTCGTCATCTTCACGTATCCACAAGCTGGCCACGGCTACGGGAACGCCGCCATCGAGCCACAGATGGATTATCCCGTCACAGAACGAATCGCGAACGGGATTGCTGAATCGCAGGATCGGCTTTTCGGTACGCGGGAGCGGATCGCCGTTTGGCAACGCGAGTTGAAACTCATCCAGCCGTTGTTCCATGAATTTCAAACGCTGCTCTTTGACCTCGTCATCTTGTGCGGTCGCGAAATACGCCAAGAACGGTTGGGCCGCGACACTCCACACAAGAACGAACATCCAACCCTTCAACGATCGATTTGTCACCAACACGTGTTGTTCCTTGCTAGTTGGTGTTGTCGTGCCGCTTGTTCATCGCTTCACCCTGCAGCCTCTACTGCACGCGCAGGCCGTCAATTCGACCCAGCCGCATCTTCGAGAGTAATCGCCACGCAAAACGGCGCGCAGATCGTATTCATGGTCGAAACGATATCGACGTTGGTAAGCTTCTTCTCCGGATGCGGATTCTCCCATACGCCGAGATACAGCCGAAGGGTGACGCCACTTTCATCAGCGGTTGGATTGCTGCCGGTCCAAACGACCTTTCCTCGCGTCGCAGGTCTCCCGTCGTCCCAGTTCCACCAGTCCCGAACGTCCTCGCCGTAGACAATCGCCATCGAGGCTGTCGAATCGTCCTCGTAGTGGATCTTGTACTCTCCGATCGTTGTCCCGTCCAGCACAGACCTGGGCGAACCATATTGCGCGGCTTGGAGAACGTAGAAACGGCTTATTCTGCGATTCACCGGGATCCCTTCGACCTTCGCGGGCGCATGGGCCAGGTTCTTGCTGCCTAACTGAATCGTCCGGTCGTCGATTCGGAACTTCACGGCCCCCAACACTCGCTCGCCTCGGCGCAATTGACTGAAGCCGTTTTCGATCAGCCTGCCGTCCTCGGTGGTCACGACCCGCCAGTTGAGTTTGGACGTCAGGTCGAGCGGGACCATTCTGGCATTGGGCTGGATCTTCACATCCGGTCTGAGCGGCAATCCCTCGCTATCAGTCTCGAGTTGCCGAGCCTTAGCCGCCATTGTCGCCCTCATGCCGAGTACTTCTCCATTAGTGCTCTCTGACAGGATTTCGGCAAAGCTTGCGTAGGCAGCGGCGGCGAGCCGCCACTCGCCACAGCGCTCCAACGTCTGCCCCACCGACATTGCCGCGCTGGCAGCTTTCTTTGCTTGGTTGCCATCGAGGTTCCTCCGCAGATACGCTCTTGCATCCGCTATGGTCCGCCGTTGCTCTCGCGACGTGCCCTGAGCAATCCAGTGAGCGCGATTTGCCAACAAGATGTATTCCGCCGCTTGGTAGGCCTGTGCCGTTTCGTCCTTCTCCAGTTCGATGATCGCCTCCGCTGCCTCTTGGAGCGCCGGGCGAAACTTTGCCCGGTGTTCGATGTCTTGCCGAGTCGATACTGGCTGGAATTGCGCCAGCCGCTCGATGAATTCGACCAACTCGCCCACGTCACCCGTTGGGACCGCGTAGCGATCCTCCGATTCCCCCGCAGCCGACCGCGGCTCGGCGGGCGGAGCCGGAGCGGGGGAAGCAACCAATAGAGCCGCAATCACCATCGCCAACCGAGTGCGTTTCATTGGAATCCTCGTGAGCCTAGATGAACAGTGAAGCGATATCCGAGACGATCGTTAGGCGCGGTTGTCATGGTTCACGGCGCAGCAACCGGAATCAAGCGGTCGAACTGAACTAAGGAGTTGAGCGGACGACAAACGACATGTTCACGAGCCTGGGGTCGGTCGTATTGCTACTCCAGGGGACCTGCCAGACGAGCTTTCCGCGGTGCCTTGCCTCCAGGGCACCGGCACTCCGCCTTGTCAGCCCGTAACGCCACTGGGAATCCGCCGGCTTCCGGAGGGCCTCGATCAACAACACGACTTCCGGATCGGTTCCCTGAACGAAGATGAACAATCCACCGTCCAGGACTTCCGGATCTTCGGTTTCGTAACGGTAGAGCGGTTTTGGGAGCAATCGCAGCTCCTCGCGGTCGCCTCCTTCGTCGCGCCATCGCACTAGCGTAGCGCTGAACTCGCGCGCCAAGGTCCTCATCTGCAACAGCCGCCTTGCGGGCGACGACGCGGGCGGCGGGCTATCCGGAATCGGTTGATACACGGATCCCGGTTCCGTCGGGTACCAGACCAGCCTATGATCGCGCTCGGCCTTGATCGGTCCAGGCCACAGACTATGGAAATCGTGGGCGAACAACAGCGGATCCTTCGGGTCGTTCATCGTGAAAACACAGGCCACTGCGACAGGTCGACCATTGAAAGCCCAAACATACGTGGCCGACTCGAAGTGCGTGATCCTGGTCTGATTGGCCCAGCGAAGAATGGCCTTCGCCGTCGAGGCTGCTTGTGGCCGGTCGTGGCCTACGAAGAACTTGTACTGTTCAGCCTGACGGTCGACCAACTGACGCCACTCGCGCCGCTGCTGATCATCGCTCGGTTTCGTGGCGCGGGAATCTGGGTCCTGGCCGTACGCCGCCGTCACAACAGAGGCTCCAGCGAGAAAGGCCATGACAATCAGAATTGGCCGCGATTGGCGTGCCGGGGCATTTCCCATTCGCCGTTCTCCTCAGGAAAACCAAGGAAGCCGCATATTGCACTCCGCACTCCTAGCTCATTGTGTCCGTTCGTCTTCTTTGACGCAAGTTCGCCAAGCTACGAAGACTCGGTTTGTTGACGTACCCTTGTGCACAGTGGACAATCAACTCAGTCTGAAGCATAGCTTTCCGCTCTGCAGTACCGCCGACCGCCGTCCCGAGAGATCACAATATGTTTGTCGCGAGACTCTTTCTTACTCTGGTAGTGGCCGTACCACCCGGTGCCGATCCCGCCGGCGCCTCCGTCGACATAGAGAGGCAAAGGAGCAAGGCGGTCACCAAAATGGCGCTCGAGACGGCTCAGGTCTGCAAGGTAGTTCCGGATGATGGGAGTGGCAAACGGTTGAAGCTGCACCCCAGCCCCATCCTGCGTTGGTCGAACCCTACGGTGGGAAGCGTGTATGGCGAGGTGTTCGTATGGACCAGTGGCGGTCGTCCGGAAGTTGTGGCGTCGTTCTATCACGGGTTTGTGCCTGCGTGGGGTTCCACTTTAGAACTGCATTCTCTGTCCGATTCCGGGCTGACCGTGGCTAACAGGAAGAAAACGTTCTGGTCGCCCCGCGAAGCCGGTGTTACGTTTGACCTATTGCCAGACGCCCCGCCGCCAGCCGCGACACCGGCCGGGCGGTTGCGGCAAACGCGTGCGCTGGTTCGACGGTTTGCCGCCGTCTTGGTGGACTATCGCACGGGAGATCCTAAAGGGGTTGATCGCAGACTGCGTTCGCTCGAGCAGCCGGTGTTTCGGTACGAGAGTCAGACCGGCCAGCCGTATGACGGTGCGCTGTTCGCGTTCGTCGAGGGAACCGATCCCGAAGTGTGGTTGATGATCGAGACTCGCATATCGGACGGCAAGAGCGCCTGGAATTTCGCATTGGCCCGCATGAACCGCGACGAAATACGCGTCACCTACCAAGACAAGGAGGTCTGGAGGGTACCCAATACCAATAAACCATGGGGCAACCTACTTTCACCCTATGCGTTGTTCATGATTCGCAAGGGATGGCACTGAGAGAAAGGTAACAGGGCGAGAACGGCCTTGGGTGGTACGCAAAACCGAGTACCGGCCTGAACCGGGTAGCAGAGACACGCCATGACATACACGATCTTGATCGCCGTCGTTGCCGGTGTCACGGGGCAGTTGGATCAGACCGAAGACGCAGGACAACGAGAGATCACACTCTGGCGGAAGGCTTTCGACCGCCAGGCGAAAGATTACGTGATCACAGCGGTCGCCGAACCTGCGAATGCGTTTCGGCTCGTGGAGAGGCCGGTCTTTCTCTGGAACCAACCGCTACGGCAACAGTTTACCCAGATCGGCTCGGTCTACGTCTGGCTCGGGCAGGATGGACGTCCGGGCGCGATCGGAACGCTCTACTGCTGGAAGATGCCGGACGAACACTGGTCTTTGTCGCACGAGTTTCACTCTCTCGCGAGTACACCATTGAAGACAGTCTTTCGTGGACGAGCGTTTTGGGCGCCGACTAAACCTGGTCTGACCTGGCGGCCGGTTCCGGATGCTCCACGTCCAGCCGGCTCGCGACAGAGACAACTCCTCCAGATTCGGCAACTGGCTCGCCAGTTCCAGGCACACCTTGTCGATAGGAAACGTGATCGCTGGGAATTGCGGCTGTTGTCGAAACCGCTGTATGACTACGCCACAGAGGATGGCGAAACGCCCCTGGCCGGTGCGCTGTGCGCCATGTGCGTGGGCGTGGATCCCGAACTGCTCCTGGCGATCGAAGCGAGACAGACGGACGAAGGCGCACAGTGGCATTACGCCTGTGGCGCACTGGCCGGTTTGGAGCTTCACGTCCGTTTCCAGGGCAAGGAGGTATGGAGTTGGCCGATGACGCCTCCCGGCGGTGACCCGGGCAGGATCTATTGGCGAAATCGAATCACCGCCGAGGCGCATCTCCCCGCAGACGAATAGGACCGCGAGAGAAATGCCGACGGCGCCGTTCGTAGATGTCTGGTTCTCGGGCGATTTTCACAGAAACCGCGGGATGAAACCAACTCTGGCGGCGACTGATAGGTAGTGAAAGGCGAAGCCCACAACGCGAGCGGGCAAGTGGAGGCCGAGCGGCTGGAGTGGTTGCTGAAGCGCCACGCGGCAGTGCTTGAGTTGTACGCCCGGCAGTTCTGCCGATGTGCCGACGACGTAGTGCAGGAGGCCATCATCGAGTTGGCCGCCCGCCCGGAGGCACCGCAGGACGACGTGGCGTGGCTTTTCGGAACCGTGCGGCACAAGGCGATCACGGCTGCCCGCCGCGAGCAACGCCGGAAGCGGCGCGAGATCCGAGTGGCCGAAGAGAGCCCCGAGTGGTTTGCGGGCCTGGCCGAGCAGAGCGTCGACGCCCAGATTGCCGTATCGGTCCTCCACACATTGCCAGAAGAGCAACGGGAAGTAATCGTGGCCCACGTCTGGGGCGGCTTGAGCTTCCAACAGATCGCCGGGCTTGCAGGAACCTCCGATAGCACCGCGCACCGGCGATACCATGCCGGGTTGGCCGCCATCCGCAAGAAACTGAGGGTGCCATGTCCCAAGAACGAATAGACGAGAATCTGGTGTCGGTGGAAGGGATCCTCCGATCGGTCGATCCGGCCGATAGCAGACTGGACCTGCCGCAAGTGATGTACCGGGCCGGCCGAGCATCGGCGACGGCGGCTGCGCGTCGTCGGGCCCGGCGGACCGGATGGATTTGGCCGTCTGCAACCGTAGCATCGCTCCTATTGGCAGCGACGTTCGCCTTGGCATGGACGTCCTCAGGAGATCACGAGGTGGTGGAACGGGTCGTTTTCGTCGAGAAGGAGACGCCTGCGCCCGTGACGGACGAGCCGATAGATGTGTCCTCCGCCCCGGAACCGCCGTACGACCCATGGCTGAACTACGCCAGAGACTGCCGGATCGTCATGAGCCTAGGCGTTGAAGGGCTGCCGGAACTGGACTTGAGGCCGATTGCTGATCCCGGCTCGCCGCCGTGGGATCCCGTTCACGAAGCGGCGCTGGACGCCCGACCGGAGGGCTGACGGCAGTTCCCGGGCGTTGAGTCTACAACCATTGAATGCATACAGAAAGGATGGCTTCGTGCCGGTCGCTTTTCTAGTCCCGAAGGGACGACCCTATGTCAGCCCAGGGTGGAGCGGCGTGAGCCGTGCGAACGTCGCGCAACCCTGGGTCAGAGTTGCCTAATGCATCCAAAGCCCCAACGGGGCGGCCCTAGTCCGGCCCCTAGTCGACCCGGCGTAGCAGTACAAACCGCCCAAGAGTTAGGGCCACCCCTTCGGGGTTCCGGTTGGAATGACTTTCACATCCCAGGGTTCCGCGACGCTCGGGGACTCGCGTCGCTCCACCCTGGGCTTGCATAGGAGCGTGCCGTTGGCACTGAAGAGACCGGTTCGAAACGGGAGACGATTCAAATCGATTCCATGACCAAGAAGACCCACAAACTGAATACCAAACGGCGGTTCCTTTTTGGGTGCCCCGTTGACGCGATTTCATTTGGGAGATTGTCATGAAACGCTATTCGCCTTTGCCGTCACTTCTCGTGTGCCTGATGGCTGGTACGTGTCTGGCCGCGGCCCCCGAGGCGATGACGTTGAAAGCCCACAAGGGAGGTGTCCGCGCCTTGGCGTTCTCGCCGGACGGGAAGCTCTTGGCGTCCGGCGGTGCCGTTCCGTCAGAGGATCCTGCCGAGAAAGGGTACGCTCGGGGCGAGGTGATCCTGTGGGACGTCGCCACGGGCGAGAAACGGCGCGTGCTTAAGGGCCATCCGGGAGAAGTGAATTGCCTGGCCTTTAGTCCCGACGGGAAGATCCTGGCCAGCGGCGGCCAACGACAGTTCCTGCTCGTTACTCCCGACACAGCACAGAATCTCAAGGTGTGGGACGTTCCCACCGGCCGGGAGATCGTCACGCTGCTCGGCCAGACTCACGGCGTCACATGCGTGGCCTTCTCGCCCGATGGAAACACGCTCGCGTCGGGCAGCGGAGATGGCACCGTGAAGCTGCGACTTCGCGACCAACAGTGGAAAACTCGCGCCACGCTCAAGCCGCCCACAAGGAAGACCGCGAAGGAGGGCGTTTTCACGCTCGCGATGCATCCCGAGGGAGGATGGCTGGCCGCTGGCTGCACCGGCGGCATCATCGAGGTGTGGGATACAACCACTCTGAGACTGCAGCGCAAGCTTCGCGTTCACCAAGCCGAAAAACGCGGTTGTTTCGTCGAACTATCACCGGACGGCAAGACGTTGGCCACCGCTACCCCCGAAGGCGTCGTGCAGTTCTGGGATATCGAGTCCTTCCGGATCCGGGACTCCTTCGAGGCGAGCACGAAAGGACTCTGGCACTTGGCGTTTTCACCCGACGGCAGCCTCTTGGCCACGGCGGGAGGACCGTGGGATCAGCCGAGCTCGGTGGTCCTGTGGCACCTCCCAAGCCACAAGCGGGCTGCCGTCCTCAAGGGGCACACGATGGCCGTGGCCTACCTTGCCGTTTCGAGCGACGGGAAGCTGCTGGCTTCTGCTAGCTACGATGGCACGGTGAAGGTGTGGCAGTTGAACGAAGTGGTGGATCAGTAGTTGGAAGGCCTAGTGGGCCGCTTACCATAGGAGTCGCGAGATGTTGTTCCCCAAACGCTGGATCGGATGGATCGTCCTGGTTCCGGTCATGGGCGGGCCCTGGCAATCGGCCCAAGCCCAGTCCCCCGAGGTGACGGAAATCGTGATCCATCCGGCCGGTGCACCTCGTCCCGCGCTCAGGTATCGCCTCTTGCCGCGGCTTTCCGATCAGGTGCCTGGTGTGGCCGCACCTCTTTACGCGCAAGCGTTCCTGGCGATTCAGGAGAGGAAGCTCGACGACGAGACATGGTTGAAGATACGGAGCGATTGGGCATACGAGATGTCCTTGGAGGAATTGCCTAAGGACGAAGCTGCCAAGGCGCTGAGAAAAGTGGAGGCGGTCCTGCGATGCGTGGATCAGGCGGCACGCCGCCCCAGGTACGGCTTGGAACTGCCGCCGGATGATTACGAACCGATGCTCTCCATCGGCCGGAGCCAAGCGTTGGCATTTCGCGAAGTGGCATGGCTGCTCAGATTGCGGAGTCGGCTTCAGATACTCGATGGGGATCTTGAGGGAGCTGTCCGTACGCTCCAGACGGGCTACGCCATGGCTCGACATTGCGCCGAGCAGCCTACCATGCTGAACGGGATGGTCGGGGTCGGGTTGACTGGCATCATGAACTACTCGCTCCGAGAGCTGATCCAGTCGCCGGACGCACCTAATCTGTACTGGGCAATCACGGCGCTGCCGGACCCGATGATCGACCTCGGACCGGCCTTGGACTTCGAATCGACGGTCCTCGAATCAATGTTTCCCGAGTTCAGCCAGTTGGAGACCGCCGGCGCGACGCCCGAGCGTTGGCGTGGGCTGCTGGAGAAGATGGTCGACACGGGCCACCGCGCGGTGGCAGCCGATGATTCGGTCAACAAACGGGAGACGGCCAACGGCGGTTCCGTCACGAAAGCCATCGGCATCGACGTTCTCATCGAGAGAGGATTGCCCGTTGCGCGCCGCATCCTGCTGGCGGCGGGTGCGACCGAGGCGGATGTGAAAGCGATGTCACCGGCGGAAACGGCGGTCCGAGCCATCTTTGAAGAGCACCGGAACCAGTGTGACGAATTGGCCAAGTGGCACCGAATTCCCTATTGGCAGGCGAAGCCGGGAATCGAGCGGATCATGGACCAGACACGCCGACTTCTCGAAGAGACCGGGCTGCCGCAGGAAGCAGGCCGACTGACGCTGGCGCTACCGGCCTACGGCTTGCAGCGCTATCAGCCGAGCGCCACTTGGACCCGGCGATATGTTGCCGGCCTGCGGGTCGTCGAGGCGATTCGACTTTATGCCGCCGAGCACGACGGCAAGCTCCCCCAGCGGCTGGAAGACATCACCGAAGTGCCCGTTCCCGTCAACCCGATGACCGGCAAGCTCTTCAAATACCGAACGGAAGAGCGGTATGTGATCCTCGACCTGGACGGCTGCTTCTTCAACCGTCAATGGTGGATCCGCCTTGCGGACGAGTGATGCGGGTCATCCAGGCAAGCCCAGGCGGCGAAATCTAATAACCGCCAAGCCGCGTCTTCCCAACCAAGCGTCCAGATGACGTTATTCTCCAAGTTTTCTCTCCACGAAGCGTGAGATTCTTGAGAGAATGCGTACTCAACCGGATAGACGACCACTTGTCGAGGCAGATGATGCTTGAACGTCGCACGGCCTATGTTGCCTGGACTGCTTGGCTGATCGGACTAGTGTGGATGGTTGCGGCTTACTTGAGCCGGAGTGTGCAACCCAATTTCTGGCCTCTGCTGATATTGCTGGCGGTGCAACTGATCTCTGCGGTCGTTGGTCTTGCGTTTGGCGTATGGCATCTGTGCCGCGGCCCGCGTCGCTTGGCGGCGATGGGATGGATGTTGCTCGGCATGGGGCCTGTCTGTCTGTGGGCTGCGCACATTAGCTACAGTGTCTGGTTCGTGCAGGGACGGCAACTCGACTCGAACCTGATGAAACGGGTGTCTCGGCCGGCTCTTTTCGCCTTGGCGGACGCCGCTGCACACGCCTTGTATCCTGAACGCACTGAAGGGCGTTACGTCGTGATGATTCATAACGGCGTGCTTGACTCGCCCCAGCAGGACGTTGCGGCGATGGATCGCCATCTGGAACGCATGCAGGAGGTGCTCGGAAGGAAGATGCGATCGAAAGTACGTTGGGTGCGTGGGTCGCTGCTAGGCGTCAGCGGGCGAGGCGGCGGCGGTTGGGCGCTGGGAAGCTCGGATACTGAACCGCGCGAAACAGACGAGCTGTCCCAACTGGACCTTCATGAATCGGCACACGCCATCCTGGATACGATGGAGCACGGAGACATTCGCGTGCCGCTGGACCACGAGGCTCCGGCGATCCTAGTGGAAGGTTGGGCTGAACTGCAATCGGGCTATTCCGGCCAGACGCTCTTGCAGAAAGCGTGGGGCGCCCGACGACGTGGACGGGCTCTTCCACTATGCGAGTTCACCACTGAGGATTGGTATCACCGTCATTGGAGCCCAGCTTACACCCAAGGCGGCCCACTGGTCGAGTATATTCTGCACGAGTTTGGCCCGCAGAAGTTCTTCGAACTGTACATGACCGCTCGCCGCGCGAGCTTCGCTGAGGACTGCAAACGAATTCTCGGTTTGAGTCTGGATGAGCTGGATCGTGCGTATTGGGACTATGTTGAAAAACGGGTCGATCCGGAAGGAGTCGGCGGACTTTCGTACGTCGAACTGGCACCGGACGTCGACAAATCTCTGTGGCGTGAAGTCGTGAAGGGACACCTGGAGGCCGCAGAGAGCATTCGCCAATTGTCCGGACCTTTGCACGCACAATGCGAGACGAGCATGATGGAATTCCCCGATTCGGAGCCACCGCGCGAAGCCATGACCACGACCTTGGAGTTGCTTGTCGACGGAGACCGTTTGCGTCTTAGCAGTCGTTTCGGTCGACGAAGAAGCATCATCGTTACCAGTCCCGATTGCTCCTTTTCGCTCATGCGACGTTCCGACGAGGAGGCTTGGCAACTGTGGGAAGGAACGCAGATCGGAACACAGTTGTGGGATTTCTGTCTCCAGCGACATAGAGTCCTTTCTGACGCATTTCCCATGTTGGCCCATTATACCTATACAGACGGGGCTCAGGCTCTCTGGAACGCGAAGTTCCGTCCGTTCGTCAATCGCGTGGAGTGCATTTCCCGGGACGGACGAGAGTTGGTTTTGGTCGCATTTGAAAACCGAGCTGAAGCCGGAGTTGCCTGTGAATACACGAGTGGCGAATTGTGTTTCGATCCGGCTAACCATTGGGCACTCCGTTGCGCCAGTTTGCGGCGCGAGTGTGACAATGGTGGTGCAAGCCAACACCATTTGTCATTCGAGTTCGAGTTGCACGAAAACAAGCTCCCCTTGGTTCGCAGCCACTCGGCAACCCGGGAAGAACCGGGAGAGATAACAACCGTCTCACGTTCGACAGCCAAATACGACTTCCATCCACAAATTGCCGCGGATGACTTCTCGCCAGCGAAGTACGGTCTCACTTCCCGACCGCAAGGTCTCCGGCGGAGCCCGTCGTGGTATCTGGTGCTAAGCCTGACCCTCGTTGGCCTGAGTATTGGAGGCGGGGTAATCACACTGCTGGTCAATCGCTGGCTCACGCATCGCAAGTCGTTGCGTGACAGCGCTGCTTCAAATGGAACTGAGACTGCACTTTGCTGACCCCTTGGACTTGAATGCTCCGCGTCTTGCGGAATCAGGGCAGTGGCCATGATTCAGACATCGCAACCGACTCGACCTAAGAAACGCCGGTTTCTACGGTTCAGCCTTCTGGGTCTTCTGGTGGCCGTCACGGTCGTCAACATCTGGCTGGCCGTTGAGGTCCGCCTATCTAGGCCCCCACGGCACCAAGGCGAGCAAACTGGAGTATGACCGTCTGATCACCGAATGGCTTGTCGCCGGACGCCCGCCGTTCACGAACAGCGCGCTTCTGTCGGCCGTGTACTTCCACTTGTCCAGCGAAACAACGGAAGTCACGTTGCCGACGGGCGTCCCCAGCTCAGATGGATGCACGTCGCCTTCGTTTCCTGTCTGTGACGGTTTTCGCTCGAATTCAAGCACCAAGAGTCCCGGCTTTATTTCGGATCGCACTCTCCCTGGAGCGACGAGAATGCAGCTTGTCAGGACTATCAACACGCATGCCGCGCGAAAAGTCGAATCCCCGTTGTGGCCGCCAGATGTCTCAATGTGCGTCTGCATTGTTCTGCTTCTTGCCATTTTAGGTTCTGTTCAGCCCCCGCACTTCTTGCAGGCCCTTCCTTCATTCGGTCCGCAGGACCTGCCGTTGCTGTTGTGGAAGTATCGGCACGAGCTGTTGTGTCGGATTCCGCTGCTGCTGGTGATCCAGTGTGTCGCCGATGAATCGGCCCGCTTACCGCGCCGACGCGGCCATATTCGCGAACTGGTGCGTAGACAAACACCGATTGGCCGAAAATCCGTTTGGCTCGTTGCCGCGAGCCGATGAACGTGTGGACACCCGGCGGAAACGGCGGGCATTGACGGAAGACGAGCTTGTCCGGCTGTTGGACGCCGCGCGCGCCCGGCCGTTGTACGACGCTCTGAGAATCCGACGCTCAAGCACAAGGGCGAATTGCGGGCGAACCTGCAGACCGAAACCCGCCAACGGCTAGAACGGCTGGGCCACGAGCGGGCGCTGATCGACAAGACATATCTTCTAACCGGGCTGCGCAAGTCTGAATTGGCCAGTTTGAATGCGCTCAACTCGCTCTTGGCGGCCGAACTGGCACAGTGGCTCGCCGACAAGCTGAGTGCGTCACAGGCCGAATGTCGCAGCCGTGGCGAGCCGATGCCCATGACGCTGCCACCCCACACGCCGGTGTTTGACGTGCCAGCGGGCTTATTGAGAATCCTGGACCGCGACTTGAGATTCGCCGGAATCGAGAAACGCGACGCTCGCGGTTGCACGGTCGACATTCACGCGTTGCGCCACAGTTTCGGAACGCACCTGAGCCGAGCCGGTGTGGCACCACGAACGGCACAGGCGGCCATGCGGCACAGCAAGATCGACCTGACGATGAACGTCTACACCGATCCGCGGCTGCTGGATGTGGCCAGCGCTGTTGAGACGCTGCCGGATTTGCCGGTCGACGGCGACGGTGGCGCGGCAGGAACCGACAACCGCCAGAACCACTATCTGAAAGGTGTCAATCGCAAGTCACCACACCACACGACTTACGGCGATGCGGGTTGACGCTTGCACCGTGGCTTGCACTGGATTTCATGTCGAGATTGAAGTCCCTCTGACTTGCTGTCCGAATTGTGGTGGCCAAGTGCACAACCGTGGTCCCCTGACTCAGTACATTGAAGAGATTCCGCCTGTTCGGCCTCACGTGACTCCGAATACCGGCGGCTCGCTTCAGACAATCGCAATTATCCGCTTCTTCAGTCAGTCATCACGTACAATCTGAACTCTGTACTCTAGCGCACACGCACAACTTGCCGCGTCACCAAAACTGAGACTTCCGCGGACACGTGGACCGTCACTTCCCAACTGTAATAGTCGCTCGTGCCCTTGGGTGGTATCCAGAATCGGCGTTTGCCTGGTGGGTCGACCGACACGTTGTTGTTTTCGCGTACCATTTCAATCTCTACGAGGACTTCTGAATTCGAGTTATTCTTGAATCGGGCACTCACGGTATTCTCTGCCCCAACGTTCACGCGAAACGGCTTGTTCGCGTACTGAATTTCGAGGACTGGCACGCCGTGGGGGACACCCGGCGGATCATCAGCACCGACCGTAGTGCCCGTGTCAACCGGTGGGGGACGCCAGTCCTTGTCTTTCCACCGTTCGTCAAAGAAATTGATCCAGCCGTCCGCGTTCTTCACGGCCTTCTTGAGCTTCTTGTATTCAGGCAGATTCTCATGCTTGCGGTTCTGGTCAAGGAACCGTTTCGAACTCGTAACGAATTCGCGAAAACGGATTATGGCGGTGTCCTGATTGGCCCGATCTGCATAGTACTTGGCCCTCATCTTGTCGTATTCCGCCTCCTTGGCCTTTGAGGTGCGGGAATGAGGATCCATCCTTTCTACTTCGTCGTGCTTTCTTGACATAACCGACCTTTGCTTCTTCGCCCAATTGACGACGCCACTAGAATAGCGGCTGTAATCGTCCAACTTCTCCGATTTCTCATCCGCTTCGGCGACGAGAGTTAGGCGATCCTCGATTTGGGCGTAGACATACATTGGCGAGAGAGTCACCAACGCAAGAGCGAGGACACCACAACGATGGGGCTGCTCATTCATAACTCAATCTCCCAAACATAAAAAGTGCTTGCGCACTAACGACCAATACTCTACCGACCAAAAACGTCTCTATCATTCAGGGGCCGCATGAAGGGCTGATTGGTAATTCTCATATCCGGTCGCCCCGCATGCAAGCCTCCGACGACCTTTGTCGCGACTTTGTCCACCTCCTTTTCACGCCTACGCCACTCGTTGTCAGATGGGCTCGCAACTACCGGCCCGCGATCCATTTGCAGTTCTGACGCTTGAGCGTGCATCAGTCGTGGGGCGGACGGTTGACTGATGATAATCTCGATGTGCGTTGGCCTGGGGAATGTGAATCGAATCGGCAGTCCAGGATCGTTGTTGTTTCCCGCGCTGCGCGACTCTATACTGCTGAAACTCCCCGCTACCACCCCACAGCCCCTGGGACGCCCTCGGCCCCTACCTCCGAAATCCCACCGGACCACTGCCCACCACACGCTGCGAAACACGGAGCCAAGAATTCGTGTGTTCACAACGTCGGCGTGTCGATTTCTGAGAAGGAGCCGACCATGACGGCAAAGCCCGTTCTCCACTTCGTTGGCTACGACGGCGAGCGAGCCGTCGGCACCGCGATGACGCAACAACAGATTGACCAATTGAAGGCGTTACAGTGCGACTTAGTGACAGGCAGCGGCGAACCGATCACATGGACTGACTTTGACAATCCCGACGAACTAGCTGCAGCAGGCGCAAGCTACAAGGCGTACCGCGAGGCGGCCTTCCCGCTTGTCGCGGCGTGGTACAACTCGTCCGGTGTTTGTTGCGTGAATGTCGTGGTACTCATCGTTGGCGCCCCTCCCTGCACGATGGACAGCCGGCTTCGATGTGGTCGAGTATGCCCGTCATCGGGTCGCCCGTCCTGAGTCGCCAGCGAACCAGAGAACCCAACTTCACGGGACGAGGGATTCGCCCTGCGTCTGCCATTCTGTAGACATGACGCTTCGAGCAGTCGTAGATGGCTGCGACGGCTTGCACACCGCCCAGCGGTTTTGCCGGCTCCGCGGCCGGCTTCTCAACAGTCGTAGACATCGCGCTAACTCCATTCGGACAGCACAACTTGTCAGGCAAGCCCAGTGCTCGTCTGTCTGCTCGAATCTTCTCGAGTCAGCGTCAACTAGAGAAATCGCCGAATCGACCCCGCGGGGGTGATTTTCAGGGGGACTTTTTTCCGAAGAGGGGCGATTTGGGAGGGTAGATTTTGGCTAAGTGTCTAGTGTGCTTTTTCGCCAAAGGCAAGTAGTAACACGGATTGTCGTTGCCGCGTTTTCGCCAGAAGAGATATCGGTTGTGGACGCCGTAGGTTCCGTCCGTGCCTTTCACGCCTTTCTCACGTCGCTTTCGCAGTTGTGACGTCAAGACGCCGAGCAACCTGGCCATCGTTTGGCTTGAAACCCAGTCTTCGGAACCGTCATCCAACTCTGGAGTCTGGCTGTTCAATTCGTTCAAGAGCGTCACCTGGTCAACGTTTTCTGTTGCCTCTTGCCGCCCCGTGCCGGTCACTTCGCCTTGCTCCGCCCGGTCCGGCGGTTTCGTCGGAACCGTGGTCGGCGTCTCGTCCTCCCCAGCCGGCAACACACCGCGATCCTGCAGTTCACTTCGAACGAAGTCGAGAACTCTGCGCATGTAACGAGGGCCAAGATCTTCGACTTGCTTGCGATACAATTCCCAAGCCAAATGGTAGACGGTGCCGCTTTTCGGCTCTGGGAACAGCACACACCAATTGCATTCCTTATCGTGGAGTACGCCCAATACTGCACAGGCCGTCGGAAAGTCCTTGTTCTGCTCGTTCAGCGGCCAGCGCGGCGGGGGGAGATATCTATGCCCCAGGTCTAGCGATTGCCTGATAGCTCGGGCTTCACTTTCGAGCCAGTCCTTGACGCCCTCGTCCATGACGGGCCGCGCTGGTCCTCTGGCAAGCTGGCAAGTCTCCTCGACCAACTCCGCTATGGATTCAGATTTCATCGCCGCCGTCCCTCGCAGCGTCCCACAAGAAACGACGCGGCGGCCGGCGGGACAACCGGTTTTCGAGAGCGACTCTAGCCGCGCAGCCTGCATTTTACACGATCTGATTAAGCCAGCCGAGCGGAAAACAAAAAGACCTCCCACGCGGCGACTGTGCCCCGGCAGACTTCCAAGTCACAATTCGCAGGCAATTGATGGCAACCGTCGCTTTGGCGTGATATGCTCGATTCCCACTGAACTGGTCTGATCGCCCTTGAATGAGGGAACTGGCCCACTGAATTGATAGCTTGTCGTGGTCGATCGTGTTATCCTGAAAACGTGGCCCGTGTTTTCGGGGCGTCAATGGTACTGGAGGAAACGACCACGAGGCTGGACATCCTGAGGGCAACTTCAAGCCCACCATCTACCGTGGTGACTTGCGGATGAACCTCTTCAAATCCATCAGAAGTTTCTTCACGGCCTCGAAGGAGGGCGCTCCGGTAGATGCAGCCGTCCGCGATGCCTTCAAGGCGGCACACCCCCTTTGCGATGCCGCTTTCCAAGCGTTGGAGCCCTACACCAGCTTAGCCAACGATTACAAGAAGCTGACGACTGCCGTCGACCCCGCCGATTTGGAGGACTTGGAACCGTACACTGAAGCCATACTTGACGCTCACACCGATGCCATCAACACGTTGTCGGATGCGTTCGATACTCTCACCGATGCCTTCGCCGCCTTCAGTCCTGATGACCACTTCTATGTGGGGGCCGCTGGCGTTTACCAAGCATATTGCAGGTATTTCACATTTGTCGCAACAGCCTACTCCAAGGCCGCATCATGCGCCATGCTAACCGCCCTGTACGCCCAACGTCAGGCCGTCAAGGACCAGTTCCGAGCCATGGAGCTTGGCTGTAAGGCCGACCGTGCCGACGAAGCCAACGAGGCCGCCGCCAGAGCCAAGGCCACGGCAGCCGAAGCCAAAGCTACTGAGGACGAGAGTACCGCCAAGGCGTTGCAGGAGAAGGCTGAACATGCAACGAAGCTGGCCAAAGTACTCCTCGACATTGCCAGGCACTGTGAGGAGAATGCCGCAGAAGCTGTAGACAAAGCCGATGAGGACACATGAGAATACTTACCTACATCGGAAATGTCGTTACAGGTCGATTCGCTCACTGGAACACTGCGAACAACCAGTTGATCGCTGAAATCTGGGAACGATCCAACCAGTTTCCCGAACCGATCAAGAACGCTGGCAAGGTTCTTCGGTGAGATACGTATGCAACTGCCCAACAAGCCGGATGCACGCGGCGGTTTCGCTAGTCCTCCCCCTTTCACGCGCGCACGCGCTGAAGATGCCAGTTCGCTCGCCGGCCCTTAAATCGTGGCCCCCTCGGCCGTCTCCGTTCCCTTGTCCCCCGCTTCCTCGCATGGCAGCAAGCCGCGCCGCTGCTCCCGCTCTCGCTGCAGCGACTCAGCGTCAAGCCCAGCACGTTCCTCAAGGTCGTAAAGTAGTGCGGAAAGGCTGATGGTCGCCATCGTCAAATTCTGAATCGTTTCAACCCACCAATTGATCTCATCTGAGCTTCGTTCGCCCGTGGACCGACGCGGTGCTAATTCGGAAAGGTCTGTCATGATTGACCACAGATGATCTTCGCAAATCGCCACTCGTTTCGCTCGTGTTCGGGGGCGCCCTACCATTTGACGTTCTCCTGCGGGGGTGTCGAGTTTTTGCTGTCGGCCAGTAGGGGTTAAGTGACTCCGAAACGAGGCGTGGGCCGCGGGGGTTGGTCAAGTTCTCCCGGCGCCGTGGGGCCCCGGCGGGTCGGCTGATACGGCCATCCGCCTCGTCTCATCATGCATCCCCCATCGGCCCTGATGCGGCCTCGTTCAGCAAGTCAGCGAGCCATCGACATTCGTCCTTCGAAAGCATCGCCCGCAGTTCATCGGCGAGCCGTTCAAGGTCGATTCCGTCGCCGTTTTCTGGTTCGCTGGGGCAAGCATTGGGGCAAGCGGCATCGGGCGTCGCCGCAAGTCCTTGCAGCTTCCCACTTAGAACCTGGTCGTCTCGGCTTCCCAAGCTGTTTGTCGGGGGTTCGAATCCCCTCGCCCGCTCTTGTTCTAAAGCACGCCGAAATCAGCACTTAGATTACCTGCCAGCGGTTGGCAGTGCGGCCCGTTTCGACCGGCGCAAAACAGTACATACCGTTTTGGCGAAATTCTCGAACGGAGATCCGCACAAATGCCACGTCTTACGAACGCTGTTCCGAAGTACCGCAAGCACGAGAAGTCTGGCCAGGCGGTCGTCACTATCAGTGGAATCGACGAGAGCTAATCGAGCGAGCGATGACCTTGATTCGCGACTTGAACGGGGACGTTCTGCTCGCAGAAGAGTACGAAAACTGGATGGCGAGTCGGCCCCTCGATGCGCCCCGCGCTGGGTCATGGATCCGGAATCTTGCTGGCGAGGAATATTTCACCAACATCTACACCATCGGGTTGTATAGTTCCCGGGTCGGCGATGCCGATCTGTCCCGGTTGGCGGCATTCCCGGGAACCTTCGCGCATCTGAGAAGGCTGAGCCTCGAGAACACTAACCTCACCGACGCGAGCCTGGTCCATGTTCGAGGGCTCCGGCACCTGCGGAGGCTATCGCTTCACGGCACCGGCATCACGGACGGCGGGTTGCAGCACTTGCGGGACTTGCCCAGCCTCGAAGTGCTCAATCTTGGCAGCACGAAGATTTCCGATCGTGGGCTCGCGCACTTGTGCCGCCTACGGACTCTCCAGGTACTTATCTTGGACAACACTTCGGACTCAGAAGATCCCTTGGGTGGCAGATAACCAGTGAGTTGTCTGGTGCAAAATTCGTTCAGCTTGCCTGCTATGTCACCGCAGTCGGGTTCTTCGCACTAGCGATGTGGAAGATCTCGCCACGATGAATGACGAGCACAAAACACCTGCCGCTCATATCGCCGACGTTGATCCTGACGCGATCGCTGACCCATTGGATGCGAAGGAACTCAACGAAGCAGAGAAGTCTGTTGGCAAACTGGCGACGGAGAAGCGCCACTGGCTACGACGCCTGTTTCTGGCAGTTTCTTGGTCGATAATCTGGATTGTTGAAGGCGCATCAACATTCTCTGAACCGCCGCACATCGTCGTGTTACAGATGACCGGCATGTTGGCGGCATTCCTTCTTGTGGTATATGCGCTGTTTTGGCTTCCGGCAGTAAGGATTGACAGACGCGACGAAAAAAGGGTTTCGGACGGTCTGAAACAACTCTAAACACTTCCAAACCTGCGATTCAGAGATCGTCAAGCGTCTGGGGCCAGATCATTTCCTGGTCGTCAGCGAACTGAGACTTTGCGAACAGAGTGTTGAACCGAAGCACGCGATCCGCTCTTCGGGTGAACGTTGATATTCGCGATCGGCCGTGTTTTTTCCTGTTTTCTTCCACAGCAGGCGTGAGATTCTTGAGAAAATGCGCACTCAACCATAATAGGAG
>CAZURK010000087.1:0-50672 GCA_964623055.1 uncultured Pirellulaceae bacterium
AACCCTGTTTTTTTAACCCTTTACGAAAGAGTGCATCAATGTCACATCGTCGCCACACGGTGGTGAAACTCCGAGAAATCCCACGCTCTGGCGAGCGTGGCTACAGGAGTAGCCGGTTTTGAAACGCGTTCCAGCAGGTTCCTCATGCTCTACATCCAATCCTTCTTCTGTTGGTTCTTCTTCGTGTCGTTGATCTGTTTCTCGATTCGCTCCAGGCCGGGCCCAAACGCGGCTTCGATCTTCTTTCTCAGCGAAGCCATCTCTTCAGGATCATTGGTGCTCTTGAGTTTCCTCTCGTATTTGGGAATCTCCTCTTCCAGGATTCGCCTCTTACGCTCCGCAAGTTCAGCGAACCGCGCTGCATACATGTCTTCGATGGTTTCAGCGTCCACCGTCCGCAGGTAGTCCTGCATCAGCCGGTCCAACTCTCTGGCTTTCTCCGGCATTTTCTCAATGAGATCTTCCTTCTCGCCAAGGTCCTCAACCACGTTATGGAGCCGTGTTTCTCCGGTGTTCAGTTGACGCATGAACTTGTAATCGCCGAGCCGAATCACCGAAACGGGAACACCGGCGTAATAGGGATAATGAAAGATGAGGTAGGGCGTGGGCCGCTTGACCTCGCCTCGGTTTCCGCACATCAGCACCGATCGCCAGCTACCGCCATCGATGTTTCCCGGCAACGCCTCATCGCTGCCACACAAGTCATGAATTGTCGGAAGGATGTCCCACTGCGCCACCGGAATGTCGCACTGTGCATCTGCAAGAACACCGGGGCCGCGCACGACCGTCGGCACCCTGAGCCCGCCTTCGAACATCCTTGCCTTGCCGCCGGCCAACGCACCGTTGTCTGTAAAGCCGCCGCCGTTATCGGAGGTGAAAATGACGTACGTGTTGTCCGCGATGCCGGTCCTGTCAAGTGTGTCGAGGATGGAACCCAGACTGCTGTCCAGGTTGTCGATCATGGCGGCATACTGCAGGGCCCATGATCCGATCCTGTACGAGTCGGGAATGCTTGCGGGATCTTCATAATCGCGCTCCTTGCACAAACGGCCGCGGGGCAGTTTGCGGTATTTCTCGATCGTCTCTGCAAGCGCCGCATGATGCACGTGGACCGCGTAGTGGGAGACCATCAGAAGGAATGGACGGCCCGCCTCAACCTGGTCAGTGATGAACGTGTTGGCCTTCCTCGTAAGACTGAAGATTCGTTTGGGATCGTCGGCCGGAAGGGCTCTCTTGTTCCTGGTGCTAAGCCAATCGCCGTGAAAGTTCCCGTTGCCATGATTGCCCGGATCCTCTTCGTCGGTGACGTCGTAGCCGGTGTCTTTCATTCGCCGTATGGCCATACCTTTTCCAAAGTGGGCCGTTACATAGCGGCTATCGGCCGCTTTGATCACATGTGCCATTGAGAGTTCGTCGGCACAGTCGATGCCGCGCATCTTGGCCAGGACGTCATGTACGGTCGTCTGTTTCAGCCTGGCCGTGGTCTTGCCGAATTGGATGCTGATTCGCGACGCGGTGCAGGTTGGGGATGGGGAGTAGGCATTGGAGAAACGCATGCCCTCTTTCGCTAAACGTTCCAGGTTGGGAGTTTGGTAGAAGTCACTGGCTGAATCCGCACGGTCCTTCATCATTCGCACCGACGTGTCCGCCCAACCCAAGTCATCGGTGTAGAAGATGACGAAGTTGGGCAGGTCGGCGGCGCTAATATGCGGCGCGGCTGCAATGATGGTGGCGACCGGAAGGACGGTGAGCAGGATTCTGGATGGCGATTTCACAATTCGTCCTACTTTCTGATGTCAATTGTAACCGAGGCGTTCGGCTGGGCCTCGAAACTGTAACCAATATGATTGCGGCCCTGATTCTCGGTCGTATAGCCTTTCGGAGCCGAGAGTAACATGCCCCCCTCCAGCCACGGCTGGATCTTCAGATGCGTCAGAGGGCTCCCGCTGACGGAAATCGTCTTCTGGAGGATGTCGCCCTTCTGGTCGCGTCGGACCATGATCTGGGGCCACCGTATCGTGCCGTCGGTCTTCATCGGTATCCGCAACTCCATGAAACTCCACACGTCGGGCATGCTGTCACACACGGTCAGCGTGCTCTGGGGTATCGAGTAGTTCAGGCCGGCCATACCTTCCAGGATCAGCAGGATCTTGCCCGCATTGAAGTTCGAGTATTGGTCTCCCCACGGTGCCGGCTGCTTGCTCCAAGCCTCAGGTGCGATCGGGATTTCCCATTTCATGTTGTACCGCTTCAGATGAGCCAGGGCACACACGTTGGCGTTGCGACCGACGTGGCACTTGTACATGCCGAGGATGGCATAGTAGTTGGTGTCGGGCGTGCTGGTGAAGACGTCGCTGATCTGATCAAAGTCTTTCAGCGCGACGGTGGACAGCGGTATCTCCCAGAAGAACCCCTGCTTCGAGTTCACCGCCCAGTGCTGCGTCATGCGGAACGCCCAGTCTTCCGGGAAATAGCTGTTGCGCAAATACGCGAAGCCGCTCCAGTCGAGCTGGTTGTCACTGCCGCCGAAGAAGTTTGGACGGTGCTTCTGCCACGTGCTTTCGAGCCAACGGTCGCGATGGTCCATGCGGACGAGTTTCAACCAACGCTCCGGATCTTCAGAATCGCCGGTAAGAATCGCCATCTCGCGAAGGTGTTCGGCGGCGTCGTAGTGACAGCCCCAATGACTGTGCATGCCGTCTTTGAAAAGCACCCTGAAGTAGTCGTCATAACAGGCATGCAGAAAGTCGACGTCGCCCGTGTGCTGGTAGATTTGCCAGGCGCCGACAACGTGTTCCGTGGTGGTGCCCCAGACCGGCGAGAACCAGGCGATTCCCTTGTTGTCGGGCAAGGCTCCGCCACGACGGGCATACGGCAACAACGGCTTCCAGTGCAGTACGTTCCCGTAGGCGTAGTAATCTTTGTCCGCCGTCCACGCGCCGACCTTGATCTGGAAATTCGCATCGTACCGGTGCATGCCGAGAAAGTTGTTGACGGCCGTTTGCGTATGGGGATACATCTCCCAGCCTTGCCCAACGTCGATGTAGTACATCAGGTAGAGCGCCCAGAGATAGTAATACACGTTGACGATGTCTTCATCCGAGCAGCGAAAATACGGGATCTCATAGTTCAGCAGATCATTCATCGCCTTCGTCTTCGTGGCCAATGCGCCGCGATAATTAGCTAGGACGGATCGGCTCGCCGCCAGCGCCTTTGCATACTCGTCGTCCATCGCCCACGTGATCGCCACCCCTCGGTTGTCGCAAGGAACTTGGAACGAATATGCCTGACGCCCTTCATCGTCGGTGTGTGATTCAAACGAGGATACTGTTGCCGAAGAACAGAGAACCGTGCTCATCCCGTCATAGATCAGACGGCCGGTGCAGGTTTCGTTTTCGACCGGGTGGGTAATCACCGTGCCGCCTTCGATGATATGGACGGCGTTGTTCTCCTCGTCGAAGCGCACTCTGGAAGTGCGATCGACGCTCAGCTTCGGAATCACAAGGCTGTGGCCGTCGAATCGCAGCGTGATCTGCGCGTCGGAAGAGATAATCGAACAGGCCACGTCATTGGCCGCGATGAACTTCTCCTCGCGCACGTTGACTTCGCCGACCCGGTAGGTGCAGATCACCTTGTCGGGCCGCCACTCGATGGAGGTCGGCGCGGGGTACGCGTACTCCCGTTCACCGACGATCACCGTGCCATAGGCGATTCTGGTGTTGTTGTAGAACTCCCAGCCGCGAAAATCGTGCCCGTAACCGCTGCCCTCGTGCTGCACCATCCCGAAGCCGCGTCCGCGCAGGTCGTGGTGGAAAGGGTGCGTCAGCCCAATGGTTTCGTCTTCGTGATGCCGCCAGCAGTTGTATCGTCCGCCGACGTAGTACGTGAGATTGCCGGCCAGGAAGGCATGCTTGCGACCCTGAATCTTCTGCGCGAGCATGACACAGTAGTCGGTGTACGGGGGAAGTTCGTTGTCAGACGGAGACTGTGCACTCCCGGGCCGGGCATTGGCAAGTGGTGACAGGAGGGCGAAGAACAGCAGTGCAACGGTCTTGGCTCGTCTGTTGTCGGTCACGTGGTTTCCCTCATTCCACCATTGATCAGCAGTTCGGCAGGATCTTGGGCTTGTGCGACGTAGCGGCCCGCTGCGAGCGATATGCTTGCTGCGACGACGAGGCCTACATATTTCATGACATTGCTCCATGAGGAAAACAGCATCGCTGCTTGCTCGATCAAATACCGGTCCAGCCGCGTCAAGTCTTCACGGCTTGTTGAGTCTCAGGTAATCCAACCCAAAGATGTGTTTTCCTGCGTGGGTGTCCTTGGACTTCTCGTTATGGCTGATCGCGGTGGCTTTCAACACGTGTGTTCCCTTTTCGAGCTGCACGGTTCCCAGCGAGACCTCGCCGGTCGTCGTGACCTTGGGGTCGTACAGGTCGATGGGCTTGCCGATTATTTTCCCGTCAACGGCGATTTCGAAGATGCCGTAATCGCCGGCCTTGGTAAACACCGCCATCAGTTCGTACTGACCCGGCGTGCGAACCGGGAATTCCATTTCGATGGCTTCGCCTTGCTTTCCCTTGGTCCAGATCAATTGCGCGTCGCCGCTCCACAGGCCGTCGCGGTAACCCGACATATTCTGCACCCAGTGTCTACTGCAAGCCACGGTCGTATAGCTTATGTCTCTTATCCCGCCGAGTCGCCTTCCAAAACAAGGGCGTCGACCGGCTCTTCGATTCTCGGTGCCCGCCGACGGGGACCGTTGAGCAACGTGCCGATCCATGTGTAACGGACGAACAACTGATAGCTCAGCAACAGTATCCCGCTTGTGACCGCGCAGACCAAGGGGAACTTGATCCATGGGGAAACAGCCCAACCATGGACGCAGTGCTGAACAAGCATGATCAACGGGACATGGGCCAGGTACAACCAGTACGACGAATCGGAAATGTATCGCCAGGTCTTACTCGCGCGCGAGCAGAACCGCCGAAATAGTCCCATCATGCCGAAGGTCAGCAACCATGCACAAGCTACCTGAATCAGCACCGACACCAAATGGCCTAATCCCGCATGTTGCGGCCCCATGGTGTGCCCGATTGGGAACAGGATCAACAAGGCGATCGGGAGACTTATCCACCAACCTCGTCCCACCATACCGTCACGATCCTCCGCATCGAAATACCACGCGCCGAAGCCGAAGAAGATCGCGTAGTAGGCCAACACAGCCGGCATCGGCAACAGGCCGATGGACGTAGCCGGACCAAAGCCGCCTTCCTGCCCCATGAAGAACGCTGGAACAGCAGTCAGCGGGATCAGCCAAAGGTAGCGATAGCGTGACACAATCACTTGCGACGGCGGCCCACGAGCCCCAATCTGTCTGCCAAGCGTCACGCAGACGGCGAATCCTACCACCAACCAACACAAGAACCACAAGAACCACAGATGCCCGAATAGCGGAAAGTAGAGCAACCCAAGGATGATGCCATTCACGGCGGCCTTCAGCTGCTCGCTCCCTGCCTGCTTTGTGACAGTCTCGCCGCCAACCGGTATCCCAAATCGTTCCTCCATGACTTGGGCAATTCGCTCGCGGCCTGCCAGTACCTCTTCTTTCTGCACTTCGACGCCAGCCATGCCGGCAACGGACTGCGTCAAGCCCCAAGGCTCGTCCAGCAGATCAGCGGGGCGGTTGCCGTACGCATCCAGCATATTGACATCGGCGCCGGCGCCCAGCAGTTGTTCAGCAACCTCGGCGCGCCCAAAGAACACGGCGATGTGGAGTGCCGTCGATCCACTGTCGGCTTTCTTGTTGATGTCGGCGCCTTGTTGAATCAGTCGTGCCATTGTCTCTGCGTCGCCTGCCATGGCCGCCGGGAAGAAAGCCGCGTCTCCACTTCCTGCCACCTTGGCGGCACCATCCTGCTCGCCAGACGATCTGACGTAAGCTTGTACGATCCAGGTTGCAGGAATGATCGTGAACAATCCGAGTATCATCGGCAGGAAGATGCGTTTGAAGCGTTGAGCCAACAGGGCCGAGAGTCCTCGTTTTCTCCACAACATCGCCGTGAAGAATCCACTGACCAAGAAGAACAGTGGCATTCGAAATCCGTGAATCGGTGCTATAAGGAATCCGAATGCCTCGCTCGATTCCACATCTTGAACGCCCCAAAAGGCACCGTAACCGGGGACGAACGACATCGCACCGTGCAGAACGATCCCCACTAGCATGGCAACCGCGCGAAGGGCATCCATGTCGTGTCGACGAGCGATCGAAGCGGGAGGAGATTCAGATATTCAACAAGACTCTTAAGTGAGGTTATCGTGTGGCAAGACAAGCCCACCACTGGCGTGAAGATTCAAGGGACTATTCGGCCGCAACCGCTATCCCTTCATTATCAGTCTGTACCATTTTGTATCAAATCGGTCAGCCCCAGCGCGCTTCGGTGGCCCACACCCGGAGTTCTCGATTCCACTGAAACTCCAGATGTTCGACACCACTGCGGCTCGAATCGATCTGCTTTGGCACAATTTCCGGAGACGTTTTTTTGGCGCCGTGGTACTGATACACACAGCTTCCGCTTACCTGCTTGGGTCGATGTGACCTCGTGCAATTAGCATAGTGCGGTTCGATACGCAGGTGGAGATGACCGAAGCACGAAATGGCGATTTGCTTTAAGCATTCGGCAGTGGACACCTCGGCCCCTATGTGGGTCTCCTGTTTCCGCACGCCCGATTCTCCGGATTTCAAGGTGTTGCCTGGAGCCGCGTGTTTGCCCAAAAGACACTGCTTGGGCGTGGTTCGAGACGGAAACGACGGCAGATGTGCAGGCTTGAATTTCGAAGACTCCCGGCGGCAGAAAGTGAGCGTCTTCCGGCGGCGCAGTATCTGAGTCACGATGAAGGTCTGGTTGCCTCCAGCATGTTGGAGTTCAATACCTGACCAGCTTCCGCTACGTTGTTGAGCGGGAGCTTTTGAAGCCGGAATTCGGACGCTCCGGTTCGCGATCCAATCCGCGCACCACCCAGGTGCCCGCCTGTCCCAGCCTCAGCGTGTTTTCGTCGTCTTCGCATCCGACATGGACGACAATTCCACCATCCAAGCCGTCTGTCACGGACGGAACATCTGGATGCGCGCCTCCACAGGCGGCAAAAACAAATCTGGCGAGGAATAAGAACCCGGCGAGGATTACGAATCCGGTAACGCCGCCTCGGAAAACACTATTTGTCATGTTCTTCTGTTTCCGTAGTAAATGGTGAAGCGGGCAAGCCGGCGGCATTGTAGAGGTAAACCCCGAGTGGACGATTGGTATAGGCATAGCGAACCGCCGTCGGCTCGGCGACTTGCTTGCTGGATACGATTAGCTCGGCGCCCTCGATCTTCCCCTCGGCCCAGTGCCAGGCGCCGCTCTTATCCTGAATCGACAGCCACGGGATTTTGTCGCCGAGGGCCGGAACGGGCGGGACGTAGTCGGTCTTTGTCGCAGTCATCAGCCCCTCGGCATAATCAAAGAAGATACGGACGGCACTGCCCTCGACCTCGAATCCCTTGTAAAGAGGGCCGCTGGGAAGGATTTCCTTCCGGCCATAGTCGTGATGCAACGCCCAGTGAGCAAGACGAATGTCTACCTCCGCTTTATTGCCGGGATGTTCTCCATCGGCGCCGATATCGATCGCCACTGCCATGCCGGTATTCTTGATCGTCAGCGCGTGGCGTTGCGCCTCTCGTATCCTGGCCCTGCCGTCTCCCATCGCCGGCTCGTCAGTCGAGGAGCGGCCGATGCCGGCCAGTTGCACAAAGTAGAAAGGGAAGTCGCCCAGTTTCCATGAGGCCCGCCAGTCGTTGATCAGGGACTCCATCTTCAGGAAGTAACTGTGCCCTTCCCGGGCGTTGGCTTCCCCCTGGTACCATAGGGCTCCCCGCATCCCGTAACCGACCAGGGGCGCGATGTGTTTCTGATAAAGTCCCCCGTAGACGAGCTTTCTATTTGCAGCGGGGTCGACCGGCAGCCTCTTCGGCGGCACCCGCATCCACGATTCGATCCGCGATCCACCCGTGCTGGCGTTGATCAGCCCAACCGGCACCTCGATTTCCTGCTGCAACTTGCGGGCAAAACAGAACCCCACTCGTGTGAAGTCGGCAACAGACGGGGGCGTGGCCAGGATCCACTGCCCGTCGGCACGGGTCTGTCGTATCGCCGGGAAACTCGACTTCATGAGATCGTCGTTCGGGTCTTGATTGGCCCGGTTATGCTTGACCGCGCCCGCCATGTTCGACTGTCCCGAACAGAGCCACACATCGCCGATCAGGATGTCCGCAAATGATGTGCTCGCCTTTTTGCCGGCTAATTCCGTCACGATCACCAAGCTTCGGCCCTCCGGCGCCCGGTCGAGCGAATCGAGCTTGTCCGCCGGCAGCGGATCCAGGGTCAACTTCCAATGTCCGTTCTTCCTGGCAACCGTCTGCTTGGCTTGCTCGTCGAAGCGGACCGTCACCGTCGCACCCGGCAGAGACGTGCCCCAGACGGGAACGGGAATGCCCTGCTGGAAAACCGCATGATGGTTGAAGACAGGCGGACACTGCGCCGCCAGAGTCCCGGATCCCGACGGATTGCTGCCGCGGGGATCGACCACCTCCGCGGCAAGCCATGCAGACCCCCAGGCAAACAGGGCTGTGGCGACGGCGATTTTCTTCATGTTCTTTTCCATCCGGCTCTCTAATTCTTGCTGACGGCCGTTTCGATTACCTTCGAGATCTCGGACCAGTCACCAAGTTCGATGCCGGTGCTCTTGCCCTTGATTGCCGTAGGCCGGGTGATCTTCGGCGCAAGCCCCTTGCTCGGGATCGTGTAGAAGAAGTGCGGATCCTCGCCGCCAAACTTGGCCTTGAAACAGTTGGCCAGCGCGGAGATCTCCGGGCCGAAGTTGGCCCCCTGGTCATCCGCAACCATCGACTCGCTCGAGAGGAATACAATGCCGCTGAGGGCCGCCGGCGTGAGACAGTGCACATAGACGTTGTATGTCCAGGTCGCCGTCGAATCACCGACTTGCGGCTTCGGGGAGGGATACTGTCCCCACGAACTCCCATCCGGTACAGCCTTGGTCTCCATCATCGCGGGGATGTGCTCACCCCAGTATGCCTTCCATTCCGCAATGTAGCGCCGCACATTGGCGAGGTAATAGGGATTGTCGAAATATTTGCTGCCCACCGTCTTGTAGTCTTCCATCAGACTCGGAGCATCTTTGAGGAAGCCGGGGGCGATCCAGTTCTTGATCGGCGCGTTCGTCTTGCTCTGCATGAAGATGACGCCGACCGGACGATTCGTCTTCGCCGCAATGCCGTGGCCGAGTGCGGCCGCCACCCCGGACGCGTCCTTCCAGTAGGAGGCGAAGCGGTTGCTCCATTTGCCATTCTTCTCCATTACCCTTGGCGTTCTCGAAACGCAGACGCTGAAGCGGCTGGGAGCGTCCTTGCCTTCGCGCATCGACTGATTCTCGATCATTCGGACGATCTGGCCGGACGGCTTCACTTCTGGCATCCTCCAATTGACATTCCTGGCCAATGCCGGCGCAGCCACGTACCAGACATCGCCGAACACGATGCCGGTGGCGACCCGCTCGTGTACCAGTTCGCCGTCAATGGTGAATTTGACCTTCAATGTGTACGGCTTGGGTCCGGCCTTCATCGGCGGCAGTGTAACCTGCCATTCCGCCATCTCCGGCGTCACGTCGATGGTCTTCTTGATATCGCCAAACGCGAAGTGCACCTTGCAGTCGCCTTCCTCCGGTCCGGGTTGCCATTCCCCGTAGTTGCGAGTCGATCCCCAGATGGTCACCGGCTTGTCAGCCTGCAACACCGCATTGTCACGGAACTGCACGCTCAACAGCGGCATCTTGCGGTATTCGTAGATCTTCCCGACGGTGGCCGGATCAATGGTCTCACCGGCGATCTCCAACTTCTCGGCTGGCCAGGTTTTGCTGGTGACCATTTCGTTGTCGAAGTAGATGAACGGGGTCATCGGCAGCAGCGCCTTGTTGTAGAGGTTGGGCTGGAAACCGACTTCACCGGTTGCGTAGGAGAAGCCGCGTGGTTTCTTGACCGCGGGCGAGGTGACAATCACCTTGTCGCCATCGATCTGCATATTCGCCGGATGCCAGACGCGGTCCTCACCGGCCAGGAAGAAAAGCTTCACCTGGTCGTCCCCATTCGGAATGATCTTGGGATCGGCATAGCCGGTCGCGTCTTTCTCGCGTCCGAGGGCATGGTAAGCGGTCCCGGCAACCACCAGGCCACCGGTGGCATGCTCGAACTCGATGATCACCTTGTCGCCCTTGACCGTGTAGGACTTGAACATCGGCCCATCGGCGACGACTTTCCTGCCATACTGATTCTTGAGCGCGTGCAAGGCCAACCGCTGACCGGGAACTGCCTTGGCTTGATAGTGGATGCCTCCACTGACATCGATCTGACTTGCCATACCGGCATGAGGAATGTCGCGGGCCAGCCAGGTTCCCAGTCGCATCTCGGCGGTCGAACCAATGCTGGGTTTGTTGACCTCATTGCCGACATGCCGCATCCCGGCACTATAAAACTGGTGAAAATAGACCGGCAGCTCGGGCTTGTCCCAGACAATGCGCCAGCCGCGCACCAGGCTGTGCAGGTTGTTGTAGTAGGGCAGTCCCTCACCCGCATTGGCATAGCCTTGGTTCCAGATCGCTCCGCGGATGGCGTAGGGCACCACCGGGCTCAGACGGCCATTGAACAGCCAGCTGGCATCGCGGTTGGTTCTCAGGTTGCCGGGAATCCCCGCGCTGATTTCCTTCGCCTCCTCGCCCTTCTTGATCGCGGCTTCGCTCTCCGCAATCTGGTCTTCCAGTGACTTGTAGAAGGCGCCCCAGGCCTCCTTGTGCTCCGGCGTCGTGGGGTCGGTCTGCAGGCACTGCTGGTGGATCGCCTTGCTGTACTCATCCTCGGCTGTCGCGAACCCTTCACGTGGCACCCAGGCCTGGATGGCCGTCTGGCTGAAGGAGCAGTTGAGGATGCCGATCGGCACATTCAGCTCCTTGTGGAGCTTGTGGGCGAAGGCAAAGGCGATGGCGCTGTAGTCACCGTAGTTGCCATCCTTCCAGGAGCCGGTCGCCTTCTTGATGGGGTGCAGTTGGGACGTCACGGACGTGACCTGAAACTCCCGGATCGGAGCCACCTTGCCCTCGGTCTCCGCCGCAAACTCCCCCGCCAGCTTGGCGCATTTGCTCTTGCCCACCTTCCACTGCATGTTGGACTGCCCGGAAGCCATCCAGACCTCGCCGACCAGGATGTTCTTAAGGATTACTTTCTTGCCCGTGCTTTCAGTGACGACCATCTCGGCGGGATCAAAGCTCGCCTTGAGATCATTCAGCTCAACGACCCATTTGCCGTCCTTGCCTGCTGTGGAAATCTTCTTCTGCCCCGCGAATTCAACGCTAACCTTGGTTCCCGGCTTGCTCCAGCCCCAGACCGAAACGGCCGTCTCGCGCTGGAGAACGGCGTTGTCGCAGAACGGCGCTCCCAGTTCGATCGCCAGTTGGCGTGGTGAATCTGCCCCCGGCGCTATCTCGGCAGCATGGGCGGAATGAGACAAAAAGAACAGGGCGGCCGCTAGGACAATGCGGGTAGTGATTCGAGTCATGGTTTGTGCTTTCATTGAAGTTAATTGCATCTTGACGACAGCGTTTGGCATCAAGTGCGGATTGAATGTCTTCCTCTTTCATTTCAGTCACTACAAAACTCAGTAGTTCCAAATACAAGCGATAAACCGGCCAACCGTCGTAGCCGGATTCGCAAGAATTCGGGATCTTTCGCGATTTCCCGAAGTCTTGCGACTTCGGCTACGGGGAAATTTGGAACTACTAAAACTGCAAAAAAGCCGGAGGCAGACGCCAAGTGGCAAAGAGCGGACTGAAAAGTCTTCAGGCCGCTCCACTGCCATCCTGTCATTCTGCTACGCAACGTTTTACTTCACTGGCGTGAGTGTGAAGTTTTTGATGGCCAGCCCGTACTGCGGCGGCTTGTTGCGTGAAAACCGCAGGATGTTCTCGCCTTCCTCGAGGGTGAGCGCGACCGGCTCGGACTCTTGCCATTTCCCGAGCGTGAACGGCATCTCCATGGCGATCTCGGAATCGGCGTCCTTCACAGAGACGTTGAGTCGCTGATCGTAATTCGCCGTGACCACCCGCGCGGTCAATGAGTACTTGCCCGATCGTGGAGCGGTAACGTTGTACTCGAAGCGCGAATTCGTGCCCTGGCTCGGCCCGGTCGGGTCCACCTTGGGACTTATCGAGTAGTAGCTTCGGGAATACTTGTCCGAAATTCGCTCGCAGACGTTGCCGTAGATGTCGTAGAGACCCCACGGATTGGGCTTCTTCCGACCGACAGGATGCGACTTGGCGTCCGCGTTGTCCTTGAACCAGGCATAATCCCCGAGCTGCGAGGGATCGTTGCCGAAGAACCACTTCGTATCACGGCCCGCGCGAGAGGCGTATTCCCACTCGGCCTCGGTAGGTAGCCGCACCTCATGTCCGGTCTTTTCGGCGAGCTTCGCACAAAATTCCAACGCGTCAGGCTCGCCGACATTGTCGACCGGGCAGTCCGGAGCCTTGGTCGATCGGCTGGGGTTCGAGCCCATGATGGCCTCGTACTGCGCCTGCGTCACTTCGTACTTGCCCAGATAGAAACCACGGGTGAGTGTGACCTCGTGCTTCGGCACCTCGACGCACTGGAACCTTCCATCGGTCTCGCTTTCGCCACCCATCACGAACGTCCCGGGCTTGATGTAGACCAACTCCATCGTTACGCCGTCACCCAGGTCGAGCTTCAGGTCACGCGGGTCTCCGTTGCCGGTAGGCGTCACTGCTGCCCGGAGACCCCAGTTCTCGTATCTGCCATAGCCGCCGCTGAGGAGGCGTTTCCCGGATGTGCATGCGTCGGCGTCGCCCTTCCACGTGCCGCCGCGCAGAACCGTTTGGCCCTGAGGGAAGAAACGCGGGAGGAAGATCTGCAGACCGCCGCCGAAGCTCTTCATGGCAAAGACCTCCCGCGTGTTGCCGGACGGCTTGCTGTATGCGGCGGCCGGTATTGATATGACGCCGTCCTGGCCGCAGGTGATCTTCCTGTCCACGGGCGTGACCGGCGAGGCCATGACTTTCTCTGCTACCGTGGGCTCGCTGGCCTCGCCGAGCTCCTCGCCCAGTGCGTCGAGCGTCACGGCCTTTGCCTCCTCGATAATAGCTCGCTGCGTTCGAAGCGCCACGCCGTTCCAAAAGGCGGGGTTTCCGTCGTGCTCCCCGTAGGTCCGCTTTTCTCCCAGGACGTCCCCGACCCACTGGGCACGCTTGACCTTCAGGTATGCCTCCCTGTTGTTTCGCGCCTGTGTACTTGCGAGGAAATCCAGGTCCTTTTTGTAGCGTGTACTGGTCCAGCCGGCGCCCCAGCCTCCGCCCAGATTGACGACCCAGCCCTTGGGCGTCCAGTGCGCCAAGGCTCCGTGACCGCGACTGGGACGAGCAATGGTCGGGACCCCGAAGGCGCGCAGAATGAAGCGCCCGATGAACGCACGCCGACCGCACACCCCGCCGTTCATGAGGATGTTCTGATATCTCTGCAACTCGGGCCTGTCGTACTTGACGTTCCCTGACCCGTACTTGACATCGGTACTGACGATACTCACGTAGCGCCAGCCCTCGTTCGTGTTGAAGATGTGATCGGGTCGGAAGTTCCGGAGCATCTCGCGCCCCCAGGCGAGGGTCTCGTCCGGTTCGTCCCCGTTAACGACCATGCGGAGCTCCCAGGCACTGAGGCGATCGAACGCCGGGTCCAGTTCTCCGCCCAGGTACGCCTTCTCGTAGTGAAGGTAGCGATTTACCGGGTCGATTGTCTCAGGGGCGTCGGTCCGGGCCGTAGGGTTCGCTTGTTTCATCGGAACCGCGTGCTCAAGACTGATGCCGAGCGCCAACCGCTGCAGGGCACCCTCCCCAGCCTTATCGCTCGCCTCTTGGATGGCGGTGTAGATTTCCATCGCGCGGCCGTACTTGCCTTTCGCGGCGCCGTCCGCCACCAGCATCTGCTTCATGAGGTCGGCGTCGGAGAGCATCTTCTCGACCAGCGACGCCTGCTCTTTTCCCTGCTGGGCGAACTCTGCCAGGCCTTGAGGCGTGGCTTCGAGCAGGACGACGTATTTCACGAGCTTGGCATCCAGCGCATCGCTGGCAAGGAACTTATTCAGCGTATCGGCCTTTGCCTGGTCGTTCTGCGGTACCTTGGCGGTGAGTTCGGTACGCAGTTGGTTGAGCTGATCGGCATACCGCGTCTCAAGTTTCTGACCAGCCTCGGTGAGCGGCTTCGCCTCTTGCCCGGCTGCCCAAACGCTTGAGGTCCCAATCGCCAGGGCGATCAGGGCCCCACAGATCACGGTCATCGAATTCGTTCTCATAGCTTCGTGTCCTTTTCTTTTGTCGCTATTTGGCTTGAATGCGCTAATTGGAATTGGCCTCGCCAGCACCGGACGGATCTAAGATCGGGTGCCAGTGGTGGGAGACACTCGTCGCCTTTGAATTTACTCGTTCTTCATCAGTTCAACCATGGCCTTGCCCATGGCTTCGCCGACGTTCATGTAGGTTTCCGCGTTGCCGCCGTAGTGGCCGTTGGAGCTACCGCCCATGCAGACAGGGTTGGTGTAAGCCGTGGCGACGTTGCCCTTGAACTCCGGGTACTTGCCCGACTCGCCGTCCACCGCGAGTTGAGCATTGAGGATCAGCCCATCGTTGCCCTCGGCGCCCTTCGCGGTCTGGCCGAGCGTGGCGCAAACGAACTTCGCATTTGGCGCATCGAAGTCTTTGCGCAACGCATTGATCAACTGGACGAGGTTCTGCTCGTAACGGTTGGCCCAGCAAGCTCGGTAGCGGTCCTTGTCGCCCTGCCAGAAGAAGAAGCCGGCGACCTCGTATTCCTTGGCGCCGGGGTAGTACTTGTCGAGTTGATTGAGGACTCGCTTCGCGGCGGCGACATCGGCGTCGTACTGCGTGCCGGCGTACCATCCACTGTTCGGCGGCTCCGTCCCTTTTTCCCAAATGCCGAATTCCTTGTAGCCGGCGTGCACCATCGTCTTGCCTTTTTCCTCGAACTCGAATTGCTCGCTACCGGGCGGCAGCAGGTCGAAGCCGAGACAGCGATTGCCGATGCAACTCTTGAGAATCAATACCGGCGCATCGACGGCATGCCCCACGTAATGCCCGATGCCGATCTCGGGGCCGATCGTGCTGCCGGTAGTCGTCATCCACTCGTTGTTGAATCCTCTATGATTCATGACGCGCACGTTGCGGACATCATTGCGGACCGTCCATTTGTCGGCGTCATCCACGAGGTAGGGATATTTCTGCTTGGTTTTCACCGCATGTTCGAGACTTCCATCCTTGTCTCCGGCAATCCTCCCGGCGCCTACCATGTTCGACTGGCCCAGCAGGATGTAAACCTGCACCGGCTTGCTTATGTCCGCGGGCTTGCCGTCGGGGTCGGGCAGTTGATCGGGAACGTCGGCGGCCAAAGCAGGCAAGGCGAGCAGCGTAATCGCGGCGGCGGCGATGGGCAAGAAAGACCGAATTCGGCGGCGGAACTTCATGGGAAGCCTCCTGGGGGTGGGGGTTTGTGATTCCGTCTGGCGGCAGGCCCGCCGGACTCGCAAACACAAACCGTTTGGTGGCAGGACGTTATGATTGTATCAGATTGCAACATCGTTTGGGGGACAGGATACATTGTCGTTTCCGAACGCCGCGTTGTCGCAGAATCCTCTCTGGCGGGACGTCTTTTTCTCCAGGATATGTTTGGCTCGTCGAACTCGAGTACGTCGGCCCGCCGAAGTCGCTTCGGTCCCGAGGTGTCGCCCGCAACCGGCTGGGGCGGCGTAACCTGCAGAGGTGCCGCCCATCTCTGAAGTTCTTGACTGCGCGAAAAGTGCGTGGGGCCGACACACATCTGAGAGTTCTTGACTGTTCGAAAGGCACCTGTGTCGGACCTAAGCAGGTAAGTGCAAGTTCCCAACTTGCCTAAGTCGGTGCGGGACTGGAACTCACCGTGACGCGTTGTCCTTCGATGAGAGTGGTTACTTGATGATCAACACGTTGGGTCGCTGGAGTAGGGTCGCCCTCCCTGTTGGCAACCTATCCTGTCCCCACACATGATTGCCCGGCTAATCACCACTTGCTCTGCTCAAAGACGAACATACCATTCCGGGGCATGGAAATTCGGGTGTGGCCGTCGTCCGGCAGCCAGCCGCGTTTCGTCTACAGCCTCGCTTTGGGCGGGATTACCGGCGGCTGGTACGGCTTAGCGGCGATCAGTTGGACCGGGCGTTTCCAGACCGCGTCGGCCGTGGCGGCGTACAGGGTGTTTTCGTGCAGCCGCACGTAACACACGCGTCGCCCCTGGCCGGGCTCTGGCAGAATCAGGTTCACCCGGCCCGCTTGGTCGCAGATTTGGATGCCGCATTCCGTCGCGCTCAGTAACCAACCCTCGGCACTGGTACACATCCCGTCGGCATGACTCTCGGTACCGATCGGTGGAAGGTGCAGATGGAAGTAGGGCTGTTTGTAGGCTAACTGTCCATCGTCGCCGATCCGGTAACTGTAAATGAAACGATCGGGAAAGTGGGCCACATACAACAGGCTTTGGTCCGGGCTGACCGTGATGCCATTGCATCCGTCGAATTTGTCTACAGCCGTCGCTTGATGCGTGGTCGAGTCGATCAACCAGATCTGCTTGCCTCGCGGATCGGTCACGTAGATGTTGCCGTTGTGCAGCGCGACCAGGTCATTGCTGGCGAAGCCTTCGGCGATGACCTCGGCCTCCGCCGTCTTCAGATCCCAGGCGATTATCTTTTTGATGCCACTGCAGGCTCCGTACAAACGACCGTCCGGACCGAGAGCCAGCCCATTGGCCTTGCCGGAATCCTGAACGAACACATCGGGCTCACGTCCGGGACGGACCCGGTAGATCTTGGCCGCCGGGACGTCGCTGAAATACAAAGTGCCGTCTGGCGTCACAGCCAGTCCCTCCGCCCACTGATACCCATCGCCAATCAGCTCCCAGCCCGCTCCGTCGACCAACATTTCGCGTGCTTTGCTCGACGAGCGGTCCAGGTGAGTACGGACCGGTTGCGGATAGTCCTTCCATAACCATCGCATGGCCTGGGGAAAGATCGCTGCGCCGTGATTGTGGCTGTGGCCGTCTTTGCCCCATACGTGTTCCACGTCATAACCGGCCCATTGCAGCGCCCGGCTCATCGTCTGGTTGGCCATCCACCAGTCACCGCAATAGATATTCAGATCCTGGTCACCATCCTGCAAGAAAACGCGCAGCGGCTTCGGTTCCGTCTTCCGCACCAACGTGGCCAGTTCGTCACCGCCCCGCAGTCCAACGAAAGTTCCAATCATGGAATACACTCGCCGAAACGCGTCCGGCCGATTCCACGCCGCGACGAAGGCACAGATTCCGCCTGAACTGGCACCGCAAATCCCCCGGTCGTTGGCATCGTCGCTGATCTTCACGCCGTGAGTGGACTCGACGAACGGGATCATTTCCTCGATCAGAAACCGCGCGTATCGGTCGCTCACGTCGTCGTACTCGAAAGAACGGTTATTTCGCGGCAGTGCTTGATCGTGGGCAGACGGAACAACACCCGGATTGATGAACAATCCGATGGTGGGTGGCATCGCTCCCTCGTGAATGAGGTTGTCGAAGACGATATGAGCCCGCGATCCCCAGTTGGCGTTGCAATAGGCCTTGCCGTCCTGGAATACCATCAGCGGGGCCGGTTTGTCGGCGGCGAGCTGTTCAGGGAGATAGACCCAGTAATCTCGTTCCGTGCCGGGGAAGATTTGGCTGTCGCGAAACGTCCCCTGAATCAGCTCTCCTCGCGGTACGCCATCCTGGCGAACGGCTTCCGGCGGAGTCGGGTGACTGATCTTCTCCTGCGCAGAGACAGGCAGAAAGCTGCAGATGGCGAGTAACAGGAAACAACCGATTAACAGGATGCGGCACATAGAGACCCTTTCAGCGAATTTCAGTAGTTGAAAGTTTGCCGTAGCCGAACTCGCCAAGAGTTCGGGGGAAGCGGCAAATCGCCCGAATTCTTGCGAATCCGGCTACGGCGCGTAATTTGGCGTCGTCCCAACTTTCAGCGAATTTGAGATTACCGCCAGTGAAAACGAAGAACTCGAAGATAACAAGCCTCCCTGCGCAAGAAGTTGGTCTGCGGCAGAACCACCGGAGAGCCGAGCCCCCTGGAAACTCTTCAATTTCATGGAGACCGTGTTCGGTCGTCCTCCCGCCGTCTATTTCCCTAAGGCGATGTCGTAGAGTCGGGAGGAGACGTGACGTACGGCCTGTTCCATTTCCGGGTAGAACTCGCCGTGCGTCGTCATCAGGCCCTGGTGTTGGTGCTTTTCCTTGCCGCGCATCGCCTTGGAAGTATCGATCATGCCACACATATGCCAGCCGACGAAATCGGGCCGTGCGGTTGCCTTCTCCATGAACTCGCGCGTCCACTTGGCACGCTCGGCCTGGTCCTTCGCGTGCGGGCCGTATGGGTTGGGCATCGTTTCGGTAGGAACGGTAAAGGCTGAATCGCCATTCAGGAAGGGTTTGCCGACCTTGTTGGACCAGCGGTCCATGGTGGCCTTCTGCTTCTTCCATGACGCGTAGTACTGGATGTTGACGACATCGGTATAACGGCTGGTCACGCTCACGATCGTATCGAAGGCGTCGCTGTTGGCGTTGACCTTGTCGCCCAATAACAGGTGATTTGGATCAACGCGGCGCAGGGCGTCCTTTGCGACGCTGTAGTACTTGTCCACGCAGAGCAGCAGGAAGGCGTCGTTATCGTCGCGTTCGGCCCGGTTGGCGGGCCGGGCGTTTGGTCGCCAGTCCTTGGCATCGAGCAACGCGTCCCACGACGCGAACTCCGTGGTATAGACGACATTGAAGGCCGCGATGTCGGTGTGGCGCTTGCGCATCGTATCGACGTAGGCCTGCTTGCCGGGCGCGTTGGCATCCAAGTTGCGCAGTCGCCGCGGCCACGTTGTGCCCTTATGCCATTCGGCGTCTCTGTCGGTCATGGGCGGTACATCGGCCATGCAGTAGCCGAGAATCATGGGATCGTTGGCGTAGGGCTCGGCCATCTCTCGCGCGGCGGCCTCGCAGATCGCTTCGTAATCGGGCGAGAAGACATCGGCATAGGTCTCTGGCGTCGGCTTGCGGTAATGCGACAGCACGAGCGGCTCGAAGCGCGCGACGTAGGGGAAAAGCGCCTTGCCCGGTGGCTCCGTCAGCATCGGCGCGTCGGTGTGGATGCCGAGCGTGTTAAGTCCGAGGCGTCGCAGGTCGGCCAGGGCCGCATCGCGAAAGCCGTCTCGCCAAGCGGTGTCCCAGGGCCGTTTGGCGCCGAATGCCTTCACCCAATGGTCGCGATTGTAGTCCTGAGCCCACCAGCCCGCGTGGTAGTGGTTCACGCCGAAGCTGATGAAGGCGTTGCCTTCGGGCGTGACGAACCACCAGCGCTGACCGTCGTGCTCCGTGCGGAAGAAGCCAGTAGCTTTGAATTTCTTACCTTTCCATCCACCGAAGCGGTCCAGTTGACTGGCGGATCCGGCACCATGAACACGGTTAGCTCCAATTAGTCCCTGGCCGAACAATGCCGCCATCGCGAACTTGCTGAAGTTGCGCCGATTCATTTTCATCCCTTTCTTTCAATTATCGACATCCGGCCCAATGATCGCTTCGAACTGCTTGGTCAATTCCTTCCCCAGTTCAGGCTGATTCGCCCGCAGGTCGTTGGTCTCACCAGGATCCGTTTCCAGATCAAACAACGGAAGTTTCTCCGTGTACGCGTTGTAGCGTCGAGCGGCGCCAGATAAGTGCGCGTCTGCGTACGGCACAGCGACACAAGCATTTTCCAGCAACCGGTCAGATGCCCAGGCATGTCGGATCGCGAAAGGAGTTTGTGGATGGTATCGTTATTCAATTGATTTGAACAGAAGTCTCCCTACCGCTCCGTTCACCAGTTTCACTGAGGAAAAGACCGTCGCCTCTTGGCTCATCAATGCCGCGTACGCCGCCGACTGGCAGCAGTTTCAACGCGACGGCCAGTTGGGTAACCGTGAAGAGGCGGGTAACAAATGAAAGGTCACTCATGACATGCACTCGAAACGTTGCTTTGACAACCGTTTGCTTGCTGACCGCCGCGGTGGCCGCATCGGAAGCCCCGCTCAAGGGCAAGCCTGCGGGGACGGCGTCGAAGCTCAAGCCTGCTCCGGCGGACTGTCCGGCCTGCGCGATGGGGATGACGGCCGAGAAGGTCTTTTCGCGGCTGGACGTGGACGGAGACAAGACGGTGACGGTCGAAGAGTTCATGCGGAGTCCGGGCATGAGCGACCAGGGCGAGGCCCGAGCGGCCGTCGGGCGGATCGACACCGACGGCGACGGGGCGCTGTCGTGGGCGGAGTTGGCCAAGGCGTACAAGGAGCGACACGCCAAGTGCCCCAAGGTTGATCCGTCAAGGGCGGGTGTCGAGGGGCGAGGCCATCGCAGCCGGTTCGCCATGGTCTTCATGATGCAGAACGATAAGAATGGCGACGGGGCGGTGGACAAGTCGGAGTTCCGCGGTTCGGACGCCCGCTTTGATCAGATGGATAAGAACGCCAACGGCAAATTGGAATCTGTCGAACTGGCCGACCTGCACGCGAGCAGGATGAACGATCCCAAATCGATGGGCGAGCGGCTGGCCTCGGGCGACCTGCCTCGCCGCCCGCCGAGCAAGAGCCCCAGCGGGATCGGCGGCCCGAGGGGCAAGTCGAAACCCCAGGCCGAGGGTCGCAAGTGTCCGGCTGACAAGGTGGTCATTGGCGGGCAGGACGTTGCGACGATCCTGGCGATGCTGGGCGCCAAGCGGGACGTGGGGGCCAGCGACGAGCAGTTGCGGTCATACGCGAACCACTTCGACCGGACCGATCCGAACCATGATGGCCAGCACACCCGAGTGGAGTACGTGGAGCGAGGCGGTTACATGACGCCGCAGGCGCGGGCCGGCATCTTCCGTGCGGCGGACAACAATGCCGATGGAGTGGTGACGCGCACGGAGTATGTGCTGAACCGTATCATCACCGACGAGGCCAAGGGCATTGTCCAGCAGACGGACGCGGACAAGGATGGCCGGGTGACCGGGGCCGAATTCGTCGAGGGCTCGCCAATCGAGGACATGGCGATGTCCCGGGCGGTGTTTGACGCGCTCGATACAAGCGGCGACGGGATGATCACCGTCCCGGAGTATCTGCGCGTCTGGGGCGGATGGGCCAGGCCGAACTACAAGGCGCAGGAAGCGGCGCTCGCAGGTCGTCTGGCGAAGCTGGTCAAAGCCGGCCAGCCGACGGGCGGGCCCGCGGGTGGGCCGCCGAGCGTAGATCGGATCTTCAAGTTCATGGACCGCGATCAGGACGGCAAGCTGACCGAGGAGGAGTTCCGCGGGCCGGCGAACGTCTTCAACTCCGCCGACAAGAACAAAGACGGCGTGGTGACACGAGCAGAGATGGAGGCCATGCGAAGCAACGCCGGCAAACCGGGTCGGTAGCTGGGCAGCAAGGGCCGGATCTTCCGCCTGATCAGCGCCGGCGGAATGATGTCACACTTCAGTGCCTGGGACGATGGTGGTGCTTCCTGCGGCTTGGCAGTCGAAGTCGGCGAGACATCGTCGCGCCGTAGTTTTGAGGAATTCAGAAAGGCTGCAAAGGCGGCCGGTGGTTGACATTGCCGCGTTAGACAAGGAACAAGCAATGACGAAATCAATCTCCATTTGTTTTCTTTTTATGGTAGTCGCGGCGTTGGCTCAGGCCGAGCAGAAGCCCAACATTCTGTGGCTGGTTCAGGAGGACACATCACCGTGGATCGGCTGTTATGGGTACGAGGCGAACCAGGGAAAGACGCTGGCGATCGACAAGTTCGGCGCTGACGGTGTGCTTTTTAAGCGGGCCTATGTTCCGGCTCCTGTCTGTTCATCCTGCCGGTCGGCGGTGATCGTCGGTGCGTATCAATTTCGTTTTGGCGGGCACGAGCATCGTTCGCGTCGCGGTGCGGCTGGGCTGCCTTTGCCGGAGGGAATGAAAACGATTCCCGAACTGATGCAAGGGGCTGGGTACTTCACCTTTAACATGGGCAAGACCGACTACAACTTCACTTCAGATGCAGACCTTTACACCGCCTTGCCAAAGGGCAAGAAGGGACGCGATATCTGGTCTTCGCTGCCGAAAGGGAAACCGTTCTTCGGGCAGATTCAATTGAAAGGCGGAAAGTCCCGTACTGGCAGTCTGGCTGCCGACGAGAGGACGGATCCCACCCAGGTCGTCGTTCCTGCCGACTATCCCCAAAATGAAATGTACCGGCAAATCGTTGCACAACACTGCGATACGATTCGTTGCGACGATGCTCGCATCGGCGGTATTTTGGCCACGCTCAAAGAGAAAGGCTTGGCAGACTCCACCATCGTTGTTTACTTCTCGGACCACGGGGCGAATAATCTGGTCCGTCACAAACAGATGCCGACCGAGGCGGGCCTGCACGTGCCGCTGGTCATCAACGGGCCAGAAAAGTGGGTGCCGTCCGGAAAGGTGCGCGATGACCTCGTCTCGATCCTCGACGTGTCAGCAACCACGCTGACGTGGGCCGGTATCCCGCATCCGAAATGGGTCGAAGGGCAAAACCTTTTCGGCGAAGATGCCGCGCCGAGGGAGTTCGTTGGGTCGGGCCGCGATCGTTGCGACCATACTATTGAACGTGTCCGCACGATCCGCACCGATCGGTATCGGTACACCCGCAACTATCTGCTCGATCGCGTGTTGTTGCAGCCGCAGTACCGTGACGGAAGGGACTACTTGAGATTTCTCCGCCAGGCGTATGCCGAGGGGACGTTGCCGCCGAAACTTGCGGAGATCTATTTTGGCGAACGGCCAGCCGAAGAACTCTATGACATCGCAGCCGACCCCGCACAAGTGAACAATCTGGCGAATTCCGCAGCGCATCAAGAAGTGATCGAGGCGCATCGAAAGATGCTCAATGATTGGGTTGCCAAGGGCGATCTTGGAACGGGACAGGAGCCTGATATCGAATTGGAGATGAACGGTAACGGCCGCTTCAAGGGGGTCAATCCTGAGTATGAGCGGGTCCGCACCGATTCGGACGGCGACGGCCTTTCCAATCGTTGGGAAGACTACAATGGTCGCGACCCCGACGACGGTCGCCTGCAATTCGAGTTCGATTGCGGCGGCTGGCAGACCGAGGGTTGGATGTCGGAAGGCGATCTGACCAATATCGCCGGTCGGCAGGGCTTTCTCGGTTTCGATCTGCTTGCCCGTATTATGGCACGACAGATTCGAGTAGAATATGCCACCGCCGTGTATCCGTCACGGCTTGGTGCAACGAGGGCAACGCGATGACGCGGACCGGTAGCGAAATCCCTTGCGTGACCCACCGACTTCAGGAAAGGGCCGAGCAGGCTGTCAAATGCGCCTGTCCCTTTTTCTTCCTAAAGCCCGTAGTGGGCGTATTTCGTTGGGTCTTTCAGATGAGGGCCAACGTGGAGCTTGCCGACGTGGCCGGTCACATAGCCCGCACGACGAAGCACGTTGCCGACGTTCATGTTGTCCTCTTCGAGCCCCACGTTGAAGCCGGGCGCGCCATGATGATCTTTGGGGAACTTGGCCAGGTAGGGTTTGAACCAGGAATTCCCCGGATAGCGACCCGTGAACATGGAGTAGCGCGACGGCGTGCAGACGGTCGAAACCACGTGGACATTATCCAGCCGCATCCCTTCGCGTGCCAGCCGGTCGAGATGCGGGGTCAGCACCTTGCCGCCGTAGCACCCGACCTACTCCTTCACCTGGTCGTCGTTGATGAAAAAGACAATATTTGGTCGATGGTGCGGAGCGACGGCGCTGTGCGCTACCTCAAGCATGGTTGTTGTGCCAATGACCATCAGCATTAGCAATTTCACAGCTTTACCCCGATCTGTTCTTGGTTCTGTCATCCTATGCTGTGATCCGCCATTTCCCATAATTTGCAGATCGTGTTCGTTCAAGTTCGGTATCATTGCCAACGTTTGAGGTCACAGACGGAGAGCAGCGCAGCTGATCGCAGTTGTGTGCACCGGCTTGGTATACAGGCAATGTCCGTCAGGTGACGGCACTGCTTAGATGACTTCTCTTACTGCAAAGGACCTCGCTTGGGAGTTACTCTTTTGCTTTGTAAACTTCTTCTATTGCAGAGGCTGTCATCTTCCCGAGCTTAATCTGGCCCTCGGCGTTGAAGTGGACTCCGTCTGCCTTGACGGGTAACCGGCCGTGATGGACAGTGACAACGTTGGGGATGTCTCGTCCTGCTCTATTATGCGCCATTAAGACCGTTCCGATGTACGGCCGTTTGCCTGCCTGCCTTTTTATTTTGAGCAAGTCCTCGTCTTTCATGTAGGTCAGAACAAATACCGGCAGGTCCGAGTCACCCAGGTCTGCGCGCAGATCCGAAACAAGCTGTTTGAAAGTATCATAATACTCACCCGCGAGATCTTTCTTTCTTCCATCTGCAGCTCCCTGCTTCCAGACAACGCCGCAAAACTCAGGCTTCGAAATTCTCTTTGCTTCAGCAACAGCGTTCATCAGGTCCTTATACAGCGCCCCCTTTTTTTCATCCCAGGTACGTGCGGCCTGTTCTCGTGACCAGTTCTTCTCGAACCCGCGTATTCCCGTTCCGCCGACTGCAACCTTGATGATGCCTATGGTATCGTCCGGCCAGAGTTCGGCAAGCTGATGCGCCATTGACACGCCCGGCCCGAATCGTTGGCGCGGCAAAAAGTACTCCCACCTCCCATTCGCCCAGATTCTCATGCGATCGTGTTTTTCATTGTAGGGCGACTTCAGTTCAGCCGCCCGTGCGGCGCCCTGCATGTTGGATTGTCCCATTAACACGAAAACGCGAAGCTTCCCGCTTTTCGAGATCGTCGCTTCGCCGCCGCCCATGCTGTTCGCCTGTTTGAAGCCTGGCGTCTTCCATTTCTGTGCCTCCTCATCCGTCAGAACCGAGTCGCCCTCAGCACCCACCTGTAGATCACGCTTGATTGCATCCTTAGGCTGCGGATTGCCGTTTGATGTCTGGGCTGAAAGTAGTGACGGAATCAATATGATACACAGCACCCAGTATTCCTTGATCATCTCTATTTCACTCTCTTTTAGTTCAGGCTTCGTTTTTTGGTAACTGTTTAGCTCTGTAGGCCAGTTCTCGACCTGGCACGTGCCGCTCTTCGGTTTCCTGCCACGTCCAGCAAGGTGGAAAAGACATCGCAATGCATCGCCTGTGCATCAGAGACCATGCCTCGAGGCAGTCGGCCTTTCCAATGGACAAGGAACGGCACATTCAGCCCGCCCTGATACGTTGTGGCCTTGCCTCCGCGGAAGGGGCCATTATTGCCGGGATAATTGCCAGCAGTGTCGTCTCCCATGGTGCAGGCGCCGTTGTCACTCACAAAGACGATGAGTGTGTTTTCCGCGATACCCAGATCACCCAAAAGGTCGACCAACCGGCCGATGTTGTGATCCATGTGTTCGAGAATGGCGACATAGTCGCTGCGCAGGAAACTGACACCTCGGCCGAGTGCTTTTCTCACCCAGGCATCGGGCGCGGAGGCCTTCTTCGATTCATCGGTGCGAAGCGGACCGTGCACCGCATTGTAGGCCAGATAACAGAAGAAAGGTTTGTCCTTATCGGCGCTCGCTCGAATGAACGCTTCAGCCCATTGAGTAAATAACTCGGTCGCGTGTCCCTCGGAACGATCCGGCTCGCGATTGTGCATTATCTTTGATCTGGCCGTGACCCAATACGGATGGGCCCCACCGAGAAACCCGCGAAACTCATCGAACCCGCGGTCATTCGGAACTTCACCCTCAAGCGATCCCATATGCCATTTGCCGAAGGCGCCGGTTGTGTAGCCGGCTTCGGCGAGATGCTCCGAAAGCATTTTCACGTCGCGCTTGATGCCACGATACCCCGGCGCGCCGAGCTTCTGTTTTCCAGGGCCGCGCCACATGCCGTTTTCCATCGAGTATTGACCGGTAAACATGCAGGCGCGAGACGGACCGCACAATGGCTCGGTATGGTAATGAGGAAACCTCACGCCACCGGCGGCCAGGGCGTCCAAGGTCGGCAACTTCACCTCAGTCTTGTCCCAATTCGCCGGCAGATCACCCCAGCCGTGATCGTCGGAAACGATGAACAGAATGTTGGGGCGGTCCGAAGCACTGGCTCTGTCTAGGCAAAGGGTGCCCAGGAAGGCAAGCGGCGCACAAAGGAGGATGATTCTATAGTTCATGGTTCGTATTCGTTGTTCAAGAACGTTTGCCAGTGCACCGTGCCGTGGAGGCCCAAGGTGTGGTGCAAGGGAGGACGGACGACTACTTCTTGCCCTTCCTGGTCTTCTTCACCTGGGCTCGGCCATCTTCACTGACGCTCGAAAGGCGGGTCTTCGCGAATTGCGCCAGCGTGGCCTCGAACTGTTCTTTGATGGCGCGCTCCGTTTCCGAAAGTGTGGAGTCCTCAAGTTTCTCGCCGTCAAACGGCCCCTTGTAGCGAGTCAACGTGGCGCCGCTGCCGTCGGCTTTGGCCAGGAGGGAATACTGCTTGTTGCGAACCATGACCTGGCCTCGATACCAGATGTAAATCCAGTCCTTCTTGCGGGCGATTGCATTGTCCCAGAGTACCGGAACGATGCTCGAACCGTCGCCCGGATAGTTCGCCGGCAACTCGGCACCGGTGACTTCGCAGAGCGTTGGCATCACGTCACAGAACTCGACCAGATCGTCAACGACCCGCCCGGGCTGCTTAATGCCCGCTGGCCAACTGGCGATCATCGGCACGCGCGTCCCCGCGTCGGTCATGGAGCCCTTGCCGCCGGCGACCTTCGTGCCGTTCCACGGGGTGACGATCGGTTTGTCGGTGCCGTTGTCGCCCGTGAAAATCAGCAACGTATTGTCGCGGACACCGGACTTCTCAAGCTGCGCGACAATTTGCCCGACGACCTTGTCGGCATAGGCGACCATGTCGCGAAAATGTCGCTGCGGGTCGTTGCGATCGCCTTTGTAGGTGGTGGAGCCGAGCCGCTTCGGATCCCAGTCGGTGGAATCCGGCGTCGGATCAAATGGGCAGTGCGTGAGGATCATCGGGTAGTAAACGAGAAATGGCTTTTCCCTGTTCCTCTCGATGAAGTCGCAAATAAAGTCCGTGCAGACCTGCGGCCCGTATTCGCCGTTGGTGTAGTCCTTTTCCGTGCCGTTGAACTCCAGCAGCGGATTGACGAATCGCCGATCGATCGTCTTGTCGTTCTCCTTCGACCGCCCGCTGCGCGTATGCTGCCAGAGGCAGGACTGCTCAAATCCGAAGTGTTGCGGCGAGTCCGTCTGCTTGCCCAACTGCCACTTGCCGGCGATGCAGGTTGCATACCCGGCCGCCTTCAGTTGATGCGCAAAGGTAGTCTGCCCGCGATCAAGCATGCCGAACCTGACGTAGTTCCGGACGTTGTATTGCCCAGTCATGATCTTCGCCCGCGACGGCGTACAGAGCGGGTTGGAGAAACCGTTGGTGAAACGAACGCCCTCCGCCGCGAGCTTGTCCAGATTCGGTGATTTGCAGGATTCACTGCCGTTCACCGACAAGGCTTCATAGCCCATGTCATCGGCCATGACCAAAACGATATTGGGCTTCTCAGCCGCCTCGAGGGGGACAAGCTGTGTTTCGGTTGCGCCTACCAGGACAACCAGGGTTATCAAAAGTGAATGGTGTGTTGATTGTTTCATCTCTTCCGTTCCTTGAGCGGACCAATCCACGGCATCTTGCGGATATCGACTTTGTCTCTCGTAGATTCAACGCTGCAGGTTCGGATCGTCTTGATCCTTAGCCATCCGTTTGGAGTAGCCTCCGGCCTTGCACGCTCTGGCCCAGACGTCCTGGGGCACGTCGTTCATAGCGCCGAGAGCCTGAGTCACGTTGAGCGCCTCGAGAGAGACGACGGGATCGTTCGTTTCTTTGAGGATGTCGATGAGACCGTCGAAGCCCGTTTTCTTGTCGCCCAGGACATAAAGAGCCTCGGCGGCCGCGACGCGGACCGAAGGTGATGGGTCTTCCAGCAGTTTCTTGAGTTGGCTCATTGCCGCAGCCGCGGCCTCACCCTGGATGGTGCAACCCGTCGCACCCCAGTATCGCATCACCGGATGGTCGTGCTTCATCGCCGCGCTCAGTTTCTGAAGGATTCCACTGTCTCCATCGCCGGCCGCCAGGGCAATCTGGAGGACATCCTCGTACGGGAAGTCTGTGTTGTGCACGTAGTCGTAAACAGTGCCATCTTTCGAAATGCTTTCGTACATGGATTCCGGCACGAGGCCGGTGTCGCCAATCTCGCGCATCTTGTTCAGCGTCGCGTTGCGCATCCGGGCGAGACGGTCCTGGTGCTTTGGATCATTGACAAGATTGTTCAGCTCCCACGGGTCCTTCGCGGTGTGGTAAAGCTCCTCCACCGGCTGGGGTATCGTCCAATACGCGGACTGAACATCGTTGAGTTTGCCGGCCTGCTTGAGCTTGAACAGCGATTGCCAACCCACCTGGCCATGAGGGTAGCCTGCGAGGATCCCACGATGACGGTGCGGGTGAAAGTTTCGGATGTAGCGGTATTCGCCGTCGGTGACCGCGCGCACGAACCGTAGCATGCGTGAATCGAATCGTTGCCCGAACAGAAAGACATAAGGCTCGCTCTTCACAGCGGCCTTTCCAGCGAAGGCGCGGCCCTGGAACTGTTTCGGTATCTCCACACCGGCAAGGCTGAAGACAGTCGGTGGCAGATCGATGAATGCGACCGGACGATCACTCACGGTTCCTGCTTCGGCCGGCGCGAGGTGCTGCCACTTTTTGGGAAAACTGACGATCAGCGGCACGTGAGTGCCGGTGTCGTTGATGTAGCGTTTTGCGCGTGGGAGGATGCCGCCGTGGTCGGAATAGTAGAAGACGATCGTGTTGTCGCGAACGCCCTCGTCATCAAGCTCTTTCAGCCAGTCGCCGATCTGCTTGTCCATGGCAGTGACGATGTCCATGTACGTCACCCAGTCCTGGCGAATTTCCGGTGTGTCGGGGTAGTGCGGCGGAAGCGTCACCGAGGCCGGATCGCGACTGGGGACCTCCGGGATCATGCCCTGTTTGCGGTAGCCCTCGGTCTTTTTCAGAAACAGGCTGCTCTCGTGGCTGATCGTTGTATTGAAGACGGCGAAGAATGGCTGACCCTTTGCGCGGTTCTTCCAATGCGCTCTGGGACTGCTTTCATCCCAGTGGCTCTTGTCATCCGTCTTGAAGTTGTAATCCGTCTTCGATCGATTTACGCAGTAGTAGCCAGCCTCGCGCAGGAAGGACGGGTACGTCCGGAAGTTGTCCGGTACCGGGTAGCGACTGCGCATGTTGTGCGTGCCCGTGCTGCAAGCGTAACGGCCCAGAATCAGTGTGTTGCGAGCGACGGCGCAGACGGCGGCGTTGGAGTAGGCGTATTGGTAACGAATGCCGTCGGCTGCCAGCCCGTCGATGTTCGGGGTCTTTGCGTCCTGGTTCCCGTAGCAACCGATCCAGTGGTAGCTGTTGTCTTCGCTGGTGACCCACAAGATGTTGGGTCTGCTTCCTATAGCAGAATCGCCTGCCGCGAAAGCCGTCATTCCACAGAGGACCAGGATTCCGGCGGATAGGCCGATCATCTGAATAAACTGTCTGTTCTGCATGTTGAATCTCTTTCCTTATCTGACTGCCTGTTGCGTTGTTCTTGTCTCGGGCCACGGATAGCGAACACCGTCAATGTAGTTTAACAAAGTCCAGGTGGGTAGCGTCTATTGCGACCAGGATCTGGTTTTCCTCGCATGATCGAGGGACAAGCTTAGTTCCTTTTCCGTTCGCCTGGACACTGGCGGTGAAGGCGATAAGAAAATGAAATGCAGAAGTTTCATGGCTGTTGGGCGGTATCCGTTCTGAATTGAAGAAAACCCTTCGTTGAAACGTTCAGTTATTGTTCCGCGGGCACATCAGGCACGCTCGGATCCGGGTCGTTTCATCAGTTCGTGGAGTTTGGGCAGGTGAAGTTCATAACCGACTGCGTTCCGTAACAACTCGTCCAGGGATTAGCATCCTCCGCAACGATCCAAAGGATGTTGGGTTTTCTGTCTTCGTCTTGCGCACAAATCGTTGTTGCGGCACAAAGAACAATCCCGAGGGACAGTATCCCTGCCCGTCAGGCTCGAAGTGCATCATGAGGGCGTGACCTAGGTCACGTAGCCGAAACGCTGGCGCGCACAGACGATGTGACCTACGTCAGTCAGCAAAGTGCGGTTCGTTACACGGGTGGGGGCGACCTCGTGCGCGAAGGGGTGTTCGACGAATGCCGCTTCGGTGGTCAGAGTGACGGCGCTCCCGTGCGGAGTCCAGCGACCCTGCTAATCAAATTCGCATCTGCGTCGGCGTGTCGGCCCTCTGTACTTTTCGCGCAGTCCAATAGTGGAGAGGTCGATTTCACCGACGCACGTAACGCACCTTGCCAAGTTCAGCGGTGTGATTTGATGAAAGAGGTGACATAGCAGAGAAAGTGGATTCCCGGCAGCGTTGCCGCGCTGCAGGCCGGCGTGGGCCTGCAGGCCGGAAGCTTGAGGCGCGTTTCCGCGGAGACCCCACCCTAACTGGCCGAACTTCTCGCTCGAACTGCGGAATTCGACGTGAAGCACCTTCACGCGTTCATCAATCGCGCCAAGAATATGGCTAATCACGCCTTGAGCGATCGCATCCGGCAGACTGACGAGACAATCCTGAGAATCAATGGAGGCCCTGGAACCATGCGAAACATGACTTTGTCTGCGCTCGTTGCCTTCTTCCTTCTCGTCCCCGGTGTCGGTCTGTTTGCAGCCGGGCGTCCTGCCGGGCACCCGACGGCCGATTCGGTTGTCGCAGAGCCCTTGCCCACATCGACGTTCAAACAGGACCGATTTGCCATCGGTGCATTCTGGGCCATATTCCCGGACGGCGCTGATCTTGAGGCGAGATTCCGCGAGATTGCCGACGCAGGTTTCACGCTCGTCTTTGGTCCGATTGAAGGTTGTTCCTCGCAACGCCTTGTCGAACTTTGCGGGAAGCACGGTCTAGCGGCTATCGTCTTTGCGCACAGTGGTTCGCCGACGGAGTTGCCGGCCGGCGATGCCTGCTGGGGATACCGCCTGTTCGATGAACCGTCGACCACGATCTTCCCGCAGTTGCGCGAGCGGGCCGCGGCGATCCGCAATGCCCGCCCCGGCAAGCTCGACTACATCAATCTGTATCCGAATTACGCCTCCGAGAAGCAGTTGGGGGTGGGTGAACTCCGCCCGCGGCGGGCGAGCGCCGAAGGCTATGACGAATACGTCGCACGTTTCGTGAAAAAGCTCGATCCCCCCGTGCTTTGCTTCGACCACTACCCCCGTTTCCAGCCGAGCCCCGATGGTCCGACAGTCCACTCAAAGCTGCATCGAGACTCGTACTGCCAGAACCTTGCGACGATACGCAAGTACGCGTTGAAAAGGAATATCCCATTTTGGAACTACTTCAACACGGCGCCGTTCGGAGCGAACACGGATCCCACCGAGGCGCAGATTCGATGGCAGATCTACACGTCATTGGCCTACGGCGCGAAGGGCATACTCTACTTCACTTACGGTACCCCGAACACGTTCGAGTTTCCCAAGGGCGGCGCCATTTTGCGCCGAGACGGCAGCCGCACGCGGCATTGGTACCAGGCCCGCCGGATCAACGCACACATCCAGAGCCTCGGCCCGACGTTGATGAAGCTGCGCAGCACGGGTGTGTACCACGTAAGACCGGGCGATGATCCGGCGGAAGTGCTCAAGGGCACGCCGATCCGCACGATCGGGCGCGCTGAAGTGGACCCACCCCTCGACTATCTCGTCGGCGTCTTCGAGCACGCCGACGGCCGCCACGCAGTGATAATAAACAACTACCGTTTCGCCTACACGGCCTGGGCGACGGTAGAGTTCAACGTACCCTCCGACCATGTGTTGGAAATCGACAAGCATTCCGGGCGAGAGATTCTTGTATACGACGACAGCCCCAACATGCCCGGCCTGCAAATCTCACTCGACGCGGGAGAAGGCCGCCTGTTTGTGCTTGCGAAGAAGCAATGAACGATCTCAAGGAGGCCAGCATGCCGAAGGAGTTGATTCAGGGGACGATTGAAGCCGGGCAGCTAGTCAAGGACAAGCCGAATTTCATCCAACAGGAATTTATTATTCTGCAGAGAATAGGTGGATTCCACAAAGGATCCCGGCGAAGCCGGGTTAAGTTCATTTTGAAAAGGGAGGCCGACGCAGCCATAGATCGGCCAGCAGCCGTGGAGCGCCGGCAAGATCGGCATGTACTTCGGAGCGAGCCACGGGCGATGGAGCCCCGCTGCAACTTGCTCTGGTGCACATCGCCCGATGCGTCCAAACCTGTCTCCGCAAGGCGCTTAGGTCACGCCCTCCTTTGTCGCCGAATCTTCATAGCTTGCGCGCGCCTGTTCATGGAATGGAGATGCGGGCACGAGGGCCTACTCTGACTCGTTCAACCGTTGGTAGAGAAACTGATGATCTTGGCTGAAGAGCCGAAAGTAGGTCAGCGCCACCACGCCCAGCGTCCCGAATAGTGTGGCCGACGCCACGAGCATCAGGATTACGATCTGGTACTTGACCGCGATGATCGGCGAAACACCCGATAGCAACTGACCGGTCATCACACCGGGCAAGCTGACTACCCCGGCGACAGCCATCGCGTTGAGGATGGGGATCGTACCCACGCGCAGTGCATGGCGGACCGGTTCACGAGCGGCTTCCCATCGCGTGGCCCCCAGGGCGAGCTGACCTTCGACTTGCTGGCGACGCGCAACAAGGCTCTCCACGAACGCACTCAGCCCCAGGGCAATGCCGTTCAGAGAGTTTCCAAGGACCATGCCGACCAAGGGTATCGCGTACTGGGGCTCGTACCAGGCGTGATCGCCGCGGACCACAACAAACAGGGCGAAGCCGCCGACCAGCCACGCACTCGCCCAGATCGAAATGATCGTCGTCAGCCAGATGCCCGTGTATCGACGCTGGGCGCGCTGCCCCGCGGTCACGCCTGCAATCGCCGTCATCACCGCCAGGAGTGTCACGACGATGTACCAACGGTCCACCTGAAAAACCCACTCAAGGATCAGGCCGACTAGAAGTAGCTGGGCCACCATGCGGATCGTGGAGACCAGCAGGGCCTTGTGCAGTCCTAGCTGAAGGACGATCGAGACGAGCCCGCCAAAAAATATCAACGCGCTGGCTAAGGCAACCTGCAGCGGCGAGAGTTCGACGAGAGTGTTCATTGTGAGCACCTTATGCCCTGACCATGATCCATCCGCCACAAGTTGTCTGCAGTGCGTCCGCTTCGCTCCATGTCATGGCTGACCCAGACAAAGGCTCGCTGGCCATTCGTCTTTACCCATTGAGTCAAGAGTTCCTCGACCTCCGTGGCGGCGTGCGCGTCGAGAGCCGCCGTCGGCTCATCGAGCAGCAGTACTTGTGGGTCGAGTTGCAGCGCGCGGATGAGCATCGCAATCTGTCCCTCACCGCCGGAGAGATCGCGTCCCGGCTTCTTCAGGAATGACTCGCCGCGGCCGAGGGCGTCGAGGTAGCCTACGACACGGTCACGGTCAAACGCGTTGTCATGGTGGATCTTCAGCTCAAACGGCTGCCGGAAGAACCGCTCGACAGTTCCTTCGATCGGTTCGGGACGCTGATGCAGATAGATCGTGCGGGAGCGGTACGACGGGATGGCTGATCCTGCGACGGTGACTCCCTGCCATCGGATTTCGCCCGAGTCCGCAGGGTCCAGCATCGCCAAAGCACGAAGCAGAAGTGTCTTGCCAGCTCCAGACGGGCCGATGAGCGCTATGCGCTGCCCCGCGCAAACTTCGATCGACACCTCGCGCAAAAGCCACTCGGTGCCGTTTGGATGGCGGCGCCCGAGATTCGTTGCTTCGATCAGTGGGCGGTGGTCAATCACGACGAGGCAGGCTCTTGCTGGTTTGCTTCCTCTACGATCCCCTGGGGACGGCCGCCGCATCCCGCGCGATCGTCGAGGCCGGTTTCGCCGGTAGCCCGGCCCGACAGTCAGGCATGGAGTCACCGTCGCGCAGCTCCGTGAGATGCCGCAATACGCGCGGAACTTCCCCTTCCTGCTCGTACCACTCGATGATCCGATCCGCCGGCAACCGTCCCGTGTCCAGACGTCGCTGGAACTCCGACAAGGGGCAGGCATTGAAGCCCCAACGGTCCAATGCGCTGGGTGCCCGGTCTAGCAACGAACTCGCTCGCTCGCGGATCGTCTCCGCCTCGAGACCGAACCGGGCGACTTGACCCAGGTCGTAGACACGCGTCTGCCGGCTTGCGCGACCCTCCAGGCCATCGTCGAGAAGGACGGCGAGCCACAGCAGGAGGTAACCGTAGAAGTCGATTAGGGAGCAGGTCATTTCAAACAACTTGAACTCCAAACGCCCGTCCTCTTCCAAATGGACCTCTAGGGCGGGAGCGACCACGCTGCGCCGATGCATGCGGATCGACTTGCCGACCTGGCCGCGAATCGTCCACAGCCCGCCACGGTACAGCGGCGAGCCAAGGCTAAGCGCCGCCATCGCGGGGCCGTAGTAGTTCACTTTGGTGTGGAGGTCGTCGAGGTTCAGCTTGGCTTCTAATTCGGAGGGCAGGCTGATGTTGATGTCTGGCCCGTAGGTGGTCATAACCTCCATCGCCCATTGCCAGAAGTCATAGCGACGCTTGTTTTGCGGCCCCTCGAAGTGATGCTCGGTCGGATGATGAGAAAGGGCGACAGGCACGTAACCGAGAGACTGCATCGCCCTGAAGAGCCGTCCGTGTAGCGTGCCAAAATGTTGCAGGCAAGACTCCGGAGAGGGGCAAACGGGCGTCCGGATCTCGACACCCTTGGGCCACAGGTCAATGGGGTTGAGGTCGGGATCGGGAACGTGATAGCCCTCGACAACGTAGCACATCCGCTTCCGATGCGGAGGTTCAAGATCGAGTCCGTCTAGCGGCGGCAGGTCGTCGTCTTGGATCGCTTCCAACGCCGCATTGATCCGCTCGAACGACAGGTCGCGATGCCAAAGCGGCCGATACGTCCCGGCCTCGGCCAGCAGGTACTCCGCTTCCAAGCCGAATCCAAAATCTTGCCTCATATTCATCATACATCCTTGTCCAGGTCTGTTGGATTTCTACTCGGAATCGCGAATGTGCCGCGGGTACTCGTACCTGCCGATGTTGTCTCGCACCCACTCGTAGTAGAACCGGATGCCGCGGTCGTCTTCGCTCTTTCCATAACCGCCCATCTCGGGATGTGGGGCGGTGAGGCTGCCGTTAGTGATTCCCTGGGTCCAGCCGCTATGGAACAGCATGCACGCGTTCGGCGCATCGGCATACTGTTTGAAATAGCCGAGAAAGATAGGGAACTCGTCAGCCTCGAACTTGCCGTCATTCGAGTAGGCGTCGTGCCGTTGGGTAGTGTCCCAAGAGTGTGTTGCCGGCAGATCAGCGGCCTTCATCCTGACTGTATCGCAATTCGGCTTCCTTTTTCGTATACCGCCGAATGCCGTCAACCCGCTCGTCATCGCGCAAAATGCCTTCAATCTGTTCGTGGATGGATTTGATCTGGTCGCGTGGTCTTCTGCGGAGCAGCCAGTGAAAAAAGAACATTGTTGGTTTGACTGTGAGTATCCAGTTGTCACTGAGTTGCAGCATACACCACACAGTCACGTTTTCGTGCGTCGCGCAAAATGCCCAGCCGTAGGTTGAATGCAATTCCGGTTTCGTCGCGTGGAGACCTAGCGCACCCAGCGAGGCGACGAGGAACTGTGCAAGGCGTTTTCCGGGAGGGTCGTCGTCTCGTGAGCTTGTGGGAAAGTCTGCGTCGAACTCCAATAGCGTCGGGAGTGAAATCGTAACCTCCCAATTGAATAGAACTTCCCCCACCCTACCACCCGCGGGCCGCGGGGCCAAGCATCTTCGCCGTACCGCCGCAAGGCTATCCCTATCCCGATTCGGGCGACCGTGGCGCTGCCTACCGAGATTGATCGTGCCAATCGGCCCCACAGTGGAGACATTGTTGTGCGTGTTGTGTAGCGAGCGGCTGAGAGCATTCCGGGCACGGCGGATGCCAAATGCGTCTCCGACGAAACGACGGCAGAAGTGAAGCGACGAAATCGAGTCCGACGTTCCAAACCAACAAGCCGACAATCCAAAGAGGGACGAAGGAAAGTACCACAATGGCCCAAGACCAGCCGAATGCACGTTGCAGAATACAGACGCTTAACGTCGCGATGACAGTAGGCATCACGGAGACGTTTAGGACGCTAAGCCAGAGCGGTTGGCCCATCGGTTCAAGACGTTAGGTCGCCCAAAGCTCCCAGCCGACAAGATGTCGGCAAAACTGAACCACTTGCTCATCCTACCACGCGCGGGCCGCGGGGCCAAGCGATTTCGCCCCAGTGGCGCACGTAGACTCGTGAGTAGACCAGTCGGAATCCGCGACCGTTGCTGTCAATTCTCGCGCCATAAAGGCGAAGATCATCTTCACCCCGCGTCTCGCGGGTGGTAGGGTGGTGAGGGGAGTTGGATGAATGGGGTGGCTTACAGACTTCTTCGCGGGCCAAACGGTGAAACGAGATACCTCTTGTTCGTTTTGCAGTCGCAGCCACAGCAATGTCGGCCCATTCGTTGAAGGTCCGGGCGATGTTTTCATCTGCCCAGAGTGCTGCGACGCTGTTTCATCCAAACTCGCCGAAGCCGATGGGCATGGGCAATGCTCTTTCTGCCGCAAGCATTCATCTGAAATCGGGCCACTTGTTCAGTCTGACTCCGAAATCGCGATCTGCGCCTCATGTGTCGATCTAGTGCAGCAAATCCTCACGCAGGAAAGTCTGCGACGTGCAAAGAAACGGCGTTCGCGACGGTGAAATGCCCACTGCCCCGCCAGCAACACACTCTTAGGACACTACCTGCCGTTGGGTCTCCACGTTGACGACGAAGCCCTCGCCTGGGATCGCGTGCTCCTTTTGAATGATTCGCACATCCATGCCCGGGTAGCTGTCTGCCGTGTCCGACTTGTATGACGGGCAAACGCCCGCTTCGATGTCCGGCGCGAACTGTTTGAACCACCGACTGAGCTTGGCTTTCTTCTCGGCCCCGTTCGGCTCAGCATGAGGATCGGCTTGCAGAAGCCCTGCCGCCGAAGATCGCGGAGAACCTGGAATCCATCCCGTCCTGGTAGCATCACGTCGAGCACTACGGCATCCACCGGCTCGGTGGTGGCCAGATAGAACCCCTCCTCGCCGCTGCCCGTCCTAAGGACATCGAAACCCTCGTCCTTCAGCCCTCGCTGAAGGCCATCCAGGAGCTTTCGTTCATCCTCCACCAGCAACAAGAGCGGCATACACTTTTCTCCTCAGATTCGAGCCATTTTCAGGATGCCCGAACCGGAAGTCCATAAACGAATTGTGAAAAATCTTTCATAAACCAGAGCGACGTAACGACGAAGCATCACAATTGAGTTACGTCTGCAGGCAGGCGGGATTGTCAATTCGCGTTCAGCGGCGATGAAAGCTCGCGGCCAAAACCGTTTTGGTCTGTGCCAGCATCACGGCGGAATAGGCTCTCTCCTTCGGTCCCCTATGACCGCGATGTTGGCTGGAGCGTAGTGATATGCCCCCTAACCTATGTAGTTGAATTAATTCATTTCAGGGGCTGTCACGTGCGTCACGTCGCCACAGGCATCAGCGCGTTTCCCCAAGGAGGTCTCCCACCTGTGTCGCCAAACCTTCGTGGCTTGCGCGCGGAGGTGTTCGCGACCGTGGCACGAAACGCCTCCGCGCTATGCAGCGCCGCCTGGATGCGAGGGTCCGTTCAGTCAGCGGAGCGCAGTTACTTCCCCAGGACGGTTAGACCGAGGGGACTTGGCAGCAACAGTGTTAGCGAAGTGCGGTTCGAGGCAAAGGAGGGGCGTTCTCAGCGCGCAATCTCCTCGACTCTGTTGTTAGTCCTTGCCCAAGTATTTCGAGGCGTCGTTATCGCCGGAGATCTTGCTCCAGTCAGCGAGCAGTCTCCGATGCTCTGCCAGTACCTCCCGGAATTCGGGGGCATCAACGAGGTTCCGCATTTCTCCGGGGTCGTTCTCCATATCGACCAGTGACTCCTTGCTGTCGGGATCGTCGAAGGCACAATACTTGTATCTTTGACTGCGGATCATTCGAGTGTAATGATTCTCGGACGCTACGTACGTCCGCCAGTCATCGACAGCTTCGCCTTCGGCCACCGGACGAAGGCTTCTGCCCAGAAGGTGTTCGGGAATGTCGATACCTGCGTAATCACAGATTGTCGGCAGGATATCGAGCCCCGTGGAGACGAGATGTTTCCGGTCGATTCGGCCAGCCGGAATGCTTCCTTTGTATTTCAGGATAAACGGAACGCCTACCGACTCCTCATAGAACATCCCCTTGGATGCCAACCGGTGGCTTGCATCCATATTCCCGTGGTCACTGGTGAAGATGATCAGCGTGTTGTCTTCGAGACCTGCCTTTTTCAAGCCGTTAAGAATTCTGCCGATTTCACCATCGACTCGTTCGGTGAGGCGGTGATAGATCCAGCGATTGATTCGCCAGGCTTTCTCGTCATACTCCTCACGCATAGTTGAGGTTGGAGTTGTGGCCCTCGCACTCAAATGGGCTTGAATGGCTGAAGGTTCATTCTCCTGTATGCCATAGTTGTCAGGAAGCGGAGGCAACTCGTCCAAAGGCAGCGCAGCGGCCTCCCGGTAAAGATCCATTACGTTGGATCTCTCGCCCATGTGGGCCTTGTGGGCAAAACAGATGTCGTGTGGATTGATGAATGATGCCACCGCAAGAAACGGTTTGTCCCGCTTCCTCTTGATGAATTCAACACAGGCCGTAGGCAGCTCGTCGCGTGAATCTCGGTAATACTCGTCGTAACCTGCGTTCCGGGGAACCAGCGACCTGCACAGATGCACCTTTCCGCCGTAGAAGGTGTCGTAACCGGCTCGCTTCATGAGCTTGCCCATCGAATTCTCATCCACTTCGGGCGGGAGCTGCCTGATCCGACTGCCCGTGCTATTGTGCGTCGCGCCAAGACGGCAAGACATGACGCCCGTTGCCATGCTTATGCGGCTGGGCACACACACGGGATTCGTGCTATATGCTGTCTCGAAGCGAATACCATCCTTCGCCAGCGCATCCAGGGCTGGAGTCTTCAGCCATTTGTTGCCTGCGCAGCTCATCATGCGGGCGTGCTGCTGATCTGTCATGATAAACAGGATATTGGGCTTGCGTTTACCCCCGTGTTCGGCAAAAGCGTTCGTTCCTCCAAGCAGTATGCCGGCGGCGAGAAACACCATGGCGGATTGATGAATAAACGCGCGTCTGCTGATATCTTTCATTGTCATCTATCTCCTTCTTGTCTCTGGCTTTTCTTGTTCTGGGCGGTTGGATTCATACCGTGGCGTGAGCTTCCAGCTTGCGATTCTGCCGAAAAAGGCAAGCTGGAAGCTCGCCCCACGGGCAAATTTTCATCTGCCGCTCGCCCTATGCGTCTGTTTCGGGCAAAACCGCGTTGTGTTCCGCGAGCAACGCCCGAATATCGTTCAGCGGCGTCTCAAGCGGGGTCGTGTTGCGTGCCACCGCCAGAACTGCCGCCGCACCGGCCGCCTGCCCCATCGCCATACAGGAGGCCTGAACACGAAGCGCGGAATTCGCCCTGCGGTCACTGCTTACGCACCGACCGGCAACCAGCAAATTTTTGCTGTTTTTCGGCACCAATGCCCGGAGCGGAACGGTGGGAAAAACGCCTTCGGATAGATGCTCCGGTCGCACCCCGTGCTCATCATGAACATCGATCGGGTAAAACGAATAGCAGACCGCATCGTCAAACAGCTTTCCGCTCGTGTAATCGGACTCGGTAATCTCATATTCCCCCTCGACCCGGTACGTTTCCCGAACCGCCGTTTCGGGCTGCATCGAGAGCAGCTTCGTCTTTTCACAACCGGGGACCTCCTCGCGCAGAAACCGCAGGGTTTCGAGCAGGGTTGTGCGGCTCTCAATATTCGTTGCGGTGTGCGCTTCCGAGGTGGTTGAATCGGCATCGCTGATGTGGTGGATATTATTGCCGGCCTTTGTAAGCAACTGGTCTATTCTGTTTCTGAATTCCTTTCGCACAAGGCGTCCGTCCTTCACCGCTTGTTCGTATTTTTCCCGCAGCAGCTTTTTATCCACCGAACGATTGTTGTACTCGCCTATCTTGAACATCAGTGAACCCGGCTGGATTACGTCCTCGCGCAAAACGGGATAGCCCGCCAGCGCGGTCATATACCCATTGCCGGTACAGTCGATTAGCTGCTTACACCGAATGGTCATACGGGTTCCTTTCCCCACGACTTCGATGTTCCACGGCCCCCCCGCATGTTCCACCTTAACCGGGGTTTCGTAATAGCGAAGCTCAACCCCGGCTTCGAGGCATTTTTCTTCCGCCAACAACGCATAGATGTTCGGGTTGATGCGTACATGATGCTTCGGATGAGATTTCCCGGTGGGAATGCTGAAATCGGGAAGCCTGCCGTCGTCGAGTTCTACCGTTTCGGTTACCAATTCCCAGCCGATCCCCGCGATAACCTGACGACCCCAGGCATGAAACAGGCCGGGGAATGCGACGCCGCCGACGGTCATTGTGCCGCCCAGCATACTTCCATTCTCAATCAGAATGGTTCGGCACCCTGCACGGGCGGCCTGAAGCGCCGCGATAACCCCGGCGGTTCCCCCGCCGACGACCAGCACATCGGCTTCTTTCGTCTCCTTCTTGTAAAGGTCTTCATTAGATTGGGCCGACGAGAGCGACTCTTCCGCCAGCGCTTTTGCCGAGGCGGCCAGCGCGATGCCGGCAGCGGAACACTGCACAAACTGACGTCTTCCGATGTGACTGTCTTTCATCTCTTTTGATCTCCTGATTGGTATTTCTATTTCCTACGATGTGGCCATGCTGCTATTTCCTTCGGAATTGAATCCGGTCTACCTGCAGTCGTTGCTTAGGAACGTTGGACATGAACCGAACCAGCTTGAGTCCGGGCTGGTCAAACGTAACGGTATTGAACGAAACGTCTCTGAACGCGCCCTTGCCGTTTTTTCCGGCCTCAATGGCACCGATGTTCTTCACGGGGTAGTCGGCATCCGCCTGGGCAGCGTCGTCCACAACGTCGGCGACCGACACGTTGCAGGCTCCGCCCGTCACCCGGTCCCGCAATGATCAGGTTGCTGTGCGCGGAATCATACCACGGCTTCATCTTTGACCAACCTTCTTTCTCGCCCAACATGAATCCGTGGTCACTCCACAGCACGATATAGCCAGTCGCCGCATGCGGACTTGCTTCCCATGCATCTAGAAGCCGGCCAAGCTGCTCGTCGGCAAAGGTCACGCAGGCCAGATACGCCCGTACAAACTCCTTGTCATGCCCGGCAGCCACCACCTTCTTGTTGTAGTCCTTGCCGAACTTCGCCTCATTGTGCGCCAGCAGCTTGAAACGCTCCGGCAGATCGTCCAGATCATCGGCTTGGCGTTCCGGGAGCTGGAGATCCTGAAGCGGGTATTTATCGAAATATTCCTGCGGCACAACCCAGGGGACGTGCGGGCGAAAGATGCCGATCGAGAGGAAAAGTGATCCGCGGGCGGCTTCAATCTTCTCAATCCCGCGGCTCGCGGAGATGTAGTCGGGCATTTGGGTTGCCGGCACGTCCGCAACCGCCCAGCGCCCTGACGGATTCAGGTTGACCCCGGTTCCCCGAACCTTCTTGGGTTCCTTCGCCCGGCCGATGTACTCGTCGAACTCGGGTTCATTTCCGTTGTGGAGGTTCTTGGCAATTCCGATGGTCTGCCAGCCGTGGCGGGCGAGATGCCTGGGCAGCGTCACCGCATCGGGAACGTAGGTACGCCAACGGTTGCGCCCGTTGGAGTTGGCGATACAGCCGGATCTGGCTGGCTGGATTCCGGAAAAGAGCGCCGTCCTCGATGGAAAGCACATTGGCGATGAACAGATCGCATTGCAGAACGCGACCCCCCTGTCAGCGAGCCGGTCGATGTGCGGCGTGATGGCCTGCGGATGCCCCCGGAGAACCTGGTTCCAGTCGTTCCAATCGTCCACATTGATGAACAGAACGCAGGGCCGTGCGTCCTCTAGCATGCCGCCATCCCGGGCCGATACCGGTTGCGTCGCGACCGGAATCCAGAGCAATGCTACAAAAACGGCGGCGCGAGAAAGGGGCAGCACTGCAAACAACAACGCAAGCAGAAGTGCTCTCATTTTCATTATTTGCTCCGTTTTCTCCGATTCCGTTTTCTGCTCTGAGTTTCCTTGCTTTGAGTTTCCTTAGATGGGAACGGCATGGCGGTTGTCGCCATTTCCGCTTCCCATTTCTCTAACAAGTCGCACAAGGCTTTCAGTTCTTCCGGATTGGTTTCTGCGAGATTGTTCTCTTCCGCGATATCGTCCTTCAGATTATAGAGCGATTCTTTATACTCATCCGAAAACCCACTGCCTCTTACAGGCTTATAGCCTCGCAGATATTTCCAATCTCCTATCCGCACAGCCGATTGCCGGATGGTCTGTCTCTTGCAGCGGCGAAAGAACAGCGGACGGTTTGGATCCAATTCCGCTTTCCCCGTGAGGGCCGGCAAAAGGTCAACTCCGTCGAAGGGCTGATCGGACCGTGGCTTGGCGCCCCCCGCTGCGGCGACGGTGGCGGTAAGATCCATCGCGTTTACCGGCGCGGAAAACTCTTTGCCTTCTGGCAGGACACCGGGCCAGCGCTGAATCAGCGGCACGCGGACCCCGCCTCCTGCAACATCTGCTTCGCGCCGCTGAGCGGCAGGTTCCGACCTACGTCCTGCGCGCCACCGTTGTCGCTGGTCACGATGACGAGCGTATTCTCTGCGATCTTCTGATCGTCGAGTGCCTCGATAACGCGACCGATTTCCAGGTCGAGACGCTCGATCATCTTGATCAACGTTTCGCGATTCTTCTCACGGGGCTTATCCAACGGCACGTCCGGATCCTGAAACGGCGCGTGCGGTGCCTGGAAGGGCAGGTAGATAAAAAAGGGCTTTTCGCTCTTGGCCTTGATAAAGCGAATCGCTTCGTCGGCGAAGATCGTGTCCGCCCAGACGCCTTCGCGATCGAAGTGCTCGCCGTCTTTGTAGAGGTCGTGCTCGCCGGTCCGTTCGAGCTTGTGGGTATAGTAATCGTGATTCAGGTGGAGGCCGACCGAGGTGTCGAACCCGAAATCGTTGGCGCGGCGGCGGTTCCCGCTGGAGACGTTCCACTTGCCGAAGCAGGCGGTGCGATACCCGGCATCCTTCATCATTTGCCCGATGGTCGGGTGCTTTTCTGGATCGAGCACCGTGCCTCCTGCATAGTAGTCCTCATAAGCAGGCCCGATTCGTGCCGGATAGCGTCCTGTCAGGATCGCGGCGCGGGAGGGGGAGCAGACGGGAAATGCGGCGTATCCGTCGGTGCAGCGAACGCCATCTTTGGCCAACTGGTCCATGTTCGGCGTCTTGGCGTCCGGGCCGCCGTAGCATCCCACGTCGCCGTAACCGAGGTCATCAGCGAGAATGAGAATCACGTTTGGCTGGTCTGCTGCTTGTGCCAGGAAGCCGCTGGTAGAAAGTACAATGCAGATAGAGATCACGAATCGGTGCATGGGGGCTCCTTCAAAGATGAGTTTGTCTGTCGGCTATTTTTTTCGGACCCTCCTTTTCCTAGGCTTGGCATCCGCAATGGGCTTCACCAGATCGCGCCGACCATCAAGGTACCAGTTAAAATAGTCATCCCTCACGCCTTCGAATGCCCCTATGCCCGGGGGGAGCAGGGTTGCGGCCCATTCTTCGAGTTTCGCCAGCAGTTGTTTTGCTTTTTCAGGATGGGTCTGGATCAGGTTGTTCGTCTCCTCAAAATCCGTCTCCATATCAAAGAGATATTCGCGTTCATCGGCCCGCAGATATTTCCATTTACCCTGTCGGATGGCAGACTGGCCAAGCCATCTCCAAAAAAGGGTCTCGTGCGGCGCATCCTCCTTCTTGCCTGTCAGATGGGGAATCAAATTCACGCCGTCGAGTTCCGGCGCATCCGGCAGCTCGGCCAGTGCATTGGCGGTGGCTGCCACGTCCAGCGTGATCACCGGTTGCGAATACACCTGGCCGCCGGGAATCGTGCCCTTCCAGTAAACAACAAACGGCACGCGGATGCCGCCTTCGGTCAGCATCCCTTTCTCGCCATTCAGCGGATCATTGAGTGAACCGTCCCATCCCTTTCCTTTGCCGGGAGCATCCGCCTTGTGCATCATAAGTGCTGCGCCGTTGTCGCTGATTATGAAGACCAGCGTATCCTCTTCGAGATGATGGTCCCGAAGCGTTTGCATGATCCGGCCCACACCGTCATCAACAGCGGAAAGCATGGCTAGTGCTAAACGACGGCGCCGCGGCATCTCTCCTGGAAAACGATCGACATACTTCTCTGGCGCATCCAGCGGAATGTGGGGTGCACGATATGCGAGATAAAAAAAGAACGGCTGGTCTTTAAATCGCTCAATGAAGCTGCATGCGAATGTCGTAGTCACTTCAAGATGATAGCCTGCGCCTTCCTGCACCCGCGGCTCGATGTCGCGTCCGCTCAGATCCATGTTCCAGTGTCCCGGACTCCCGTTGCGCTTAACAAAGACCTTATCGAACCCCACCCCTCGATTCAGTTCACCACTGTCATTGGATCCAAGGTGCGACTTCCCCGCCACGCCTGTGACGTATCCCGCCTTCTTCAACCGCTTCGGAAGTGTTTCGAACTGATAGAACCGGGTCACCAGATCCTTGACTTTCTGTTTCTTATTGTCTTCAAGGCCGAAGCGGTTCTGATACTGCCCACTGATCAGGCCCACCCGCGAAGGGCCGCATTGCGGTGCCGTGCAATAGCCATCGAGCATCCGAACTCCATCCTTGGCGAGTTGGTCGATGTTCGGAGTTTTCAGATCGCTGAACACACTCCCGACGCCGAGATCGGCATAACCGTGATCATCGGTATAGATCACGATGACATTCGGCTTCCTCGTTGCGGCCTGTGCCTCCTGAACGGTCAGGCAAGCCAGCACTACGCATGCTGTTGTCACCAATATTTTTGGCAGGTTGATGTTCATCAGTTGCTCCTAACGCGGCGTAGCCGCAGACGGGAACTTCCTTCCCGTCGTGGACTTTGGTGGCAGGAAAATCGTGGCAGGAAAATAGGCGCGAGCCGCCATTTTCCTGCCACCATTTTCTTGCCCTAAAACGCCTTCGATTTGAGGTTCTTCGGATCTGCCGCGTCTTTGAAATCCCAGCGCTGTCTTTCCTTGTCGCTTCCCCCGGTCGGCATGATCTCAATCCAGTCGATCTCCACGGGCCGCTTCCGATCCGGCAGGAAAACGCGCACGTGGACGAGGCGGCCTTCGACGGCAAGCGGCACGCTCAACTCTTGCCAGTCTCCGCCAGCGACAGCGGATGATTTACTTTGCCCGGTCGCCGGAAAGAGATCCTGACCTTCGGTGCGCCACTGTAGTCGGGCGGTCCCATCCACGCGTGTTCGGACCCGAAGCGTGAATTCCACAGGACCGCTGGCCCGCACCTTGGCGTTGGCCAGAAAGGCCTGCCGTCCGGTGGGTGTGAGTCGTAGCGAATCGTCCTCGACAGTTGCCTCGGCGTTTTTGGCGGTCCATCCCAGCATGGATTCCTTATTGACGGTCGCCGCGGGTTTGGCAGCGCCGGGTTTCTGTTGCGATGTTCTAGATGAGGGAGGCATCTTCAAACCGCCCGCCTGCACGCCGATCGTCGACGGATCGAACTTGGCTGGATCGAAGTTCGGGTTGGGCAGCGGAACGACGACTTTCGCTGCGGCGATGTAGTCCTCAATCAGCCGGTCGAGTGCTTTGACCTTCTCCGGGTGATCCGCCGCGAGATTCTTGTTTTCCCCGATATCCTCGCGCAGGTTGTACAGCCGATACTCATGATTCCCGTCTTCGCCGTAGTGGAAGGTGCGGATCAGTTTCCAGTCTTCGTGATGTACGGCCATGGATGGCGGAAGCCACTGTGGCGTGTTCCCATGGCCCGGAACGAGCGTGAACATGGGCCCGCGATCCATCTCCTCGCCGCGCAGAGCTCTTGCGAAATCAACGCCGTCGATTACGTGGTCTTTCGGTCGCTCGACGTCCAACATGCGGAGAATCGTCGGATACAGATCCGTCGACTGAATGCGCACTTCGCTTCGCGAGCCAGGTTCGGTAACGCCCGGCCAGACGACCACCGCCGGAACGCGAATTCCGCCTTCGTGGATGCCTCCCTTGCCGCCACGCAGCGGGTGGTTACTGGTGATGGCCGTGATGTAGTTCTCGCCTGAGGCATCGGTCTCTTCGAGGCCGCAGTGGATGTTACCGCCGTTGTCTGAGTAAAAGACGATGACGGTTTCGTCCGCGAACCCCTCGGCGTCGAGGGCGTCGAGCAGGCTTCCGACTGCATCATCCAGTGAATGCACCATCGCGGCGTAGGTCGGTGACTGCTGAGCTTCTCCCCGTTTGATCTTCCTGCGATAGCGGTCGATCAATTCCGGCTTTGCACCGAACGGCGCATGCACAGAGAACTGCCAGTAGTTCAGGAAGAACGGCTTTGCACGATCGCGTTTCTTCAACCACGCGACGGCTTCTTCCGCCATGCGATCCTCAATGTGTTCCCCCGGGGCATTAGCTTTGAAGTTCGGATAGCTCCATGGGGCGATGTAACCGCCAGCCGGTCCAGGGCCGTAGTAGTGCGGGATGTCCACGTCGAACCCAAGTTCCAGTGGAGAATGTGGTTCCCGCCCCAGGTGCCACTTGCCGAAGTGCGCGGTCGAGTAACCCGCGTCCTTAAGGATCTTGCCCAGAGTCGGCAGGGACGGATCCAGCCGCGTTGCCGATTTCACATTGGTACTTTCCTGATGCGGCGGTCCGTTCTCACTTGCGATTGGAGCGAAGCGAACCTCCGCCAAGTGCGCCGCAGGCGATGTCATACCGTGCCGGGCGGGATTCTGGCCGGTCATGATGCTGGCGCGCGTCGGCGAACAGATCGGGCTCGCGGCGTACGCATTCGTAAATGTCATGCCGCGTGCGGCGAGCCGTCCAATATTCGGCGTCTCGTAGAGCGACGTCTTTCCGTACAGCGTGGTGTCGGCCCATCCGAGATCATCCGCCAGGATGAGGACGATGTTCGTTGGAGGCTCGGCTGCGGTTGCGGTTGCCACCATCAAGAGAAACGGAATCAGGCTGAGGATGTTTTTCATGTTGTTTCTCATCGCGAGGTCTCGCCGAGTCATAGAACTGCACGGTTATGTCGTCGTGTGCACCGGCTTGTTCGCCAGATTGGTCCATTCGTCAGGATCGACTCGGTGATCATAGAGTTCTTCGGAACCGTCTTCGTAACGGATGTAACGCCACATGTGGGAAAAGGGGGCAGGTACCTTTTGTGCGCAGCACCCTCCGGGCCGTTCCGGCAAAAGGTACCTGACCCCTTTTCCCTCCTGCGTGGCCTGTCAGGACACAGCTCCCCCCTCGACCCAACAGGGGAAACACTCTCGATCTACGAAACTTGCAGACGACAACTACACAGAGACATATTCCTCCCGAAACGACCACAGCGAGCGGGGCCGGGAGTCTAAGTGTTGGTGGCGACGGGTGTCCTGTTTTCTGTTAGGCCAGAGGGACCCGCCTCAGGGTTCCGCAACCGTTGCCGCACGTTGGCTTCGCAGCGTTCGCTACTACCGCCGAGCAAACACTCTGGTGGACACACGCGACGACCAAGGCCCCGGACAGGACTGCTACCAGTGCTACGCAAGAAACCGCCAAGACCACCAAGACCGAAAAAGCCACCAGACCGGAAAGAACCGCCAGCGGGAGTCTGCCCGTGGAACAAGGCCAAGTGGGTTCCTGGACACTGGAAGTGGCAGAGAGCCCTGCAGAAATGGGTCTGGACGCGAGGGCACTGGTCGAAGTGATTCTGCAGCATACCACAATCGCAGAAATGGAGGAACCTGACTCGGTGTGTTCCAACTACGTTCAGAACTGCAGAGCTTGACAAGCCACAGGCACCAGAACAAGAATAGCAGCTGGGACGATCGGTTGGAGAATCCGTTTCTGCGGCTCTTTCCCGATAGGAGCATGAAAGTGACGAAATCTCATTGTCACCGCCTCGGCCGTTTACCGATAGCCCAATGGGCGATTCTTGCCGCCTTGCTAGCAGCGACTCCGCTGTCCGCCGATCAGAATGCTTCCCCGGTCGAAGTGACCTCCGAAAGACAAGGGGATAAACAATATCGGTTGGTGGCGAAAAACTCGACCCATTCAGACATAACGCTAATTGTCACACTCACGCTGACAAACATGGTTAGCAGCGCCGGACAACCAGTCCTTGTTAACCTTTCACCAAGATCAGAAGCAGTCGTTTCTGTGCTAAGTCAAAAGACGAAGAATCAGGAATTTCGATTCCGCTACAACCACAATTGGTACTGGGGGCGACTCAATGCGAAGCACGACGACAGCTTCGTGTATCAGTTGCCATTCGCCGCAGGCGGCAGTTTTCACGTTGGGCAAGCCTACAATGGCAGTAGGGGCGGTGTGGCAACCACAACGCACAAGGGCTGGTGCCGATACGCGGTCGATTTTCGCATGCCTGAGGGCACGCCTATTCATGCTGCGCGGGAAGGCATCGTCGTTGACGTCGTCGAGAAGTACAGCGAAGGCGGTACGTCCGCAGACTATTCCGGCAAGGGCAATCACATTCGTATCATGCATGATGATGGAACGATCGGATTCTATAACCATTTAATGAAGGATGGCTCTGAAGTTAAGGGTGGCGACAAAGTAAAACAGGGCCAACGCATCGGCTTGTCCGGGAATACTGGACGATCCTGGCGGCCTCACCTGCATTTTCATGTGCGCAGGATGGACCGTAGAGGCGAGAAGACAACGGTCCCAACATGGTTCTTGACGACCGGCGGCCGCGAGCGTCTACAAGGGTACACCACATACACTCGACCGCAGCTGGCGACTCAACCTCGTGCACCGGAAAGAAGACGCAGAGAAGTCCATCCTATCGAGGCAGCCAAGTGGAGGACTTGGGCAACCGCCGATGGGAAACACAAAGTCGAGGCGAAATTCATCACGTATGTCGGCGGGACCGTGATTCTGGAAAAGAAGGATGGGACTACGGTAGATGTGCAACTCGACATCCTTTGCCCTGAGGATCAGGAGTACGTGAAGAATCGGGGGCGGAGAGGAGCTGCGAGCAAGGAATGAAACTCGGCACGTAAGGCTTTCTCGTCTCGAAATACAAGCGAGTGTACAAGCCCCAGCTTCTCAGCATTCTCATATTTTTTCAGAAGCGGATGGGCCGGGATTCGAACCCGGGGTACCCGCAAGGGTACAGCAGTTTTCAAGACTGCCGTCCCGCTGGCTGGTACTTCTCGCGGTATCCAACCTGCTCTTGCACACCGACCGAGCCGCCGAACCTCCGTCCGTAACGCGCTGAGGTCGCCCCCACCTGCGTTAGATTCGCCGACAGCCTTGCGCGCTCAGGAGTATCCATCCAGGTGCAGAGAATGCCTGGTGCTAACTGCCTCAGGACAAAACGTCCTGAGGCACGAAGACAAATGACCAAGATGACCAATGTGGGCGTGTCCTGAGCGTGCACGCGATATTCCGCTGACCCGCACGTGCGGCAGTATCGACGCTGATTGGCGATCTGCGTTGCCTGCTTCGGTGAAATCGACGACGCGCCCAAATGTATGGTTGGATGCGTCGGTGTCGGACCGACGCGCGCAAGTAGCCGCTCCGCCGCTGAGGTGCACCATCAGACCACCCTGGACCCCAATGGTTCGAAGGATCTCCGCGGCACAGGTCATCCAGAGTGCTTCGCGATCGTCCTACTCCGAGGAGAACGGAAACAGCTTCTTGAGCTCTGCTTCGTAAGGCCGGCGGCGGTATTCGCAGATCTCGAGCACTTCGGCGTTACCAGCCCGGTGAGGAAGAACCGCTTGATCGAGGCGGTGGGCGAGGTCTTCTCCGGCGAAGTGCTCTGTCCGGACGAGCTAACGACGATTGATCTGTTGAGTTAGCAGGAGTATTCTCTCCTGTAGATATCGGGAGGATGGGATGCGGCCGTGCTCCGTTGCCGCCGTCCAATCCGGAGTGGTAGAACCATAGGGCGACTGGATTTTGCGATGATGAAGACAAGAGAATACACCGGGGTGCGGCCTGTATTATTCCTAGAGGGCGTTTCACAATCTGATCTCCTTCGTAGCTACGCTCGCCAGAGCGTGGATATCCTGCAATTCGTCCACCGTCTGGCGACGATGTGACATTGATGCACTCTTTCGTAAAGGGTTAAAA
>CAZURK010000088.1:0-41879 GCA_964623055.1 uncultured Pirellulaceae bacterium
CGAGCAATGCCCTGGTAGCGGGCATCAAAAACAGACGTCTGGCGACGGTAGCTACATTTTTGAGTATTGCTTTTCCCGCGATCCAAAAGGGCCCGCCGCCCTGGCTCGGGAGAACTTCGCCCAGGCTGGTATTGCAGCCATCGTCAAGGTCGTCCTCAGGGGGTGCGCTGGATGGGGACCTTGAGTAGTCTCAGTGCGCCTTCGTCGTGGTCGCTCCAGGCTAACGGGACAAAGTTGGGGGGCGAATACGGCGGGGCGGAAAACCCCGCCAGCCCTCGGTACTCGTGAATCGTGAACTCTGGGGTCAGATCGACGGGGCCGTCCCACTGGCCGGTCGCGGAACGCCGGTAGTATCGCAGCATCGCCCGGCGCGAATAGCTGCGCCCAGCCCAGTTCCTCCAGAGTCGAGCGGCTTTTCCCAGGTCGCACGTGAAGAGCGTCAGCGCGTCCCCAGCCAACGACAGTATTCCCCCGTCGTCAATCTCGATCGGCTCGGCCACCCAGGATTCGCCGTCCCACCGATACACGGTCGATAGCCCCGAGGCCGTGAAGAACACTTCGTTCGGACCCACGGTGACCGCCGACAGAGTGGCCCGGAAGGCCGAGTCGATCGGCGGCGCCGAGCAGATCTCGCTGGGTGGCGACCAACCGCGGCCATCGAAGATGGACCACAATACCCTGCCGTCGTTTCCGACGGGGTGCCACCAGATACAGGCCACGTGGTCTCCGTAGGGAGTAACCACGGTGTCCGGGTAGTTGTAGGTGCCGTTAGACCATGCGACAGCCTGAGATCCAGGCAGCAGCCCGCCCTTTCCCCAGGTGAGCCACGTTTCGCCGTCGTCATCCGAGAACTTGACGTGTACGCCGATCGAGTGCTCTCGGCCAATCTCGCCCCAACTGGCCCAGAGCCGGCCTTTGTAGGGACCGCTGCGTAGGCGCACCACCGAGGCGTTGTGCCCGCAATGCCGGATGTCCGAGTCGAGGATCCGTGCCGGCAGTCTGGCTTCCCAGCCGCTTCCGGTAAAACTGTACTTCGTCAGATGTTGCTTGGAACTCGGGTGAAACCCGCAGCATCCTGGGCCAGTGGAGATGGCGATTCCATCCCCATTTGCATCAATGGCACAGCCCCTGGCGGTGCCGTGGTCCAGGTTGCGCGCCGTTGCCGCGGGTAATTCCGCCCAGGTCGCGCCTCCGTCGCTGGTCGAGGTCGCCCTGGTCGTCTTGTTGTCGATGTTGTACGCAACAAAGATGTGCTCGTTGTCGTAGGCGGCCACCCACCCGAACGGCACGATCGAACCTTTTGCGACGGTGATCGGTTCTCCAAGCGCAACGGGGCTCCGGTCAGGCTTCGGTTCAGGCGGCAGTTGGGGCGTCATCGGGCGTTCAGGACGAGCCACGGTCACCGCCATAGGGCTCTCGTCGCGGAGGATTGCCTTGCCCGCGGGGGCCCCCGCCTTGGCGATCCTTATGTTGTCGACACGGACTTCGATGGGTCGGGATTGGACAGGGGTGCAGCCCAGGAGCCAGAAGTTGCTTATGTTCGACAGGTCTAGCTGCCGGGCTCGCACTGCATCGCGGAGGTTCAACTCCAGTGTTAGCCACTTGCCGGGCGCGACCTCGTAAGTTCTGACTATCGGCGGTTCGATGACGTTGTCCTCAAGGGCCAACCAGAGCTTCACCGACTGCTTTTCGCAGCGGACGTCGACCCGGAGATAGTCGTATCCGGCCCAGCCCCACAGGTCGGGTCGTCCTTTGGCGGACCATGCGAAAGTAGTCATCAGTTGGTGTGCGCCGAACTTCGAGCGCATGGCGGGGTAGAAGTAGGACAACCACTCGGTTTCGTGAAACGTGGGTTTCGCATTGTATGGGTTGGCGCCGCTGACGCTGGCCACCAGGGCCAGCGATCCTTCCGTGTGCTCGCCTGGCCGGCATTTCCAGGTCCAGAGCCGGTTCGTCCCTCCAGGCCATTCGAAGCGAGCGGCAAAGTCAAACCCCTCGCGTTGATCCAAAAGGTAGAACCAGCAGTCACGACCGGTCTTGACTTCCCGCGCCACGCACTGGCTAGCGGCCAACTCGTCCTTCTCGAAGCCAAGAATGAGTTTCTCCTTTGGCGATGCGCCGGTGGCAGTGCCCACCGACAAACCGGCGTGTACAACGAACAAGACCGACACGGGCAGCATCCTTCCCGGCAAGCACGTCCAATCAGACCTCATCATCTTGCTTCCCCCTTCTTCGTTTAACCGCGACCCAACGAGGAGCGCGGGACTTGACGTCACCCGACGCGCTCCCCGTTGGGTCGCGGTTAAACGAGTAAATCGTTTCGTCTGTGATCCCACAGCTTGAGCAACTGGTGTTTCTGTTCGTTCATCACCAATCCACTTTCTCAGCGGCTTGCGCGGAACACCTCGGCCGTCTCATAGGCCCTCGGCAGCGTTTCCTTGTAGTGGTAATGCTTGAGAGACTCCATTGCCAGCCGGCGGACCTTCAGCGCCAACTCCCGCGCCTCCCGGCTGTCCACGCCGATCAGCGCGGCCCGTTGCCTGAGCCCTTGGGCGAAATCACGGCAGGAGACCAGCATGCCGTCCAGCCGGCCGCCTGGACAGGTCCACTGCATCCGCCCCAATCCGTACAGTGCGCTCATCGTCTCCGGATCCTTCTCGGCATACTTGTCGTACATCTCCCGGCACCAGTCGCGCATTTGCTCCGGTACGCCCGGTGTGTCCAGGGAAATGGTCTCGATCTCTTCATCGGCAAGGAATTCCCACGGGGTGATAGTGAGGGAGCCCCATTTGTAGTCGGCATACCTCTCGCGGTTTTCCTTCACCCTGCCGCGGTAATACTCGTTTTCGTGCTCCCACAGCTCTTCCATCACCTCGGCCACGCGGATCATCCGCCCGGCGGCGTCCTCCAGCGTCGAGTTGTTGTCGGCGGCCTCCTGGGAAATCTGGATGGTTTCTTTCGCCATCTGGCGGTACTCGTTCACCCGCGCAACGCCATAGTTCAGGAAGTGGCAGAGGGCCTGAGTGTGCCCGTAGAACTTCTCCTTGTTCCTTCTTTCAGGTTTGGGGCGGCCGGCATAGATCCACAGTTCCCAACTTCCGGCGCAGGTTGCCATCACAGATGGCTCGCCCCTGGGCGCCGTTCCGCGGTTTTGAACTCCTTCCCGGCCGATGACCCCGTCATAGGTCTCCTTGCCCAACGCGTGGTAGATCACGTCCGTGACGACAAGGCACTCTGGCGGCGTCGGCGGGCCGTACTTGGTGTAAAGCACAGGTACCCGTGTCCGTGGGTAGGTCAAGGCTGAATGGTAAGGCTGAAAACGCTCCTCAAGCTCCAGCACCCATTCACCATCTGGATGCCTGGCCGAGGGCCATCGGTACGCATTCCTGACGTCATTCCAGCGGCGTTGGGGCTTGTCCACTCGGAAGGACTGGCCGGGCATGCCCGAGGCGAAGGCAGCCGGCTCGTCGAAGTTGACGGCGTGCCAGGGTTTCTCTTTTGTATACGGCACCGATACCGCCATGGGACTCGGTTTGGTCAGGATAGTCCACCACATGGCGCTGAAGGGGAACTTCCACCCCGTCTTCACCTCGGCGTACTTCCAGTTCTTCCTTTCCGGGTGGATCGAATGGATGAAGTCAAGCTCCCGCTTGTCGAGCGAATCCACATACGGGAAGAGGCCGTCCGGATGATCCATGATCGCGACGAATACGCTCTTGCCGTCGAAGGTGATTCTCGTCTTGGTGAAACGTCGGTCGGCGTCTTTGCCTTCGGCCACTAGCATGGGAATCTGCGCGCCGCCCGAAGGCCAGAGGAGCATCACTCCGCCTTTGCCGCCTTCGGCCACGCTGATGAGGAAGTTTTCCGCTGCCACGTACAGCAGATCCTGCTGGCACAGCGCGGGGTCGAACAATACGTCGGATCCGTAGAAGTCGGGGATGAGCGCGAATCGCGATTCGAGACGGACTTCAAGAGCTTCACCGGATGGAAGCACTTCCACAAAGTTCTTGTCGGCGGAAAGTCTCACCTGGTCAGTGGCTAGTTTACCCCGCTCGTTGCCCGCTTCGTCCACCAGCACCAACTCGGCCTTGGTGCCGCCGATTCTGGACGTAAGGCTCAACCCCTTGCCGTTGGCTTGGACGCTAAGGTACTCATTCTCTATCCCATAGATGTTGGAGACCGGTACCACCGACAATGCTACGGTAACGATCTGCACCATTGTTGATTTCACTTTCCTTTCTCCTCTCTAACGGGACATCTCCCGCCGCTTCTGGTCCAGGATGTACTCGCAGGGGCCGGCACCCAAGGTGGCCCGGGCAACGTCCACCACGGTGAACGTGTCCAGTGGCGTTGGTGTCACGCGGTTGGCAGGGTAGATGAGCGCTGGCCCCTGGAAGTGGATCCCTAGTTTGGCCTGCGTCTGGAAGTAGCCCTGACCGCTGTGGTCCGTCCAGCAAGGGTATTGAAACGAGCCGAGCGCACTTGTCTGCCTTTCCCTGTCAGCGGGAAGCATCGTTGGGTTTCCGGACCATCCTCGTTCCAGGAAACGCCCGTCCTCTTGCTCGGTGATCATTTCCCAGCTTTCGACGAGACCATCGGCTCGTCGCCAATCCACGCGCCAGTGAGCTGGATAGGGCGTTTTCCAATCCAAACGAATGACCTTGCCGGCGTCCTCTTCTGCCACGTTTCGCAGGTGCCAGACTCCGTGGCCCTCCATCACGGCCACCCAGGCTTTGCCGTCCGCCCCGTAGCGAATCTCGCAATGGTCAATGACCCGTTGCGTGTCCTGACCCGACAGCGCGATGTGGAATTCCTCTTCCCGCTCGGCCAATACGGTCATCAGGATGGCATCCCCCTGGCCAAGCATCTGCAACAGGAAGTGTTCGCCGGGCAAGTAGGCCTCGTCCGCCCGAACGTCCCTGGCGTCAATCACCATGTCGTCCGCCACGAAGTCCGGCAGCGCGAGGAAGCGGCAGGGGGCTTGGATGCGCAGGCGGCTGACCCCCTCGCCCGCCTCGGTCTTGACGAACACTTGGCCCAACTCCAACTCAAAGACCAGCGTCAAACTCTGGCCGTCGGCTGCCTCGAAGACGGCGTTTATAGCCGCCTCGCTACGCGTGTTCTTCACGATTGCGGCGGAGCTCAGGCGGACATCCGAACCGCCAGCCGTCGGCGTCAACACGGCCCGCATGGTTGACCCGTCCGCCCCGTCCGCATATACCTCGGCGCCAGGGCCATTCCGGCGCAGGATAGTCACCAAGCGGCCGTTGGTAAGCACCACGTCGCCCTTGAACCGGTGGGCGGTCGCATCCTTCGGAAGTCTCAGCCATCCGGCCTGCCCCGACAGCCCCAGGCCGGAAAGCGGAGACCGTGAGGAAACGCCGGTGTCAAAGATGCTCACCGACGCCACCGCCGGCTCACTCACTGTGGCTTGTTGGGCTTCTGCGGCGAATTCTGCCTTCTTGGGTGGTTGTGCAGAAGGCCCGGAGGGTCTGCAGCCGACCGAGACAAGCACGGATGAGATCAACTCGACCGCCAAAAGGGTTTCTAACGCACGTCTTGCCACGTCACGTGTCGTGATCAATTCCCAAGTCCCTTCTGCGCAAGTTTGGCAGCCGCCGCTCTCGCGGCAAGAGCGCTCCCTCGGCGTCCCATCTGTTCAATCTGGGGCCTGCTGGGACCTAACCCGCTCGCAATTCTAGCTCGGCTCGTGGCCGGTGCCAACAATGCAGCTCGGAACCGTAGGCTTTCTGAGACTACGACCCGCGCGAGACAGATCGGCTGTTGCCTATTGCCAAACGGGCAAGCATGCCCGGGACATGGATACGGTGGGCGCTGGCTGGAACGACCGTCACAGTGGGCAGACCGCGACTGTGCCGCTTCGACGATTCCTGAATCGGACCAACCTTGTCTATACCGCCCGCGGTCGACTAGCCTCGCCAGGGCCGTTTGCGGTTGGCGACTTTCGGCAATGCGTCGACAGCGATCTTCACGTCGGTCTCGACCTGGAAATCGAACATCCCGGCGATGATGAAATCGGCTCCGTGACGATAGGCGTGTGGAAGTGCGATTCTCGGCGTGATGGCTCCGGCCGCCATCACCTTGAACGCAACCCAGGGCTTCTCGACCGTTTCCATGAAGGCGGCTGTCTCCTCGGCGTTGTTGCACCACATGTTGTCATAGGGTGCGCCGTGGTCGGACGCATCGCCTCTTCTCATCCAATCATAGTCTTTCCGCCGCTCCTCAGGCGTGGCTGACCAGTAGCGGTCCGTGTGGAAGGTCTTGACGTAGAAGTCGGGATCGACCTTCTCCTTCTCGCAGGCGATGGGCATATTCAGCGAGTGGCCTCCGACGCCGGCAGGCACGCCTTGGGCTTTGATCAAATCGACCATCTGCGCGATCACGTCAACGCTACCACCTCTCATCATATGGGAATCGGTCACTCCGCCGTGCGAATACAACAGCGTAACACCTAAGTCGACTTGTCGCTTGATTTCGTCGTTCATCTTGGTCTTGTCCGCGTTGAGCGGGATACAGACCATGGTTTGAATCTTGTCGTCGCGATTCTGGTTGTACTTCACTATCGGATCCCAGCACCTGGGATCTATCTGGATCGTGTTGATGCCACACGCCTGGGAGAGTTCCAACGTTTCGAAGATCTTCGCTTCGGTGTTGTAGGAGGTGAACAGCTTCGAGGCGTACATCAGGTCGCGACTGTGGGCCCAGCCACCGATCAGGTTGCCGCCAAGGAAAATTCGGCTGAGGGACACATCGCAGATCTTGCCGCACGGCAGGCTGCCCGGTGGGATATCCGTCTTGGGTTTCTCGCTCGCGTTCGTCTCCGCACTCCCGTCCTGGACAGCGGCCTTTAGGATATTCTCCTCGATGCTGCCATATGCCGCGCCAATCGCGGTCGCCCCTAAGACCCCACGAGCCAGGAAACACCGACGGTCAGTCTTATCTGCCATTGCAGCTACCTCTCAAATTGAAGTTATTAGTATTGGATTCTGCTCGTTCCGAAGCCCCACACACCGAGACCGTAAGCGAAGTAGTAGGGTGGGCCAAGTCTTCGCGGGCCCACCAGGATCTGAGTACCGAGTACTGAGCGGGGGGCCCGCGAAGACTTGGCCCACCCTACCAGGAGCCCGTGTCTGCTCGATTCAACGGATGATCTAGTTTCGTCGTGAACGACCAAAAAGTCAACTCGAAACGTGGCTTCCGCCACGCCGGTACGACCGATTCGCGGGACAACGGGTGCACCAGTTCAGGCGTCAGGGGAACCCTTAGGTGATTTGCACTTTCAACTCGCCTGCCATGTCCATCGTCACGGCATCAAAATCGAAACCGTATACACTCTGTCGTTTCGTGGTCGCGGGTTGGCCATTGATGGCGATTGACTGTGGCTCCTGCTGTGATTTCAGGAAGAGCAGCGTTGCCTCGCGGACAGGTCTTGCGGCATGAAGCGTGAACTTGTCACACGCGTCGAACTTCGTTTCCACGCTTCGGCGCAGGGCTTCCCATCGGTAGATTTGCTCGTTCGTCCACCATTCCAGACCCTGTGCTCTGGCGTAATCCACCAACTCGGAAAACGAATCGGCCACGTTGGCCTTTTGAATGTGGGCGGGGTGAAACAGGAAATGCGCAACGCCGTGATGCGGCAACACTGTATCCACCAGTTGCTTGCCGTACTCACGCGGACAGACAACCACAAGATCCTGTGTCATCATGTTGATCTCCAGCACGTCCAGGAAGCGCGGCGACTCGGCCTCGTCGTCCAGCGGGAAGTAAGGTTGTGAACCACCCAGCGGAAAACCAGTCGCGCCTTTCTTGCTCGGCCCGCGCGTCTGGTCCGAGTTGATGCCGACCTCCTCGCACCACCGAAAGAAATCGAGACGACCTTCCCATCGCGTGTAGTGATTCTTATTCGAAGCAATGTGCTTCAACCCTGCCTCCTCCAGCAGCCATTTGTGCTGAAGAACGAAATTCTCCTTCGACCACGAAGTCTGAGCGCCGCCGCTACGTGCATCGTAGTGCAGTGCGATTTCATAGTCCTGGTCCTTCAATGTGCCGTAGAAATCTCTCGGGTAGCCGCCCGGGTACAGCGTGCACCATGTTGTCTTCACGTTGCAGCGGTTCGTCACCTCCAACAGTGCCACCGCCTTCTGCGGGTCGTTGCCATCCGTATCGTGCGATATATGCCCGACGGCTGGCAGACCGCGCGGCCAATACCAAAGCATGGGCAGTGTGGTCCCTTGCTCCTTGGCGACGTACAGAACGCTGCGCAGAATAATCTCCCGCAACTCGTCGGTGATGGGGTGAAGAAACGCCAGCCCGTCGTCCGGTTGCATCGCCGTCCGATCCCGCTGCCAGTCGAGCACGAAACCGTCTTCGGACTTCAACTCTCCGTCGTTAAACGGCGCGGAGTCATCCGGCGCTGGTTTGGCGTCCTGCAGTACCGGTAGGCCCTGTTGCATGTGGACAATCGAGAAAAGCAGATCGGGCGCCAGCAGAATCGCTCGACCTTTCCCGAAGCGGTTTTCCACGATTGAGCTGCCTTTCGCACCTTGATATCCCGACTCCAACTCCGCCAGCGAGGTCGCCGAGACCTTTGTCATGGCATAGCCGCCGAATACGTGCAGCGAACTGCGTAGCCCTGCTGTGATGAGGTGATCTTGAGCGGCCACCTTTATCCAGCCTTCCGTCAAAGGTCTTTTGCCACCCACGCCGAAAACGTCATCCAGCCCCGATGTGCCGCCGATGCCAATGATCGAGCCGCCGTTGTGGACCAGGGTAGTAAGCGCATCGCGCTGTTCTGTCGTCAGCCGCAAATCCCCTGCCAGTACGACAATGGGATTCGAGCGACCGACCAACGATGACAGGTCGTCGGGGGACACTTTGTCGAAGAACAGTCCCGCGCGCTGGAGGACTTCTGTGATGTAGATCCACGTGTTGGCGCGCGGATTGATATCCGTGGAAACCGATTGAGTGACGACGGTGATGGGGGCGTTCATAGCGGAGTTTGAGAAAACGTTGACCGTTCGCGCCGCTTCACTCAGCCTTGGCAAAACCAGGCAACCGCCTATCGCAGCAGCTTTCCCCAGAAACCCTCGCCGTGTTGTTTGGCCACTCATCGAGCACCTCCCATAGTCATTGACCTTGCGATGATGGTGAATGTGGTTTAACCGCAAGGCCAACGGCCTGCGCGAATTGCGCTGGTCGCGCGCTGGCCGTTGGCCATGCCGTTAAACGAGCGCTCCAACCTAGACTGTCCGAGATTCTACGCCGCGTGTGAACGCTTGAGAAGCTAGTGATTCGTCCATCCAGCGATTGTTTCGCTTCTCAAGCTCATTCAGAGTCAGACATAGTTCAACGCAGTATCCTCGGAGCAGCAGCTTCCCGCACAGCCACCTGAAGGCGCTTCCGATGCCCAGATGGCCTGGCGGATAGGAGACTGCGGAAGTCAATGGGCGACGGTCATCGTGGCCATCTGCGACGACCGCGGCGAGTTGAAAGGAGTCTCGGCCATCCCGCAGCCGTCTTCGGCCGGTTCTTGTTCCGATTCGACAACCAGAGGAAGAAAAATCTCGAACGTAGTTCCCTGCCCCGGTTCGCTTCGGACGCGGATGGCTCCCTTGTGCTGCTGAATGATACCATAGGCCGTCGACAAGCCGAGCCCGGTACCCTGTCCCACTTCTTTGGTCGTGAAAAAGGGTTCGAAAATCTGTTCCATTATCTCCGGTGGCATACCGGTGCCCGTATCGGCGACCGAGATCAGCCCGTGACGGCCGGCTCCTGCCGCCTGGGCCGTTTCCAGGTCCTGGTGATTCAGGAACACATCCTCGGTCTTAATGACCAGCCGTCCCCCGGAAGGCATGGCATCACGGGAATTGATGCACAGGTTGAGCAAAACCTGTTGGAGTTCTGCGAAATCCGCTCGAATGGTTCCCACGTCGTCACCGAGTCTCAGATCCAGTGCGATGTTCGCGCCAATCACGGGGCGCAGCATTTTCTCTAGTTCGAGCACCACTTCGTTCGGCTCTACGTGCTCGTACCGGAGCGTTTGGCGGCGGCTGAATCCCAACAATTGCCGAGTGAGTTGTTCGGCGCGATCACCGGCCCTGATCACCTGTTGCAGGTCCTGATGCCGCTGGTCCTCTGGCGAAAGGTCTTCCATGGCGAACTGCGTGTAGCCTCGCATCGCCTGCAGAAGATTCCTGAACTCGTGGGCGATACCTCCGGCAAGCTGCCCAATCGCCTTCAGCTTCTGCGCTTCCTTGAGTTGCTTGTCCTTCTCCGCAGCGGCTTCTTGGGCACGAATGCGTTCCACGATTTCCTTCTGCAATTCGCCGTTGGCCTTTTCGAGTGACCGAGTGCGCTCGTCGACCATCCGCTCCAGTTCGTCCATTCTCAGGCGGGCCTGCCCGGCCAGATGATACTTTTCGGTCAGGGCAGCGGCTAACTGGCGGATCTCGCTGTTGTCGAACGGCTTCTTCAGAATCAGCAGTTGGTCACTCGATCCCAGTTGATCGACCATTTTGGACCAAGTGTAATCCGAATAGGCCGTGCAAATCACTACCTGCAGGTTGCGATCTTCCCGCCATAGACGCTTGATGGTCTCGATGCCGTCCCATCCGGGCGGCATGCGCATGTCGACGAATGCCAAGGCGTACGGGCGGCCATCCCTGAGTGACTCGATGACCTTGCCTACTCCCTCCTGGCCTTGGTAGGCCGAATCGATTTCGTACACCAACTCCGTCTGATGTTCGCGCTCTGTGCCGAACAGTGCCGCTGCTGCCTCGTCCAGTTCGTCAGACTCGTCAGGCACAGTTTCCCCGCCGAGGACTTTTCTGAAATCGTCGTGAATTGCCGCATTGTCGTCGATTACCAACAGTCGACGATTCCTGCCATCGGTCTCGTCGTGCATCAGTCCTGTACCTCGATAATGGGCGGCGTACCGTCGGTGGCCGCGTGAGCGACAAACGGAAGGCCGCCAAGTTCTATGGCTTCGCCGCATTCGCGTGGAGCTCGCGGCAACGTTAACGTGAATGTCGCCCCTTGCCCCGGTCCGTCGCTGTGCGCGGTCAGCGAACCGCCCAACTCCTTCGCCGCCAACGCGGCGGCGTGCAGTCCGAATCCATGTCCGTCCTGTCGCGTGGTGAAGCCATGCTGGAACACTTTGGTCAAGTTCTCGCTGGGAATTCCAATCCCATTGTCTTCTACTTCGATACTCACGCGTCCCTCGTCTGCCGTCCCCACACGAATCGTGACCTGCTTGTCTTCTCGCGTCGATTCGCTTGCAGCGCATTTGGCGTTGTTGATCAAGTTCACCAGGATTTGCCGGATTCTGTGCTTGTCGGTCGCAATCTCGGGCACGGGATGGCATTCATGTTCCACGTCAACACCATGACGGGCCAGGGAAGCTTCGCTGATCTTCAGCGCGTTCTGCACAACCTCGGTCAGGTCAGTTGGTTCGACTGCGCCGGAAAACGCCGCGTGCGACTGCTGCATGCTCACGATTTCCTTGATGTGATCGACGTTCTGAATCAACGAGCCGAGTTCATCGAGGAGGGAGTCGTATTCACCGGCCAGCCGTTTAGCGAGTCGGCTGAGATACTCGGGCAGATGCCTTCCCTGCTGGTCGGACGTGATGAAGGCGGCAAGGTCGTCGGCGTGTTGATCGACAAGTGCACTGACCTTGGCCAGATCGCTAGCGCGGCTATTCTCCACTCTCTCGGCCATCAGATTGGCCGAAACATTGACGCTGTTCAGCACGTTGCCGACATTGTGCAAAACGTCTGTGGCTACCTCGGCCATACCCGCCCTGCGGGACGACGCGACCAGTTGCTCCTGTAGCCGGTCGCGTTCTGCTTCGGCCTGCTTGCGCTCGGTGACGTCTCTGACGATCCCGATGGCATGCCATTGTCCTTTGTTCTGCGCTTCCGAAACGGAAATCTCCATAGGAAATTCCTCGCCATTCTTTCTGACGGCTACGCGCTCGATCGTCCTGCCCACAGTTGCACCTTCTCCGGTTGCCTGGAACCGGGGGAGCCCGAGGAGATACGCTTCGCGGAGCCGCGCCGGGGCAAGAAGGGCGTGGACGCTGGCACCAAGGGCTTCATCCTCGGTGTATCCGAAAATCGTCACTGCGGCTGGATTCCAGTAGGCGACCTGGCCGTGCTCGTCCATCACGATGATTGCATCTTGTGCCGCCGTGCTGATGCTCCTGAATTTCTCTTCGCTATCCAGCAACGCGGACTGAAATTGCCTGAGACGCACCATCGATCGGACGCGTCCCAGCAGTTCACGCTCGTCCCATGGTTTCACGATGAAATCATCCGCCCCCAGGTCCAGACACGCGACCAGTTCCCTGCGATCGGCGACCGCGGTCAACAGTAGGATGGGAATCGAACTGAGCGTTTGATCCTTCTTGATCTCGCACAATACGGCGATGCCGTTCTTGTGTGGCATGATCAGATCCAGGATCAGAACGTCGATTTCCTGAGAACGAAGAATCTTGACGGCCTCTTCCCCTCCCTCGGCCAGGACAACGTCGTAGCCTTGCCTGACGAAGACGTCGCGGAGCGACATCCGAACGGTCGGACTGTCATCCACGACCAGAAGCCGAGCGTCTGTACCGGAATCGGAAGCGGTCGCTTCGGTTGTGGTAACGCCCGACTGATCCTGGACTCCGCGTAGTGAATGCTGGCACAAACTGACTGCTGCAGGTGCCGGAGAGTTAGTCATCGCGATCCTCCCAGACATACTTGATTTTCTCGAATGCAAACTCGATTTCGGCCGGTTTTCTTTGCTTGGTACAGGGCTTGATCGGCTTCTTGGACAAGATCCTCCCATCGCTCGTCCGGCCCGGCGGCGACTCCCAGGCTGACGGTCACCCGATCGGCCGTCGGGCTTGCCGGATGGGGAACGTTCAGATCGTACACGGCGTCTCGGATCCTGGCGGCGAGCGTTTGGGCGCCATCCAGGGAGGTCTGAGGAAGCAGAACGATGAATTCCTCACCTCCGTACCGCCCGGCCAGGTCCACACCCCGAACCGCTTGCGTAATCGAACGCGCCACTCGCTGCAGGCAATCATCGCCAGCCGGATGGCCTTGGGAATCGTTGAACAACTTGAAATGGTCGATGTCCAACATGATGATGCCGTAGGGGTGACCGTATCGCAGACTTCGTTCGTGTTCCTGCGTCAGGTGCTCGTCCATTGCTCGCCGATTGAACAGGTTCGTCAGCGGGTCGAGGCGAGCCATCTGCGTCAGTTCAGCGTTGGCCTCGGCCAGTTCCTGAGAGGCCTCCGTCATTCGTTCGTATCTCTCGGTGTGCTCGCGCTCGGCGTTAACCTTGGCGACAGCGTCTTGAATGGCGCGTTGCAGGGTCTCCGGCGTCATCTCGCCCTTGACCAGGTAGTCGTGGATTCCGTGTTTCATTGCCTTAACAGCGACCGACTCGCTTCCGCTGCCGGTCAGCATGACGACCGCCATAGGCGGGCAATTCCTGTCAGCGGTGATCTCCGCAAGCACCTCGATGCCGTTCATGTCCGGCATGACGTAATCCAGTAGAACGCAGTCGGGTTCTTCCGCGTGGAACAGCTCGATGCCTTGCCTCCCATTCTCGGCTTGCACGATCGTCGCGTTTTCATTTTCCAGCAGTTGCCCGACCCGCATGCGCACGGTCGCGCTGTCGTCGACAACGAGTATTTTCGTCGGATGTGTCTCACAAGCGGTCATGGGATTGCTCCAATCGGTTCGCAAGCCCTGGTCGACGGCCCGACCAGTTGGATCAGGTACTGTGGTATCCGGTGAAGTGGTACGACTCGGCCCGCCGCACCAAGCTTGATTGCCGCAGACGGCATTCCAAAAACGGCGCAGGTGGCTTCATCCTGGACGATCGTGTACCCGCCGCGGTCGCGAATGTGTTTGAGCCCTTTGGCACCATCGGCTCCCATGCCCGTCAGCAAGACGCCAATCGTCGCGTTGCCGAAGGTGTCCGCCGCCGATGTGAACAACTGGTCGACGGATGGCGAGCATCCGTTGCCGTTTACGGCATCCTGAAGTCTCAGCCGATCACCACGGATTGTCAGGTGCCGGCCGGGAGGAGCTGTGATTACGGTTCCAGGCAGAAGTGGCAGGCTCTGGCCATCCTGCGCGTCCTGTACGTCGAGCGAACATTGTCGGTCAACCCAATTGCCGATCGACGACAAGATGCGATGGCTGCAATGAATCGCAACCAGGATCGGTACCGGGAAATCGGACGGTAAATTGCTCAGAATGTGCTTCACGGCCGCCGGACCTCCGGTCGAAGCGCCCATGACGACAATCCTCTGACCGGTTTTCGATGCATACTGTGGTCGGCCGAGATTGGCTGGTTCAGGTAAGTAGGCCCCCGCTTGCCGAGCGGGACCTTTCAAGACAGTGACTCGCGGCATTCGCAGGTCCCTTCCGGCAGAAGGGACCTACTTGGTCAGCGGCCTTCAATGCCACTTCTGCAGCCGTCTCTCGCGATCGCAGTCTCATGACCGGCACCTGGGCGGCGGCCCCGATCGTGAGGAGGATCCGGTCCCATTTCGCTTGGCCTTCCGGATTCTCCATGTTCACGGGCTTGGCGCAGATTTCCAGGGCTCCAACTGCCAACGCGTCGTAGGTCTTGAAGACTTCTTGCTGATCGGCGTACGCCGTTAGAATGACCACAGGCGTGGGACACTCGGCCATGATCTGGCGAGTGGCAGCCAAACCGTCGACGCCCGGCATGACCACATCCATCAACACGACGTCCGGGCGCAGCCGGTGTGTTAGAGCCACCGCTTCGTGACCGTCGGACGCTTCGCCGACCACATCAAGTCCTGCGGCGCGCAGACGCTCGCCTACTGCCCTGCGCACCACTGGTGAATCGTCGACGACCAGCACTCGAATCATGTGCCCACCAGTCTTTCTACAGTGTCCAGCAAGTTGTTTTGCTCAAACTGCGATTTTACGATGTATGCATTGGCCCCAGCCTCAAGCCCCTCGCGCCGATGTTCTTCCTTGGCCAGCGAGGTTACGATGATTACCGGCGTTTCCGCAAAGCGTTCATCCTGCCTTAGCTTTCGTGTCAACTGGAACCCGTTCAGCCCAGGCATCTCGACGTCGACGATGAACAGCCGATACGCACAATCGTCGACCTTGGCCAACGCGTCCTCGGCGCTCACCGCGGTATCCACGGTATAGCCCGCCGATTCCAGGATGCTCTTCTCCATCATCCGCGTCGTCAACGAATCGTCGACGACCAACAGCGGCGCAACTTCTTCTTCGATGTCGCTGGCGTCCTCCAGCCAATCGTGACGCTGCAACCTCAGGTCGCCTCTCCCCACGATCTGGCTGGGGTCGAGGATCAGGGCCGGCAATCCGGTTCCCAGAATGGTTGCACCCGCCAGTCCGCGAACATCGCGAATGTGGTCGCCCAGCCCTTTCGCCACGATGGTCTGGGTCCCCAGCAAGCGATCGACGCCCAACGCAACTTGGCTACCTCGGTGCCGGACGACGACGACGGGCAGGGCCGAAAAAGGGGTCAGGTCCCTTTTGTGCGAAGCACCCTCCGGGCCGTTCCGGCAAAAGGGACCTGACCCCTTTTTCGGCCCCAAGCCCAAGAGACTGGCAAGCATGACCAACGGGACCGCTTGTCCGTCCATGTTGAACAGCACTTCGCCTCCCGCACCGGCCTGGAGGTCCGACCGTTTGATTCGCGCCGTGCGTACCACCGAGACGGTCGGTACGACGTACGTGAAGCCAGCCGTGTCCACCAGCAGGCCTTCGAGCGTTGCCACCGACGCGGGGAATTCCAGCACGAATCGCGTATACTGCCCTTGTTCAGACTGAATCTCCAGCGTCCCGCGCAGCGCCTCCAATCGACTGGCGACAACATCCATTCCCACGCCGCGGCCGCTGACGTCGGTGATTATTTCGGCCGTAGAGAAGCCAGGCTGCGAGATCAGCCCAGTGATTTCTTCGTCCGACAGTTCGGCGGCATCCGTTTCGGTTACCAAGCCGGCCGAAACCGCTTTGGCCAGCACCTTTTGACGATCAATCCCTCGCCCGTCATCTTCACAGATAATGCGAATTCGGTCTCCGCAACGGGACGTGCTCAGACGAACGGTGCCGACGGGGTCCTTCCCTAACCGTTCCCTTTGCTCTGGCGATTCGATTCCGTGCGCCAAGCAATTGCGGATCAGATGGAGGATGGGATCGCGGAGTTGTTCGAGCACATGGCGGTCGACTCGCGTCTCGGCTCCGTCGACGTGCAACTCGACTTGCTTGTTCTCCTGGCGACAGTAATCCCGCATGAATCGAGGTAGCTGATCGAACAGATCGCTGAGCGGCAGCATGCGTGTATCGAGCACTTGTTCGTGAATCTCGGAGATCAACGGCTCGATCACGGTCACGTCGGTGCTGAAGTCGTCGATCAGCTTGTGTACCGCAGTTGCGATCGGCGCCAATGCCTCGTGGACGGAGTGGTTGTCCGCATGCCGTTTGCGTTCGCTGCGGACCACGTTGTGAAGCTCCTTGACCACCGCGAACCGTCGCTGCAGGCGGTCGCCGGCAACCATCAATTCGCCAGTCAAGTCGCCAAGCGATTCCAGCATGTCCACGCGGAGCCGGACCGTGTCGCTGCCGGAGCTGTTTGCTGTGGCCGGTCTCTCCGCTGCCATGGCCGGTTCCGCAACCGAGCCAGTTGGCTCGACCTCCGCCGCTGTGGCCGGTTTCCTGACCGAGCCACATGGTTGGACCGCAGGTCTCCCTGACGCGAGGAGACCTTCGGTCTGGTGTTCCGGCGGGGTCGGGAGACCCGCGCCGAACTCCGGGAGGCCCGCCCCGAGTTCCGGCTGATCCGCGCCAAGCTCCGACTCCGAGGCATTCACGCTGTCCAGCTTCTCGACAATCGCCCCAGGAACCACGTCACAGTCCCGCTTCTCCGATTTTGCCGCCACCATTTTCTGAACAGCGTCCGTCGCGCCCAGCAGCGCGTCGATCAGCGGGGGACTCGCCCGCTCGTTGCCGTTGCGCAATTCGCTCAACAGATCTTCCATCTTGTGGCAGATCTCGGCGACGTCCGTCAATCCGGTCACGCTGGCGGCTCCCTTCAGGCTGTGCGCCTCGCGAAACAGATCGTCGATCAACGTCGCGTCGTCCGCGGAGCGTTCCAAAGCGATCAGCCCGGAACTGAGCCGCTCCAACCGCTCGACCGCCTCCGCGTGAAAGCATTCGAGGAACGTTTCCATGAGTTTCGCCTACATTGCTAGTGACTGTTGATCGGATTTCTGTAGTCGCCGGGCTGTGTCCAACAAGGCGTTTGCTTCGGCATCCACTTGACGCGCCGTGGCCTCCGTCTGTTGCGCGGCCGCGTGAACGCTGACGACTGCGCTCTCCATCTGCTGAATCGCCGTAGCCTGCTGGCGGTTGCCCATCTCGATCGCCTTGGCCGACTCGGCCGTGGAAGCCACCTGCTGGGCGATGCGCTCGAATGATCTGCCCACCTCGTCGGTTCGCCGTACGCCGTTTTGAACCGCTTTCGTGCCCTCCTCGGTCGCCATGATCGTCGTATTGACCGTCTCCTGGATACTGTCGATCAAACTGCGGATCTCTTCGGTGGAATTGGTCGCCCGCTCGGCCAGTTTACGGATTTCGCTGGCCACGACGGCGAAGCGTTTGCCGGCATCGCCCGCCCCGGCAGCCTCGATACTGGCATTCAGGCTCAGCAGGTTCGTCTGTTCGGACAGTTCAGTGATAATGTCCAGGATGCCGCTGACTTGCTGGCTCTTGCCCCCCAGATCGAGCATGTGCTCGGCGATCTTCTCCACACGTTCGTGGATCCCTGTGATCCCCTGGGCCGCGCTCTCAACGCTGCTGGTGCCGCCGGCGCATTCCTTCGCAGCTAACTCGGCCTGTTTGGCGACGGCCCCTCCGCTCTCACTCATCTGCTGTGCCGCGGTAGTCAGCTCGCTCACCGTCGTAGCCATCTCCTCGGTTGTGACGGTCTGGTTCTTGGTCCCCTCGGCTTGCTCCCGACAGGCAGCCACCATCTCGGTCCCAGCCTGGTTGATGTGTCCGACAACGTCGCGGAGTGTGTTGGTCATGTTGAACAGGGCCACGCCCAGTTGGTCCTGGTCGCCGCGGGGAGTGACCTCGGCCGAGTAGTCGCCTTCGGCAATCGCGTTCGCCTGATCCACAACGTTTTTCTGACTCTCGATCATCTGATTGATGGCTTCACTCAATACTCCAACCTCGCTCTTGCCGCCGGCTGGCACCCGCACGTCAAGAACGCCTCCGGCTGCGATATGGGCGGCCTCAGCCACCCGCTGGATTGGCTGGGCGATCATCCGATGAATTCCCACTCCTACCAGTGCGATTGCGACGAGGCACAAGACCGATAGACTGCCCGCCCAGACGACCAACCCCAGTGCCGCTCGGTTGTGAATCTGCTGAACTTGTTCGGCGGTGGCCAACGCTTCGGTCTTGTCAATTTCCGCCAAGAGCGCCCACCGGGTGCCATAGACATCAATGGGGGCGTACGCGCAGAGCACGGCACTGCCGCGGTAATCGGTAATCAGCTTCGCGTTCGTCTCGCCTCTCAATGCGGCATTAGCGGTTTCGGTGTCCACCGAGCCGGTTGACGGATTCTTGAAAGAAGCGACGACCGAGTGCTTTGGTGGATCGAGGAAGGAATCGGACCGCATCAGTTTGTCTGTACCCACGAGGTACGTTTCGCCCGTTTCTCCCAATCCATCCCGCGCCTGCATGATCGCGTTTACCTGGTCTAACGGAATCCGGACGGCCAACACGCCGACCTCGGCGCCGCTGTCGTCAGAAAACGGAACACCAAGAAATGCGGCGGGTTGGTCGTTGCTCGGCGCGTATGGTTCGAAGTCGACGAATGCGCTTGCACTGGTCGATTTCACCTTGGACCACAGGCGGCCCAAGTCACTATCCTTATGGGGTCCGTGAGCCAAGTTTGTCCCCAAGTCTGATTCTTTTGCACACGTGTACATGACGTGACCGTGCGCGGTGCAAATCATGAACAGGTCATACACGCCGCTGTCTTTGCAGTACTCGTAAATGCTCGCGCCGTTGTGCCACATCTCTTGGTATTCCGCGGTGCTTACGTCGTACTCACCGTCCGACTTCACGCCGGTTGAATCGTGGTACTCCCGCAGCTTGACGAACAGGTCCCTCGCATCACGGCTTCGCGAGAACACCTCCAGATCGAGAGTCAACCGCTCGAAGTACTCCTCGATCTGTTTCTTCTTGATCTCGCGAACGGCTACCAGCGTGTCGAACGCTTCGGACGTGAGCGACTCTTCAGCCGTGTCCGCGACCTGCTGGGCCGTGTTCGATGATACGGAATACAAAATCGTGACAACTGTGCATACCGGCACGAGTATGCCCAAACCCAGAGCGAACGAGACCATCATGCCGATCGGCCTCTTAACGGACAGCTTGCGAGATTGCTCCGAACCGGCTGTTGGTGGCGCATCTTGAAAGGACTGTGACGACATTGGCGAATTCTCCCACATTCTTAGTTGATTGAGTTTGTCGAGGTTGCGTGCAGCGCGTCCGATCTGCAGAGTTGCTGCACGTCCAAAACGGATACGAGTTTTCCATCCACGTACATCTGCCCAGTCAGAACGCGTGATCTATCGTCGCCGATCGTCGCGGGCGTCTGCTGGATGTCCTCAGGCTTGACCTCGGCGATCCCTTCCACGCCGTCAACCAGGATTCCTGTGACCAGCGGAAGACCCTTGGTCACAACGATCCTGCTGTCAGACCCCATCTTTCCGGCTGTCGTGCCAAGCACGCCGTGGATCGTTGTGAGCGAGAGAATCCGTCCGCGGAAATTGATGATGCCCAGCACCGCTGGTGGCACCCCCGGCACAGGGACAACCGTCGGCACCTGCAAGATCTCCAACACATGCGTCACAGGATATGCGTACGTCTCGCCGGAGAAGGTCAACAACAGAAACTGCTCGGTCGACTGAGCCTCCTCTGGCGGAGCGTGGCGAATGTCGTCGTCGAAGGACCGGCGCAACTGTTCCAGCCGCTCGCTGATCCGTTCCATGCTGACGTCGATGTTATTTGCGACATGCGTCATGTTCAGGTATCCTCACTTGCGAGCAACGAAAAGGGGACAGGTCCAATTTGTGCAGAGCACCCTGCGGGCCGTTCCGGCAAATTGGACCTGTCCCCTTTTTGTTGCTCCTCGATGCCCAATTGCTGGCCACACAGGCGGGCGATAGTCTCCGTGTCGAATCCGCCCGAGTACAATCGAATTCGCTGCTCGTCGTCGTACGCCAATGCCATGAAGGTATTGGAGAACTCGCGCATCGCGTCGTCTTTTCGACCGGCACGGCCGTGGAGACAAGCCAGACGGAAGTGCGCGATCGCGAAGCCATTGTCCAGGTAAATCGCCTTTTCGAGTTCCCTCCGCGCCAATTCGTTTTCCCCAAGCCCCTCGTGTACCAAAGCCAACACGCAATACGCCTCGGCGCTCACGGGATTCGCATCCAAAACTCGCTGGCCACATTCCAATGCGCCGTCACTGTCGCCAGTGCCCGCCAGCAGCAACGCTTTGCCCAGCAGGCTTTCCGCGTCGTCGGGCTCTTGCCGAAGAATCGCGTCAAGAGCCTGCCGAGCCTGCGAGGTCTCGTCCGCGAGCATGTGTTCGATAGCCTGCTCGCGAAGCTCGCCCAAAGTCGGCGTCTCGGGCGCCGGGACGGGTTCCGGCGAAGTTGGCATTTCGATGCGCGGCGGCACACCGGCCTTGTGCCCGACACTGTTGTCCGGGCATGTGATCCCATCTTGGCGCGATTCATGGTAACCCGAAGCGTAAGCGAGGGAATTCGAGAGGCCCTCGCCAACGCTTCGGGCTTCTGGTTGGCTGCGGCCCTCCTGCGTTGTGTCCGCATCGGAGCATTCTGATGAAGTCGTTGCCCCGGTTCCTGTCGTGTTGCTCGCATTCGTGGGGCACGTTTCCAGCGTGCCTGGCACGATAGAATCGTGCCCCACATGACTGCCCGTCGATCGCGGCATGGACTTGTAGATAAACGTGTTGCACAAGTTCAAACTGGCGAAACCGGGCGAGCGTCCGTATGTGCTTTCGGCGTGGCCAAGAAACAAGTACCCGCCCGGGCGCAAACTGCGATGGAAATGCATCACAACGGTTTGGATGGCCGAGGGCTCGAAGTAGATGAGCACGTTGCGGCAGAAAACCACATCAAAGTCGCGCATCGTCGCCATAGCTGCGGCGTCCAACAGATTCAACTGCTGGAACCGGACCATGTTGCGAATGTCGCCGCGCGGCCGATAGCCGTCTCGCCCGGCTGGTCCGAAGTATTGCGACCGGATTTCTTGCGAGACTCCGCGGAACGAGTTCTCGGTATAGACTGCTTCGTTGGCCCTCGCCAAGGCTGCAGGGCTGATGTCCGTGCCAACGATCTCGATGGACCAGTTTGCCAGGCCGGGCAGGCTTCGGCGAAGAACGATGGCCATGGTGTAGGCTTCCTCGCCCGTCGAACAGCCGGCAGACCATATCCGGATGCGACGTCGCCCGGTTGCCGCATTCAACTCCACAAGCCACGGGACGACACATTGCTCGAACGCTTGCCAATGCTCGTTGTTTCGAAAGAAGTACGTTTCCCCAACCGTCAACTTCGTGGCCAAGGCCGACAGTTCGCCTTCGCCGCTCGATGTAGAAGTCACCAAGCGGTGGTATTCCTCGAACGACTGCACGCCAAGCTCGGCCATCCGTGAACTAACAGCCTCGGCCACCCGTGGGTATTTCTCATCCGTGAAGACCAAACCGCACGCCTTGCGCAGAAATCTTCGGAAGACACGGAATTCAGTCATGTCGATGCGATTCGATTCCGCCTCGAAGCGCGGTCGCAGCCTGCCATCGGGAAGTTGTGGCCGGTCTCCCGACCGAGCCACTTACGCGACCGCAGGTCTCCCTCGCGTCTGGATACCCTCGCTCAGTCCGGTCGAATTCCTAGACACCGATTGCCTCTCCTCCCGTCCCAGCGAGAGACGCTTCGGATAGTATTCGATCCAAGTTGACGACCCCGACCAACTCACCCCGATCGCAACGCAGGACGTGGTCCAGCCACCACACATCCAGATCGGCGATAACGGGAGGCGGAGGCTCCAGATCGGCACTGTTCACGTCGCGCAGACCTTCGATCTGATCCACCAGTATGCAGACCGTAGCTTCGTCGTGGCGGACAGCGATCATGCGAGCACGGCCATCGCGTTGGTCGCACGGAGCGCCAATCAGCGCGTTCACATCGACCACCGCGGCAGCTTCTCCGCGCAGGGTGATCATCCCAGCCACGCCACTGGCACCTGGAAGTGGGGCCGAAAGCGGTATCGCCCGCGCCACCTCACATACATGTCGCACGTCGATTCCCAACCGTAATTCCCCAACCCGAAACACGATCAGCATTTCAGACGCCTGTTGATCCTGCACTTGAGTGGTCATTTCGCGTAAACTGGCTCTTGAAAAGGAACGACAGCGCACGAACGGACCGTGCCCTGAGCAACTATGGGATAGAACCAAGCGCCGTGATGTGCGAAAGTTTCACCCTCCCCACAGGGGGATCGTCTCTACGCAGTCGGGCGATCGGAGACCAGACGGTCGGGCTCTCCGAATGCTTCCCCCATCAATCCCGCCGGGATTCCTCAAGACCAGTCTGCTTGCTTTCGGCAATACACCACTGCTGGAACGATCACACGAGGCTTACGATGAGCGGGAAGACATGGGCATTGCGGCGGTTGGTGGTTTGCTAGGGTAAGGGCATGGAATGACCATTAACTTGAAGACCTTGAGCATGGCGTTCAGCGTAGTGAAAGGTAAGTGGTGCGACTTCGGCAAATCTCTGATGTTGGCAACCCTGCTGGTCGCGATTTGGGCAACCACCATTGTGGCCCAACAGAATGTGAAGAAGCCGACAGACTTGGCGGATCTGAGACAACAAAGAGAAGAAGCCGCGCACCGCAAACGTCGGATGATCTTCAACAACGATGGCGATGACGTCATCTACACCAAGAAGGAGCCAACGGCCGAAGCGTTGCTCGCGCTCAGGACAACGCCGCTGGTCGGCAGCCAGGTCGATAGCATCTTCTACAGCAACTCTCTCTGTTTCGGCCACGCCCTGCATAACAGCAAGGTCATGGAGCCCTTTACGTGCACCGAGGCGATGTTCGAGAACAACGGCCTTCCGCAATTGATGGCCCGAGCAATCGACCCGATTCAGGTCATGGTCGCGTTCTGTCACAAGCACAACATCGAGATCTTCTGGGACATGCGAATGAACGACACGCATGACTCGATGATCGGGGGATACGGTCCGTATCTGCGGTCCAAGTTCAAGTTGGACCATCCCGAGTACCTGGCAGGGACGCGAGACCGACATCCGAAGTGCGGCACCTGGACGTCCGTTGATTACGCACAGCCGGAGGTCCGCGATCTGGCGTTTCGCTTCTTCGAGGAAGTATGCCAAAGTTTTGACGTCGACGGCATCGAGATGGATTTCTTTCGGCACGCCTGCTTCTTCAAGAGTGTCGCCCAGGGTGGACAGGCAAGCCAAGAGGAACTGAATATGATGACCGGGCTGTTGCGCCGTACACGAGAGATGACCGAACGCGAAGGACTGCGCCGAGGCAGGCCCATCTTGATCGCCATCCGAGTTCCCGATTCCGTCGAGTACTGCAAAGGCATTGGGCTGGACGTAGAAGATTGGCTGGCCGAAGGCTTGGTTGACATATTGATCGGGACAGGCTATTTCCGCCTCAACCCCTGGAAATGCTTGGTCGAGCTTGGGCATCGGCACAGCGTGCCCGTCTATCCTTGCCTGAGCGAATCCAGGATTAGGACGGGTACCCGTTTCAAACGAAACTCGATCGAAAGCTATCGAGCGCGGGCGGGGTGCGCCTGGGCTGCCGGAGCGGATGGGATTTACCTGTTCAACTACTTCAACCCACGAGGCCCGGTCTGGCGCGAACTCGGCGATCCGCAAGCTCTGAGCACGATGGACAAGCTCTACTTTGTCACAGTGCGAGACGGCTCGCCCGATCGCTATCTTGTCGGCGGAAGCCAACACCGCCACGTTCCGATACTGACTCCGAATAATCCACTCCCTATTCTCGCAGACGAGCCCACCGAAATCGAACTCGTGATAGGTGACGACCTTGGTCGGTCGCAACGAGAGGGACGACGGGCCAACATCACATGCCACGTCCAGACTACGGGCGCCGGCGGCATCACAGCCACGCTCAACGGCAACACGCTCGCAGAGCCGTCAGTGACCGGCGATTGGCTCGACTTCCCTGTACCACCTGAATGCCTGAAGAAGGGCATCAATCGGTTCGGCTTGCTCGCGAGACCTGAAACGAAACAGGTCGGTGGAGAACCCAAATGGACCGGCGAGTATTCAGGCAGCGAGACGCCGCCCCTTCCGTGGCGCAAGATGGGTTTCAGCGGGAACTGCGTCGCAGAGGTTCGCGACGGCAAGCTGTTCATTGCTGATAAAGGGACGGACGGCGGCAACTATGCTTACTTCCGTTACCCATGCTTCGTCGATCCATCGGACGAGACGATCATCGAGGTCCAAGTGAAACCGATCTCCGGCTGGAGCAGCGTCTTGATCGAAAACGGAGTCGCCGGCGAAGAGATCCAGTTCTACACGGATCGGGTCAAAGCCAGACATTGTGGCCTGTCCCATCGGATGGACACGACCGACGCGTTTCACACCTATCGCATATTGATCGAAGAAGACGACTTCAAGGTCTACGTGGACGGCGAACTCGCGTTGGACGGCACAGGCAAGTTCAATCGCCCCGCGCACAACGGCCGCAGCGGCATCGCATTTGGCGCCGCGAACAGCCCCAGTCTGGGTGAAGCGTACTGGGAGTCTGTCAAGATCTACAACAGAGCCCGGTCGCTGAACGACCTTGTTGTGTCGATGCAGTACGGAGAGACGGCCGACTGATCCTTACTCAAGCGGCAGATGGATCAGTCCCGCCACCCCGCTGCTTGCCAGCGGGGAACGGTGTTCAGAACCAGAGTGATCTCCCGAAAAACACGCTTTTCCCCACCCAGCTCCGCGGGGACAAGCCCCAGCGGTGGCCGGAAATCATGCAGATTGATGCTCCCCACCGCGAGTCTTTCCCGTTCGAAATCGTTACCTAGCCGGCTCTCGGCCTGATTCTAGGGCGAGTTGCCGGACAGTGGCTACGACCACGTCTTCGACGCCCGGTGCGAAGAGACCGATGTCCAGCGTCAGGCCGATCGTTTCGTGACCGCCTTCGACAAGCATTTTGGTGGTAGGCAGGTAGCCGAACGACTCGTTCGAGTAGGCCGCGATCCATAATCGCTCCGGGCCGAGAGCCGTCCGGAGCATCGTCACGTAATCGGCCCCCGCTTCGCCGGGCAAACCAACCAACGTCAAGTCATCACCAAACTGCCACAAGGCAATCGGGGCACGGTAGTGTCGCGGAAGCGAGTCGCCGCGGTCGAGCATTGCCAGCAGGCCTTTGGCATTCCGTGCGTGCCAACGCGAGCCGCTGTCGGCGATCTTCGTCAGTTGCTCTCGGGCCAAAGAATGCTGCAACGGCAGATCCGTCCACTTCAGTTGCACCCGCAATGGACCGCGTATCGGTCGCTTTGGGCCTGACGCTACACGACAGACTTCTTGCCCGAGCGTCTCGCCATATTGGCGAACCAACTCCGTCTGCTTCGGTCCGCCACGAGGGTGCGTGTTCGCATCGGCGCCACAACCAGCAACGAACATTGCCTGCACGCCGGGATGCCGCTTTTCGATGTACTGCTGAGCGAAACTGGCGTAATCGCCGGAGATTTGGCGATTGTGTCCATCGAGCGTGACGCAGTGACAGGCGCAGCCGAAGACCAGACCGCGGAGGCGGCCGTCGGGCCGGTCGATGCACAGCACAGGAACGTCGCGGTCCGTCGGGCCCTCCGGATTAGGACCCATGCCGCGACACTTTCCGTGCTCGTCGATCAGACGGCGATTCATCACGAAATCGCCCGCATTACCCTTTCCCCACGACAACCGCGCCGGGCTCAAGTCGGCCATTGCCGCGACGGCCAAATCCACAAGTTGGCACCGAAGCTTCTCGGTGTATGCGTCGACCACTTGCCGTTGCTGGTCCGTGAGCCCGAACCTGTCCGGATCCCGGATTCCGAACACGGGTCCGGAGTGGGTGTGAGAAGCGTTGAGTTGAATCTCATGACGCTCCAGTCCGGTTTTGTCACCGATTTCGTTGCAGAGCACATCGGCAAAAGGAGCGCGAAAGAAGAGCAAATCGGCGGTCACCAATAAGGCCCGCTGTCCGTGGCGATCCTGCAGGACCATTGCTTTGGCATAAAGGTCATCCAACACGCCCTCGGACACCCGGCGGCCGTAGCCCGACATGGCAATTGCTTCGTCGGGTGTTATTTTCACCCGAGCCAGCCCGACGCGCCACTCGGGTTCGGCGGCCCAAGTCTCGCCTGCGGCGAAGAAGACACACAGCAGGCCCACTGCGGTGGCCCACTGGAACAGAGTTCGGTCAGGATGATGTAGCACGTGCTGCACCTTTGAGGTTGGCGACTTTGAGCGAGCGGCGAATGCGGCTACCATGGACGTGAATCAGATCGAATCGTTCTATCATAACGGTGTGTGCTGCCGGGGCAAAGTGAATCCCGTTCCAGAGGACAAAACCATGATTCGGAGCCGGAAGCAACGGATGTGCCCGATTGTCGTCGTGGTTGCGATTCTTTCGATTCCACCAGCCGTAACCTCCGTTCGGGCGGACGACGCACATCAGGCTTTCCGGTCGATCGTCGAAGACGACTGGGCCGCGCAAGAACGGAGGCAAGGACGCACGCCACACGCACCCGGGGCCGTGCGCGACGCACTCGATCGCGCCCAGCGACTGCTTGACAGTCGGCGTCGCATGTCAGACGGCCGCGACCTCAACAAGGAAATGCCACGGCTTGAGAGCCTGCGGAGAGAAGCCGAAACGTCCGAATCGGCCGACAAAGCTGTCCGGCTTGCGCTCTATCACAAGGTCCGCTGGTTCACGCGAGAGTTGGCGATCGACAACTCGTCTATCGGTTCCAAGCCGTTAGTGTTCCTGAAGCGACGGCGATTCGTGTGCCAGATGTTGCACGAGTATCTCGGGTACTATTACGACTACGATGACATCGCGGGCGGAGGCGTATTCGTTTTGGAACGAACCGGTCGATCGTTGGCAGCCCGCGACTTGATCCGAGATCGGCTGCCGCGAGGCAACTTTACGACATTGGCACTTTCCCACGACGCCCGGACGGTCTATTTCGCCTTTGCCGAGCGCGCTGCCGAGAAACCGGATTACTACTCGCCGCAGCGCCGCTGTTTCCACGTCTTTGCCATGGACGCCGACGGGAACAGTCTCCGACAGTTGACGGACGGACCCAACGACGATTTCGATCCTTGCCCTCTGCCCGACGGCGGCATCGCCTTTATGTCCACGCGTCGCGGAGGATTCGGCCGCTGTCACAATCCGTGGGAGCCGCTACCGGCTTATACGCTGCATCGCATGGATGCATCGGGCAAAAACGTAAGAACGCTGTCGTTTCACGAGACGAACGAATGGCATCCCTCGGTTTTGAACGACGGACGGATTGTCTATTCACGCTGGGACTACGTAGACCGTAGCGCATCCAACTTCCACGGGATCTGGACCAGCAATCCGGATGGGACCAACCCGATCATCCTCTTCGGCAATTACACCAAGCGGATCAACGCCTGCTACCAGCCTAGGGCCATTCCCGGATCGAATCGGATTGCGTTCATTGCGGGCGCCCACCACGCGGCGGTGGGCGGCTCGCTGGTGATCCTGGATCCAGCACGCATTGGGCTCGACCGGCAAACTGGCGAGGATTCGTTCGACGCGATCGAGGTCCTCACGCCCGAATTGTGTTTCCCCGAAGCGCCGGGCTGGCCCGATAGCTACTTCCACAGCCCCTGGCCGTTGTCGGAGGATTGTTTCCTGGTCGCCTTCAGTTTCGATCCCTTGCCGGGAATGGGACCGCGCGTGCGCGAGGACACGGAAACCGGCCTGTACTACTTCGACCGTTTTGGCAACTTGGAACTGCTCTATCGCGAGCCAGGCATCTCGTGCATGTATCCGATTCCCCTAATGCCAAGGCCCGTGCCGCCAGTCGTACCTGACGCTTCCTCTGATGGCAACCCAGTAGGTCCCGTCTGCCGGACGGGACCTGACACGGAAATCCACGTCGGCGACGGTCGACCTGCCTCCAGGTCCCGTCCGGCAGACGGGACCTACCGGGCGGAGCCGTTATCGGACCACGAAGGCGAATTCGTGCTTGTGGACGTCCAGCGAAGCTTTATGCCGTTACCTGATTCTCGCCCGATCCGAACTTTGCGGGTCTTCCAGGTGTTGCCCAAGACCGAGACACATGTGGCGGACGTTCCGAAGATCGGCTACGCACGCGCGGAATCGGCGCGCATGCTGTTAGGCACCGTTCCAGTGGAGGCCGATGGTTCGGCCTACTTCCGAGCGCCGGCCTGTCGACCGCTGTACTTCCAAGCTGTGGACGAGACGGAACGGGCCGTGCAGACCATGCGCAGTGCGACTTACCTGCAGCCGGGCCAGCGACGTAGTTGCGTCGGCTGTCACGAGCCGGTCGGCGCGTCGCCGGGAAGACGCGAGGTTTTGGCGCTTCGGCGACCGCCGTCCGTAATCACGCCGGGCCCGGATGGCTCGAAGCCTTTCTGCTACCCGCGTCTCGTGCAGCCGGTCCTGGATCGGCACTGTGTCGCATGTCACGACGGCTCCAAAGGCGCAGACAAAAGCGATCTGGTGCTCACAGGCGCACCGGCAGGAACGTTCACGCGCTCGTACGAAAGCCTGCGACCTTTCGTGCGATGGTACGAATGGGGCGGGAATACCATTTCGCACGTGGTGACTCGCCCCGGACACGTCGGCGCTGATGGGAGTCCACTTCTACGTACCCTCGCCGATCAAACACACGCCGACTCCGCCCAGCTTTCCGCGGAAGATCGCCGCCGAATCCACATCTGGCTGGATGGCAACGCGCCCTTCTACGGGACCTACAGCGAACAAGAACAGCGGCTGCAGCAGAAGGGCAGACCCGTGCCGCCGCCGCAAGTTCAATAGACGCGTAGAGGCGGTTGAACAGGAAAAGCGAAGACAACGTGGGGCACGTTTCTAACGTGCCAATGTCCGTCAGCGTCGGCCCCCGCCACCGCGACCACCGCCACCCATGCCTCCGCGTCCACCACCTTGGCCTCCGCCGCGGCCACCTTGTCCGCCTTGCATCTTGCCCGCGGGGCCTTGTCCGAATTGAAGGCCGCCACCTCCCATGCCCTGTCCCATGCCTTGGCCTCCCCGGAAGCCGCCGCGTCCCACTCCCTGTCCGCCGTTCTGCGCCATCATCATCATTTGCTGGAAAGCCGCAGCCACGGTTACCAACTCTTGGCCATCCAGGGCTCCGTTATTGTTGGCGTCAAAACGCCGGAGAAGCATCTGTACTCCTTGCGCCGCCATCGGATTGTTCATGTTGTTCACGTTCTGCGCCATCGGGTTCATGTTTCCACGCCCATTCCCCCGCCCCTGACCGTTTTGGGCGCGCACCTGGTGACGGTTATTGTTCTGCGCCTGGCTCTCACCGACGCACAAGCAACCCAGTAGCGTCAGAACGACACATGCGGAAAGTAGTCTCGACTTCCTCATATCCTCTTCTCCTCTGTTCCATGATCTGTGTTGCTCGGCGGAAACCGGCAACATAATGCCCCACGACTTCAATATGACGCCTCGCAAGGTTTCCTACAAGGGAAAGGCCGACTGGCGTACGATGTACTTCAGGCCTGTGATATGTCATAACGGCTCCTGGCGGCTGGACGGTCGTCCTCCGGTCGAGAAGGAGTGGGACGAAAGCCTTCGCAATTTCCGCAATGACGATGACGACTCGTAGCAAGGCAATTGCCGTATGGACCGTGATTGTCACGGTGTTCGTGGAAGCCGTCACAGTGTTTCTTCGCTTTGGTGGTGGGCTGAGCGCCGCCGAATTCAATAGAGATGCCCCTCTACTGCTTCAAATCCACCACATGTTTTGGAGCATCCCTTTGCTTGTTGTCGCACCGCTCGTGTGGCGCCACCAACGAACAAGCGGTGCACTCGTCGGAATCGCACTTGGCTTCATCCTCAGCGACGCGATACATCACCTTGTCGTGTTGCCCTTGACCGTCGGAAATACCGGCTGGCATTGGCCGTGACTGCAGTGTCGGCTGGTTATGTTATGATATCGCCTCTGGGATCGTGTCAACGAAACGATTGAAGAAGACTCGAAACGACAATGCACACCGAGACTACGACATCACGCGAGCGCGTGCTGGCTGCTCTTTCTCATCAACAATCCGATCGTGTGCCAATCGACCTGGGCGGTAATCAAACCGGTATTCACAAGTTCGCCTACCAGGCACTCTTCGAACATCTGGGGCTGGATGAGACCATCGAGATCATGGACGCCGTGCAGCAACTGGCCCGGCCCAGTGAAGCCGTGCTCGAGCGTCTGCGAGTCGACACACGTTATGTCCACGCCGGTGCCGCTACGGACTTCAAGGGCGACATCGTCGTTGCCAAACGCGACGGCCGCACATGGCATGACCTGACCGACGAATTCGGCGTTCGATGGTCTATGCCCAACGACAAGCCGCTGTACATGGACATCACCCTGCATCCGCTGGCCGATGCCACGATCGACGACCTAGCCGATTACCCATTTCCCAGTGGCGGCGATCCTGGCCGTTTCGCTGGTCTGCGCGATCGGGCGAAGACGCTCCGAAACGAGACGCCGTTCGCCGTGGTCAGCGGCATCAGTGGCGTGGTATACGAGATCTGCTGGTACATGCGGGGGCTTGAGCGATGGTTCATGGACATGATCGAACAGCCGGAGTTCTGCGAGGCACTGCTGGATCGCACGCTCCAGTTCTGGCTCGACTGGTTCGATGCGTTTCTCGAAGAAGTGGGCGACGTGGTGGATGTGATCATGATCGGCGACGATCTTGCCGGGCAAGGCGGGCCGCTGTTCCAGCCGGACTTCTATCGCAAGGTCGTCAAGCCGCGGCAGAAAAGGTTGGTCCAGTCGATCAAGCCGCGCACATCGGCAAAGATCTGGTACCACACCTGCGGCTCTTGTCGCACTTACATACCGGAACTGTTGGACAACGGTATCGACATCCTGAATCCCGTGCAGATCAGCGCGGCGGACATGGACGCGGCCGAGTTGAAGGCCGAATACGGCGACCGGTTGGCATTTTGGGGCGGCGCGATCGACGCCCAGCACGTCTTGCCAACGGCCGATCCCGACACGGTTCGCGAGCATGTGAGACGAAACATCGAGGCGTTCAAACCCAACGGCGGATTCGTGTTCAACAACGTCCATAACATCCAAGCCGGAGTCCCGCCGGAAAACGTATTGTCCATGTACGACGCCGCATATGAGTACGGCTTCTACGATTGAGTCGGACCGATCAGTAGGGCGGCGTGTTGCAGGTTGAAGGAGCGAAACGATGTCGAGAATGACGCGGCAGTTCCTCTTTTGCGTGATCGTGGCCGTCAATTGCCTCACAGCGGAATGCTGGTCCGCCGATTGGCCGCAGTGGCGGTATGACGCTGGACGAAGCGCGTGTTCGCCGCAGGCATTGCCGGCCAAGCTGCATTTGCAGTGGCAACGCAAGTATCCGCCGCTCACGCCTGCCTTCTGGCAGGTTCGTCAGGGTCGCGTGCAGTTTGATGCGGGTTACGAACCGATCGTCATCGGCAAGACATTGGTGTTGGGCTCGTCACGGAACGATCGTGTGACAGCGCTCGATACGGACACCGGTGCTGAACGTTGGCGATTCTATGCGGACGGCCCAGTCCGTTTGGCCCCGGCCGCTTGGGATGGCAAGGTGTATTTCTCGTCCGACGACGGCCGCCTGTATTGCCTGGATGTCGAAGACGGTGAGCTGATTTGGAAACGGCGCGCATCGCCATCGGCCCGAAAGGTGATCGGCAACGGTCGGTTGATCTCCGTGTGGCCGGCACGTGGCGGTCCTGTCGTCGATCGCGGCCGCGTTTACTTCGCGGCCGGTGTCTGGCCGTTCGAGGGCATCTTTGTCTACGCCTTGGATGCCAGAACGGGCGAAGTGCTCTGGATGAACGATCGCTGCGGCTCGCTGTATCTGCAGCATCCTCACGCGGCCATGTCGTTCGGGGGGCCATCGCCGCAGGGTTATCTGCTCGTCGACGGTGATCGCTTGGTCGTACCGAGCAGCCGGGCTTTTCCTGCGTTCTTTGATCTTGCCAACGGACAATTGGAGGTTTTCGATTTCGGGTACGGCGGACACGGCAGCGTGCCGGGCGGCTGGTTCGTTGCGACCGACAAAGAGAGCCGCCTTGTTGTCGATCCGGAGATCAACACCGAGGGGCACGACGCAGGTCAGCAGACCATCGGCCAGAAGGGAATCCGGCCTGTGGAAGGCGAGTCGTTGCAGCCCCAAGTCAATGTAGGCGGAGAAACGTACAAGGTGCAGGCAGGGGCCGCAAAGACGGTCGAATTCGGCGGAAAGTCTTGGCGCTTTCCAGACGGATTTGAGGGAGTCGACGGCGATATCCACACGATGCTCGCCGCCGACAACAAACTGTTCATCGTTACCCGAGGCGGCAGCCTATTCTGTTTTGGCCCCGAGCCAACCGAGCCGAAACGGTACGAGTTGGAGACTCAGCCGCTGCACCCGCCGAACGATCGTTGGCGCACGAAAACGAAAGAACTCCTCGCAGCGGCTGACGTTCGCGAAGGCTACGTGATCGTTCCGGGGCTGGAAACCGGCCGTCTGGTCGAGGAGTTGCTTCAGCAGTCAGAGTTGCAGATTGTCGCTATTGACTATAACACTGCTAAGGTTGAGGCCATGCGCCGGAAATTCGACCAGGCGGGCCTCTATGGTGTACGCGTTGCCGTCCAAGCCACTTCTCTCGAATTGTCCTTTCCGCCCTATCTGGCTAGTCTCGTGGCAATGGAGGGTCCTGTGTCGGAGGATTTCGGCTCGGCCGGAACGGAGGACGGGGCGCAGTACGTCCGGCGGTTGTCTCGAACACTACGACCATATGGCGGTGTCGCATGCCTGGAAATGGACGACGACGGATACGCAAGCTTCAGCAAATGGCATCGCGAGGCGAACCTTCCCGGTAGCGAAGTGACACGACAGGAATCGCTTGCATTTCTTCGACGCACCGGGCCGCCTCCCGGCGCGACGGACTACACGGGCACGCAGAACTATGACCAATCGCTAAAAGCCCCCTTCGGTCTCTTGTGGTTCGGCGACACGTTCCATCACCACAAACTGTTCTACAAGACGTTCCATCACGAAACGGGACGTGGGCTGCCGACTAACGTCCAAGTGGTACGCGGCGTGATGAGGTATCAGGTGACCGAAGCCCCATACGGGCCTAATCCCAAGGGGGTGAGTTATCATCAGTACCTCCGCTGGTTGGAAGAGAACAAGGAGTATCGCGAGGCTTATGTCGACGTGTACACGGGCCGGGTCGTTTCGGAAACCGAGACGGAGAAGATCGCCTTTCGTCAAGCCGATCCGTCAGCCGACGATCAAGGCAACTTGTGGACCATTCCCTCGCCTCGACGCAATCCGCTTACCGGCCTCGAAGAAGGACGCCATTTCCTGAAAACCTACGGCTGCGATAGAACGCCCGTTGATTACGGCGGCCTGCTGACGATGCGATCGGGAACGCCGGCGTTCTATGATACGCGTCTGGAGAGCGGCACTGTGAACATTAGCGGTCTCCGGTCCGGCTGCCGCAACAGCATCGTGCCGGCCTGCGGAGTCCTGAATCTGCCTTCTTGGACAGGCAACTGCACCTGCAACTATCCCGTCTACACGTCGTTGACGTTGATGCCGATGACCGAACGGTTCGAACAGTGGTCGGCATGGGGCAACGTGGCCCAAGAGGGGCCGATCGAGCGGGTGGGGATCAACCTGGGTGCGCCTGGCGACCGAGTAGCCGAGGACGGCACGTTGTGGTTGGATTTTCCTAGCGTCGGAGGACCTTCGCCGGAGGTGCCCGTCCACATGACGCCGGAGAGCCCCGACTGCTTCTACCGTCATTCGATGTGGATGGACGACGACGCCAAGCTGCCTTGGGTAATCGCCTCAGGAGTCAAAGGCATCCGCACGATACGAATCCTGCCCGTGACAAGACGGTCCGTCGCTCCTGGCGGTACCATCGGCATTCGCTGGGCGGGAGCTATCGAGCCGCAATTCAGCGAAACTTACACTTTCCACGCGGAGTCGGACGAGGGAGTCCGAGTCTGGGTTGGCGACAAGCTTGTGCTGGACAACGAGCAGAATCTGCGCCGCGGAGAACGCGGCGAGGTGTCCGGCACCGTCGCACTCGAAGCAGGCAGGCAAGTTGACGTGCGAGTCGAGTACTACGGGCCGCGAGCCGTCCAGGACGGTCGTCGCCGGAAGGTCGCCCTGCGTTGGAGCAGTCCTTCGGTGCCCAAGGCAATCGTCCCCGCGGAACGGCTATTCGCGGTCGACGGCCGACGGGGCGGCTTGACGGCGGCATACTACGACACCAAGTTCGCCGGTCCGAGCGTCCTAAAGACCGATCCGCAAATCGATTTCGATTGGGGCGCAGACCTGCCGCCCGTCTTGAAGCGACCGACCGAGCCGGTGAAGCCCCACAAAACATACACCGTCGAACTGTACTTCGCCGAGCCGGACAACGTTGACGTGGGTCAACGCGTATTCTCGATCGCACTACAGGGTAAGGATGTGCTCAGCGACTTCGACATCGTCGAAGAGACCGGTGGCCGATGGCGGCAAGTGATGCGACGCTTCCCATCCGTTCCGGTCGAAGAAGCTTTGACCATCTCATTCACAGCGAAGACCGGCCAAACGGTGCTGTCCGGCGTTCGGCTGATTGCTGATAGTATCGGAGAATGAACATGCGGCATGAGACCCAATGGTGCTGCGACGAAGAGGGTTACTGTTCGCTTCGATAGCGCCCTTGCCACCACCTGTATACAGGTGTATATTATAGTGAACAGAACACCAGTACTTCGCGGCTATGGTGACCTTCGGGGGGATTGAATATGACACGTTCTGACAAGCTGACCGAGCGCCAGCAAGCTATCTACGATTTCATTCGTGATTTGATCGTTCGTCGTGGTTACGGACCTACGGTGCGCGAAATCGCGGGGCATTTCGATATCAAGTCGCCCAATGGCGTAATGTGTCACTTGCGGGCTTTGGAGCGAAAAGGACTGATTCACCGCGATCCCAACAAGGCGCGGGCCATCGAGTTGACTCAGCCGTTTGTCGAACAGAGCAGGTCGGTTTCTGCAGAAGAGGCGGGATTGCCCTTTGCCGGCTTCGTCCCTGCAGGGTTTACGAATCATGCGTTCGAACTGGACGAGCGGATTGACTTCGAGGAGATGTTCAACCGCAAGGACTTCTTCGTGCTGCGAGTCAAAGGCGATTCGATGATCGACGCGCACATCGCCGATGGCGACTATGTCGTTTGCCGAAGCTGCGAAACGGCCGAAAACGGCCAGATGGTGGTGGCGCTAAACGAGGAAGACGAAGCGACTTTGAAGTACTGGTATCCAGAGGAGGATCGCATCCGTTTGCAGCCGGCCAATTCGGAGATGGATCCCATCTATGTCGACAACGCGACAGTGCGCGGCGTGGTTGTCGGAATCGTACGCAGCAGGGTGTAGCCGGTTTGGGCCGGAGCCGGGAAGAGGCAGGCAGGAATATTCGTGGCAGAAGTATTGGCCACAATCGTTTGATTTCCCTGATCGCCTCAGGCGACCTTCGAGTTCTCTTTGATCAACTCTTGGATCTTTCCCCACGGCAGTTCCTGCGGCAGCCGATTCGTGCGGGCGGCTAGTGCTGCGGCTGCCCCGGCCGCTTCGCCCATGGGCACGGCGTCGCCGGTCACTCGATAGCTGGCGTGCGCGAAGAAATCGCCGCTGATGCAACGACCGGCCAGCAACAGTCCGTCCACGTCGCGCGCGATTAGCGATCGGTATGGGATATCGTAGGGCTTGGCGCGCATGCCCTCGTTTCCCAACCCTTTGCTTTCGCCAGGATTTGTCGAGTGTACGTCCACGCAGAATGTTGATCGGCAAACTGCATCGTCGAATCGGGCTCCGTTGACGAGATCGCCAGCCGTGACCTCGTACAGTCCGTGGATGCGTCGGCTCTCGCGCACTCCGATTCGTTCTGGCGATACGCAGATGGCGATATCTTTCCAGATGTCGCCAAGGTCGCGCAGCCCGTCGATCATGCGGTGGACTTCGCGGCGGCCGCGAATAGTCGCTTCGGTCAATTGGTCTGCATCGAAGCCTTTGACTTGATACTCGTGGTTTGCCATCAACGTGAAGATACCGCGGCCCAGGTAGAATAGGGTTGGGTGAGCGTACGATGGATCGAATCCCGAGCCGCGTTTTATCTCCTTGGCCAGCTTGCCCTTTGACGCGCCCCAGTCCTTCTCGCCAGGCAGTCCCGAGACAAACGGTTTCACTTTCTCCAAGTCCAATCCAGTAAGCTGCACGATAAAACTCATCGGCTGGCCTTCGTCTCTGTCAGGGCGGCCATAGTCGAAACCGCAACCGGCAAATGCGCCCAAATCACCGTCGCCCGTAGCATCCACAAACACCTTGCCGGCGAACGCCTCGCGACCAGATTTGGACTCGGTCAGGACCGCCGCCAGACGATTCGCTTCGTCTTTCATGGCGGCTGCAACTCGCGTGTGCAGACGCATGCGCACGTCTGCTTCGCTACACATGTCCTCAAGCAGCAACTTCATTGTCTCGACATCGTACTTGCCGTTGTGGATCCGCGCGTCGCGTTCGTCCAACTTGTCCAGGATCTCCCGCATGATGCCGGTCTTGTTGCTGTAGTCGATAATGTTGCTCAGCAGTCCGGCTGTCCACACGCCACCCAGGCACCCATTCACCTCGATCAATCGCGTCTTGGCACCCGCTCGCGCAGCCGACAACGCTGCAGCCACTCCGGCAGGCCCCGCTCCGCAAACCACCACGTCTACTTCGTCCGCAATTGGGATATCCCGTGCGGGTTCGCGAATGGAATCGGCGTTCCGTTCAGCGTTCTGGTCCGCGGCTACGTTGCTTGCCAATCCCATGCCGAGAGCTGCGGTGGCGCCGGTTTTTAGGAAAGATCGTCGGGGGAGTTTGTGTTTCATAATGTAGTCCTGTTTGACTGATTATCCGCGATTGTACTTGCGTCTGCGTCCGTAGGACAGGATACGTCCGGCGTCTCCGAGGCTGCTGTTTTGGAGGTCCCACGGATGGCAGCCAGGACCACGGATGAGCCTGCGTTTCTAATGGCTGGACTATTCCTTCGGCTCACTCTACAGTGAAGGCTGCGGATTGACGATACTCGGAACAGGGCCGTTTGGGAGGCACCTGTCGTATGTTCCGGGCATTAGACAAGACGACCGACGAGGATGTCGTCCTCGACTATGGCCGAGACTGGTCGAGGATCGAAGGTCTGCGCAACCATGCCCGATCTGGCGCGTTTGTCTGTCCGTTCTGCAAGAGCCAAGTCGCGGTCAAAGCCGGCGAAATCAAACGCTGGCACTTTGCGCACAAGAGCATCGCCGATTGCCCGTTGGGCAACGAGCCGAAAGAACTGCTCGATGCCCGAATGCTCTTCTATCGTTGGCTCAAATCCAAGTATGCGAACGCACGAATCGAGGAGTTGCCTGAGGGTATGTCGCTGCCTCGCCCTTTAGATGCGTACGCGGAAACGGACCGCGGTAAGCGACTCGGCTACTGGATCATCGTCCGCGGCATGCGAGATCGTGAACCGATGCTGGCACTCCGCCGGGACAGGCGAATCTGGGTTCACTGGGTGTTTCTGACGGAGAATCTGAAAACTGTCGAGCATTCTCGGGATGCGGTGCGTCTGACTACGACCGAACGCGATTTCTTGTTCCGCTCGAAGTACGACGAACCGCACTTCGGAGGCAAGACTCTCCACTACTTGGATATGCAGGCAGAATCGCTAAAGACGCTTCGTGGCTTGGTCCCCTTCGAGGGGCCGGTCTATCAGTTCTCGCATATCGTCGAGACGCCGCTCGACAAGGTCCTGATCTCGCCAGTCAACGGCGAACTCGTTCATCCCGGAGAGCATGAGCGTTTCAGGTCATGGGAAGCTGAGGAGAAGAAACGCAAAGAAAGGAAGAAAGCCGAAATCGCGACGAGTCGTGCGACTTTATCCCGTCCCCGGTCAGAAGCTCCCATCGCCAAGCCTCTCAAGTATCACGTACAACCGAAACGCAAGAAAGCGGATTTCGAGAAGGCTCTGTCGGAAGTCAAACGCCGCTGGCGAGAAGATGGCGTGAACCCCGATTTACCAGGCTGGACCGGGCAGGTACACGAGGAAGCCATGCGGCTATGGAAATCCTGGGAAGAATGACGGCTCATCACGACTTTGCCGGAAACGCCGGTTATGCCAGCAGACGTTAGTCGTCTCCAATCCGTCGTTTAACGGCAAGCCGAAGGCGAATTTGCCCCACCAGTCGCCTTCGGCTTGCCGTTAAACGAAATAATCACCAGAACGTGCGTATGCTATCACGCCTCGGAATGGCGCTGTCCAGCTAACCTCTTCGTAACTAAACGACTTCTCTCACACCGATCAAAGCCGACTGTCGTTGTCGTCCGACGAAGTATCAAAATGCGCGCTTGTGCGCCAATTTGGCTCACCCTACGAGAAGCTACAAGCTGTGGACGCCGTCGACTCCTATCTAGGCCAGACACTACCGGATTCGCCAGCGCTCGGCGTGCAATCCGCGGGTACGCCGTCGCCCGAGCGGATTGACCCGCTGCTGGTTCAGCAGACGAAGGCCGAAGTGCGGCGACTTGTCCGTGAAGTCGCGCAGATTTCGCAGTCCGATTTACCGTTGGAAGAGTTCTTCGAGCAGTATCTCACGCGCGTCGTGTCGGCATTGGCGTCCGTGGGCGGTGCGATCTGGATGGTGGACGAGAACGGCGGCATGCGTTTGCGGTACCATGTGAACTTCTCGCAAACCGGATTGGCCGAAGATAAGGCAGCGTCCGCTCGGCATGCGCTAATGCTGAACAAGATCGCCGGCGACGCTCGCTCGGCGCTCATCCCGCCGGAATCCGGGACCGAATCCGGTGAAGAAGCCGGCAATCCGACGGAATGGTTGCTGATATTGGGTGTGCTGACCGGCGACGACGGCGCCCGCGGGGTCGTCGAGATCTTTCAACGTCCCAGTGGCGGGCCGGTCACGCAACGCGGTTATCTGCGTTTCTTGACGCAGATGTGTGACCTGGCAAGTGACTACCTCAAGAATCGCCGTCTGCGCCAGTTCAAACGTGACCGGCATGTCTGGAGGCATACCGAGCAGTATGTTCAAGCGATTCACGGCAGTCTCGATTTGCGGGCAACCGCCTACGCCATCGCAAACGAAGGAAGACGATTCCTGGAAGCGGACCGCGTGAGTGTGGCAGTGCGCCGCGGCCGCAAGTATGAAGTGCTTGCCGTCAGCGGGCTGGATACCATCGACCGGCGAGCCGAAGAAGTAGCTCGCATGTCCGATTTGGCGACAGTCGTCGCCACGGTGGGCGAGCCGTTTTGGCACCCCGAGGCCGACGCTGAACTGCCGCAGCAGCTAGAGAGCACAGTCGGGCGTTACGTCGATAAATCCCACTCGCGCACCGTCGGTGTGTTGCCTTTGCATCCGCCCGGCGAGGCCGACGAGCGTACGGACGGCCCGAACCAGCCGCCCATCGGCGTGCTGATCGTGGACGAGTTCACGGACGACCGCGACGCGGCGGAACGGACCGCACGAGCCGATGCCGTCGCCCGATACGGCGCTGCTGCACTCGGCAACGCTCTGACGCATCACAGTTTGCCCTTGCTGCCGTTGGTCAAGAGTCTGGCCAAATTCAAGCGGGCCTTTGCACCTCGGTCCCTGCCCAAGACGATCGCTGCGTTGATCGTGGCACTTGCCACCATATTTGGCCTTGTTCTGATTCCTGTCGAGTTACGGATCGGCGCACGAGGCATTTTGCAGCCGGCCGTGCAACAACACATCTTCGCCTGTATCGACGGCACGGTCGACGAGGTGCCAGTGGTGCACGGACAGATAGTCGAGGCCGACCAGGTGTTAGTGCGCATGAGCAACAACGATCTGGAATTGGACATGACCACCTTGGTCGGTCAGAAGACATCCACGATGCAACGAAGGCTCGCGATTCAAAGCGCGCTGCTGAAGCATGCGAATCTGCCTGCCGACGAGCGAAATCGGCTTTCCAGCGAATTGGCTCAACTGAAAGAGAAAGAGGAGAGCATCGAGCGGCAACTCGAATTGTACCGCCGTAAACAAGAGCAACTGACCGTACGCAGTCCGCGTCCCGGACAAGTGGTCACGTGGCACGTTGATGACATATTGCAGGAGAGGCCTGTCCAAAGAGGCCAGGTCCTGATGAGCATCGTCGATCCCGACGGCGAATGGTTCCTGGAACTGGACGTCGCCGAATCGGACATCCGCCATGTCATCGAATCCGATGAGCCGAGCAGCGATTTGAGGGTTTCTTTCACGCTGCACACTCATCCGGGACGCGAGTTCGCGGGACAGGTGGTCGAGATCCAGAGAACGGCGGAGATGCGTGGCTCAGGAACAGGCGTCGTGGTGGTGCGTGTTGCGGTGAACGAGGCCGAACTGCCCGAGTTGCGGAGCGGCACCACGGTCAATGCCCGGATCCTCTGCAGCAGCCGCTCGATCGGCTACGTTTGGTTTCGCGACTTGATCGAAACCGTTCAGACGGAGGTGCTTTTTTGGTTGTAAGATTCCCTCGTTTGACCCCCATACCGTTCAGTTTTGCGTGGATCCGTAGTGGGATAGGCTTCCAGCCTGTCATATCTGGTAGTCGAACTGCTCGGCATCCCAAGATGCTGTGCAAGCATGACAGGCAAGATGCCTATCCCACGTGAAAACTGAACGACATTGCGTTAGCAGGATCGTTGACGATGCCCGAATTTGGCACCACGCTTGATACCTCCGGCGGCCATCAGCTCCCGCTGCGCCTGCGCCCGGACCTGGAAGTGCACCGCGATCGGTTCCTGGGTCGCGAGCAGGTCGTGCTGAAGGATCCGATCGCGCTTCGGTACTACCGTTTCGAGGAAGAAGAGTACGCCATTCTGGAAATGCTGGACGGCGGGGCGAGTCTGGAGCAGATGCAGTCCGAGTTCGAGCGCAGGTTTCAGCCACAGAAGATCACGCTTCGCGAGTTGGAGCGTTTCCTGGGCCGCGCCTTTCGCGATTCCTTGATCGTCTCGGACGCACCGGGGCAAGGTCGACAGTTGCAGATCCGTCACGACCAGCGTGCACGCGCGGCCCGGCGCAGTTTGCTGGCCAACGTGTTGTGCATTCGTTTCAAGGGCGTCAATCCCGATCGGTTTCTCGACGGGATGAACCGATGGTTCGGCTGGTTCTTCTCGCCGATCGCTTTCGCAGTTTGTCTGGTGCTGGCAATCTCAGCGACGCTGCTTCTGGCGACCGAGTTCGGCACCTTTCGGGAAAAGCTGCCAGCGTTCTACGAGTTCTTTGCCACAGGGAACTGGGTTTGGCTGGCCGTCACGCTGGGTGTCACCAAGATCCTTCACGAAATCGGCCATGGTGTGGCGTGCAAACGGTTTGGCGGCCAGTGTCATGAAATGGGCGTCATGCTGTTGGTATTGACGCCGTGCCTGTACTGTA
>CAZURK010000088.1:41979-50526 GCA_964623055.1 uncultured Pirellulaceae bacterium
CAGTGTCATGAAATGGGCGTCATGCTGTTGGTATTGACGCCGTGCCTGTACTGTAACGTGTCCGACGCGTGGACAGTGCCCGGCAAATGGCGGCGCGCGGCGATCGCGGGCGCGGGGATGTATGTCGAGTTGGTGTTGGCGTCAATCTGTACGTTCTTGTGGTGGCTTAGCGAACCGGGTTTGCTGAGCTACCTCTGTCTGAACGTGATGTTCGTCTGTTCGGTCAGCACCGTCGTGTTCAATGCTAACCCACTGCTGCGCTACGACGGCTACTACATTCTGTCAGATCTGGTCGAGATTCCGAACTTGCGTCAGAAGGCTTACCGTGTTTTGCAGCGGGCATTGATGGGGTGGCTGTTGGGCCTGACGCAGGTGCCTGACCGTTTCTTGCCGAGACGCAGAAGACTCCTGCTGGGCGTCTATGCCGTGGCGTCTACGGCTTACCGTTGGATCGTGGTGGCGTCGATTTTGTGGTTTCTGTACCGCGTGTTCGAGCCTTATGGGCTGAAGAGCATCGGACTTCTGCTAATCTGCGCGGCTTTCTATGGACTATTGGTTCGTCCGATCTGGAAACTGGCCGCATTCCTTTGGCAGCCAGGAACACTGGAGAAGGTGAAGAAGCCCCGTCTGGCAATTGGTGTGGGCGTGATTTGTGTTGCAGTAGCCAGCATCGCGATGATTCCATTTCCGCACTACGTTCGCTGCGGCGTTACAGTCCAGTTGCGCGAGGCAGCCTCGGTGTACGTGGACACTGAAGGCACGCTGGACGAGATTCATATTCAGCCGGGCAACCGTGTTCGGAAGGGCCAACCGATCGTCACGTTGGAGAACCTGGATGTCCAGTTGTCGGTGGAAGGCTTGATAACTGAGCGGAACCAGTTGTCGGCAAAGCTGGCCAGTCTCCAAAAGCTCAACTTGCGCGGCGACGCGAGTGCAGCATTGGAGATCGAGCCAACCCGCGAAGCCCTAGACGCGGTGAAGGAACGCCTTGAACGTCGTCGTTCGGACGCGGAGACACTGAAACTGGTCGCGCCGACCGACGGTATTGTCTTCTCGCCGTCGCGAGTTGATCAGGACGGCGATATGGGAAGAGTTTTGCCGTTCTGGACTGGACGGCCGCTTGAAACAAGAAACGTTGGTGCGTACCTGGGCCAAGGCGTCGTGATTTGCCGTATCGGCGACCCGCGACGATTGGAAGCCGTGCTTGCGATCGACGAATCGCAGATGGAGTTCGTGCATCGCGGACAAGCCGCGGAGATCTTGCTGGAACAGTACCCCGGGATAACGCTCCGAACCGAAATCAAGGAGACATCTACGCAAGACATCCGTTCGGCCGCACAGGGGCCTGCTGCACGGCATGGCAGCGGCTTACCCACGCGCGCCGGCACCACCGGACGCGAGCAATCGTCTGAGCCAACGTATCAGGCCAGTTGTCACATCGACCACCGGCCCGGCCAAATCGTAGTTGGCGGCTTGGGGCAAGCTCGCGTTTTTGCCGGATACCGATCGCTCGCACAACGCTTCCGTCGGTATGTCGCTCGCACGTTCAGCCTCAGCTCTTAGACCTGCCAACTTGCGAGCCTCCTCCTTGGATCAACTCACTTCTGTTTCTTGCCGCTTGGCCTCGACAGCGTCCCTAAGCTCGTTGATTTTCTCCAAATCACCCTCAAAAGCATCTTCCCACGAGTCGAGTTTGTCCTGCGCCTTGTCGTAGTTCTCGTCAGTCGGGTCTTTGTAGTACTCCTCAACTGCCTTCGCCGCCTCCAACTCCGCCCATAGCTGCGCCTTCTGCCATATCCCGGGGTAGTCTTCGATCGGGACCAGCGGAGGCAAATCCACGTCGATACCGGCGATGGCCTCGCGCTGCGGGTCGTCGCCGTCGCCGGAGACGGGATCCAAAATGGCGCCGCCAATCTCCATGTCCAGCTCTCGGTTCGTGCGGTTCTCGACGCTCAATTCGGTCTCCGTGAACCCGGACTTTGCCGAGGCTTCGACCCGCAGTTCATCGGACTCGATACCAGCGATAAGCGTCATGACCTGAGACGGGCCAGCCTGTTGCCCGGTCCCCGTCTTTGTACCATAACGGCTTGCATGTTCGGTTCGCTCGTCACTCCAAATGTCCATCTGGATCTGCTTCTCGCGACTGGGGTCCGCGGCAGCCTGTTGAAGCAGACGCGACAAATCGCGTCTGCCCAGGCCCTCAGCCGTCCCGACAACTTTGAATTTCTGCCCCGCGTCCGGTGTCGCCCGCCCACTGTCGATACAGAATGTTCGTACCAGATACCGCCGCTGGCCATGCGGTGGCAGCTTGATCCTGGTCGACAGAGGTGAACGCTCTTCGCGTACCGCACAATCGAACGCTTTGATCTCTTCCAGCAACGCCTGCTCCGCAGCCGAAAGCGGCGGCTCATCCACGTCTCCGAACCCCGCCCGCGCGAAGGCTGCCATGCATTCAATTCGCAGTTGCTTCAAATGTTCGAATTCCAGCAATGCGGCTTGCTTGCGACGTTCAGACTTCTTCGCGCGAAACTCAGCGCTCGGAAAAGCCGAGGAGAGGTCAGTCTGCGAAGCGATCGCTCGGTGCGTCATTTCGGCGAACTCTAAGAACTGGAAGACCTCTAACGCTAGGGACTCGCGTTTGGCCGACGCACGCTTGCGCTGATAAGCTGCATAACTCTTGCGGAATTCGTTTCGGAGGCTTTCCCGAACTGCCAAATACCAATCCGCGGACAAAGGTTGATCCTCGGACGTCTCAATGACCGCGCTGACAGAACTCACGTGCACCTGCCCACGGGCGCCGCGGAACCGCAGGCTTACCTTGCCGGGCAGTGGTTTGCCGTAGGTGAATGTCGCTTCGCGGCGAAGCCCTTGCGCGAGAACAGTCCGCCCGATGACTTCATCGTCGTACAGCCAGTCAAGCTGCAACGTTGAGATGAGCATGTTGTATTCGATAGTAACCTGAGAGACTTCTCCTCCGCTCACCGCCCCGAACTTGAGCAGTTCGCCTATGTCCACGACCTCGCCAGCACGACATAGGCATGCCGTGTTGTGGCGCAGCGTCTTTTCAACAGCATGGGCCTTGCGAACGTCAGTGAGAAGAAGCACGAACGCGACCAACGCGGTCACCCCAAGCCAACGTGTCTTGCCGCTGCGAAAGGCGAGGGATAATGTCCTGGTTCTCATCCTATTGACCTCCAACTGATAAGTGTTTCGGTCCGCTACTTGGGTATCACCGTTTGGCTCGATGATCCATCAAGGCTGATGCGGGCAGTTGGGTCTTTTTTCGACACCTGAAGGGAGGGCACGAAGGGCGAAGCGAATAAACGTGGTGCACGCGGCAGAGCACCGTACCCTGCCGGGACACGCACGCCCTACACAGGCGTCTTCAGCTTGCCGGATAGCGTGAGTCGCTTGGTGACAAGGGGCGTCGAGGGGCCAACACCGGCTGACTTGCTTTCTTCTCGGTTGGCCGATCTAATTCTTGCGTCCGCGGCCTGCTTCGATTTGGGTTAGCTGGGCTTGGAACGCTTGTGCGGCCGCAAGCTGGCCGTGTTTCTGAAACTTGGCAATCCCGCGTTCGAACATCTCCATGCAGTATTTGCTGGGCCGGCTGCCGCGCATCTGAGGGATCTTCGGCAGGAACGATGCATAGAAACGCAGCAGATGCGGCGTCGCCCCTTCTACGTCTTGGCAGATCTCCTCGATGCGGTCCAGCATGCGCGGCACATAGCGGCCTTCGTCGGCGAACAGGTAGATGGTCGCAGCCAACCCGTCAATCGCCTCGATCTCGCGTTTGTCTTCCACCAGCAGATCGGTCAGCCGAAGTCGTGCTTCGCAGGCCAGGTCCGGGCGCTGTGCCATCTGGTACAGCAGCACCAAACGTTCATACAACTTGATGCGCTCTTTCAATCGTTCTTCGTAAGCGATCAAATCGTCGAAAATGGTCCACGTGAAATCGGGGAAGGCGGCGAAGTTGTTGAACAACTGAGTCAAGATCCCCGTCATCTGTTTTTGGTGCTTTTCCTTGACCACCTCATTCGAGGCCATTCCCGCGAGCGCTGTCCAAGCCTCCTCGTTGCCGGGACACAGGTTGATCGTCCGGCTCATGTACGAGAACTGGTCGTTTATGCCCAGGTCCAGCTTCTCTTTCAGGACAGGGTACGCGGCCATGACCGTATCAGATTGCCGCTTGGCCACCGGATCCATGCCGACCGTGTGCAGCCGCAATTCCAGTTGGCGGTCGGTGGTCTTTTGGCCCGACTTCGGGTCTTTGAGTGTTCCCACGTAGTATTTGTCGCCACGGTACCGACCATGGGATTGCAGCGAAAAAACGATGCTCTTGGACGTCACCGCCTTCAGTTCGACCCACATGACCCAGGCGTGCAGATCGCCGTATGTGGATTCACCGCCGACGTAGGCCGCAGGCACGGCCAGGCTCTTGCCGACGCGGGACGCAAAGTCGGCCTGATGGGCGCACACGCCGCCAAACTCCGACAGGTTGGCCAGCGTGTATACCTGATCGTTCATTCTGGCCTGCGCGCTGCCCGTCTCAAGCATCACCTGATCGTACGGCACCTCGGCGTAGCATTTGCCGATCATCACGCGTTTGGGGAGGTAGCTCTTTAACGCCCACTCTCGTTCCGCCATTGGCGTCTTGTGGTTCACGACGTGCACCAGAAACTCCCAAGGCAGCCACTGCCCACGTCCCTGCATAAACTGCTCGGTCTTCAGAAAGTACTCGAAGTTCTCGGCCGCGCCGGTCAATCCGTCGGGCATCGTCGACTTGGCCCTTCGCTGATGATGAGCGTAGTCATAGATGGCCTTGGGATTGTCCCAAGTGACCGCAATGGCGACGGCCAAATTCCCGTACTGCACGATCTTGTCGGCGAACTTCTCTTTCAGCTCTTTGAATATTTGAAGCGCGCTTTGAACGTCGTCCACCTCAGGGTCAATGGCTGTGTACAACTCCTCTTTCAGAACGCGGTTCTCGTCCAACCACGTCGAAATCGAATCGTAATCAGCGCCGAACGCGGCCTTGATCTCCTGCTCGCGCTGTCGCTCGAACCGGTCGGCAAAGACGCGCCGCAGCGCGGGATACTCCCTGGACGAGAAAAGGGAGCGGGTGTCATACAATTCACGCATCCGTGTGATCTCTTCTTCCGTGAACCCGCCCTCCGCTGTTTGCGGCAAGGTCGTGGTTGTCGTTTTCGCTTTCGGTGGCGTTGTGGGCGTCTTCTTCGCTGGCGGCTTGTCCGCCAAGTCGGTCTTGGGCAGTTCGCTGTCGACGGCGGCGACTTTCGTCGGCTTGGACTGATCGCCTTCCTCCATCACCGGCGTTTCGCTTCCACGGCCGTCCGCCAGAGTATTGGTGGGTGGTTGCGAAGATGGCGTCACCAAAACCTGAAAACCGACGGTCGCGTTAGCGCCATTGCCATCAGCGTTCGCAACCGACACTGTGAACTGGCGTGACTTGCCCACATCCGAATCATTCGGACTCCACGATATCTCGCCCGTTTCGGGATGGATACGGGCGCCCATGGGTGCGCCGGGTCCAAGCGCGTACCGCAGCGGCGATGTTGGTTCATCTCCACTGGCCGCTTCGACAGAGACAAGAAGTACGTCGTCCACGCTGATCGACACATCGTCGATCGGTTCCACCTGCGGCGCTTTCGCCGCCACCGCTTTGGCCGACGGGCCTCCCTGATTGGCAGCCACCGACGGCTTTGGCTTTCCCGCCGATGATTCCTCGGTCGTGGATTCGCTGTTCAGCATGAGAGCAACGACTAGAACCAGCCCGACAACGGCCCCACCGCCGCCAACAACGAACAGCAGGGTTGGCGCGGCTGATCGCTTTCGGCGCGCGCGAATGGTAGCGGAGGGAGAACGAGGCCCCGAGTCGACGATAACGCCTTGAGTGCTCGGCGCTTCTTTCGCCGGTGTGGATTCGGACGTCTTGGCATCGTCCGAGGAATCGGGGTCCGATTCGAGTGTAGCCGGAGTCTCAAGACTTCGGGATTCGCCGCTTCCGCCCAAGGTGTTGCCACTTCGGCTACGACCGTCTCTCGAACGATCCTTGGCAGGAGGCTTTGCAGCCTGCGTCGGCGGTTTCGTAGCCTTGGGGGCCTTGGCGGGAGGCTTGGCCACGGGTGGTTTCTTTGCAGCCGGCGCAGCGACGACTGGCTTCGGCGGGGCCTCGTCTCTCGTAGCTTCCGGAATCGCGTTGACCTCGCCGCAGTGGGGGCATTTTACCTTCTTTCCGGCCAGCGAAGCGTCGACGCGGAGCGCTTTCGAACATGCTCGGCAATTCAGTTTGGGCATGAGGTTTACTCTTTCGATTCAGCCTCGCGCAGCCGGCGGACCTGTTCTTTGGCGAGTTCTTGCGAATCGCCGGAAAGACGTGCAAACGGCACGTTGACTTCCTTGCCGTCGCGCGTCTTCAACACGACGTAGGGGGCTTTCGTCGTTTCGGCATACCCATACCCCACCAAAGTCGCCTCCACCTTGTGTCCATTGTCGCTGGTCCAAGTGTGGATCTTGTCGGACTCGGCGGGGCCTTCTTCCGGCTTAGGTGGCGGAGTCAGTTTTTCGGGTACGTCGACAGATTCATCGGGAAAATGCTCGCGAATCCACTCGGTCGCCAGAGATGCCGCCGGCGTCCCCGGATCGTCTTTCGTAATACGGCGCAGGGTCAGCAGGGCTCGGCGTTTGTGGGCCGGGTTCTCCAACGCCTCGCGAGCCTGGTCCAGCTTCTCGGCGTGTTTGAGCATGTCCCGCAGGTTATCATCAGTCCGCGCCTCGGTGATGGCGCCGAGGATGTCTTCTTTGAGCGGGGTCAACGCAAGATACAGGCGGCGTGTCTCCATCAACGCCAAGCAGCCTTCGAGCTTCGAGTCTTCCTGGGCCAGCTTCTTCCTGGCTTCAGCCAAGGCGCTCTTGCCTTGCTCGATCAGTGTCTCGGCAAACTTATCCGCGTCGGTGGCGACTTTCGCGTGGCTGCCAAGTTTCCCGATTGGACCGAACTGGCGGAGCTTGCTGAACTCCCGCACGGTGGCTGCGTTATCGCCGTTGTCAAACGATTGCTTTGCCTTTTCCAGCGTGCTTCCCAGCAATTCAAGCTGCTGATCGTTGTAGATCGTGCCCGCCTGAGAGATCGCTTGTTGGAGCATCACCGGCAGCTCCATGCCGGGCAACGAACCGCTTCGTCCGAAAAGCTGTTTTCCATCGGCGCGAATGACGTAGATGATCGGTATGCCGCGTCCTTCGGCCCGATACTGCCGGGACCATTTGGCCCATTCCGCACCATTCGTTTCGATCTTCAACGGGACGAACCATCCCGCGTAGCGTGCCAGCGACCGGTCGGTCTGCAGTCGCTCGAGCAGCGCCACACACGGCGGTCACGTCTTGTTCCCCGCCATAGCGAAAACCGGACGGCCCGTTCTCCTGGAAGTCGCCAGGGCCTCGTCAACCGACTGCAGTTGTGCCACAAGCACAGACGGCAGACTGGCGAGGACTCCCAGGCAGAGAACCATTCGCTGAACAGATTGGTGTGACATGCCTTTCTTTACCCCCAACCGCCAAAGCTAATGGATAAGAATCCTCCACATTCATCTATTCTGTACCGAAACGCACCTCACCGCAACGCCAACGCAATCAGCCAACGATTATGCCGGTCCCGGGCGGAAACCACGCAGGCCCAAAAACGCGAGTTCTGATGTTGCGCGTTATGGGCTCATCCTTTGGCCAAAGGCCTTTTTCACCGTAGCCTGGGGTAGCACCCCAGGAAAGCGCGCGCCCGCGTCTTTTGGCCGAAGGCCATATTCAGCGGGGCGCGGTCTTTCGTGAATATGGCCGTTGGCCAAAAACGTGTAGAAACCCACGTGTTCCTGGGGTGTTACCCCAGGCTACGGTGACGTTGGCCTTCGGCCAAGTGCTGGTGGACGGCAAAACGCGAAACATCAAAAAACGCACGCTAGGGACGTGGCTTTCTGCCAAGTTTTCGCTTCGGGCTAACGTGCGATGGGCCAAATCTCACTGGGAGCGGTGCGCTCGGCTCTCGCGGTCGCACCAAGAGCGTACCGTCTTCGTCGACGCAAGTTAGGCCGAGACCGTCAAACAGGTACTGCAAGGCGGAACCTAATGAGACGCCCTTGAGAAATGCGGTCACGGGCAACTCTGCACAGCTTTCCACAGACTCGCCGTTGGCAAATTCCGACTCGTCGAAACGAATCGATATCCTGTGCGCATCCTGAAGGAAAGCGAAGATATGCTTCAAAGGCGTGTCAATGAACTCAAGGCGGGTGTCCTCGCCGACTACGCGTGCCAGCTCCGACTGCGGATTCTCGAGGATTTGGCTGATGCCCGTTCGATCCTTCCAGTCTTGGGCATCCTCCAACGAGGTAAACAGCAGCGACTCGTAGCGATAGGTCATGGCCAGACCCAGTGGATCGACCAGCATGCGCATGGTGTTTTCAAATAACAACAGGCCGGTAATCTATAACGCGGGCTTCGCCCACAACCCAATACACCGCTTCTGCGATCAACCCAAGC
>CAZURK010000089.1:0-50352 GCA_964623055.1 uncultured Pirellulaceae bacterium
CTACCGCGACTTTGGCATCAACCCAATCCGCAGTACGGCCATACCCGTGATCGGCGACTGGGATGGCGATGGGGTTGACGATTTGGGCGTGTACAACAACGAGTTCTTCTACTTGGACACCACGGGCAACGGCACTTGGGACAAGGTATCCGGCGGGGACACGTTCCGCGACTTCGGCATCAATCCAATCCGCGCTTCGGCCATACCCGTGATCGGCCGCTGGGCGAGCGGATCGCCGCTTCTAGCTGCAGGAGGTCATGCGACGGCGTACGGCGCGGAGAGGCTGACGTCCGATGCCCTGACGCCGATTGTCGAGCAAGCAACCGCGGTGTGGGCAGCGTCTGGCTTGGATCAAGAAGAGCTGCAGCGCCTGGCGAGCGTGCAAGTGCTCGTTGGCGATCTGCCCGGCGCACAGCTAGGCGAGGCATCGGGCACAACGATTACGCTGGACGTGGATGCCGCTGGCTACGGCTGGTTCGTCGATGCGACGCCAGGGGCAAACGAGGAGTTTGTCCCGCAAGCTTCAGGAAGCCTTCTGGCGGACGCCGATAGCTCCGCAGCGGAACGCATGGATCTGCTGACCGCGGTCATGCACGAACTGGGACACGTGTTGGGACATGGCGATCTGGACGACCTCCTCGCGAATGATGTCATGAACGGTTGGCTGCCTGCCGGTGTCCGGAGACTGTAACAGGAAGCTCATTGGCCGTTCGCCATGAGAGACTGGGCAACAGGCACTCACCAACTCCCGCGCCAAGCTTGATGCACGATCCCAGCCTTCCGGCGGATGGAAATCCGTCCCTCGTCGTGGTAACTTCCTGGGAAGCGATGCGCTCGACGCAATGCCGCTAGTGATTTCCATGCGGGAAAACTGGGCATTCGCTTGTAGCTGAAGTCGCAAGACTTCAGGGATCTGGCTGTAGACATCCGCATTCTTGCGAATCCGGCTACCAGAGTCCTTTACGGCGTTGCCCGCTACGGTGCAATGGCAGGGCATCCCGTCGCCTTGTGAATCGAGGAAGGCACGGACATGGCAAAACTGTACTTCTACTACTCCGCGATGAATGCGGGAAAATCTACGGTTTTGCTGCAGTCCAGCTACAATTACCGCGAACGCGGGATGAACACGCTGGTGTTGACGCCCGAGGTGGATACGCGATCCGATGAAGGGAAAATCAGTTCGCGCATTGGGCTCGAAGCGGACGCGTTGTCGTTTTCCCATTTGGACCATCTTTTCGAAATTGCCCGACGAGCGCACGAGGAGGATCCGCTCCACTGCGTGCTGGTGGACGAGGCGCAATTCCTGACCAAGCGGCAGGTCCGACAACTGAGCGACATTGCCGATCGGCTGGACGTCCCCGTGCTGACGTACGGGCTGCGCACGGATTTCCAGGGCAATCTGTTCGAGGGCAGCATGCACTTGTTGGCCTGGGCTGACAACCTTTCGGAAATCAAGACAATCTGCCACTGCGGCCGGAAAGCCACCATGGTTCTGCGGTTGGACGATCAAGGCAAACCGGTCCATGGCGGGGACCAGGTCAAAATCGGGGGCAACGAGCGCTATACCTCGGTCTGTCGAAAGCACTTCAAGGAAGGAATGGCGACGCGCGAATCCTACCCGCTGCCGTTTGGAGACGATTTCGATAGCCCGTGAGCCCGCCGCCCACGCAATTCAGCGAGCGATCAAATGGAACGCTTGACCAGCTTTGTCGGACTGTTCGTGATGATCGGCCTTGCATGGTTGATGAGCTCGAACAAACGCAAGGTCAGCGTGAGGCTTGTCGTTGGGGGGCTGTTGTTGCAGTTTCTGTTGGCCGCGATCATGCTACGCGATCCGTTTGCCGACTACTTCTTTCGCGGCGTAGATACGTTCTTCTCCGCCATGCTGGGGTTTGTCGATGAAGGCGCCGGATTCCTTTTCGACATAATTCCGCGCGAGGACGACCCACAACTTCCCCCGGCCTTCACGCTACTGCGCACATTCGCTTGCGGCGTTTTGCCGACGATCATTTTCTTTTCGTCGTTCATGTCCGTGATGTACCACATCGGCATCATGCAGTGGATCGTCACGATCATGGCTCGCGCGATGCAGAGGACGCTGCGTGTGTCCGGTGCCGAAAGCCTGGCGGCCGCCGCGAACGTCTTTGTGGGACACACCGAAGCGCCGTTGGTGGTCAAGCCATACATCGCAGGTATGACAATGTCCGAGTTGAACGCGATGATGGTGGGCGGTTTCGCTACCATTTCCGGAGGTTTATTGGCAGCCTACGCAGGCATGGGTATCAGTCCGGGCCACTTGGTCACGGCTTCGGTAATCTCCGCGCCGGCGGCGCTGTTGATCGCCAAAGTGATGCAACCTGAAACCGGCGATCCGGAGACGCTGGGCAAAGTGAAAGCCAAGATCGAGCGTAAGGGCGCTAATATCTTCGAAGCCGCCGCAATCGGGGCAACCGACGGACTGAAACTAGCGTTGAACGTAGCCGCCATGTTGATCGCCTTTCTGGCTTTGATCGCAATGCTAAACGCCCTGTTCGGTTGGATTGGCGGTTTGTTCGGATGCGTCGGACCCGCCGGCGAACCACTCTGGTCTTTGGAAGCGGGGCTGGGTTACGTTTTCGCCCCACTGGCTTGGCTGATGGGCATCGAAAGCGACGACTGCCTGAAAGCGGGCGAACTTCTGGGAATCAAGATGGCCGCCAACGAATTCATCGCTTATCAGCGGCTGGGGGAGTGGATTAGTGATGATTCGACCGTTCAAATCAGCCGCCGCACCGAGTACATTCTGACCTACGCGCTATCGGGATTCTCCAACTTCGGGGCAATCGGCATCCAGATCGGCGGAATCGGCGGACTGGTGCCTGAACGCCGATCCGACCTGGCTCGTTTGGGCTTGCGGGCGATGATCGGCGGAGCCCTGGCGTGTGCGATGACCGCCTGCATCGCAGGGATGTTGATGTAGAGGGAGCTTTCAGCAGTCAGCGATCAGCCTTCAGCTCTGTGCCGCCTGCCGTTTGGGCGAAATCGTGTACGGTTACGTGGATGTTGTCGTACCTGACACCGATGTGCACTTGGGGCGTGTCGTCGTGGAAGCCGATGCCGCCTGTGGAAAAGATGGCGCGGGCGCGAGGGTCGCGGTCGGTGTGGGTTAGGTCGACGACACCGTCGGCGCCGGCGTCGACTCGAATCGCGATGCCTTCCGGCTCGTGGCGAACGCTCATCAAATAGGTCCGTTTGCCTCGATGAGGAAGCCTCATGGCTGGGTCCGCGGCCAACTCGGTGACCGTCGGCTTGCCGTCGTCGATCATCAAACGAATGAGCCTTCCAGCGTCCCGTGCAATGTCCAGCCAGTAGGCGTTCTGCTCGTCCTGCGCCAGCAGGACGGGGCCACTGCCTTCAGGTAAATAGGCGTTGAACGCGTCGAACTTCAGGTCGTAATCCCGCCAATCAGCGCCCTGCCGTGAGAGCAGCCACGCCACGCGTTGCTTGTCCTGTTCGCCGACCGGCGTGCACAACATATTTCGGTCCAGAATCTCCTTTGCATTGGTGACGTAGTAGCGAAACGGCGAATCCTCGTCTTGCCGCCAACTGAGGCCCTTTTGGCCCGTTCGGTCCAGCCATGGATCGACATCGCCGTAATGACCGTCCTCGAAGTCCTCGACAAAGACCATCTTTTTGTCCTGCTGCGCCGGTGGAGCCTGTTCAGCCGCCGGAGTCTGGCCGGGGAGCTCCCAAGCCCCAAGATCCGGTCTGGCATCCCGCTGGATGGCCTCGCGATCGAACTCAAACAGTGGCGTCGGTGCGAAGCGTTTCGTGCCGGCATTGATGGCGGGGCTATCGGGGCGAAGCCGACCGTCGAATGCCGTTGGGTCGACGAACTGCGGGGCAACGTCGGTCAGCGTGAATCGGCCGCAAGCCCGAGCCTCCCCCACACCTTTCGGATTGCCAGGCAATTGAATCAAGTTCCAGTCAAACAGCTTCGTACTTCCGCCGAAGTTGCGATCCCAGCCGACTCGTCCCAGGATGTTGTTATAGACCTGCACGTCCGACGATTTTCCGCTGATCCGCACCGAGTAGTTGTCCAGCTTCCACCGATGGTACTCGCGCGGATCGGGCAATACGACGATCGTGTTATGGCGAAAGATCAGCCCATCGCACGGGTCGGCGTTGTTGAACAGATTCGCGTGGCTGGGGCCGAAAACGTTGTTCTCGAAGACGATCTGCTCGTTACGGATCGAACTCTTGTAGTAGTTATTGAACTGGACGATCTGCGCTTCGGTATCGTACAGCACGTTGTTACGAAAGACGACGTTGTGGTTCTGCCAGCCGGGTAGACCCGGCCCGGGGATGAAAATGTGGATCAAGTCGCAGTGACGCGACCAGCGGCCTCGGTCGGTGGTCTCCGCGTCGGTCACACCATCGTCGAAATCGTGGATCCGATTGCCTTCGATCAGCGAGTTCCAGAAGCCGGTCACGCGTATGCCGTCATGCGTTCCGCCGTGGATGTGATTGCGCAGGATACGCACTTCGTGCCCTCGGCCCGCGATCCCTGTGCCGGTCCGCGTGATTTCGCAACCTTGAAGGAGGATGTCGGCCCCACAGCGGAACGACACAGCCGTCTTTTCGATATTCTCGACCGAACCGGTCCACGGGCCGCGCCGCTCGACGCGGCAATCGACCAAAGCCCAGTGCTTGCCGCCATCGATTTGCACGCCGTCCGGGATCGTCAGGCCTTCGAGCCGCAGATAGACATCAAATCCACCGGTCTGATCTTGCGGGCCCTTGGGGCCACTGACGACGACTCGTTCGATTTCGGGCTTGGTGCCGGCAGCCGCCTTGACGGTGACCCATTTCGAGAAGATAGCGTCACCCGCGGTCAGTCGTTCGCGGATTTCGCCGTACTGGCCGTCGTACAACACAACGCTATCGCCGCCTTTGAGCAAAGGCCGCACGCGACCAAACGTCTTCCACGGCCCCACAGCCGAACCATCGCCCGATTGGTCATCGCCACGGATCGCATCGACGTGATAGACGTTGGCCGCGGTCTCTTGTGCCGATGCGACGTTCGAGAAGGCGGCGATTAAGGCCGCTGAAAACAGTATCTTCGTCAGTGATGCTTGCATAGCATTCTCTTCGATATCAGAGACCGGTTCATCCGGATGGCGTTGCCAGTTTAGAGATTGAACCGCTAGTCTGCCAGTCATCGCAGTCAATTCGGATCGGTATCTCTAAACGCGCAATCGGGCCGATAACGTGATGCCGAAAACAGTATCGAGGCCACTTCAAACCGGATTTGGGTGGCCGGGGCTGGACCGAAGCGAAGCCCCGGTCTTTGGGCTGCCGGGGTTTCGCGATGCTCCAACCCCGGCCACCCCGCTACGCCAATCGCCTTAAATCCGCTTCTAGGGTTCTTCTGCAAACCTGGTCCAATCCAATTCGACACCCGTGTCGGTCAGCAGGTCCTGAAATTGCCGCAGCAGTTGCGTCTGATTGCGGACTCCGCGCGGCAAGTGGCCACGGCCGTGACAGAACGCAGCCAACGTCCCTGCAGCCTCGCCTATACTCCATTCCGTCGGGTGCAAGCGATAGGCCCCGTTCGTAAGATGCGTTGTGCCGATGTTCTTGCACCCGGCGATCAGATTCTCGACGCGACGTGGAATCAACGCGCCCAAAGGAACAAGGTACGGCAGGCAACCGACATCGAAGTAGTTGTCGCCGCCGCTGGACGGATGCAGGTCCAGCCCATAGTAGCCCAGACCGACCGAATCATCGAATCGGTCGGACACCGCTTGTTTACCGATGCGTCGAGGCGACTCTGGGCGGATGTGCTGTTCCACAACCGTGAATTCGGCCTTGATCCGTCGCGATTCGCGGATGTAGGGGAATTTGGCCAAACCATCTTCGGTTCCGACAATATCCTTCCGCAGCCGTAGTCCTTTCCAACCTGTCTTTCCATCGGGACGCGGCGCTTCGGTCTGCAGCCAGTACAAGAGGGAAAGGCTCAATTGCCGAGCGCCATCGAGATGCTTGGCTCGTTCTTCCGGGCTGACCTCGAACAGATTGCCCAGCATGTAGTCGTTCTGTGGCCAATTGACGATCGTAACGTCGCTTGAGACCGTGCCCTTTCGGAAATTGGCATGATTGACGATGCGACGGTACAGCCACAGGTTCAGCGACTTGGTGGGATGGCTCGGCAACTGCGGCGAAAGCGGAACGAACGACAACTCGCGCGGTTTTCGACTCGAGGGACTTGAATACCAGAGCGAAAGGAGTCGACCGGGCCATGGCGGAGTTAGTTGTGGTTCGTGCTGTTGCCAGAAGTCGTACATCGCCGGCTTGGCGATCGTGTGATCCTCAGCCGGCAGGTGGTCGATCGCATAACACCACGTAAACGATTGCATGTTAGCCGGGCGGGCCTCGTCCGACGCGTTGGGTTCGCCGGTGTCTTTCCTTGATTCCGAGCCCGTGACGTACTCGGTCCCGGTCAGCGGCAGAAGATCGCCCGTTTCGGAAGCGTCGATGAAGTACTTCGCCTCGACAACCGTTTCCTGCCGATCGGCCACGCCAACGAGACGAACCGCCCGAACTTGATCGCCGTCCACGTCGGCACTGACCGGCTCGGTATTAAGCAGAACGGTCAGGAGCCCTTTCTCGACGGCCGGCGCCAACATCGCATCGAGTACGGCCACAGCAACACGCGGTTCGTGACAAAGACGCGAGACGGATCCATCGCCCGGATCGAGATGCGGCCGGGCTTTCGCCTCGGTCGTCAGAGGATAGTGACGCCGGTAATAATCGCGAATGCCCGTGCGAAGCTTGCGGTAGGTCGCCGTCGAGCCGAACGACTCGATCCAGCGATGCTCGTCGGGCGGAACGGCCTGCTGGGTCAACTGGCCACCGATCCAATCGGTCGGTTCCGTCATGACCACACGCGCCCCGAGCCGTGTAGCTGCCAACGCCGCAGCACATCCGCCCAGTCCCCCGCCAATCACCAACACGTCAGCCGCCAAGTTCCGCGAACGCCCCGTTGTCGCCGCGTTCGTTTGGGCTGCAGCCATCAAAGCGGGATACCAGCACGCCGCAGCCGACAGCCCGCATTGCTCTAGAAAACGCCGCCGATTCATCATTGTTGCCTCCTCCTGTGCAGATGCCGAATACCACTGTAACCAAAACGGAGCCCGCAAGCATCTGCATCTTATGCCCCTTTCGATGCGATTGCGCCCCGTAGACTATTTGGCCCTAGCTCGGCCGATTAAACTATGGCTTTCCACGCCAACGTCAACGTTCACACTTCACAGGAACTCTGTCATGAATCATTTTACCGAACGTCGTCAGTTCTTTCGTCGCACGTCCATTTTCGTGTTGGGTTGTATGGTCGGTGTCCTACCGGCGCCAATCGCCCAGGCCGCTGAGCCGGCCCCGGGCAAAACGCTTCGTGCGGGTACGGCGTGTGTCGATATTACGCCGCAGAAGTTCCCCGTGCTGGTTTGCGGCGGTTTCTTGAGTCGCTCGGCCAATGGCGTCAGTGATCCGGTTTTCGCGCGTTGTCTAGTACTGGACGACGGAACGAAGAAACTGGTTTTGTTGGTCGCGGATATCATTGCCATTCGCTACGAGATGCAGGAAGAGGTGAAAGAGGCGGCGTCAAAGGCTACTGGCATCCCGACCGAAAACATGATGATCTCAGCGACCCATACTCACTCCGGAGGGTCGGTCATTAGCGGGTTGGGTACCAAGGCTGATCCCGATTATTCGAAGTACGTACCGGGCAGACTGGTCGAGTGTATCGAAAAGGCCGCCGCCAACCTTCAACCGGCCAGGATTGGATGGTCATCCGAAGACCATCCCGAGGGCACCTACTGCCGCCGGTTCATCCGACGTCCCGATTGCATCGGCATCGACCCAACGGGCCGGCGAACGATTCGTGCGATGATGCACCCGGGCTATCAGAATCCGCAGTACATCGGCCCGTGCGGCCCATCCGACCCGGAAGTCTCGGTCCTGGCGGTGCAAAGTCTGGACGGCAAACCCATGGCGCTGTTGGCCAATTATTCGATGCACTACTTCGGAGCCGGTCCGATCTCGGCCGACTACTACGGCGATTTCGTACGGGTTGTTTCGACGCGATTGGCCGACGGCGACGATTCCTTCGTCGCTATGATGTCGCACGGCACCAGTGGCGACCAGCAATGGCAGGACTACGCGAGTCCCCGCAAGTCGATCTCACGTCTTGACTATGCCACTGACGTTGCCGATGCCGCGTCGCGGGCTTACGAGAGGATCGAATTCCACGATTCCGTGCCGATTTCCATAGCCGAACGGCGACTGACGGTCAAGCTGGAGCAACCAGACGAAGCACTTGTGGCATGGGCCGAAGAGATGTACGCCGAGATGGGAGATCGAGATCCTGGAAACCAAGCCGAAGTCTATGCTCGCGAGATCGTTTTTCTCAAGGAAATGGATCAGAAAGAGACGAAGCTGCAGGTCATCCGAATCGGCCAGTTGGGCATTGCGACTCTTCCGGCCGAGGTCTACGCCATCACGGGGCTGAAACTCAAGCTGCAATGCCCGCTGGATGACATGTTCAACATCGAACTGGCCAACGGTTCGATCGGATACATCCCACCACCCGAACTGCGCCCGCTGGGCGGTTACAACACGTGGCCCGCACGACACACGTCCACACAAGACGACATCGAACCGATCATGGTCGATTCGCTGTTGGAAATGTTCGAAGAGGTCACGGGCCGGCAACGCCGCAAAATCGTCCTATCGCAAGGACCGTTGGCACAACGGATCCTCGCACTGAAGCCGGTCGCTTATTGGCGCCTGGGCGAAATCGAAGGCACGCGAGCATTCGACGAATCGGGCAACGACAACCACGGCACTTACGAGACGGGCTACGCCTTCTACCTCGACGGCCCAGAGCGTGACGACTTGCGCACCGGCGACAAAAAGTCCCGGGCCGTGCAGTTCGTGGGCGGGCGGATGAAATCGCAAATCGACGTGGGCAGCGACTACACGGTCGAGCTGTTCTTCTGGAACGGTTTGCCCAATGACAACCGCGCGGTAACGGGCTACGTGTTCTCTCTGGGACCCGACGGCCGGGAGGACTGCCCCGGCGACCATCTTGGAATCAGCGGAACGGCCTCCAACGATGACGCCCCCGGTCGATTGTTCTTCTTCAACGGCAACGAAAAGAACGAAGCGATATCGGGCGGTCCGGTCATCGAACCGAAAACCTGGAATCACGTCCGCCTGGTGCGCCGAGGCGAAGAGGTTACCGTCTGGTTGAACGAAGCCGCCAAGCCAATCTTCTCAGGCAAGGTCTCGGTGACACGGCCCGACGGCTGCAAAGACATCTTCGTAGGCGGTCGCTCCGACAACTTTGCCAACTTCGAAGGCCGCATGGCCGAGGTGGCGGTGTACGGCGGGTAGGAAGGACGGGCGAGATTACTTTTTCGTTTAACGGCAAGCCGAAGGCGACTGCGTGAGCTGACAACACCGTCGCCTTCGGCTCGCCGTTAAACGTGGAGACACACACCGTCAGTCGCCGATCTTGAACGCCTTTACCTCCCCTTTCTCCGTCGCCAGGACGGCCAACGAGCCGGCAGGGGTTTTAAGCGACCGAATGTGCCTTGGTCGACCGGTGACCTTGCCGAGTCGGATGACCGTGCCTTGCTGATCCAGCGCGGCCACGGCCCCGTCGTCGCAGCCAATCACGATCCAAGGACGTTCCGAGCCAGACGGTACGACGCATCGGAGGGAAGCGGGCGGGCTGGGTAGACGCGTGGACCAGACTTTCTGGCATTCGTCACTCAGGGCGACGACCAGCCCTCCGGAGCTTCCAACGACGATTTCCTTCTTGCCGTCGTCATTCAGATCGGCCACATCCATGTCTCGCATTTGGGCGCGCGGGGTATTTCTGGCGCCGGGACCGAACTGAGCGTTGTGGAGCGGTCGTCCTTCTTCCGAATACACCGTTACTCGATTCCAGGTCCCATTGATGGCCGTCGCGACCTCCCGCTTGCCATCGCCATCCAGGTCTTCATGGAAGAGACCAGTGCGATTCTGAGCGGTCCAGCCACCAACGTACGAATGTCCGCTTGGGACTCCGGAGTACCCACTGCCGACCCTGGCCATGGTCTTGCTGTTGACGATCGCCAGATGGTCGTTGCCATTTGGCCACCGGGAAATGAGCAGGTCCTTGCTGCCATTCCGACCTGCGACGAGCGAGAACATCCGGCCGGGACCCCAGAAAACAGGCGTGCGTTTCACCAGCGTCCCCGTCTCGTCCAGAATCTCCAGTGTGCACGCGCTGCCGACAAAACACCGGCTCTTTCCTTCGTCAAAGGTACCGGTGAACAGCCCATGGATGCCTTCATGACCCGGCGCGCTTTTGAACCAGTAGGTCTTGGCCGCTCGGTAAACGGCGGGATCCATTTCCGAGGTGAATACCCACTTGCGCCCGCCGTTGCCGTCGAAGGCGATGACCTTCTCATCGACGCATCCAGCCAGAAGCAGGTCGTGCTCGTCCCACCAGCGGAGAACGCGGATTCTTGCGTCGGTCTGCAATTTCCGGATTTCTCGGCCTTCCGGCGTCAGAAGATGGATGTTACTGCCTTCGGCCACAGCAAGTTGCGTTCCGTCGGCAGCCGGAACTGTGATCATGTCCGCCACCTTGTCGCCGACTTGGGCCGTCATCGCCACTGGCAACTCTGCAGCAGCGAGTTCCGGTCGTTGACCAGCCGTGGCCAAGGCTTCGGTGCGCCGTTTCCTTCCCTCCTCCTGCAAACGCTTTAGGGCGGCCGTCAGTGCCGTGCCGACGTCCGAGAGGGTGGGCGAAAAGGCTGTAACGATCCCATCACAGCCTTTCGACAATTGAACCTTGTGGACGCCGCCCCAAACTGGCTTATTGTCCGCTTGCAGCACTTTTGATTCCCCGAGGTTCAAAGTCAACGTCGTTTCTTCTGTTATCACGACACTCATTACGCCACCGCCAAAGTCCCAGTCGATGTCGACCGGTTTGTCGCTCGACAGAAATACCTCCTCAATTCCCGCACTCAACAGCGCTCGTCCGTACAAATGATCTTCGGCCAGAATCACCAACTCGCCCTTCGTTTTCTCATATTCTCCGGCAACCGCTAGAGCCGCCTGTGGCAACGCAAGCACCGCCGCATTGTCAGCTACCCGGTTGCAGGCTAACGAGTTTGGCGAATCGGGATCGGATTGCCCGATCAGGTAGAAGGCGATTCGATGTTCGTCCTTGTTGACCGCGCCGTTCCAATTCATGGTCACAACGCTGCGCCCATGAACGTCCTGAACATCGCACGATCGCAACTCGATACCCGCGGCCGGTAACCGGACTGCCTGTTGTTTTTCGTCCCAACGTCCGCCTCTCACTTGCCAAGTAGTGGCTACCTTCATGTTTTGGCTGTCCGATCGGAACGTGAGATCATCCACTATGAGCGCATACTGACCGGTCCGTTGGGACAGCGTGCGGCGCCAGTTGCAGAAAGCCGCATTGGGGACTTCGCCCACGGCCGTTGCGGTCGGCCAGACCACGTCGGCGTACAGCAAAGCCGCATTCATGGCCACGGCGGGCTCGACGATGCCGTCGGCGCTGGTGAGTACTTGATTGTGATATCCCTGCAAGACCGTTCGACCAGCCAGTCGCAGTTCCAGGATATCGAACGTGTGGTAGGGATTGCGTGACGCACCGTTGAAGCCGTCCAATAGGATGTAGTCCCCAGTTTCGTCATGCGAACTGCGGTAGCTGCCAAAGTAGAAAGACTGGTTGAAGGGTAGGCCGCTACGTCGTGCGCCCCAGGCGGGCTCGGGCAAGCGATGGATAGTCCACTTGCCCATTAGGTCGCCCGGCCATTGACGCTCGATCGTCTCATCAGGCCAGAAAGACTGACCAAGCCGGAAGAGGTTCGTGTCCACTCCCGTACGCCTACGGTAGGTAATCCAACGACCGTCGCCGGTGATGTAAGCCGCCTTATTCAAATAGCCCATCGAAGCCGAGTTCAGAGCCGAATCGGGAACTCGTCCGGAGATCAGCGCCTCCTGGCCGCGCAGGAGTTCCTCCAGCACACCGTTTTCCAACGGCCTCCGGTCCCCGGTCAGCGCCATATACGTGAACACGGGAGCAATGCCAGTGTTGTACCAGAACAGATTGTCACTCTCGCCGGCGACCCAAGCATGTTCGTGCAATGAATGGAAGGCTAGTTCCCCGCCCCTGACGCATTGAGCCCATACGGGATTGGGGTAGTACTTGTTGAAGTACCGTCCGAGGCAATACAACGAAATCGCCGACCATTGTCCGTGCCGGGAGCTGACGGCGCCCCGTGGCTTGGTGAGTCCGTAGACTCCCTCGTTCTTCCGATGGTTCAATTGGCGGGCAAAGGCGTTGGTGATCTTCAGCCGCTCGTCGTCCGTGAACACGGGGCTTTCTTCGATAAGATCCCAGAACAGGATCGCCATGTGGGCGTTGTAGTGGTAGAACCCGGCCAGCGGATCCTGCTTGTTCTCGATCCGCTCGCCGTCGATCGCTTCGATGTCCTTCAGCGCCTGCTCGTCAGGGAAGGACAAACGAACGACCTCTCTGGCGCTGAATTCGTCGCCCGTCATGTAGTACATGGCCATGCGTTTGCTGATGCTGGTCCAGCCAAAGTAGCCGACGGAACCGTATCCCCTCGAAGCCTCCCACGTTTCGAACTTCTTGATGTCAGTCGGCGGTTCCAGTCCTTTGCCCAGTTTCGTCTCCATGGTCCAACCGATCGACAGTTCTTCCGCAGCAGAAGATGCCTTCGACAGGATGCCTACTAGCGCGCTGGCTCCCTTTCGAACGCCAACATCGTCGCTGGCCCCAACGACCACGACGCTGTTTCCGTCGCCAAATGGGTCGTGAACCGACCGGATGACATAACCTTCCGGTCCGGGGTACTTAAGGTCCGCCAAGCAGTAATACAGGTCGTAGAGGGCACTGACCGTCTTGTTCGTCGAGCGATTGCCCAACACGATCAGATTGCCCGTTATCGGGACGGCCGCTTCCGCCGATTCATCGGATACGATCAGTACCTTGACTCCGCTTAGTCTCTCGATCTCTTTTTGAACGACGGCAGCCGCGGCTCGGTACGCGTCGGAGGCCGGCGCCACGATGGCAACGTTGGACTTGCCTTCTTTGACCAAGGCAATGTCAAGATGCAGGTCCTTCAGTTCGGTGTATTGTGGCGGGACCGGCGGTGGAGGCGGTGGAGGCGGCGGGGGGAGGCCGCCCACAAGCTTGACGTCGGTGACGAGCACTTTCGGCGTGGGACCACGATGAGTGTACAAGTAGATCATGGCCTTCGTCGTATCTGGTGGAGCCGTGCCTGTGACCGAGACCTCGAAGAACTTGTCGGCAGATCTCGCCGTCAGGCCAGTCTGGACATACTGATTCGACGGCAGAAATCGAAACTGCAGGTAAGAGCCCGAAGTCGAGGCATCCTCCACACGCTGCACATTCGCCGTGACCTGATACGTCTTGCCGCCTTTCAGATCAAACGCCTGGTACACGCCGATTTCCGCCGTCGGGTCACCGTCAACGATCAGCAGAGCTTTCCCGTCATCAGGGCCATCTGCGATCTTCATTTCCTGGCCTGTCCCGCCACCGCCGTATTTCGACCAGCCCAGCGGAACCCCGTGATCGTTCACGCCCTCTGTGAAGGACGGATTCTCAAGCGTTACTTCGAACAGTTCTTCCGCCATCGTCGGCGTGACTGTGAAAAGGATGGTTGCTGCTGCCAGCACACGGTGCAGGTTTGTCAGAGCGTTGCTCATGTCCACCTCTCCAAACAAAGGTCAGAAAGTGCGCTGTTGGTCGAACGTGGATGTTCAGACCCCGGCAAGCGGTATTGTATGACAATCTCGGTCGCGAGTCAGGTTGTTCTGCGCCCGGTTTGAAATGTTCGCGCACTTCGTTTAACCCGAAGCCGGAGGCGACGGCGGGCGTTACGAGCGGACGATCCATTCCACTGCCCGCCGTCGCCTCCGGCTTCGGGTTAAACGAGGATTTTGGCCAGCAACGCTGCGTCCAAGGTGATTCGCAATCCTTGCGGCAGCGAAACGCGCGGGTAGAATGACGGAAAACTCGATGAAAGGGCAACACATGACAAGAACTCGCATCACCGTTTGCCTCCTGGCTGCACTTGCTGCGCTACCTCAAACGGTCGCCATTGCTGCAAACTCACCCAGCTTTGCGCGCGAGCCGGTCGTCGTCGAGTACGATGTCGACCCCACCTGGCCAAGGCGGCCCGAACACGTCAGTCCCGATGGTTGGGTCTCCGGCATGGCCATGGACAGTCAAAACCAGATCTGGTTTCTGAGAAAGGGCCCGGATCCGGTGCAGGTCTACCGCACTGACGGTAGCTTCGTGCGCACTTGGGGTAAGGACTCGTTTGTCGATCCTCACTTCCTTCGAATCGACCATGGGGGAAACATCTGGATTTCCGACTTTAGCCAGCACATCGCTCAGAAATATACGCCTGAGGGAAAGCTGCTCCTCACGCTCGGCGTCCCTGGCGAAGCCGGGGATGACGAACGTCACTTCAATCGGCCCACGGACATGGTGGTCACCAAGACGGGCGATGTCTTTGTGACGGATGGTTACGGCAACCGGCGAGTCGTTCACTTCGACAAAGAGGGCCACTTCGTCAAAACGTGGGGCGAATACGGATCGAAGCCGGGACAATTCATCGTGCCGCACACCATCGCCGTCGATTCGCGAGGCCTGTTGTACGTGGGCGACCGCAACAGCGCGCGCATCCAAATCTTCCGCCAGGACGGCACGTTCGTCGATCAGTGGTCCAACATCATTATGCCCTGGGGACTTTCGATCACAAAAGACGATCGAATTTGGGTTTGCGGGTCGACACCGCATTGGTGGCGTCGACACGGCAAGTACCAGGAATACAAGGATCAAGTCTTCATGCGGTTTTCGACCGATGGTCGCGTGAAACAGTTGTGGATGCTGCCGATGGGCGAGCCAAAGAAGACGAAAGCCGGAGAAACGGTGGGCATCCACTGCATTGTTCAAGACCCAGACGGCAACATATACGTCGGGGACATCTACGGCGAAAAGGCCCAGAAGTTCATACCGATAAGCAAACGCGACGAGTCCGCTGCCAAGTAGCGCGGACTCGGTTACTGCATCATCATGTGCACCTTCACTTCTGTCCTTCTCCTGATTTCGGTCTCGGCGTCCAACGCCGATGACTCCGCAGGAGTTCTCTCACCACGCAACGTGGAAGCGCCGTTCTGCTATGTCGCGGGGACTTCCCGAACTTGGCCCATTTTCTCCGGCGAACTGGATCCGCAAGACCAGTTAACGCTGACGGCTCGACGAGACGACCGCGTGTTGGCCGAAGGCCAGGAACTTCGATTCTCAGGTCTGCATGTCACCGTTTCCCGGACGGGGATGTTGAGTGTCCAGTCTCCGGCGGATGCGACCATTGAGTTCGCGCTGGAGTTGGAAGTCCATCGCGAGGGAAAGCTGATCGACCGGCAAGCCCTTTCCGTTCGTCGCGCCCCGCCGAATCATCCCATTTCTTACATCTCCGATCTGGTAGACGATTTGATTCGGATCTTCTGGGACAACAAGGCTCGGCGTTTCCTGCCTGTGAAGAAGGACGGTTTTGACCAATACTTCCGGCGTCTGCAGGCCCAGGGCATCACGCGGCTTGTCGTTTGGCAAAGTCCCTTTCCGCTGATCACGGACCCTGCAAACTTCAACAACGAAGACTGGCGTCGGTTCGAGCTGCAGGCGCGGGCGATTCTGGACAGCGAAGACCTTACCGCCGGGATGCGCACGAGCGCGCGATTGAAGAACTACCAGTGGCTACGTCTGTTGATGATGCTTCGCCTGAGGCGCGATTTCAGCCACATTTTCACACAGAGTGCCGCGGACCACGGAGTCAACCTGACCGCCAGCTTTCGACCTTTCGAGGCAGCGCTGACAAAGTACTACGAGGTTCCGGCCTTTGACTCCGACGGTACTTACCTGTGGGGTTTCTTGCCATTGGCCTCGCCTGCCGTGAATTATCATCCGGATCAACTCGGTTTTGCGCACTATCGCGAGATCCTCCGACGCATGGGGAAGGGCGACCAGGCGGAGTTGAGTTCGATCGAGATTGGGGGCATACGAGACGCGTCAAAGATCGCGAAACGTTTCGCAGAGGGCAACGTGGACCTGATGCTGCTCGCTTCGCACTTCCCGCCATTGGACGACACGTCGTTCGTCCTGGTGCGCAGGCCCGACGGAACGTTCAAGCTGCAACGGTACGAAGCCATCCGGGGCAGAGCCGAATCGCGTCGCCAGCGTGTCGAAGGACTCCGTGTCCGTGTTGACGAATCCGAGCAACTGGTCATTGAAGGGACAACGCTTCCAAGGGCGCATCGCTACTTGATCATCACAAGTGCCAGTGAGTTTGGTGAAAGCGTCGAGATGCCGGTAGAATTGGACGTCACTTTGCGAGCCCGTGCCGGCAACAAACTTGGCCGGGCCAACGTCTTTTGTTCGCTCGCGGCCGCGACTGACGAAGCGCGTCTGACATGCGTCGCCGGGATTCCAACCGATGGCACCTACCGCACCGAGTTTCAGGCTATCGAAAACGGGATCGACTTCTTTCGACGCAAAGGGGAACGAACGTGGCAGTTTGGCGACGACGATCTTGTCATCGACATGGGGGCCGACTGGTCGGTCGAGATGGTGGATTTCAACCGCGCTGCCGCACGCGAGTATGTAGTGCGCCAACTCCGGACTGTATTGGCCCACGACGCCTATGACGAAATATTCGTGAACACGCGATCGCACACCCAGCTTGCAGGCTCGACCGCGGATGGCGTAGACGGTGTTCGGCCCATGACTCACTACCGATTGCACGGGAAGAACTACTACCACTACGGGATCGACCGCGCGTACGCCCCGATCTCGCTTGCCGAAGCCCCCATCTTTCGATCGCTCGCGAAAGACACACGATCCGTCGAACGCATTACGATGTGGCAGCGAGGCGAATGGCAAGGCTCGTGCCAATCACCCGATTCCGACTATGTATGGCGTTACCGGCGCAACTGTGCCGTGGCGCAGGGCGTGCGTGCGTTGTTGGAGGATTTGGAGCGAAAGTTCCCCGGCGTCCGCGTTCGCGCAGTCGTGCCCCAGCGCGAAAGCGTTATTGAAGCCGTCCAGGCAGAATTGGCGACCATGCGCAAACCAGATGGCAGTGTTTACGGAAGCGAATACTATCGACACATCTGGGGCTCGCTGAACTACATCCCGGCTATTGGTGAAGGCATGGCCATGGTGGATCTGTCCGATCTGTCCATCGAGCCGGCGTTTCTGGGAATTCGGTATCTTCCCGACCAGGGGCCGCTCGATGTGTTCATCAATCAATACATCGACGATCTTGCCGACAACCGCGGTTCACGATTTCGAGGACCACGTAGCTTCATCTACGAGGCACAATACACCCTCCGTGCGGCCGACCGAAAGGCCGCCAGAAAGCGACGCGAAGAGATCATTCGTTATCTGCTCAGCCGCAAAGACGACATTGGCGAGATCCTACTTTACGAAGCGGCCGACTGGACGTACTACCTGCCGCTTTCGGACCCGGACATACACGGACACCTAATCTCGCACGAGCGCGATTGGTATAAGCAGTAGGGGGACCTCGTACGCAATGCTGTCTTGAAGACGCAGCCTTTGTTAGCATAACCCTTGAGGAGAACACCTATGCAGACGCGCAACAAGCTGACACGACGCGGGTTCATCAAGTCGGCAGCGTTGGGAACAGTCGCGACGGGATTTGGAGGGACTCTCGGCGGTGCTGCGGAAGTCGATACCGCCGGCAGCCAGCGGATCCCCCTGAAGATCGGCATTCGTGCGGCAAGCATGAAAATGGTCGGGGACTTCGATGTCATCAAGACTGCGGCCAGCATCCCCGGGATATCGGGCGTTGAATTACAGACAACCAGCGGCAAGTCGAATCTTCGCGATTGGGATGTCGTGCGAAGGTACAAAGCGGAAGCGAAACGTTGGGGAATCCAGATCCCGTCTCTGGCCGGAGTCTGGGATCGAGGCGTGCAGATCCACAAACCGACTGCCACTGATAGTCTAATAAGGACGATCAAGGCGGCGGAGATGCTGGGCTCCAGTGTGATCCTGCTTGCGTTTTTCAGGCAAAATGCGCCCGACATGACGAAAGAGGGATCTTACGGCCCCGTGGTCGCCAACTTGCAGAAGGCTGCGAAGCACGCAGCGGATGCAGGGGTAACCATGGGACTGGAAAACTCGTTGAGCCCGGCGGACAACAAGAAGCTCGTCGACCTCGTGGATCATCCGGCGGTTGGCGTCTATTACGATCCTCACAATATGGCACACTACGGTCACGGAGATCAGGCCATCCCCGGCATAAAGCTACTTGGCAAAAGACGGATCTGCATGGTGCATGTCAAGAACGCAAAAATGCTCATCGAAGAACCCGGCGCGATTGACTGGGTGGCAGCCTTCCGCGAGTTCAACGACATCCAGTACGACGGCTGGTACATCTACGAGACGGGACACGACAGCACCGAGGACTGCATCGAGGATACAAAGAAGAACAACGCGTTTCTGCAGAAACACGTGCAAATGCCGGCGGGGTAGATGCCGCGATCTCCGAGAATCGACAATGGGAGTCACTCGACATGCGACAATTGATGCGAGCTCCGTGTAGGCTGCTACTTCTGATCGCGGCTGTCGTGTCCTTGCCAGGGGCATTGAAGGCAGCCGAGCCTGCCACTCAAGAACAGACAGAGGATACAAGCCCTGATTGGAACGTCCTCCCGCCAGATGCTGGGAATAGCCAGCTTTTGCGCAATGTGTTGTTGCGGTTAGCTGGCGAGCAGTTCGACGGGCGGCGCCGGGAATTGGCCGAGGCATTGGAGTCTCCGGAAGCCTTGCAGGAATACAGCAAAAGGAAACGCGACGCCTACCTGGAGTTACTGGGACCGCTTCCCGAACGCACTCCGCTCCAGCCACAAGTGACCGGCAAGATCGAGTGCAAGGGGTACCACATCGAGAAGATCCTTTTTGAAACCATGCCCAGGCATCGCGCCACGGCGTTGCTGTATGTGCCCGATGGCGAAGGACCGTTTCCCGGTGCCCTTTTCGTCTGCGGGCATTCGAAGAACGGAAAGGCAGCCGAGGGATACCAACTTGTTCCGGCGTTGATGGCCCGGCACGGGCTGTTGGTGCTGGCCGTTGATCCGATCGGTCAGGGCGAGCGTTACCAGCAGTTCCAGATGCGCGGCGGGACCACCACGCACACGCTGTACGACGTCGGTGCCCGGCTCGTCGGTCGGAGCGTCGTGTTCTACGAAACGTGGGACAACGTGCGAGCCGTCGACTATCTGCTCACTCGCCCGGAGATCGACGCCAGCAAACCGATAGGACTCACCGGAACCAGTGGCGGCGGTACGCAGACGACCTTTTTGATGGCTCTGGACGAACGCATCGGTCCCGCCTCGCCATCGTGCTACATCATGACGCGCGAGCGCAAATTCGTGGAGCCCGGCTTATCCGACGGATGCCAGCATTTGCCCGACGAAGGTTTACGCGGAATCGAGCACGCGGACTACGCGATCATGCGATTGCCTCGCCCGACTCAGGTTCTCGCAGCCGAAAAGGACTTCTTCGACATCAAGGCCACACGGATCGCTGGAGACGAGATTTCGCGAGCGTACAAGACTGCCGGCCAGCCGGACCGGTTCGAGCTGTTCGTCAGCGACACCCCACACGGCTTCACAGCACCGCATAGAGTCGCTGCGACCCGCTGGATGCGCCGTTGGTTGTTGGAGAAGACGGATGCCGCGTCCGACGCGGACGACCTGCAGGTCTTCTCCGATGAACAGTTGAATGTCACCCGCAGCGGCCAAGTCGGCCGTGACTTCGACGACGAGGTGAACGTCGGAGAGTTGAACCTGCGAAGGGCCCGGGAGCTTCAGTCGCAACGTGACGCGTTCTGGCGCGACCATACTCCCGAGCAGGCCGTCGAGCGCATCCGGAAAGTGCTGCGAATTCGCGACTCGTTGCCTAAGGCCGAGCCCCGCCGTGTCGCCGAAGTCACTCATGACGGCCGCCGAGTCGAGAAACTGGTCCTCCAACGCACAGATGACGTTCCCCTGCCGGCCCTGCTGGTCACACCGCTCGAAGCGAAAGGTGAAAGACTCCCCGCCACATTGATCGTCGACTCGTCGGGCAAATCCGCCGCCATCGAGAAGGCGTTCACGCTCGCCACATCAGGCCGAATCGTGCTGACAGTAGACTTGCGCGGATACGGCGAAACCCGCGACACCGGCAGCCCTGGCAAATACTTCAATCACGAACAGTACACTGGCTACTTGGCCATGCACGTCGGCCGCCCGTTATTGGGGCAACGAGTGGAGGACGTAGTGGCGGCTGTCGACGCTCTCGTTTCGATCGCCCGCGTTGACTCTGAAGACGTTGAACTGCTCGGAATCCGGGCGACAGGCCCGGTCGCGCTGCACGCCGCCGTGCTGGATCCACGCATCACGTCGGTGCGGACCGAGGAGTCGATCCAAAGTTGGATCGACGACGTAGTCGCTCGCCCGTTGGAACGCGACCTGATGGGGTACGTCGTTCCTGGTGCGCTATCCTGGTACGACTTGCCTGACCTTGTCGAATTGCTCAAGAAGCGATGAGCCGCAGATGCGGGATAACTGTGAGTTTCGGAAGAACATGACGTGTAGAGAAGGATAGCCTAATGCGATCTTGCGATAGCGGTATCAATCGACGTGACTTCATTCGCCGGGCGGCAACCGTGGCCGCACCGATGATCCTACCTGCCTCGGCGTTCGCACAAGACCGACGAGCGGCACCCAGCGATCGCATCACTCTGGGGATCGTAGGGTTGGGATCCAGAGGTTTCAATTTGGTCGACGCTTTCCTGGGCGAAGCCGATGCGCAAATCGTAGCCGTATGCGACGTCGATTCTCTGCACTATCGCGATCGGGCTTGGGGCCAAGGTCGCGCGTACGGCCGCGAGCCAGCAAAGAAGCTGATCGAAAGCCGATATGCAAAGCAGACGACTAGCGGGATATTCCGCGGAGTCGGGGTGTATACAGACTACCGCGAGTTATGCGCCCGCGACGACGTTGACGCTGTCATAATCGCGACTCCAGATCATTGGCATGCGCTCTGTACACTGGATTCGCTGCGAGCCGGCAAAGACGTTTACTGCGAGAAACCAATGACGCACACTTTCCGCGAAGGGCAGTTGATCTGCCGCGAGGTCGCCAAACACAAGGCCGTTTTCCAGGTGGGATCGCAGCAGCGCTCCGACAGTCGCTTTCGTCACGCGGTTGAACTGATCGTCAACGGCCACATCGGCAAGGTCCGGCGAGTTGAAGTGGGATTGCCCCCCGGTTACGCGGAACCGCAAGGCGACACTACCGTGCAAGTGCCTCCAAACCATCTGGACTACGACTTCTGGTGCGGCCCGGCGCCAAAGCTGCCCTATATGCGAGCAAGACATCATCGCTGGTGGCGAGGCCACTTGGCCTACGGCGGCGGCGTACTGATGGATTGGATCGGCCATCACAACGACATCGCTCATTGGGGGTTGGGCATGGACGAAAGCGGTCCGCTCAAGGTCGAGGCGGTTGGTTGGACGTTTCCAGAAACGGACGTCTACAATTCGCCCCACCATTACGAGATTCGCTGCCAATACGCTGGCGGCGTAGAGAGCACCATTTCCGATCGAAATCGCGGCGGGACGAAGTGGATCGGCGACGACGGCTGGGTGTTCGTCACGCGCGGTCGCCTCGAAGCGTCTGACCCACGATTGAGCAAAACCGACTTCGATCGTGGCCCGAGAAAAGTCTACGAATCACCCGGACACACGAGGAACTTCCTTGACTGCGTGAAATCTCGCAAGCCGTGTGTCGCGCCGGCGGAGACAGCCCATCGTTCGATCACGCCGGGACATCTGGGCTACGTTGCCAACGCGGTAGGTCGTCCTTTGCGATGGGATGCCCAGGCCGAACAGATCATTGGTGACGACGAGGCGGAGAAGCTGCTCAAGAAGATATCGTACCGCCAGCCGTGGCAACTGCTTGCCTGACCGGGCCAAGATCTTTGTTGTCTCGTGTTCCAGTCTTCGGGGTTCACTTCATTTAGCATCGAAGGACCGGACATCGGGAATGTTCGCTCTACCCTCGACGGCGAAAGGACAATCGACCGCTGGTGGTTCGAACGTCGCTCGTTGAACGCACCACTGCCGATCCGCTGTAGGCGTCTGTTGTTCGAATATGCCTGGTCAGTAGCGTTCTTCATCTTGTTCGCACGACATAACAAGAAGGCCACTGCTGCTCGCAACGAGTTGGAGCGCTAAACCGATTTTGGGCTAAACCCAAGATCGGTTTACGCTACCTCAAATGGTCGAATCGGTCCACACAACCCAGTATCAGCGTTTCCGGGAGATTCTTGTCGAAGCCCGGAAGAAGCAGGAACTGTCGCAGGCGGCTCTCGCGGAGAGACTCGGTCGGCTGCAAACGTTCGTTAGCAAATACGAACGAGGCGAGCGGCGGCTGGATGTCATTGAATTCCTCGATGTGGCGGCTGCACTGGGCCTGGACCCGCACACCGTACTGAGGCAGTTGCAGGCCACCGATGGGACATGATCTGAAGACGCTGGCGAAACGTATCGGCAAGCTGTCTGAGGGGCAAGTGGCCTTGTTGGATTCCGTCGTCGATACGTTCGAGCATCCAATCAGCGGTACCCGTCTCGAAAACTCTGATGTGGTCTGCCAGAACTTCCTGGCAGCGTTTGGCGACATGCTCAAACTGCACCATACTCTCTCCGACGATTACCTTGACAAGCACCGTTTCGAGGCGGTGATGGAACGTGTCTATCGGGCGCTGGGGAGAGACGTGGGGCGGCCGGGTATGTGCAATCCTGGTCACGACCTGACCGTTGACGGCGTCGCGTGGTCGTTGAAGACGCAAGGTGACAAGAGTATCAAGCCGGATCTACTGCACATTTCGAAATTCATGGAGCTTGGCAAGGGCAAATGGAAGGTTGCGAAGGACTTGCCCCGCCTTCGCGACATGTTCCTTAGACACATGGCGTCCTACCACCGCATTTTTCAACTGCGCTATTTTGCGATTGAGCCAACGCCCAAGGCGAAGGCCGCCCATTTCTACGAACTCGTCGAAATTCCGAAGACGCTGTTGGAGGAATCACAGCATGGCGAGTTTGCGATGATGCACAAGAGCAAACAGAATCCGAAGCCTGGCTACTGCACCGTGGCAGGCGATGACGGGCGCGTGAAGTTCAAACTCTACTTCGACGGTGGGACCGAGCGAAAGCTGCAGATCAAGGGTCTTCGCAAGGAACTGTGCATCGTTCACGCGAATTGGCAGTTCTAGCCGCGTCTCGCGCGGGCATGCAACGTCAGCGGCGCAATGCTGTCCAGGCCAAACCGATGAAGGATCGCTGTACAGAGTTGAGCAGTGCTTCAGTCAGCCCATTTCAACCGACTCTTTGCGATCTCAACGTACTCGGGGTTAAGCTCGACTCCGAGAAACTGGCGATCGAACATCTGGCAGACCTCGCCCACTGTCCCTGAGCCAAAGAACGGATCAAGCACAAGCGAGCCGTTCTTCGACCCCGCAAGCAAACATCGCGCAACCAGATCTCGCGGGAAGGTAGCGAAATGGGCTTCCTTGCACGGCTCTGTATTGATCGTCCATACCGAACGGCAGTTTCGCTTCTTCCCGTTGACGGCGGATTCTTTGACAGCCTCGTAGTCGTAGTAGTACCGCTCGGATTTTGCGAACAAGAAGACATATTCATGTACCCGCGACGGACGGTCCTTCACGCTCTCGGGTAGCCCATTATTCTTGTTCCAGACGATGTCGGATCGCAGATACCAGCCGTCTGCCTGGAGGGCGAACGCAATTCGCCAGGGAACGCCGATCAAGTCCTTTGGTTTCAGTCCATCGGGCGTAGGAGCACGATAACTCATCCCGCGGGCGGGGTTCTTTTTGTCAATATCGCGCCACGTCCGGCCACCACTCGTGTAGCTATCGCCCATATTCAGCCACAGGGTCCCGTCATCTGTGAGGACGCGGCGTACCTGGGCGAAGACCGCCACTAGATCGGTGATATAGTCCTCAAGGTTCATCTCGGCACCAATTTGGCCTTTGATGCCATAGTCCCTCAAACCCCAATACGGAGGGCTTGTAATGCAACATTGCACAGATCCGGCGTGCAGTTTCTCAAGTTCAACTCTGGCATCGCCGGTTATGATCTTGCCGCTGCGTTGTTTGGGACTAGCGACCTTCGGCAATTGCTCTTCGAGGTCGGGAAAGAGTTCCATGACGGCTGCTCACGCCTCCTCCTTGTCGATGTGCGATAACCTAACTTGGGTTACCATATCCAATTGTTTCATTTCCTTCAACCCATCGAATTGCGTGGACTGGGGCGATAGTCTGCCCCCTGTAGCGATATTGCTTGTCGGAGACAAACGAAGACCGTCTTTTGCAGCGGATGAGCCACTTTTTCCCGAACAACCCTCGTTCCCTATTCGCAGTCAGTATCGTGCCATGTTCTGCCACACGCTTGCTGCAGGGCCTGATTCCTCATCCTCTTACCCCTCCACGCGACCTTGATCAGCAGCACCTGCTCGACGAAGTGGTTGCCGAAGACATCATGAGCCCCAAGTTCCGGACCGTTTTGCCCGCGTCGTCTCGATCGACTCTCTATCCACCAAAGCCCACGCTCGGCGGGCAATCCGGCGGAATGTCATTTCTCAGGCGGTGGATACGCGAGAAACAGGGCCCGGCATAGCTCGCAGGTCACGTCGGTTTGTAGCACCGTTCCGTAGGTTTCGGCGTATCCTGCGGTCAGTTCGATCAGTAGGCCGAAGCGGTCTCGGGCCGATGTGTTCATCAGGTACGGCATGTTGCCGCCCATGCGAACTCGCGTCAGCAGATACTGGCTGGAGGTCTCTTCGTCGTTCTGACGCAACAGATGACGGCCGGCCAAACGCTGATTGGCAATGTGCTGGAGGTCCATGGCCAGGTACTCGTTGTCCGGCTGTGCTGTCGCCGGCAGAATGGCCACCTTGTTCGACTTGGCACTGCTGTTGCCGTGGTAGTCGAGTACGCAATACAGGTTCTCCGCGCGGTCGATGATCACTTTGTAGGTCTGGCTATCGGGCTCTGTGAACGGTCCCGTGCCTTTCCAGTCGTAGTCGCCTGGGGACCAAGTGCCGTCCTCGTTGCTGTCGCGACCGGTGAATTCTTCCCATTGATGGTCGCCTTGACGATTCAGATCGACGCCTTGCGCGTTGTGTCGTCGCCGCTGGTCGTACCCGGAGGGATTCAATATGGGAACGATTCTGATTTCAACTTTGTCCAGGTCGATTGCGTCGGTCATACGGCCCTCGGCAATTCGTTTGGCGAAAGTCAACAGCCCGTATCCCGGCTCCCATTCGCTCCCGTGCGCCGCGGCGTAGAGGAAGTACAAGGGGGCGCCGGGGCGTCCCAAGTTCAAGCTGAAGATCCGATAGTCGCCCGACGCCGGGCCTTCGTCTTGAAAGCCGATCGCCGAATAGCTCGCGGCCGTCTTTCTGGCCAATTCGACGAGTTCCGCGTAGGAGAGTTTTCTCGGGTAATACTCGCCGAACTGAACGCGATTCGTCAGCGTGTTGGTGATCGGCGCGTATTTGTAGTACGCGTCGATGTTGCGGCAGTAGGGCTCGCGGAGAGACAACACGTCGGCGGCAGTTACTGCTCCCTGGCCGACCGTCATCCGTACCAGGCCCATTGCCCCGTCGGGTCCGACGGCCAGCACTTTGAGCCCCGGTTTCGAGAATCCTTCGGGCAGCACGAACAACTGGCCATCGGGATGGCTGGCTCGAGGCATGATCTGGCCGACCTTGAATCCGGCGGTTGCTTCCGACTCCTTGACCACTCGGAGGCCCGCGCCCATTGCGGCCTGGGGCGAACCGCCCCGTTCCGATCTGACCGACGCGCGAGTGGCCTCCACCGCCTGCCATCGGGCGAAGTTGCGGATGTCCATGAATACGCATCCACCACCGTCGGCGAATCGCACGACCGCGTCCAGCGGGGCTGCGGGCACATTTGCGGTCTCGCAAAGGATCAGAGCGCCGTCGCAGTCGGCGAGTTGCTCTGTTACGTCTTCCGGGGCGAGGCGAACGAGACCGTCGGCGAAGAGCTTCTTGAGATTTGCCAGACATGTGCTGTCCTCAGCCAGATCGGTCAACAGCCCGATCTTAGGAGCCGGCGGACGCGGCCGTGGTTCGCGCTTGACCGCGAGTTCGATGTCGTCGAAGATAACACGGCCAACTCCTTCGCGGATTTGGAGATAGGCCATCACAAACGCGGTCTCGTCAGGCACCAGGACACGGATGTGCATCTTGGTCCAATCGAATGAGCCGCGAATCCGTCGCGACGTCGGCTGTGCCTGGATATGCTCGTCCTGGTTCATGCAATAGAGTTGCAGCATAACGACCCCGTCGTCGGTCAATTCCGACTTGACCCAAGCCGATAGCTCCAACAGGCTGCCTGGTTTGACAACGATCGCCCGATCGTTTCCCTGACGCAGCCGCGTGTAAGCTGGCTGGACATTCTCGAGAACCGCAGCCCCGTCACCGGTCCGGCCTACGCCCTCCGCACGATAGAGCTTGCGGCTAGCGTCCTCCGGCGTCCGCTTGTCCCAAGACGGTTGCAGGGCGGCCTCGAATCCAGGGTTGCTGAGCAGGTTCTCCGCCGCCTCAGGCCCCCCGCCACAAATCGTGGCCATCAGTGCGGGAACGTAGAAGATGTATCGCATTCCCATGGTCATACCTCAACGCGGGAATCGCGCAACTAATTGAGGGTGTTCGGGAATTGATTGTAGCCGAATTCGTGAGAATTCGGGCGTGCAGGCAATTCACCGAAGTCTCACGACTTCGGCTACAGCTAGCAAACGTCGTGTTTTGTGGGACGAATTCCCGGACACCCTCAACTAATTATAGGTCCCGTCCGGCAGACGGGACCTACTTTGGGAAACGACCAGATTCTCGCTGCTTTGAAGAGGATCTTCAATCCCATCGACCTGCGACGCGTGTCCCGCTGAAGGTGTCAGCCGCGATGGTCTCGACATCTTGACCGCCTCGTGCGCCCTTGACGAGAGCCGGGGCGATCGGGATCATTCGGTGAAGTGAAACCGGCTAACAGAGGCACAACCGTGGCGGAAATTCACAAAGCCGAGCCTGCCGAAGACTATCCGCCCGAAGAAGGATGCTATTTGCGTGGCAATCACTATTCGCCCGTGGCGGTGGTCGTGATACTTCGCTGGGAAAGGGAAAAGACGCCGCCGTCGATCGAGGAATTGACCCGTGTCGCGGTGGAAACCGGGGCCGCGCTGGCGGGAACGCTGCAGACGGAAAACGTGAGACTGGAAAAGGTGATCTGCAACGTTGTCTCCAATCCCAATATTCGTTACCTCATCATCTGTGGACCGGAATCTCCCGGCCACGGCGACTAATCCGTCTGCTGGATTTCGGGAATGGCGGAGGCTTGTCGATGCGGATCTGCACGTTGCCGCAATTCCATCTTCAGAAGCGCGCAAGAGATCAGAATGGTCGAAACGACGGTGCCCACGACTAGGGCCAGTGCCCATCGAATCCGACGTTGACGGCGATTCACCGGTCGGTTACCCGCCATAAGAAGGCATCCAGTTGCCGCCAAACCAACGACTACATCGGTGACTATCTCAAACTCCAATTCACCGGGATGTTCCACTCGAAAGAAAAGACTTCCAACACCGGCACACACGGCAAACCAGAGCAGTATCACATGGATCAGCACTCGCAAACGGCCTAGCGAACGCGTTCCCGTCATAACGATGCTCAGCAAGGATTCCCTCTCGTTTCGTCGTTAGACTTCCCTACAGGGCAGTTTAACCAGCCCGCGTCAGGTCGGCAATTGACGGGAACCGCCGCAGGGGCTATCGTTTATCGGCGATCAACGATAAAGGGACGCCAATGGCAAACAAGCCTTGCACTCCAAAAGGGCAACCCGTCAAGGTGGAATTGCCCGATACGCGACGCAAAGACGAGCAACTCGCCGCGATGGCGAAGGCTCTCGGACATCCCGTGCGCGTGCGGATTCTCCGTATCCTGGCAAGCCGCGACGTGTGTATCTGCGGCGATCTAGTCGATGAATTGCCGATCGCGCAATCAACGGTATCGCAACATCTGAAGATCCTTAAGGAGGCAGGACTTATCCAGGGACAAATCGACGGCCCGCGGGTCTGCTACTGTATCAAACGGCCGGCGCTGGAGAAGCTGAAAGAGCTCGTCGCGGATTTGTAGACTTCCGCCTCAATTCCTCCCACGAAACCGATACGCAAATGAACACGGACGCCAGCACAAACAAAACCAGCAAGGGCATCAGTTTCTTCGAGCGTTATCTCACGGTTTGGGTCGCGGTTTGTATCGGCGGCGGTATCGTCCTCGGCAAGGTGGCACCTGGCGTTGCGCGGTCGTTGGACGGTATGGCCATCTATGTTGACGATGCACCGGTTGTGTCGATCCCCATCGCGCTTTGCCTGTTCTTCATGATGTATCCGATCATGGTGAAGATCGACTTTGCAGAGGTGCTGAAGGCGGGCAAGGCGATGCGGCCCGTGGGGCTGACTCTGTTTATCAACTGGGCGATCAAGCCGTTTACCATGTACGGCATCGCATTGCTCTTTCTGGGAACGCTTTTTCTGGGCTTCATTGGCCCAGACGAGGTCGATCACGTCAGAATACCGTTTGGCGAAGAGCTGGAGGTTGGCGAAGAGTACGGTTCCGGGCACGTCGTACTGAACGAACATGGCGACAGGGTGCTGGAAGTCCCACTCTGGCGCAGCTATCTGGCGGGTTGTATCCTTCTGGGAATCGCTCCTTGCACGGCCATGGTGTTGGTTTGGGGCTATCTGGCGCGGGGCAACGATGGCCACACGCTGGTGATGGTGGCGATCAATTCGCTGACAATGCTCGTGCTGTATGGTGTGCTCGGCGGCTTTCTGCTGGACGTCGGCGAGTTGCCCGTTCCGTGGCAAGCTCTGTTGTTGTCGATCGGCATTTACGTGGCGTTGCCTCTTGTCGCTGGATATCTCTCTCGAAAGTGGTTGATTGCGACGAAAGGCGAACAGTGGTTCAAGGAGAGGTTTCTTCACTTCCTTACGCCGGTGACAATTACCGCACTGCTGATAACGCTCATCCTCTTGTTCTCTTTCAAGGGCGACGTGATCGTTGCGAAACCGCTGACGATTCTCTGGATCGCCGTTCCGCTGTTCATCCAGACGGTCGTCATCTTTGCTCTGGGGTATGCCCTATCGAAGCTGCTGAGACTCTCTTACGAAAACGCGGCCCCCAGCGCCATGATCGGGGCGTCGAATCACTTCGAGGTAGCGATCGCTACCTCGACGATGTTGTTCGGCCTTTCGTCCGGTGCCGCATTGGCGACGGTTGTCGGTGTGCTGATCGAGGTTCCCGTCATGCTAATGCTGGTGAAATTCTGTCTGAGAACGAAGCGCTGGTTCGCGCATGAGCCGAATTCTTGTTGAATCTCGGCAGGAATACGGATAAACTTGTGTTGATCGTTACGCACGGGGCAGTTCTTCACATCTAAGGAGTTCACCGATGGCTATTGGACCACGGTTCCTCTTGGCGGCGATTGCCGTGTTCGTCGCTGTGTCGTCGTTTCCATCTGCCGCTCAAGACGATGCCATCTTCGACATGAAGGAAGCGTCTGTCCTGGACGAGGACGGGAGCCTGATTTCCGATTACTTCCGTTATGGCGTCGTCGCATTGCAGGGCGCACCGTGTAACACGACGCCTGCCAAGAATGTCGTGTATCCAAAGCTGAAATCCAAGTCACCACTGTACGGCCAGATAAGCTTCCGCGGAGGCTTTGGCATGTACGGTTCTGGACTCGGCGTTGGCACCGTTGGGAAGGGTTATCATTTCGTCATTGACGAAAGTTCCCCGGACCACACGGCAAAGAAAGAAGGCGATCAGCCCGCGAGGCAGCAACCGGTCCGGACCCGTGCGACTCTCGGCCGCGTAGCAAACGCGGAATCCGCCAAGCTTGCGGCCAAGTACGACACGCTGTACTTCGACGCCAACCGCGATTCGGACCTTACGAACGATCCGGTGAGGAAGGTCAGCAAGAAACGGCCAACCGGCCTCTTCTCGCTCGGCGGGGGCAGCAGTGGGACGCAGGTCTTCGACTTTGTCCAGGCAAAGCGCGAGGGCGACGCACAGGCGGGTGAAGGTTCGATCAAACTGCTGCCGTGGTTGAACATCCAGAGCCGCCGGCAGGCGTACTTCATCCTCATGTCGACCGTGGTCCGGAAAGGCAACATCCGCATCGCTGGGCAAGACTACGAGGCAATGATGGGCAACCGATTCTACGGTTCCTCTACGGCGCTGTTACTGAAACCGGCAAAGAGTTCCGGATCGCAGGCTTCGTCCCGGTGGAAACCGGTTCCGTTGAACACGATGCATCAGACGGAGAATGGCTTCTGCACGGTCTCCGTCGATCCGGACGGCTCGAAAGTGAAGGTTAGCCCCTACCGAGGTAAGTATGGACAGTTCCAGATCGGCACAAGGAAGCGTGATATCGACAAGCTGGGCGTCGTGGGAACGCTGCAATCAAAGGAACAGACGACGGTGTCGCTGGGCAAGCCGGACTACTTCTACACGGCCGAGCGTCCCAAGCAATGCCGCCTGCCGGTTGGGGACTACCAGTCCAGCTACATCACGGTCGACTACGGCAGCGTAACGGTCCGCCTGTCCGCAAGCAGCTACAACACATCGGGGCAGCGCACGGCGCAAACGGGTTTTGGCATCAAGATCCGCGAGGACAAACCCTTTGTTCTGGACTTCGCCAAACAACCAACGGTCGTGTTCACTGGCCCCGCGAAAGGCAATGTGTACCGCCCCGGCGACAAGGTTTCGATCAAGGCCCTTATGCTGGAGCCGGAACTCGGCATGATGATTCGAGGCTTGTATGACACGACCAAGAAGACGGGGACACGGAGGGCTACGGACGAGCAGGGTAAATCGGTCAACGTTCCCAGCTACGCATCCCTGCATCCGACCGTGACAATTACCGATTCGTCCGGCAGGGAGGTCGCCAGCGGCACGATGCCGTTTGGGTGAGGCGGCAGTTGCGGGTACTCGTGGCGAGTACCAACGAGCTTGAAGGTATCCGGCGACAAAGAAGTTTTCACCGCGACGGTTACGTACGACACTCGCGAATTGCACGGCAAGATCGAGGCGTCCTGCGAAATCATCCTCGCGGCACGGAAAGGGTAGATCGACGAGACTCGGCGACAACAGGCCAGCCGCATCGTAGTACGTCGCGTCAATAGAGACTTCGATCGTAGTTGAAGCGGAATGGGCGTTTGCGGCGAGATGGCGGCTGCTCCCACTCGCGTACCGGGTCTGCCGATCCTACTAGGTCGACCACAAGATGCTTCACCGTGAGTCGTTCGTTGCGAAGGTCCCGTAGATCGAATGGATCGACGGGGCGTAACACCCACAGCTCTCCCTCTCGTCGTGCCGTGACACGAGTGTCGCGGCGGTCCGCCAGCGTCTTGCACGTGTAGTCTTCGGGCAGTTCGACTCGCGTTGTCATGAGCGGAGGTCGGCCAAAGACCACAAGTGAGCAGGGCGCGGGACAGTTGGTGGCCACGCGTTCAAGTTGACGCCGATCCGCCTCGGGCGAGAGGGTCACGGCGGCGATACGCGACTTGGCCAACGTCCGGGCAGCCAGCGAGTTCAGGACGGGCAAGCCCGGCCCGCTTTCCATCCGTACGCGAGTTTGGCGAGCCAGGTGCCATCCGCCCCAACTATTGATTTCCACCGTCACATTGGCTCGTGCACACTTGCGCAGGAGTTGTTCCAACGGTGGTACGTCCTTTTCGAAAAAGATCGGCGGCAAGGCTGCTATCAGCGGAATTCGGCCACAAAGCGAGCGAAGTTGTTTCACGTTGTCGGCCGTCAGGCCTTCCACGATGACGCCGCCGGGACGCACGCTTCTCAAGAACGGCTCGACGGTTTCTTGTTCCAGGCGAACGCGATCAGGCGGATCGCCAAGACACATGCGGTTGGACGGGCAGTGAGGGCGATCTTCCAGGACATCCAGGACCGCTTCAGGCAAGTCGACTTTGGACATCCGTCCTCGTTTCTTCTGGCTGCGCCGTATTGTCTTCGTGACCCGAGTGATCAGCCCGTTGGCCGCCCGGGGAACCAGAAGGAAGTCCGGATCGTTCGTCGTCGCGTCTCGCAGTTGCCAGCCTTCTATCGGTTGCTCTAGAAGCCTAGCGAGAAGCGTTTCGATCGACACCGCCTTGTGCCGACGGCGGACGACGGTCTTGGGGATCGTCCATTCATCGACAAGTCCCGCACATTCGCAACGGCAGCGGATGCCTTGCGATTCGACACTCAGATCGAAATCGTAACTGGATCGGCCCGATCGGTTTTCTCGTGACGCCGGGACGTCTCCGGCAGCCTCCGAGTCGTGAGCCGAAGTCTCGACCAACGCTCGTCTGCCTGCCGTTTCACCCGTCAGGTCTTCGCGTTGGCCGTCCAGAAAGCCGTACGTCATCTGCCGACCGGTGTAGTCACCTAGACGTTCTGTTTTGTCGCGGAGCGAATTCGCGTCTTCACCGCCGAGCGCCCCACGATACAGGCCAACAGCCCCACGCACCCAGGCCGCGTTCTTCATGCGTCCTTCGATTTTGAGGGCTCGAACGCCGGCCCGACGAAGGTCCTCCGTTCGCTCGGCGGTTGCGAGGTCGTGCATCGACAGTGGTGTGCCAGCCCGCTGGCCGTCGACCGCCCACGGCACGCGACATGGGCTGGTACACGCGCCGCGGTTGCCGCTTCGGCCGCCGACCCAACTTGACATGAGGCATCTGCCCGAGACACAAAAGCACAGTGCGCCTTGGGCGAACACCTCCGTCTCGATGCCCGATACGGCGCTGGCCGCCTGAATCTCGGCAAGCGTCATCTCGCGAGCCAGCACCACGCGATTCGCACCGAGGGCCGCCGCAGCGGACACGTCGGCGCTGTTGGTCATGCACGTCTGGGTGCTGAAATGGAACTCCAGTTCCGGGTATGCGGGCCGAAACCTCAATAGCGCCGGATCTCGCACCAACACGGCATCCACTCCTGCACGCCGGGCAAGCTGAAGTACCCTTGCGGCTACCTCCACTTCCTGTTCGCTCAAGTCGATATTCAGCGTCAGGTACGCCCGTGCATCACGAGCGTGAATATCCTGGACGGCCTGCGGAAGCTCTTCTTCTGCGAAGTTACGAGCACGGCGTCGTGCGTTCAGCACGGTCAGACCAAAATAGACGGAATCGGCGCCGGCCTCGAGGGCAGCGTGCAGCGATTCCGCATCGCCCGCCGGCGCAAGCAACTCCAGGCTGCTCGTGGTCGGCGCTGCTCCCGCGTCGGCTTCATCGGGCGGCGACGATGGATCTGCTGCGTCATCGGTCATGCCTGCTTCGCCCTTCGTCGCGGTCGGGCGTAGCCATGTTCGACAAACCAGTCCCACGCATCGCGGACGGAATCGTCCCAGGGGCGGTTGCTGAAACCAAGTTCGCGTTCGGCTTTTGCACTAGTGTAGTTCTTGGGAAGCGCGGCCATGATGATCGCAGCCGAATTGACGTCGGGCTCCCGACGGGTCAGGCGGCCCCAAACGTCGCCGCAGAAGCCGGCGATTGCAGTCAAGGGCCGAGGAGCGGTACCCCATGGCTGCGGCGCGCCAATAATCTCAGCGAATTTCCGCCAAGCATCGACGTATGACAGGGTAATGCCGGCCAAGATGTAACGCTCGCCGCACCGCCCGCGATCCACGGCCGCCAATATCCCCTCGACCACGTCGCGGACATCGCAAGCGCTGAAATGACCCCATGGCGCCATCCGGGCGACACCTTTGGCGACTGCCAGAAGCATCCGCCCCGAAGACGGCTTCCAGTCCCACGGCCCGAGCATGAAGCCCGGATTCACGATCACCGCATCCAACCCGTTGTCTACTTCCTCCAGGACGACCTGTTCGGCCTCGCGCTTTGTGATTGGATAGGCGCAGCGAACGGTCTCGCCCAGAGGAGTGTCTTCATCGGCGGGCTCATCCAGTGACCGAATCCCGATGGCATCAGCGCTCGATACGTGGAGCAACCGGGCACCCGCCGCTCGGGCTGCTGCAGCCACGTTGCGCGTGCCATCGACGTTGATGCGTCGATGACGGTCCAGGTGGGCATACCCGATCTGCACATAACCCGCCGCGTGGATCACGACGCCAATGCCTTCACACGCCCTGGTGACCGAGTCGGCATCGCAGATGTCGCCTTCGACGGTTTCTATATCAAGCCCCTCCAGTGGCCGCGGATCGGAGGTCTTGCGAACGAGTGTGCGCACAGCGCACCCCCGGTCCAGCAGCGTGCGGACCGTATTGTTGCCAACCAATCCGGTTGCACCGGTCACCAGAACCACATTTTCGGACATAGACCAACCTCAAATGGCTTTCTATGTCATTGTAGACGGAATCGCGTTTCGTGGAATCCTACCGAAACGGGACTTCACAGATACGGCGACAACAGCCGCGCCAGGCCGTCTCGCATTCGTATGGGGAAGCTGCGACTGTCTACTTCCTCCAGTGTAACTTCGCGGGCTTTCTGGGCCTTTCGATCGATCAGTTCGTTCAGACTGGCGGCGAACGCTTCATCGTAGCACTCCACATTGAATTCGAAGTTCAGTCGCAAGCTGCGCGCGTCCCAGTTGGTCGAACCGATTAGAGCCCAGACGCCATCTATGACCAGTAGTTTCGTATGGTCGAACGGAGGTGGCGTGTAGAAGACGCGACACCCCTTCTCGAGCATTTGCCACAGTTGGTCTGCCGTCGCCCAATTCACCAGCAGGATGTTGGTTTTGCGCGGCACATAGATTCGCACGTCAACGCCACGCATGGCTGTCACACCGAGCGCGCGGATCAGAGCAGCATCCGGCAAGAAGTACGGGCTGACGATGCGAACGCTGCTTGTGGCCGCTGACAATGCACCGAGGATTGTGTCGGACATTTTCTCGAAATCCTCGTCCGGGCCATCCGGAATTCCACGCGCCCATACCGGCCCGGACCGGTCGATGGCCGGAAACCACAAATCGCCCCCAAGCGATTCGCCGCTGGCGAATGCCCAGTCGATGGCAAACACCTCCTGCAATTGCCGAACCACAGGTCCCTCGATGCGAAAATGCACACATTGCACCGGCGACTTCGGATCGAGCGAGAGCCAATGGCCCTCGCGGATATTCGTCCCTCCGGTGAAACCGATCCTCCCGTCGACGACCATGATTTTGCGGTGGTTGCGCAGATTGGCGTACTTGAACAGCCGCGGCACCCGCGTAGGCAGGAACGCGGCAACGCGCATTCCGGCTGATCGCAGTCGGCGCACCATATTCGGCTTGCTATATCGTGAACCGACGCCGTCGATCAAGACTCGGACTTCCACGCCACGATCCCGCGCCTGAACAAGCGCGTCGAAGAATGCATCGCCGGCTCGGTCGCTGTCGAAGATGTAGCTCAGAAGTGCAACCGAATGCTCCGCCTGATTAATGCTATCCAGCATGGCCGGATAGGCCTCGTCCCCATTGATCAGCGGCTCGACTCGGTTGCCTGGTTGAATATGCCGTCCGGTCACGTTGCGCCCCACCGACGCCAAACCTGGTAAATTGGGATGGCGAACGGCTAACTCATATCGCTGCTCGACCTCCTCCGGCGTCAGTGGTGATTCCCCACCAGGATTCCACGCTTCGCGCACCTTAAGCGATATGGCCTTCCGTTGAATACGGTTGATCCCAAAGCAGAAGTAGGCAAACACGCCCAGCAGCGGCGCCAGCCAGATGAGCCCAACCCACGCAATCGCCGCGCGACTGTCTCGCTTCCAGAGAAGAATATGAACGGTCGCCATCGTTGCCGCCACGAAGTCGACCAGAATGGTCAACAACAGCCAGACGAAGTCAACGACGTAGTTCCACATGGTTGGCGATCCCTCCGCGCAAGCCCCACATGAGAAGCGCATCCATTCAAACTTGAAATGCGTTTCGCATCAAGTGGCAGCTACGTCCGCCGTCATTATTCTTGCCGCCACCGCCTTCGATGCCCAAGATCGAGGCTGTGGACGTGAATTGGTCACGGTAACGACAACGCCGATGCTACGTTGCCGCGTGCTGCATGGCATCGGCAACGGCTGCCTTGGCTGCAAGTAGCCGATGGCGGCGCTGATGCTCGGACTCGGAAATGTCGACAGCTAGCAGCGCATCGGTCGCAAGGATACCAAAAGCGTTTGGTGCCAGAAGGATCCGTCGGCGGACAGCGTCGAGTTGCTCGTCGGTCGGCGGCTGTACCTGGTTCCATTGGCTTTTGGACAGGTGTTCTCTCAACTCGGCCAAATGCTGCTGCGCGTCCTCGCTCGGACCAAGACACTCGTAAGGCCACGAGGCCGTGAGTTGGCTGGGCCACAGGCGGCTTCGACTGCGAAAACGACTGCGCCGGTACGTTCGTTTCAGTCGACCCCATTGCCCGGCGAGGCTGAACCGTCGCGGTGGTTCCAAGTCCAAAATGCGGTCGGCGACCAACTGGCCCAGCAAGCGAACAGTGGCGATCGCGTCAAACGGCGCCGGATGCCCTTCCAGCACGCTGATTATCTGGTCTCGCCGCCACGCGAGGCGATCGTCGTCCTCGACCACTTCGTCTGTTTCTCCACCCTGTGGATTCAATATCGCCTCGTTTGCGTAGTGACGCTCCAGCAATTCGTCAACTCGTGTCTCAAGCCCGCTACACCTGGCAAGCCGGTCGATTTCGCGCAGCGAATACGCGCAAAGCTCCACTCGCAGACACTGCGCCACGTTACTCGCGTCGGCAATCCATCGGTCGATCGCAGCCGACAATTCCTCCAGTGCCGTTACGGGGACCTCCCGACCGGCGACCAACCCCTGGATACCAGCCAGAGCCATCTCCATGATGGCACTGCCGATCAGATAGTGCATTACCATGCCTTCGCCACAGCAGATGATATGGCCCATGCGGCCGACCGCGACAAACTCCGACGCAGCAGTCGGCAGATCACCGTCAGCGATGTGACATTGGGCAAAGGTAAACCAGGCTTGAGCCAAATCTGCCAGCGGATTCATCGATTCAGCGTGCTCCGAAAGACTTCCTCCCTCTTCTTCGAGTTCGGGAAACTGTATCTGTTCACAGCGGACGCCGGCATGCAGGAGTTCAAAGGTCTCTTGGTTCTCGGCCAGGAACTGCCGAAGACGATCGACGTTGGATCCGCTGATAGAGATTGTGAGGCCAGACGTCTCGTCGTTCTCGCCGACAAGTTCGTTGTATAGAGCTTCGTCCAAACGGACCATCCCCACCGCGGCCTTGTCCCAGTAGGTGAGCGCATTCTTGCGGTCATCGAGCGGCTCGCGCTGATAGCGGGCGATTGGCGGGACGTATTGAAGCAGCTCTTCAGCCGGCATATTCTATCCTTTTGTCGCGCAGCTCTCACTCGATCCGCCAATCCCGAAACTCGGCCGCTCCTCCGCGAGTCAAAAGCCCGAGGTAACCCTTGCGCGTGTTGTTCGAATCCGACACGTAGATATCCGGTGAACCCGTCAGCACCTTTTTGCCGTCGGCTGTCTTCACGCGCGCGGCTACCCGGTCGGTCATCACCACCCCTTCCAGCAGATACTCCTTGTCGGTTTGCCAAGTCCATTCGGGATCCTCCCACAGGACCTTTCCTTGCAGGGTTTCCAGCCGAGCACCATCGCCAGTCGCAAGACAGACAAAGCCTTGTTTTCCATCCCGGCTTGCCTGGAAGACAAGCCCAACCGCGCCGGTCCCTGTGGCAGGGCGGACGTGACATCGCCACGTGCCCTGACTGCCGACAGCTTGCGTGTTCAGTGCCACGGCCTCTTTCACCTTGCCCCGTTGGCGAAGTCGATTTCGCTGCTGATCGTCCAGGTGCCAGTCCCCATCGCCAAAGGCCTGCCAGCCGCCGCCAAGCTGCACTGCATTGGATTTGGGATCATTGGCGAGGATGGTCTGACCTTGTGTCTCTTCCGAGAAACCCCAGAATTCGGCGCGACCGCTCCATACATGGAAGCCCAGACTACCCTCCTTGCCAGCGTGCTCTTCGCCAACGTCGATCCAGGGCGACTCGGAAATCACGGTCTCGCCGTCCGCCCCGAACAGTTGCACACGTGTCTGGCCTCCTCGCGTCTCCGCCCGGAGCAGGTATTCGGTGCTGTAATGCCAACTGTCGCTCTTGCCGGACCATCGGGCCCTGACTTCAGGTTCATATTGGTACAACATCAGCGATCCGGCCCCGTGCGCTCCGCCAAGCCAAACGATGAAGCCCTGAGTCCTCTCCTCGTTGGTCTGCACCAGTATGCCGGCTCCCTTCGTGCCCGGATCGACCTTCACGCGGCACTCCCATTTTCGATGAGCTCCGCGGATTCCGCGGTGCATGGCCCACGTGCGTTCGCAATCAGCGTACTGGCGTAACCGCCGCTTCTTGCTGGTTATCCACATCCAATTGCCCGGCCCAACGACCAACCAAGGGGATTCGTCATCCTGGATCAAACGTCGTTTGTTCGGTGGATCGGGGACGATCGGCGAAAGGGCTTCCTGTGCCTTCTCGACATGGAAGAACCTGGCAGGGCCGTCAAGTGAAAAGAGACCCAGACGTTTGGCGTCAGGGACAGACTTCGCATGCGTGATCCATGGGCTCTGCGAAAGTAGCATCTTGCCATCCGCTTCAAAGACCTGGGCGCGAAACCGATCGCCTTCGACAACCGCTTCCACGACATACGCATGGTAGGGATACCAAGGAGCGTATTTGTCCTGCCACAAGACCGTGCCATCGGTAGTTCGGACCACGAAGCCGCCGGCGGATGAGTACTGCCCGAGAAGCACAAGCAAGCCGGACTGGGATTTCTCGCCGCCTTGTATCCAAAGGCCTGCCTCTTTGGTCCCTTGAGACAGTTTCACAGACGCGCGCCAAACGCCATCGGTGCCGCGCAGCTTGTTACAGAATGAAGCGGCGGCGCCAACTGCTTGGCGTTGGTGGAGAATAGGGACGATCTCTCGAGTCAGACGCCAATCGCCGCTTTGGACGGTCCAATCGCTTCCCAGTTCGGCAGCCGGGATAGACGCAGCACCGATGCCGATAAGGAAGACGCTCATCAACGCTCTAGCCTTCATTGGTGTTCATCCTTGTTGATGCACTCGAACGCGTCAGGCCGGATCGAAACTGGGCACTTTCAGTTGCTCGCCTGCCTTGCGGGCCGATTCGTTGGCAACAATCCCTGGAACGGTCATCGCCAATGATTCGTAGAGATCAATTGCCGGCTCGCGGTCTTCCACCAAAGCAGCGATAAACTCGTGAGTCAAGAACGTATGCGACCCGCCATGACCGCTGCCGACGCGCATGGGCTCGGGCAGGAGTGACGTGTAATTAGGCGCTGACTTGATGTCGGATTGGCCGGTACGTTTGAACACAAACCGCTGACCGCCCGAACTGCTCATGTACAGTGCGGCAAACTCGCCCAACCACTGGGCTCGCTCGCCTCCTGCATGAAGATGCCAGCAGACATTGCAGCGACAGATGTTACCGCGGTCTGTCTTGAACAGTCCCACCATGTTTTTGAACGGATTGTCATACGCGTTTTCGCGATACGCCTCATGGTCCGGCCCCCACCCCAGGCAGGAGACGTCGGTAAGCCGTTCTCGCGTAACGCCCACGTGGAAGCCCGAAGAGTGAGTGACGTATAGCATAGGTGGAAAAGCGTAACGCCAAGTCTTCTGCCCCTTGTACCACCATAGGCCACTCTTTCCAATCTCCTTGGGCGCGTGATGATAGTACTCGACCTCCGTGTAAAGGAAATCACCGAACGCGCCGTCGGCCCATACTTCGCGGGCGAATATCGTCGGCGTCCGGTAATAGCTGGTCTCGGCCATCATGTACTTCAGCTCTTTGCCCTCCTTGGTCTCCTTCATCTGCTGGGCTTCCTCCAGCGTCAAACAGGCGGGCACGGCACAGATGACGTGTTTGTCGTGCTGCATACAGTGAACCACGTGGCGGGCATGATCGGGCGCACCGGTGAACACAGCCACCGCATCGATTTTCGGATCCAGCACGAGTTTCTCAAGTGATTCATACGCTTTCTCACAACGGTAGACCCGCTGCAAATGGCTACGGCGGTCGGTGCGCAGGTCGCTAACCGCCTCGACAATGCAATTGGGATCCAGGTGCCACTGAAACGAAGCTCCGAACCCCCCGCCGACCACACCGATGCGAATCTTGCGGCCAGGATCGACCGCCGGTTCACTTGCCATCGCCGCCGACGCCACCGACCCGGCAAGTGCAGCCGAGCCCGCAGCACCGAGGAAACCACGCCGCGACACGCCAGTCTCTTCGCTTTCCATCACATCCCCTTTCTTCTCGCACATTTCAGTCAAGTCGGACTGCTAGTCTGGTCCCAGTCTAGCCTTGCTCACTCACGGCAACAACAAGCGAGCAGGGCTCGTTGGGCTTCCGCTGGAATCCGTCCCGAGGGGGAGTCGGGTTCCCAAACGTCTGCACGGAACACGGCTTGACAGTTTGCTAGTGGTAGATCGTGCAATCAGGAAGAGCTTCTTGGAGATCTGCAACACCGGCATCGGTCACCTTGGTTTGTCTCAGAAATAGAGTCTTGAGACTCTTCAGCCCGTGCAGGTGTTTCAACCCCTGGTCGGTGACGTCAGTTCCGTTAAGCAGCAGCATTTCCAGACTGGGTAGCAGCGCCACAAGCTTGAGCGCGGTGTCGGTTATACGAACGCTGCTGAGATTCACGCCGACCACTTGATTCCGTTCCAAATTGCTCGACTCGGACGCCCTACGCGATAAATCAAGTGGCACCAGGATCGAGTAGTCCGGCCGCTTGTGACGTTTCTTCAGCAGAGTGTCGATTATCTTGGCGGTCGGTTCAACCTGTGATACGTCCTCAACGACAACCGTGATCTGGCTGAGTTCTGCAAACTCGTGTGAGCCACGTTCGTCTTGTCGCGAGGTAGGTTGGCTGTCGAAGGGAACTCTCATCGTCGTGAGCGGAATGTACACATCACGAGCATCATCCGATCGACCTAGACTGTGCCGCACTGCAATATCGGTATCTTCGCGTTGCGGCCTCATTCCCACTACGCTGAACGAGACACCCGCAATCTCGATTGTCTGGCCAACGGGATTCCGACCTGAGAACAACTCCCGGGATACGGCGTGGGACAACACCGCAACGTTTCGTTTGGTCATCAGGTCTGCGTCCGTTAGCCCGCGTCCCCGCTCCACAGGCAGTTGGCTCAATCGAAAGTAGTCTGGCGTGCAGCCGACCAAGCGGATTTGCGACACGGATTCGTCTCGGCGAGCTTCGGCAGGCACCTCGCGCATGGGGACGGCGCGTCTGATCACCGGGATCGACGCAACGATTAGGGTAAAATCGCTCCGTTCCAGGCCGTAGCTGCCTACGCTGGCGTCGTCTTGCGAATTCTGCGAAGTCTTGACGCTCTGGAGAATAATGCTCGTCGCCCCGATCATTTTGACCTGCTGCCGAACCAGTTCGTCTCGGACGATCACGCGTGCTCCAAACTCCTTCAGCACACGCGCCGCCTGATCGCTCCATTGCTTCGCCGTGTCCTGAGCCGATTGGCAAGCCAACGGGCTGAAGAACGTTGTCACAAGAAGGGCCAATTGAACAGTGGTGCGCAGACTAGCCATCAGAACTGATCACTTCGATCTTCGCATCTTTGGGCAACGCGAGACCCGATTCCACTTCAACGGCTTTCAGTATTCCGGCTGGTACCGGGCATGACGGATGCGGGCAGTGTTTGGCGAACATCCTCAGAGTGAGCGGCCCATCTCGATGGAAGCCGATTTCCTCCATTGGATCGACCTGCTTCAACTCTTCGGCCATCTTCTGAATACACTCACAATCGCAAGTAATCTCAAGTGCGCACTTATCGCCTTCCGTTCTGGCGATCACCTCCACGATGAAGCCACAGATACCTGGATCGATAATCGCTTTAGCCACGACGTTTTACCTCCATATCTTCTCCTCTCATTCCTTTCGATGCATTACCCAAGCAGTAAACGGATCAGTCCCGTCACCCTGCTGCTTGTCAGCGAGGGAACGTGGCTCCGCGGGGACAAGCCCCAGCGTTGGCCGGAAATCACGCAGATGGATGAAGTCACCCACGATTCTTACGTTTGAGTACGTTACGATTTTGACTGCAGCATGTTATCGCTGATTCACTCATTCCGCTAGTGAACCTCGCAAGAAAGCGACTGGGAAGCCTGATCGCGTCCGCCACGTGGTGGCGACGGCCTGTACGATTAGGCATAATGGACACCCCCGGCGTTTGCACATTCTCCGGATCAGACTTGCCTCAGGTGTCGCAGCAACCGGCGCGTGCGGTGACATTTGATCAACATCAGAAGATTATCATGCCGAGCCATTTGCTGCCGCGGTTAACATTATCAGTTCTTACGCTTTGCGCCGGCGTTGGGCTGGCGGCGGAGCAAACCGAGTCGCCGCGCTACCTGATCATCCACGCGGACGACGCGGGCATGTGCCATTCGGCGAATCGGGCGACGATCGAAGCGATGGAGCAGGGCATTGTCTCGTCGGCCAGTATCATGGTTCCGTGTCCTTGGTTTCCGGAAATCGCGCAATACGCCAAGGATCATCCCGAACGCGATTTCGGCATCCACCTGACACTGACCTCGGAATGGAAACAATATCGCTGGGGACCGGTTACCGCGCGCGACAAGGTCCCAAGTTTGGTCGACGAGCGGGGATTCCTTTGGGCCAACGTGTCCCAGGTGGCTCGCAACGTGAAAGTCCAAGAAGCCGAAATCGAGCTTCGCGCTCAAATCGACCGCGCCATCAAATTCGGTGTCCCAATCACGCATCTGGATACCCACATGGGCGCGATGGCTTCGCGTCCTGACCTGATCCGACTGTACGTGCAGCTTGGAATCGAGTACGACGTTCCCGTCCTCCTCTGTCGTTCGATGAAGGAAGCCGTGATCCAGCAATTTCCGCATCTGGCGGAGGAAGCGCACGACATGCTGAACAAACTCGCGCAGCAGCGTTTGCCCGTGATCGATTACCTGCCAACAATCCCAGGTGGGGCCACTTACGAAGTGCGAAAAGCGACATATCTGCTGGCGTTCAAGCACCTTCGTCCCGGCGTGACTCAGTTTATCATTCATTGCGGAAACGACGATCCGGAGTTGCGGGCAGTCACAAACAGGGCCACCAGCCGGGACCTTGACCGTCGCGTCTTCACAGATCCTGAAGTCAAGATGGAAGCTGAGAGACTTGGAATTAGAGTCATTTCGTGGAAGCAGTTGCGGGAGATGCTTGAATGAGAACCATGATCCGGCTAATCACGATATTGGCGATACTTATCTCTGGCGGCGCGGTTTCCGCGACAGACCAGGCAGACGACCAACGCCGGGCTGGTGCCAAGCCGGGTGCAGAACGTCGCACCGTGGATCGCGGCGAGCGCGAGTCGCGTCGCACGGAGGTTTTCCCCGGTTCGCCGGACATACCGGCGAGCGTGACGGTCTTGCGAGATGTGGTATACGGTTCACCCGGCGGTCGCGACTTGCATCTGGATGCGATCATGCGGAAAGAGCTTCCAAACGGGCCGCGGCCGGCCGTGGTGTTCATTCACGGCGGTTCATGGAAGTTCGGCAACAAGAGTCAATTTCGCCGTCAGGCAGCTTGGTTGGCCAATCGTCTGGATGTCTTCGGCGCGTGTATCGAGTACCGGCTGAGCGGCGAATCGCAATTCCCCGCCGCACTGCAAGACGCCAAATGCGCCGTTCGTTGGGTGCGATCGGTTGCCGCAAAGTATCGCATCGACCCGAAGCGAATCGCTGTCTGCGGCGGTTCGGCAGGCGGCCATCTCTCGTCGATGATGGCAGTCAGCAACGGCATTGCGAAGTACGAGGGCAACGGCGGCCATCCCGACTTCTCCAGTGACGTTCAGTTGGCCATTCTGTACAATGGCGAGTTCGACATGTGGGACCTGATCGAGAAGAAGAGCCTGATTGACGCCATGAAGGCGTTCTTTGGAGGAACGCCCGAGGAAGTGCCCGAACGATATGACGAAGCTTCGTCCATTAAACGGGTGACCAAGGATACGCCGCCGATGCTGTTCCTGCATGGCGACCAAGATCGCTGCGTGTCACACGAACAAGCGTTGGCAATGGTCAAGCGCCTGCGCGAATTGAATGTGCCTGCCGAGGCGGAGATCTATGAGGGCAAACCTCACGCGTGGTTCAACAAGGATCCCGACTGGAAGATCACCGTCCGGCGAGTCGAGCCGTTCTTGGTAAAACACTTCAAGCTTTCGACGGAAGACGCCCTGGATCGCACGAAAGACTGATCTGTGAAACCAACTCCAGCGCGGCCAATCCACGTCTTTCGGGAAGGCGAGGCTCCTGCCGAGCCTTGCATCGGCGCCAGAAGCCCGGCTCGGCAGGAGCCTCACCCTCCCGGTTCCCGCACACGCTCACCTATTCACGAAAGGAACAACTCCCATGCGATGCATCACACCAGTGGGTCGGCTGTTGTCTGCTGCTGTCTTTGTCGGCTTGATAGCGACTTTTTCCGTAAACGCCCGGGCCGACGTCTCCGAAGAGGAGTCGAAGGGAGGATTCGTCGCCATCTTTGACGGCAAGACGCTCGACGGTTGGCAGGGAGACACGAAAGGCTACGAAGCGAAAGACGGGCTGCTGATATGCACCAAAGCCGGTCGTAGGCTCTCGTCCCAGAAGCAGTACGGCAACTTCATCCTCCGCTTCGGATACAAGCTTCAACCCGGCGGCAACAACGGCATCGACATCCGTGGGATGGAGATTCAGATTCTGGACGACGACGCGCCGAAACATGCCAAACTGAAGCCTTGCCAGTACCACGGTTCGATCTACTGCACCGTGCCGGCCAAACGAGGTCACCAGAAACCGCTCGGCGAGTGGAACGAGCAAGAGATCCTGGTCGATGGCAAACACGTCAAGATCACACTCAACGGCGTGGTGATCGTGGATGCCGAGACGGACCACGGGGCGTTGAAGAAACCGAAAGGCCCAATCGCCTTCAAAGGCCATCACGAACACATCGAGTTCCGCAACCTGAGAATCAAGGAACTGCCGTGAGGCGGGGAAGTACGTGGGGCACGTTTCCAACGTGCCTGGACTCGCCAAACCCAATCACCGGACCTGTTAGATAGGACTACCCTGGCACGTTGGAAACGTGCCCCACAACGTTTCTTACCCTGCCAGACGAGATAGTGCCATGAAAACGACGAAAAGACTGTTGCTGTGCGGAGTGACTTTCCTTGCCGTGGCCTCTGCTATCAGCAGCGCCGCCGAACCGCTATGCATCAGTGGCCGGTATCCCCACTTGACGATGTTCAACAAGAACAGAGAGTGCGGCCTGGGGGCCGTTGTGCCGTGGGCGGACCGACTGTGGGTGGTGACGTACGCGCCGCATCATCCCGGTGGCGGCGACGATAAGCTGTACGAGATCGACCCGAATCTGAACATGGTCATCCGGCCGGAGAGTATCGGCGGTACTCCGGCCAACCGCTTGATTCACCGCGAGTCGAACCAATTGATCATCGGGCCCTACTTCATCGATGCAGAACGCAATGTCCGCGTGTTGCCCTACGAACAAGCATACGGTCGTCCGACCGCCACCGTGCGTCACCTGACCGATCCGGCGAACAAAGTCTACTGGTACACGATGGAGGAAGGTGTGTACGAAGTCGACGTCCACACACTAGAGGTTAAGGTGATCAATATGGACCGCCACAAGGGCGGAGCGGACATCATACCGGGCTATCACGGCAAGGGCGGTTACAGCGGCCAGGGCCGGTTAGTTGTATCCAACAATGGCCGCCCAAAAGGGCCCCACAGACCGTTCGACGACAACTCGGGCTGCCTGGCCGAATGGGATGGCGAGGAATGGCACGTCATCGTGGAGCATCAGTTCAACGAGGTGACCGGCCCTGGTGGAATCTATGGGAACGACAACGTCTCCGACCCTGTATGGGCAACGGGGTGGGACAAGAAGTCGTTGTTGCTGATGGTGCTGGACGACGACCAGTGGCACAGATTCCGCGTACCGATCGCCGACTTCTCCTACATGGCCAGCCACGGCTGGTTCACCGAATGGCCGCGGATTCGCGAATTGGTTCCGGCAAGCGGTAGCGAACCGCCAAAGCTCCTGATGAACATGCACGGAGGCTGGTTTGACTTGCCGAAGACGTTCTCGGCCAGCACCCCCGCTGGCCTTCGTCCGATTGGTCAGCACGTGAAGATCACTGGCGACTTCTGCCATTGGCGCGACGAAATCGTGTTTGCGTGCGACGATACGTCGCTATTCATGAATCCGTTCGTGAATCAGGGCCAGTCGAACTTGTGGTTCACAACGTGGAAGAACCTCCACCAGTGCGGCCGACCGGCAGGCTGGGGCGGCGTGTGGCTTGACGAACAGGTGACGGCCAACACGCCGTCCGATCCGTACCTGTTCGCCGGATATAGCGATCGCGTCGTGCATCTGGCGAACGACGGCGAAGAGGATGTGACGTTCACAGTCGAAATCGACGTGGCAGGCGACGGAGAATACAAAGTCCACGAAACGATCCTCGTCCCGTCCGATGGTTACGCCTATCACGTGTTCCCCGAATCGACACCCGGCCAATGGGTGCGTGTGCGCACCGACCGCGACTGTGCGCAAGCCACCGCCTACTTCCACTTCGGGCCCGGCGGCGGCGTTACGGAAGAGTCGCAACTGTTCGCCGCTCTGGCCGACGCTGATTCGCCCGCACCACACACGTCGGGCATCATGCGTCCGCGAGGGGGCGACCTCGGTACATTGCAGTTGCTGGCCCACAAGGTCGACCAGGCGGGCAATGCCACGGAAGCCGGCTACTACGAGGCTGGCTCCGACATGAAATTGGAGCCGGTTACAGATGCCGCGGGCAGCGTCGAGTACCTGAAGAAATCCGCACCTCTGGGCGAGCCACAGCTTAAGGTGGACGCCGCGTCCGCCATGATCGTTAGTGGCGGTGCAACGTGGCGGCTACCAAAGGCTGACGCGGCCTACGACGAACCGTTTGCGATCGGCTGGCCGCGCGACGTGCGCGAAGTGGTGACCGAGCGCCGTCTGTTGAACGCGCACGGAACGATCTACGTACTGCCTCATGCGGCAGCAGGTGGGCTGTCGTCGATCAAGCCAGTGTGCACGCACGACAAGCGGATCGTCGATTTCTGTTCATGGCGCGGCATGCTGGTGATAGCGGGCACTCGCGCGGACGCGGTTGAAGATGGACACTACTTTGAATCCACGGAAGGCAAGATCGGACTGTGGTTCGGCGATGTCGACGACCTGTGGAAACTGGGCAAGCCTCGTGGCAAAGGCGGGCCGTGGTTGGAGACCGATGTGACCGAAGACGAGCCATCCGAGCCATACCTCATGACCGGCTACGACCAGAAGACGCTAACCCTGTCCCACGACGCCAACGAGACCGTCAAATTCACCATCGAAGTTGACTTCGTCCGCAACGGCAAGTGGTGTACGTACGACGTGATCGAGGTCCCTGCTGGCCAAACCGTGACGCACGAATTCCCCGACGGTTACAGCGCCCATTGGGTGCGATTGACGGCGGATCGAGACTGCAAAGCATTGGGGCAGTTTTCGTATGATTGACGCGTCGGCGCGTCGTGCTTTGACAATACCGATGCGTCGCGTGTAGACTGGGATCTATGTCTGTTACCGTCCACACAGCGAGCGCCCAACAGTTGCTGGAATCACCTCCTCGCGGGAGGTGGGAACTGCTACGTGGAGAACTGGTCATGATGGCTCCGGCTGGCTTCGAACATGGCCATATCGTCAGTCGGATCAACGCACGACTGCAGGACTTTGTGGAACGCCACAGTCTGGGCGTGGTCACCGGGGCGGAGACCGGGTTTCAAATCGAGTCCGCCCCGGACACCGTACGGGCTCCCGATATCGGTTTCGTACTGGCGGAACGAGTGCCGTCCACGCTGCCGACGGGGTTTTTTCCAGGGGCCCCCGACTTGGCTGTCGAAGTTCTCTCGCCGTATGATCGAGCCATCGACGTGACGGCCAAGGTTCAGGATTGGCTCGCTGCCGGCTGTTGTCTCGTATGGGTTGTCGATCCTTCCACTCGGACGGTCACGGTCTACGATGCCCAGAAGACCGCTCAAGTCCTGGCAGAGCGAGATGAACTGGACGGTGGCGAGCCGCTGCGCGATTTTCGCGTAGCTGTTGCCCAGTTGTTCGCCTTGGCGATTCCTCCAGCCGGCGACTCATAACGCTTTCAGCAGCAGAAGCACGAGATAGCAGACGCCGAGCGCGAAATACAGACTTCCTACGACGAACATAGCCAGTGTCCAGGCCGTTGCGGTGGTTCGAAGCGGAGCTTCGAGATGCCACGTTCCCAAGCCTGAGCTTGGGAACGAGAAACACACCTAACAAGTAAGCCGTGGCACACTGGAGCCGCTTAGTCCAGTTCCTCTTCATCCGTGGGCGGTTCATCCGTGGACGGTTCGTCCTCACCGGTCTCGAAAATGAGCGACCAACCGTGGAGTGCGCCGGGGCGATCGCTTCGTGCTTCGATCAGCAGCGTCCAGATGCCGGCCGTGCTGTGACCATAGAACTGTTTCAAACCGGGCCGCCCCTTGACCACCTCCTCAGGCTGAAACGTCCCGGCGAATGGTGGTCTTGCGCGAACGATCGACGTAGGTGCCTCGTTGTCCAGGATCGTGTTTTGGAAGTGGTCATCCTCCCCACCAACGCCAGTGAACAGCTCCACTCGTTCGCCACCCGGCCCGATCAAGAAGGCATTCAGGTGGTCGACATGCGTGTGGGTGATGGACAGTTGTACGTCGAGATCCTTAACGGTCTTATCCTCTTCGACATCGATCTCCGATCGGACAACGCCTCTGGTTGGTAGAACCTCGAATTTCTGATTCGAGTGCTTTGCGCTCAGTCGGCTCATCGCGGTCATACACTCGTCCGGTACGATCACCCCGTCTTCATTTAGGTCCAGGCGTCCAAACCTCGCGTATTCAGCATCGTTCCACTCGTCCGTGAATTCTGCCATGCTGACTTGGCCGTCCCCGTCAGCGTCGCGTTCTGTAAACCATGGGGGCAATTCTCTCGGCGCCCCCCGTAGTCGCTGCATTTCCTGCTCGATCAGCCACTGAGCAAGCTCGTTGCGGTCAATCCGTCTATCGTCATTGGTGTCGGCGGCCGTCGAGGTGAACCCCATGCTGCGCCGCTCGGCAGAGTCCAAACGCCCATCGCGATTGAGGTCATGGCGTTTCATCAGGCTCTCGGCCAGGTACCAGCTTCCCCGGTTCGCCCTGTATCGCTCGCGACGTCTTTCGGCCTCCTCACGGGCAAGGCGTTCCCGTTCTCGTCGCTCCTGCTCCAATCGCGCCTGTTCCTGTGAGCGGTCTGAAGATGAACGTGGCCCTGATTGAGCCGAACTCCGACCAGCCGCTTCACGCGCGCGGCGTTGTGCGTACCGCTGCTCCATTTCCGATCGGCTTAGGCGCTTGTCGCGATTCTTATCATACTGCCACGGATCGTCATACCATCGGCCACGGCGCGCTTCCTCCCGGTCGATATAGCCATCGCGATTGGTGTCGTATTGCTTCATTCGCTCGGCCGCTCTCCGGACATCCTCCGGCGTTACTTTGGCCGATTTAGCTGTGTCGGTGCCAAAGCCGGGAATGGGCCGAGTTCCTTCGACATGACCGAAACCGGGAACGCTAGGCTTGTCAGCAGCCTGTTGCCGCGTTGTGCCGTCCTTGCCGCGTTGAGCAACGGCCGACGAAGCCAAGAACGCCAAGAACCACAAGAACGCGACAAGGCCTCGAAACAGCAGTGTGGATCGCATGAGTTCACCTGCCGGGGCTGGCGACCAATGACGACACACGTCGTATTGATTCGTTGGTGTCGGTGTGAAACGTGTCTTCTTCAAGACAGGCGTGAAAAAGGACCATGTTCGCTACAATGGCGCTGTCCAACTAGTCTATACAACGCCAGGTCCGGTCAACACTCTTGCCAAGACAAAATGAACCATTATCTCGAGGTTTTCACCCTGAACACGCG
>CAZURK010000090.1:0-50331 GCA_964623055.1 uncultured Pirellulaceae bacterium
CAACTCCCGATCGGGATCGTCCAAGATCGCCGGATCGTCCAAGATCGCCGGATCGTCCAAGATCGCCGGATCGGTCGCGGGCTGTCAATTGGGCGGCGAGGTTCGAGAGAATGCGTAGGGCATGCTGTGCATGCCGGCCCGCGATACTGCGTCAAGCACAGCCTGACCTACTCTCTTGCTTTCATGGATTGAATTGCCTCTTGCGCAGCTTCTCGGTGTTGAGGGATGACCGTGTCGTCGGCCAGGATGTCCTGATAGGCAGTCAAGGCGTTGTCGTTCCGGCCTGCGGCTTTCAGTGTTTCGCCGAGGGCCAGGAGCATGGAACCATGCCAGTAGCCGCGGAGTTCGGCGATATCGACCTTTCGTAAGGTGGCCAGTGCCTTCTCGGATTCTCCCTTCTTGCGCAGCATTCGCGCCGCGCACTGAATTCCCCGGTAATACGTGGCACTTCCGGTGTTTCTCGAGGCTTCGGAAATCTGCTGGTAGGCTTCGAGCGCGGCGGCGTCATCTTTCAGGTTCTTCTCGCGATTCTCCCCGAGTACCAGCCAAATGTCCATCCGCGCGCGAGAATCCGTCGTCAATTCCAATGCCTTCCCCAAGTCCGCCTCAGCTTCTTTGCCACGGCCGATGACGCTGAAAGCGCGTCCGCGATGATAGTGGCCTTCGCCGGCCTTCCAGAACGGCCACCGCGCAAGGTCCTCGTCGCCGAATTGCTCGATCAACTCGTTCCATTTGCGCTGAGCGAGCAGAATCTGCATACGCGCTGTGCTGGCCACGGCTTCGAGTGGAATTTGGCCAGTAATCCGCGCGGCGCGGTCGTAGTCCTGTAGGCTGCGGGCGCAAAACGCGGCTTGCTCGAGAGCCGCGGATGTCTGGTAGTCGTTCACGCCGTCCCCGGCGGCGAGAGCGATGTACGCGTCAAGGGCTTCGTCAAGTTTGCGTTCGCGCAGCAGATCGTTGGCAGCGCGTTGGGCGATCAGGTAGTCGGTGACGGTCGGGTCGGCGTCGAAAGTGTGGGAACGTCCGTCATAGAAGTGTGCGAACTTCATCGGCTTGTGGAAGCCGGCCGTTCCCGTCGGCGAAAAGGCGGAATACTCCGTGCCGTTCTCGCGGATGCGCTGCCGGCATATATTGACATGCCACGGCAGACTTTGTGTCGGCTTGCGGCCGATGACCAAGTGCAGTGGGTCGCTTTCATCCTGCACCACGGGGATGCGGATCTCGATCGTCCAAAAATCGTCGGCCACGTGCGTGGCCACTTCGGCTTTCGAATCCCAGCGGTACCAGGCGCTTCTGTCCGCCCCGCGATCGAGGTCGATACGCGCGCCGGACGGATTGACCACGATCTGATAATAGCTGTGCGATTCGGTGTCGAGCAGGATCTCGACCACGTCGCCATACCACATGGCCTGATCGCCGTTCTTCGTTGTGGCGATGTTAAGCCTCTCGCCCTTGTGTTCCTCGCAGCGGATGGCGAAGTAGAGATTGCCGCCGCGCCAAGCGGTCTTGAAGGTGGTGCCATAAATCGGTCGACGGCCGGTCTGCAATTCGCTCAGACGGCCGGTAGCGGCGGTGGGGCAGTCTTCCCACGCCTCGTCGTCCAGCTTTCCGTCGACGACAATCTCGCTCCGTGTTTCGCCCACCAGACGCAGCCGCGGCACAGGGCCGCGTTTTTGGCCGAGTTGTTTGGTCTTTCGGCGCAGACCGTTCAGGTAGTTGTCGATCAAGGCGAGGCGTTGGGCGTAAATCGTAGGACGGGTCTCCCGACCCGTCGCCTCGTTCTGATCAAGACTACCCTGACGGGTCGGGAGACCCGTCCTACTACGCGCATCGCCTTCGACCTTCTTCTTCGCGTAGGCAAACAGTTCGAGCGCGCAGTCGGCCTTCGCCTTGTCCTTTTCCATCTCACGCCAGTGTTCCTCGGAGTACTGGAAAAACGCCCGCATTTCGTTCTCGGCCGGACCGTAGAAAAGTCGGCAGTATTCATCAAACAGCGCCACCACGTCCTGCTGCTTGCCGCCCCAGTACATGCGCGCGGTGAAGTAGACCAGGAAGTGGTTGTAGCCGATCGCGTTCTCGCCAAAGTCCATCGTGAGCCAAATATCTTCGCCGCGCGAAGTGCCCTTGGTCGCGTTGATGCTCTCGCCCATCACGCGCGGAATGTAGGCGGGCAGGTAGAATCCGCGACCAGTAAAGGGGTAGTTCTCGAAGACGATGATTGGGTTGTCGGTCTTCGTGGCCCAGTCCTTGCGCAATTGGCGGATTTCGTCCCGAGCTTCGCTGGTGGGCCGGCGGCCGCCCACGATGATGACCTGTACATTCGGTTCCAGCTTGTCAATGTTCTGCGGCGGCTGCGTGTAGGTTCCGTAGGCACAGTTGGAGATCATCCTGTCGGGGTGAGTCTTGCCTACTTCCTTTGCCACGCGGTTGACGAACTCCCACACATAATCGGAAAAGGCCCCGCGATATCCGCGATCCGATGTGTCCTTGCCCTCGCACAATTTGCACTGGCAGATCGCCGTGTAACCGTCCGGGGGCATGACCGAGACCACGTCCATGTCGAAATGATCGAATTGTGCACGGACAAAGCGAACGGTCTCCTGCAGCAGTTCCTCGTTCGAATAGCACAACTGGTTAAGTCGCTGCCCGAGCTGCGTATGCCGTTTGCCGCCGTAGAGCGCGAACCACTCGGGGTGATTCGTCAGCGTGTGTTCGTTACGCGTCATGTGATGCAGCCCGTGCGCAGCTTGTCGGCCGTAGGGCTGGCGCACGCCCAGCCGCATGGCCCACATTGCCGTGTCGCGTCCATAAACGCCGAAGCGAAAGTTGATTGTGCGCAGCGGAAAATCCGGACGCACCGTCTGGTCGTAGAGGTAGCCGGAATCGCGAGAGTTCGGGACCGAAGTCTCACGACTTCGGCTACGTGATGCCCGCGGCAGCGGAATTGAAGCCATCGACGGCACGATTTCGCCCAATTCGCCCGGCAGATACCAGCGCACACCGAGGCTCCGAAGAAATCCGCAGACTGCGTTGAACGACCCGCGCTCGTCGAAGCCCCAGACATTCACGTTTCCGTCTTTATCGACGTGCTGCTCGTTCGGCGTCCCGAACAGCCCGGTGGCGCCAGTGTAATGCTTGCGAAGTTGCGAATGCGTGTAACCCCAGTGTTCGCCAGTGATCTGGTTCCACGCTTTCTGCATCTTGCCGCTGACGATGTCGTTGTTACTCCGCGGCCACGGTTCGATGGGCACGAAGTCTGTGTCATCGCCAATCAGGACGAGCCAATTGTCGCCCGAGACGATCCGGTAAGCGCCATACTTGAGATTTTCATCGGTGATGCCCAGCTTGTCCGTGTGCGAACTCCGGCCGACAAAAACGCTGACGGGAACCATGCCGCTCGGTTCGCTCACGATGCTCACCTTCGCGCCGGAGATTTTCTCGACGTGAGACTGCAGTTCCTGAGCCGCCAGCCGAGTCGTGCGTGGCGGGTCTTCGGCGATGACGATTTCCGCCTTCGGTTGTCCGTCTTTGACTAGAAAACGCTCGCTCGCGCGGGAGTAACCGCCAACAACGGACAAGACCGCGAGGAAGATCCAAGTCGTTCGTTTCATGATGAGCGTCCCAGCATGTCAAAGCGACGGATTTGGTCGGCACCGGCGGGCGTGTCATTCTCCCTTCGCCAGTTCCCCAAGCATTTCGAGCAAGTGATCGGTAATGATCACCGAGGCGTCTTCCTGCACCCTGCATGTGCCGAGCCATGTCTCGTAGCCGCCCAACTCGTGCTGCTCGGGCGTGGGCAGGTAACCGTTGTAGCCGTTGGTTACGCCGAGGACGATGGTGCGTGGAAATGGGCTACGTTTCTTCAGGTCGAGGCCGATTTCGACCAACGTCTCGAAGGGGATAGCGCAGACTGCGAGGTCACCGATGCGCAGCGTTTGCAGGGGGATACTGAGAGTCTCAGGACCTTTGGCAAGCGAAAGCGTCCGCCTGGCATAGGGCTCGGCCAGGCGCGGTAGCTTGGCGAGTTCGGCCTCGTCCTTCGTGGCGAGGATGTTCTTGGCGCGCTCGATTTGCTCTGCGGTGGGACAGCGCATTTTCAGGGTGATTTCACGCTCGATCATCCCGAGGCGCGCGTCCGAGTGGTGCGCGTCGATCTTCTTCCACGCGAACCAGGCGGCATCGGCCGCTTTCCGGGCGACGATGCGGATCTGTTCGTATGGCTCGCGCGGTGGCCTCGTGATGAGAAACGGGATGTTGTTGATGTCGCCTGTGGCACCGTTTGACATCATGGCGACGAAGTCATCCCCCGCACGCAATCGGAACGGCATCAGCCGTGCGAATTCTCCGAAATAGTCGGCGGATATCTGACCCTTCGGCACGCCTCCGACGTAGTGCAGGGTGTAGTTGGCAAAGAGTGCCAGCGGCTTGCGTGTTTTTGCATCCCGGACGGAAAGGATCGTCACGTCGGGGTCGATGGGACCGGCCGGGCGGTCGAGGACATCGGCGCTGGTACCCGGGTTCATCTTCACGCGATCCATCTCGCCGAAGGGGTTCAGCGGCATCTTGCCCGGTTTGAGATACCAGCGGCGATTCCGCACTTCGTCGGGCAACGGATGCACGGCATGCCCAACGGCGGCTGGTCGAAGTGCTTTGTGAGCGGAAACGATGGACTCGGCAATTCCCTCGATCAGCAGTTTCCGGTAAGCCACAGCGGCCGGTTGGCCCTCTTTGACATTCGAGGACGGAGCGCTGTGGGTGTGAGTCGAAGCTACGAGGATTTTCTCCGGTGGAATGCCGCAACGCTCCGTGACAATCGCCCTTGCTTCGTCGGCGGCTTCGCGGGCCACGCCCAGATTATCCACCACGACCATAGCGAGCGTCGTCGTGCCATCGTCCAGCACCAAGGCACGGCCATGCAGCGGATCGTGTGCGATTTCCGCCGGATTGCCTCGGAAGCCGCCCGGCAAGTTCATCGAGAATTCCTTAGGCGTGATATCGACAACCGCCGCTCCGGCGCGGAGCGATAAAGCGTCCCCAGCCGACGCGGTCATCGTGACTGCAACGAGTGCAATCGTGCCGAACAGTACTCGAATCAAGATGGAATTGGCTCTCTTGTGCATAGTCGTAATGCTCCTTCTGTGAATCTCAGCCTCTTGTCACGCTTCACTGGATGCGCAGCACACTGCGTTTTATCATTCTCATTGCTTCGGTCATTCGTTTCCCGTGCCTGTACCGAGCACTGCTCTACGGACGGTTTCTTTGACGGCCTGATTGCCACGTCGCGTTGCGTCGATTAGCTGCGAGTAAGGCGAACCGTCGTCGCGCAGCAGTCCGAGTTTAATAGCGTTGCGTCGGGTTGAAAAGCGATCAATGTACTGGCAACGCATGTAGCCCAGGATGTATGGCTGGGCGAAGGCTTCCCGCAGGAATCGTTCCGTGGCTGCTGCTGCGTCGGCTTCATTGGCGCGTTGGTGGTAGGGCCAGATCGCCTTAGGATAGCGCTCGGTCGCGAAACTGATCTGGTGATCGCAGATGAAGATGGGCTTGCCGGTGAGTTTGTGGAGCGACTCGATCTCCTCGGCCGGGTACGTGTCGCCGGGCGTGTAGATGGGAATGTACCCATCGCCCGGTTGGATGGCGATTGCATCCAAATGCGGCGCCGCCGCCTTGACTACTTGCGGCGGAATATCGCCCAGTAGGTACTTTTCGCCAAGGACCATATGACGTGAATCGTGCCGCCGCATGGCAGGGCCGACGATGCCGTAGTACGTCGCTGCAATGAGCCCCAAGAAAGCCTGGTCGTCGCGCTCGATTTCATACCGTGCGAGATCGAGGCTCCCAAGATCGGATCCCTGCAGATCATCGAACGATTCCATGCGCAAGTCGTATGCGCGACAAAATCGAGCAAGATCGTTTCGATAGCGGTCGCGCAAGAACTCGGCGTAGCGTTTGCGGCCCGGTGATCGCGGGCAGAGATTGCGGATCTCGGAAACCCAGTCTGTGCCGCGGAATCGACGCGTCTTGTGAATGTCCCAGGTCGGCGTGTCGGTCCAGTAGTAGGCGATCAGATTCCTGTTGTCGCGATGTTGCTTACAGAACGACTCCACGCGTCGTTCAAGCCGAGTTCTGACAACAGGGTCGAAGACATCAGGAAACTCGTAGGGGTTCCTCTCGCCGGGCTTGCCGTAGTATTTGGCGGTCCGCACCAAGTTGCGCGCGGCGAGATAGGGCCGCACATCACGTAGTGGTCTGATCGAATCATCTACCGTATTGAAGCGCCAGTCCTTGTATTGATGCAACACTTCCTCGGCGAACTTCTCCCAGTCGTTCTGGTAGCGTTGGCTGAACAGATCCGACTCGTCCTGCCCATTCGACTTGACGGCACCAAGATGATTCACGCCCAACGCGACAAATCCATGTCCGTCAGGAGTTATCAGCAAAGAGCGCCCGTTGATGCTCTCGACATGAAACGTACCCGTCGCCTTCCCTTGGACGTCGGCCCAGCCGCCGTATGCGTCCAGTTCCTCACCTCTGGCGCCGCTGGCAAACGCAATGAGAAATGCAGCAATCGCGAGAGTTCTGAAGCCGTTTTCAATACGGACGAGGGGGGTTGCAGCTCGGGAGGGCGAAGCTCCTACTGAGCCGGATCTCTTGCACCGACGCGCGGCTCGGCAGGAGCCTCGCCCTCCCGAAAAACACGGAACGTTGCCTGTCGAATTCCTGGGGCCGAGCAAACGGATTGAGACGGCACAACGGCAGATATTCCACATGGTTCTCGATGTCCCCTGATCCACGAATCGCGGCAGGCAAGTGTAACACAGATTTGGCCATCAGAAAGACATCGTCGAGGCTGCAACTGTTCTTCTACACGAGGCGTGGCCGCGAAAACCAGGCGTCACATGTCTCCCAAGACGTGTTCGAGTTGATCAACCACGCCCAAGTACTTTGCCCATTCGTCGAGATAGTCGAAGTCGATCGCATCTCCCTGAATCAAGAGCACGCCTTTGATGTCTCGCACGTGCTTGTCGGCGGCGTACTGGAGGAGTTTATTCGAATCCATGAGACATTCTGCGTGCAATCTCGCGATTTGCCTCGTGGTCCGACCAATCGGGGTGTTGTTGCCGGACGTGCGCCGCGACCATCTTGCGGGCCGATCGCCACATGTCAAAGCCAATCTGCAGACGCTCGGTAGGCGTCTTCTGACGATAGACATCCGCCATTTCCGCCGAGATGCAATTCTCTTCGAATTCTCGCGCTTCGTCCGCGGGCGTTGGTGTTGCGGAGTCGTTCATGCCCGAAATTCCCTGGCGATACGTACCTGCGAGAGAGTATACGACTAAGCGAGCGCGTCAGCAATTAGGAGCCCAAAGCCTCGCGGTTCGGGGCGGAATTGCTCTGTTTGTCGACGATCAACTGAGAATCTCCTTGACGACGCGCGACGGCTCGACGCCGGTCAAACGCTGATCGAGCCCCTGGAACGGGAAGGTCAGCTTCTCGTGGTTGATGCCCAATTGGTGCAGGATGGTGGCGTGCAGGTCGCGGACGGCCACCGGATCTTGCACGACGTTGTAGCTGAAGTCGTCGGTCTCGCCGTACATTAATCCGCCCTTGATGCCACCACCGGCCATCCACGCGGAAAAGCAGCGAGGATGATGATCGCGACCGTAATCGTTGCGCTCCAATTTGCCTTGGCAGTAGACCGTACGCCCGAATTCACCGGCACAGACCACGATCGTATCGTCCAACAGCCCGCGCTGCTTCAGGTCTTTCAGGAGAGCCGCGGACGGCTGGTCGATGTCGAAGCACTGACCCGGCAACTGTTTTGGCAGGATGGTATGATGGTCCCAGCCTCGGTGGAAAATCTGAATGAAGCGCACGCCGCGTTCGACCATCCGCCGGGCAAGCAGGCAGTTGCGGGCAAAGGATCCGTTCTTGTGGACCTCGGGTCCGTATAGATCCATCACGTTCTTGGGCTCCTTCGAGATGTCCGTCAGTTCGGGGACGGAGGTCTGCATGCGGAAAGCCAGTTCCTGCTGGGCAATGGTAGTCTGAATCTCGGGATCGCCGATCTCGGCCAAGTGCTTTCGGTTTACCTGGCCCACAGTGTCGAGCATGCGGCGTCTGACTTGGGTGTCAATGCCCTTGGGATTCGACAGAAAGAGGACCGGGTCTCCCGAAGTCTGGAACGCAGCCCCCTGATGTTTTGACGGCAGGAAGCCGCTTCCCCATAAGCGGCTGTAAAGGGCTTGAACGTTTCGCGTGCCGCCGGTCCAGTAGGCCGAGGTGAGGACGATGAAATCGGGCAAATCGCTGTTCATCGACCCCAGGCCGTAGCTCAGCCAAGCTCCCATGCTTGCTTTGCCCGGAATTTCGTGGCCCGTACAGAGGAACGTCTTGGCGGGGTCATGGTTGATGGCGTTGGTATGCATCGAATTGATGATACAAAGATCGTCGGCCACGTCGGACAGATGCGGCAGCAGCTCGCACATCCAGATGCCGCTTCGCCCCTTGCGATGGAACTTGAACATGGACGGCGCAACCAACTGCGTCTTGCCTTTCGTCATTGCGGTCACACGCTGCCCCATACTGATGCTTTCGGGCAGTGGTTTCTTGAAGAGCTTCCCCAGGTCCGGTTTGTAGTCGAACAAGTCGATCTGACTGGGCGCACCGGCCATGAACAGGAAAATGACGTGCTTTGCACGCGGCGCACGATCAGAGGCCGCCTGGGCCACGCTGTTTTGGGGCAGCAACGACGCCAGCGCGGTTACCCCCAGGCCCATACCCGAGGTCTTGAGGAATTGCCGCCGAGCCTGCAGTCGGTTGTGGTCGTCAAGTATATTGCGCATCGTATCTAGTCCCGGGTTTTCGTAATGTCGAGATTGTAGATGGTGCTGACCAGCATCGTCCACGCGGCCAGGTCCGCAGACGAAACTCCCTCGTGCAACTGTACGCCTTCGCAGAGTTGGTTTGCCAAATCCGAGTTTTCGCGGTAGATCGTTCCTAGATCTTCAACCATCTTGAGAAACGTCTCGGTTTCGTCGGCGTCCGGCAGTCTTGAGGTAATGGTCTCGCACACCGCAGACAACCGATCAGCGGGGCTCAGCGAACGATCCGAGATCGTCTGGTGGGCAAGGTGCCGAGCCGCTTTCAGGTACTCGGTCTCGTTCATTAGCAGCAACGCCTGGAGCGGCGTGTTGGTACGTTCCCGGCGAGCAATACATGCTTCTCGCGACGGTGCATTCAGAATGGTCATTTGCGACGGCGGCATGCCTCGCTTCCAGAAGGTATAGACGCTGCGACGGTAGATCTTGTCGTCCGTGTCGGGTTCGTAGATGCGAGGATACGAACTGGGCATACTGACCGCCTTCCACAGGCCCGCGGGCTGTGGCGGCTTGACACTTCGGCCGTACAATTGGTCGTTCAACAGACCGCTGGTAGTCAACACCTGGTCGCGGATCACTTCCGCATCCAGGCGGAAGCGGGAACTCCGCGCCAACAGGCGATTCTCCGGATCACTTTCGAACCGTTCGGGCGAAGCTTTGGATGACTGCTGATAGGTTTCCGACATCACGATCTGCTTTACCAGGGCTCTGACATCCCACCCGGACTCGACGAAGGAGACGGCCAGGTAGTCAAGTAACTCCGGATGGCTGGGCCATTCGCCTTGGGCGCCAAAATCCTCCGAAGTCTTCACGATGCCGACACCGAAAAACTGTTGCCAGACGCGGTTTACCGCCACTCGTGCGGTCAACGGGTTCTCCGTCGCCATGAACCATTCGGCCAAATCCATTCGCGTTCTCAGCCCGTCCTTTGCCTTCATTGGGGGCAGAAAGGCTGGTGTATCGCGCTCGACGAGTTCCCCGGGATTGTCATACGCCCCGCGAATGAGGATGTGTGCGGGCCGCCTGTCGGCCTTCTCTTTCATGACCATCGCCGCAGGGATCGCGACCTCGAACGTTCGCTTCTCGGCCTTGGCCTTTTCAAGGGATTCCTTCGTTTGCTTCAACTCATCGGCCAGTATTTTCTTCTGTGCTTCGTCGTCCGCCTTGCTCGCTTGTTGTTCGATCTGCTTGACCTGTGCCTGCACTTCGTCGAGCCGACGGTTCAACTCGCCGAGCCTCGCTTCCTGCGCTTCCGTTGCCAAACTGAGGTACGGGGGCTGCAGGCCTCGTTGAAAGTCCGTGCCTTGGCGACCCCCGGTTTCCGGCGCGGCGTCCAGGTTGTTGAAAAAGGCGAACAGCGAATAGAAATCCTTCATCGTCATTAGATCATACTTGTGATCGTGACAAACGGCGCACTGCACGGTCATGCCCATGAAGGCCGTGCCCACAGCCGTGACTCGATCGACAACGTTACGCGTGTAGCTTTCCTCCGGCAGCGCCGTCCCTCGGTCGATGATCAGGTGCAGCCGATTGAAGCCGGATGCAATCAATTGATCCTGGGTCGGTTTGGGATAGAGGTCGCCTGCGAGTTGGTAGCTGACGAATTCGTCGTAGGGCAGGTTCTGGTTGAACGCGCGGATCACCCAGTCTCGATACGGGGTCATCTCGCGATAATGGTCATGGTGAATGCCGTTCGTGTCGGCGAAACGCACCAAGTCAAGCCAATACTTGGTCATGTGCTCGCCGTACTGGACCTTGGCCAGCAGCCGATCCACCAGGCGCTCATAGGCGTCCGGCGAGGCATCGGCGAGGAAGTCCCGAATTTCCGCACGTGTCGGTGGCAGTCCGGTCAAATCGAGGCTCAACCGCCGGATCAAGGTGCGCCGGTCCGCGGTCGGGCTCGGTGCCAGGCCTTCCGCTTCGAGTCGGCCTAGTACCAATCGGTCGATCGGATGCCGACTCCACCGCGGGTCGTCGATCTCCGGCAGCACCGGCTCTTGAGGCGGGACGAACGCCCAAAAGTCTGTGTACACCGCCCCTTCTTCGATCCAGCGTTTGACGATCTGTTGTTCGTTGGCGGTTAGCGGCTTCTTGTTGGAGTCCGGCGGCGGCATCACATCATCATCTTCGCTTATGATCCGGTACCAAAGCGAGCTGTCTTCGATCGACCCTGGTTCGATAGCCTGATAGGCGCCGGCAGGCCCTTCAGCTTGATCTAAACGAAGATCTCCTTGTCGATCATGTTCGTTTGGACCGTGACATTGAAAGCAGCGGTCCGAGAGGATAGGACGAACGTCCCGGTTGAAATTGATCGTCTGCTCCGCCATGCAGAGAGCAGGCAAGGCCAAGACACAGAATACGAAGAACGTTAGCTTCATGCGATCAGCCACCTTCATTGCACGTCAACATAAACGATGTTGGATATTTCTTTCTGACAACATACTGCGTGGAGCGCGAACCGTGAAGAAGGCGCATCACGGTTCCCTGCGCGACTGGTTCTTCGCGGTGCAAGAAAGCGATCCGTCGAGGCCAACTCTTGACTGTAGGGTTGATTTACCTACAGGTGCGGAAATGCGTCTTTAACGGGTGGCCTGTTTAAAACGACTTCTCCCAGTCGGCGAATGCGGAATCCAGTTCGGCGACTCGATCGGGCTGTTCGCTGGCCAGATTCTGTGATTCGCCCAGATCCGTGGCCAAGTTGAACAATTGCCACGGCTGGCTTGGTTTTTCGCGGACGATCTTCCAGTCGCCCTTGCGCAGTGCCGCGTGGTTGCGGAAGATGAAGAAAAACGACTCGTGTTGGGACTTGGCACCCTCGGTCAGGATCGGAAGCGGGTTCTTGCCATCGAAGACACGATCATCCGGCACGCGAGCGCCAGACAGTTCGGCGCAGGCAATCAACAGATCGGGCGACCAGAACGGCTCGGAAATGATCGAGCCAGCCTTGATTTTTCCCGGCCAGCGTGCCATGGCGGCCACGCGAAGACCGCCTTCCCAGCAGGTGACGCCCCCGTGGCGGAGCGGTTCGTTGGACCCGATGTCGATATAGTCTCGGCCGAGTTTGAATCCACCGTTGTCCGAGTAGAAGAAGAGGAACGTGTTGTCGGCTACGCCGGTTGCATCGAGTGCGTCGAGCACTCGGCCGATCGCTTCGTCCAGCGCGGTGATGACCGCACAGTAACGCTTGTGCGAATCGGTCTCGTCAGGGGGCATTCCGTAGGCCGCGAATGCGCGATCCGGGGCCTGCCATCGGACCGGCTGCCCAGGTCTCTTGTTTTTTGCGGCAGGGAAATGCGGAGCGTTGAACGGCAGGTAGCAGAACCACGGCTGCTCGGTTTTTGATTTGGATTTTCGCTGAATGAAATCAATTGCCGCATCGGCAAACAGATCGCTGGAGTACTCGCCGTCGGCGTGCAGCTCTTCCGTTCCCTTGTACAGGTCATGTTTGCCGCCATAGATGTGGTGGTAGTAGTCCATGTTGCCCGATGCATGGCCGATGAACTCATCAAAGCCCCGCTCGGTCGGTCGCGATCCTTCGGCGAATCCGATGTTCCATTTGCCGAAACAGCCGGTTGCATACGGCGTCGGCGCGGTCTTCAGGATCTGCGGGATGAGTATTTCTTTGTGATTCAGCCCCACGCCGTAATTGCCCTTGATCCCCGGCAACTGATAGTCCAGCCCGTGTCGTTGCGCGATTCGCCCCGTCAACAGACAAGCTCGCGACACAGTGCAGGTTGGCGAGGCCGTGTAGAAGCTGGTCAGTCTTGCCCCTTGCGCGGCCAGTCGATCGAGATTCGGTGCCTTGATCGGCGAGTCAGAGTTGTAGCACGGCAAATCACCGTAACCGAGATTGTCGGCGGTGATGATCAGGATGTTGGGCCGCTTGGCAGGTTCTTTGCCGACCGCTTCGTTGTGAAACAGGACAAGACAAGCCAGAGCGACGATACGTACGGTTTTCCACAACAGCCGCATGGTGTTTCTCCTGAAGTGTTGGGGCACTACTTCGTGGCCGGTCGCACCTTTTCGGTCTCGTACAGCACTTCGCCATATTCGTCGACGAACGTGAAGCGGGCGCTGCCCGTCGCCGGATCATCACCTGGGCCGACGGTGATTCGCAAGAATCCGCCAGACTTCTCCGACTGAGTGTAGAGTTGGTCGACCTCCGCATTCGGGTCCGTGGACTTGGGGTCGCCGGGTCTGCGGCCGAGCCTTGAGTTTTCATCCACCAAAGCGCCGCAGGAAAACTCTTCGATACCGAGCGGGTCCTTCGAGTGGTATTGCCAGTGGCGGTCGCCGCAGACCGTGTAGAAGCCCTGCTGATGAAGGTCGTGCTCGACGACCCACCTGAAGAACTCGCGCCCCTCGTGTCGGAAGCCCTTGTGGTTGGTGTGGTTGTCGATCTTGTAGCCGTCGTCTGGACCGACTAGCGGTGTGGCTGAGATTAGCAGTTTGAACGTCGCATCGCTTTCCAACAGCGTCGACTTCAACCACGCGATCTGTTCGGCCCCCCATAACGTCTTGTCGGGGCCGTCGGGCATGCGATTGGGGCTGCGGTAGTCCCGTCCTTCGACGAACCAGATCTGCAGGTCGCGGTTTACTCGAAACGTGCGGTAGGTCTTGGCTTTCGGATCCGTGGGATCCACGACCGGCACCTGCTCGCGGAATGTGGCGATTCCCAGTTCGCTCGACGGTTCACGATCGCTCGTTCGGTCGCAGTCGTTGTATCGGTGATCGTGGTCGTCCTTCTCCCAGTACGTCGGGACGTTTCGGTACAGTTCCACGTATCGCGATTGGACCAATTGCTCGTGCCATTTCCGCCGCAGGTCTGGCAGCGTCGTCGCCCGGAAGACTCGGCCGTCGTAGTACACGTTATCGCCAGTGCCAACGAAGAAATCGAGATCCATCTCGATCATCGTCTGCAGCGCCAGATAGCCGGCCGCGCGGTCCGGCCGCGGCCCTTTCTCGGGGCGTTTCGCCCCATGGAACGCGCTGTAGTTCATGCCCGTCACAACGACAAAGCTGACGCGATCCATCCCGGTCGCCCCCGGCAACGTGGGAAAACTGCATGTCGCTCCCGTCTGCGTGTTTTCCCGGTCCACGCCATACAACACGCGATAGTAGTGGCGTGTACCCGGCTTCAGATTGCGGAGGACTGCTTTGACAATGTAGTCGGAGTCGGAGCGCGCGGAGCCCCACGGGGTCAACTGGGACCGCTCAAATTCCTTGTTGTCGGCATATTCAAATCGCACCACGCCCGCCGCACCGGGCACATCGCCATCCACGTTGCGGTCGACCGACGTTAGACGCGTCTGAACGATGGCGGAGGTGGCCGAGACCTCGCCGGTCATCTCGCCCTGTGCTCGAAAGATGTCGGCAGCGGAAGCCAGCGTGCACAAGAGGCCGCAAAACAGAGCCAGCATACCAAGTGTCAGTCCGTGTCCTATGTTACGTTTGTGCATTTGGAATCTCCGGGTAACGTGTTGTGACATCATCATTACTGCCTTTCCTTGTTTGTCTCTGCGCCGACCATGCGGCGAGTTAAATTCGTTTAACCCGAAGCCGGAGGCGATGGCGGAGATAAAAATGGATCGTCCACACGTTGCGCCCGCCATCGCCTCCGGAGGCTGCTGAAATGCTAGCAAGAAACGTTGTGGGGCACGTTTCCAACGTGCCGGGTTTCGCCAGTTTCAACTCTCTAGTTTGCCCATCATTCGCGTTTTGGCACGTTGGAAACGTGCCCCACTAATATTTCAGCAGCCTCCTCCAGCTTCGGGCTAAACGAATACAGCCCCCCTTACTCCGCAACAAATGCTTCTTCCGGAAGTCGATAGGTTACCATCAAGTCCTTCAAATAGATCTCCGGACGTGCGACCGGCTTGAACTCCTTCATGCGCAGCACCTTTTGTGGAGTTTCCACGATCAAGCGGGTGAATCGGATCGGGTAGTGCACGATGCCGTCGCCGGTGTGCCGCCATTGACTTGAATACGGCCAATGATAGCCTTCGCCGGGATAGTCTCCAGGCATTGGGAATCTCAGGTAACGCCAGCCCTCGAAATTGATCCGGCTGCGTTGCCAACTGTCGTTTGTGTTCCAATCGCCGATCTGCAGGTCCCCCATGCGTTCGATGTCTTCCTTGCTCATCCAGTCGTTCATCCAGCGGGGCGGACCGCCACTCTGCGCCGCGCCGATCGAGGTCCACGTTTGGCCTTCGGCGTCAGTGAACTCGAAGATGATTCGCCCCCAGCCGCCGTTGCCGTTAACCATGAGACCGATTTCGGTCGGCTTGTCGGGAATCTGGATTTCTGCCACGGGCTCCAACGCCGTATAGAAAGGAAGATACTCATTCTCGCTCGTCGGCAGCTTGGGCAAAACTCTGAGCACGTTGGTCTCTCCTTCGAACTCGGCAACCTCGCCAAGCACAAGATCGCCTTTCAGACGCGGGTTCTCGAAGTTGTAGTTCTCCAGAACCGGATCCCTCTCTTCTTGGATCTTCCAATTGGCGACTTTGTCCATTTTCGAGAGCAGCTTCCCACCCTCCGGTCGACCTTCGAGCTGCACAGAGCCCAATCCGATTTCCTGGATCGCTTTTGTCGAGGAGACAAAAATTGGTTCGCGCGTCAAAGTCAGATTTGCTTGTTTCCCCGAACTGGTCACGGGCTGCAGGTTGCCCATCAGATCGACCACGTCCAGATCGTCAGGCGATATCATGACTTCACGAGTTCCGCGTAGCGTCCACATTACCGTGACAAAACCGCCCGGCTTCGGCTTCTGGAACTCAACCGCGAACGTAGTCGGCGACTCGGTCTCGATCACCCGCGTGAAGGTTGCACCGTCCAATTGCTGCGTCATCGTGGCGATTGCGACGTAGGCCGGTTTTGGATTCAGTTCCGGGATCGAGTTACAGAAGCCCGACGATCCCCAGTTGCTGTAGTAGTACGAGTTTCCAACATCGCTGATGATGCCCTGACGAATCACGGGAATACCCCAGGCCAAAGAATGCATGGCATGACGAACAAAGTAAGCGGCCTGAGTTCGCTTCGACAGATTCCCCGGATTGGAGCCGGGATAGGTAATCTCATAGCACTGCCAGATCGGCTTGTCCTGGTACCCATAGTGGTCCAGGATTTGGCGATCCATCCACATGCCTGCATTGTTCGCCACAAAGTCAAAAGGCTGGGTCTCCGGCATTCGCATGAAAACGCCTGCTTCGTTGCCACGGGCATCGAACAGTTCACTCGAAAACTTGCGTCGCAAGAATGCCTCAACCAGGTGCGGGTTGCCGTTGCCGAACATCAGCTTGGCGTCCGGGAATTGCTCACGGACGTCTTTCGCCGTCGTGTGGGCCAATTCCCAGAGTTTGTCGAAGTTTACCTGCTCTTTTTCGTCAAATTGGTACTGCGGCCGTCCCGTGAATAGGTCGGGCGTTCGCATGATGTGAGGACCGGAGATCGCGTTCTCGTGGAATATGAGCACTCGTTTCGGATAGAGCGGATCGTCCGCCAGTTTCTTCGCCAGGATTTCGGCCGACCGTGGCTCGTTTCCAGCCAGGATGCCGTATTTCCGCCTCGCCTCGGCAGGGAATGAGAACATTCCGTAACGTAATCCGGCCTTCACGTACAGCGGGCCGACCGCATCGAAGTCGGACGAAGTGTAGTGCCCGCCGCAGAAATCCCAGGTTCCGAACGGCGAATCTTCGCGAAATCTTCGAGTGTCGGCGGGGAGCATCGCAAAGCTGGTTTCACGACGCAGATATTCCACTCGCTCACCCTTAGTCACTCGTATCACCAGCTTGTGCCAACCACGCTTCGTCCCAGGAATCTTGATGTCTTGCGTGAACCGTTTACGGGCACGGAACTCAATCTCCTGCGACTTCACCGTGACCGTATTGCCATAGTAATCGGTGGCTTCCGCGACAATCGTCGCTTGAAGGGTTCGCCTCTCGACATTCGTGAGCTTCACGTGAAAGGTCGGCGTTTGGGGCTCGTTGAAAACGTGCCCCGACTCGTCGCTCGTCACCTCCATCTGAATGGGTGATCGCTGGAACGTCATGCCAAAGATATGGACGCCGCTGGGTAGACCCAGCGGTCGAATTTGGTATCGACAAGGGTCGGGGCGACGAATCTGAAGGCGCAGCTTCTTGGTCACTTCGACATCCAACGCCCATTCGTCTTCGAAGTCCTGTGCAATCGCCTTCCCTAATGGAACGCGAACGAGAAAGAGCTTTTTGCCCTCCTGCATCGGGATTTCCACTGACGTTGCCCTGCTTCGCCTTCCGCTGAACCGTGGCACCTCCGCTTCGAAGTCGTGGATCGTCGTCCGACGCGGCCCTTCGAAGGCCCCGATTCGGAAACTGACCGTTTGGGAAAACGCCTCATCGTCGTCAGTCGCCGCGAGCAGATAGACGGACTGGTAATCGGCGACTGGAATCTTGAAGAGCGGTCGTCGAGGATCGCCGGGAGTTTCGGGGCCATAGTCATAGTCAGCATAGTAGCGGCTCGGGTCATCTCGCCATCTGGGCCACTCAGCCGACTTCAGAAAGAAGTTGTCCGCCCCGCCCTTCAGGACCAATTCAAACGGCACGTTTCCGACTTGAATATGTTTCGTCGGAAACTGGAATCCTTGCGAGTCCGAGGCGTAGAGGTCGATCGGAACAGGCACCCACAAACCGGCTGAAGAAAGAGGCTTCGTGCGTGGTTGGATCGGGTCTTTCTTCTGAGCCTCCGCAGGCGACACGACCAGGGCGACGGCGAACAGAACGAGGCGGGCATTGTTCATGCTCTCAATCTTACTCTTAATCATGATCCTAATCCTCTTCTCTTCCGCCAACCGTCCCTACACCTCTCGACTCCGTGAATTAGCCCGAATCAACCCAACCAACATCGAGACAATGTCATTCAACATCTCCTTACCCTCTTCGGCCGCATTCGATTCAATTCTCTTCTTTGCCACCAACACATCAAGACACGCAGCACACTCCAACGCCGAGCCACGAGCGTTGTCAAAGAACCGGCAGCGATCGGCAGGGGTATGCTTTCCATTCCCCTCCGCGATATTCAGCGTGATGGACGTTGAAGCGCGGTCGAGTTGGTTGTGGACCGCGATGCCCTTTGGGAGCGAAGCCAGCAATTCGTCGGCCCATGCAGCGAACTTGATCGCGATTTGGTAGACGGTCAGTTTCTCGTGGTCGAATTGTCGCATGGCGGCGGGACCAGAAGGTGGAGAGGACTGGGACTGGGGTCGAGGTAGATCGGAAGGCCGGATTAAGATTAAGAGTAAGATTACGATTAAGACCAAGATGACCTATGGCAGCAGCATGATGCAGGTGGGTTTCGGCATGGATATGGGTTCACCAACCGATTTCAAGCCGCCGGTTTGCGGATCAATCCGAAACACTACGACGTTGTTCTCGGGCATGTTCGCACACAAAAGCAACTCGCCGCATGGTGTGATCGCCAGGTTCTGCGGCCCTTTGCCGAGGCTCGGTTCAGTCCCGATCAGCGTCAGCCGGCCGTCGTCTCCGATCTTGAACGCGGCAATGCTGTCGTGTCCTCGATTCGTGCCGTACAGGAATTTGCCGTTCGGCGTGATCTTCACATCGGCGCAATAGCTTGTGTCGTCAAAGTCCTCAGGCAGTGTCGAGATCGTCTGCCGCTTGATCAGCATTCCCGATTCGGCAACGTAGTCGAACAACGTGACTGAGTTCTTGAGTTCATTAATGACGTACAGGTGTTTGCCATTGGGGTGGAACGTTAGATGCCGCGGTCCGGCGCCGGGCGGCGTTTTTGCGAAGCGCTGCCGGTTCGGTGAGAGCTTCGCTGTGGCCGCGTCCAGGCGATAGCCTAACACTTGATCGATCCCCAGATCGGCTGCGTAGGCAAAACGGTTGTCGGGACTGACGACAATACAGTGAGCATGAGGCCCGTCCTGCCGCTTAGGATCGACGCCCGATCCGGCATGTTGAATGAACGATGATGTTTCGCCCAACGAGCCATCTTCCTGTACCGGCAGTGACGCCACGCTGCCGGTGAAGTAGTTGGCGACGAGCACCATCTTGCCGGTTGCGTCAACGTCCAGATAGCAACTCCCGGAACCAAGAGCCGACTGGCGGTTCAGCAGGTTAAGCCGGCCGGTGCGGTCTTCGATTTCATACGTAGCGACCTGTTCGTGATCTTCTCCGCCGAACTTCTCCGCGTGAATCGAATAGAGAAACTTACGATCCGGCGATACGGCCATAAAGAAGGGATGCTCAACGTCGGTCGTCCGATGGATCAATTTCAGCCGGCCGGTCCTCGTCTCCAACTGGTAAGCGTGAATCGCGCCGTCATCACCGGCTTCGAAGGCCGAGATGAATACCAGCGGTTCGTCCGCGTTCGTGCTTTGAACTGAGTTACCGAGCATCGCACCAACCACGATTGGCAAAAGGCATGGTAGAAGTTTCTTGGTCATGAGTTGCTACCCTCAAAGATTGTGTGAGCCTTGATACAGCCATGGGATTCAATCCAGTTTCCGGACAATGTCCGCCACCTCGACAGAAGGAACAATGGTGAACTCGCCATTTGCTTGCTCCAGCGAGTAGACACGCCGCGTGAAATCGTATTGTTGTTTGAGCGCAGGCTCATCGAGATCCTGTCCCGCGCCGTTTACGCCGCCGACGATCATCAGTTTACGTGGTGCAACAAGCGCTGCAAGATGTTGGATGTCGCCAACGTCGCGGACGATGAACGGGGCCATGATGCCCAGTCGCTGGTTCTCGTATGGCGTGTCGCTTACGTAGCTGGCCAGCGATCCCACGGTAACGACCTGCTGGATGCGTGAGTCCAACGCAGCGGCGCACAGTGCGACTACGCCGGCGGGTCCAACACCGACCACGGTCACCTCCCTGGACAAACCGGAGTCTGTTTCGAGAGCGTTCAATGCGGCGCGTAGGTCCAGCACCCATTGGCCCAGCAGCGGTCTTCCCAGCCAGAGCGACCATTCGGCCGTGTTGTGATCCGGTGCGCGTCGAATCTTGTCGCGCGAATAAACGTGTTGTCCGGTGGCGCGCAAACTGAGCCACACAACGTTGCGTCCTGAGTTATACACGGCCGTCACCAATTCGCTTTCGGCGAACTTGGTTTCACGTTCCAGGTCCAGGACAATCACCGTGCCGGGCCGTTGTGGCGCTTTGCCGATAGTCCGAGTCGCGGATAGGCGGATGCCAGGCTCTGGTTCGAATTCGGTCGTCTGTGTTGGAGACGTGCCGCGGCTGCCAAGTGGTTTCACCCCCGGCTTCAGTTCCGTGCCGCCAAGAACATCTTGATCGAGCCGGCGTTTGAGACGATTGGCCATCTCTCGCCACGCAGCCGCATTGGTTGGCGCGTCAACGGCCTGGAGCAATTTGCTTCCTTCGCGGGCTGCGAACTGAGGAATTGTCATCCAATCATCCGCGCGTGTTTCGCCTGGAAAGCAACGAAGCGTCTCCGGATCTTCTGTTGGGATTTCCGGCTCGGGTATCGGCGATCCGTCGCCCTCGCCCTTCAGGTGCCATGTCATCCAGCCGTACATCGCCTCACGCATCGGCTGGTTGTACGCGTGGGGCGATTCGAAAATCGCATGGCGGACACTCTCTGGCCGGCCGTGCAGACGATAGACCGGTTTGACGAAGGCAAGGGACTTCTTCGCTTCGCCCACGGAAAACTGAAACGCGTCGCGCGTGGCGTTGATGACCATGAGTCCTCGCGGAGCGGTCAGACTGAGCACACCCCATTCTTCCGTGAATTCGAGCGCGCCGGGAACGACTTCGCACATGCAGCATGCGGCGCCGAGATACGCCTGATAATTCCCCACGGAACACACCGGAACAACTGCCTTGAACCGCTCGTCCCAAGCGCCGGCATACATCGTTTGATTACCACCGCCGCTTGCTCCGGTAATGCCCAAACGTGCGCCGTCCACCTCCGGTCGCGTTAGCAGATAATCCACCGCACGCTGGTTCTCATATACCTGCAAACCACTGAGCGGCCGGCCGATCGGCCAGAGTGTGGCGGCCACCATCTCGCCGTGGTATTCACCCAACGCTTTACCGAGACCTCGCTCGCCCGCGCCAAAGGCGTCCACGGCCAGCACGAAGAAACCGAGTTTGGCCAGACCGTGACAACGAGCCGCCACATTGGGATCCTGCTTTGCACCGCGCCAGTGGCCATGAACACACAACACTGCCGGTAGTTTCCCCGGCCGATCGGGCACGTACGCGTTGCCCGTCATCCAAACGCCAGGCATGGTCTGAAAGATGACCTTTTCAATGCGGTAGCCATCGCGTTCGAGTTTCCCCAGCACTTGCGGATTCAGCGGGCAAGGCTTGTCCGGGAATCCGCCCCAAGCCTTCAACATTCGCGCTCGAATCGCGCCGCGCTGTTTCTGCCAATCGTCGAGCGAAGCGGGCGCTTCGTCGCCAGCACGTAGGTCGGCGGCACGGGATTGGACGAAGGCGAGGAAGGCGTTCTCCGTCTCGGCTGCCGTGGCGTTCTGAATCGCCATCGCCGCAATCAGAAATGCGAAGAATCTGGGAGAATGGAGGCGTAGATTTGTCATTCTGGCTACTCCTTATCTGCGTGGTTTCATTGTGGTATTTCAACACGTTACAGGAGGGCACGCAACAACATGCGCGAAGATTAGTCGAGAAGACGTTGGACACGACTGGCGGATGTGATGTGTGCCACCCGCATCTGCGTCGCCTGGAAGAGTCCAAAGCAACCGTGAATACAGTGAGTTTACAGTCTACTCGTCCGTCGTGGCCCAAAGGCGGATTTGAGCCGCGGTTGTGTCTTTGTCGCCTTGGTCGTTGGGGGTTGCCCAGAGTTTGACGGTCTCACCGACACCGCCAGAGGCAAGTATGGTGCCGTCGGGTGAACTGGCTAGTGTGTAGGTAGATCTATCATGTCCCCGGTACAATGCCACACGCTTACCAGAGTCGGCTTCCCAGATCGAGATTTGACCGTCGCCCGTTGACGTGGCGAACAGATTGCCGGGTGGGACAAGGGCCAGCGCACGAACTCGCGAACCGCAACGCAAGTCTGTTTTCACGGTGCGTTTCTCGGTGTCCAGCAAACGGACTCTGCCGCGGCCATCGGGTATGATGAGGGTGCCGCTGTCCGGTGTGAATGCAATATCGTAGAACCAAGTGGAATCGCCGGACACGGTGTGCAGGAGTTTGCCGCTGTCCAAATCCCACAGCTTGACCTCGCCTGCTTCGGTCGGCTGTCGATAGTCGCCGGTTGCGGCGGCAAACATCTTCCCGTCGGGCGACACGGCCAAGCCGTAGACGTTCAGACGCTCGGGTGGGAGGGACGTCAGATTCTTCCTCGTGGCCACGTCCCAAATGCTAATCCGATTGTCCTGGCCGGACAGCAGAGTCTTTCCGTCCGGCGAGAGGGCGAGTGCTCGGATTGTGCCACCCAGCCGTCCGAACGCGGCAAGACGTTCGCCCGTCTTGACGTCCCAAAGGCGGATATCGTGGCCTCCGGTGGCCAGGGTCTTTCCGTCGGAGGAAATGGCGCCGGAAAAGATATTGCTGTCCTGCGCCAAGCGGTGGAGCAGTTTTCCGGTCTTCATGTCGAAGATGTGCGTCTGTCTGCCGAAGCCGGCGACAACGAGTTTGCCGCCGTCGGGCGTAAAGCCCACAAACCGCATCGCGCTACCTGGACCGGTCAGCGTTGCTAGAGGCGGCTCGGCGACGTCGACCGTTTGGGCCTCGCTCGATCCTGCGTCTTCGGGCCACAGGTGGATTCGACCGGCAGTGGTCTGATCCTCGCCTCGATAGACTGGAGTCGTCCATAGCTTGACAAGACCCTCCTCGCCGCCGGTCGCGAGTGCCGTGCCGTCCGGAGAGCATGCCAAGGAGTAGGCGGACCCCTCGTGTCCCTCGCGTAGCGCGAGTCGCTTGCCAGTGGTGATATCCCGTATCGAGACGTTGCCGGGAGCGCCTGTGGTGACCAGCCAATTCTTCGACGGCATGAATTCAAAGCAACGGACACGCTGGCCGCAATAGATCTCCGCTTTCATCTCATGCTTTTCGATGTCCCAAAAGCAGACCTTGTTTTGGGCGTCAGAGAAGACCAGGGCACCGCCATCCGGCGCGAATTTAACATCGTAGTACCGAGTCAGGTAATCCGGCAGCGTCTGCAGAACTTCGCCGCTGTCGAGGTCCCATAGTCTCACCTCACCTGATACTTCGGGTTGCTTGTAGTCGCCGGTCGTAGTGGCAAGCGTCTTGCCGTCGGGCGAGATAGCCAAGTCGGCGATATCCAGTTGCTGCCGGGGCAGCGATTTCAACAGTCGTCTGCTGGCTACGTCCCAGATCTTGACCGTATTGTCGCCGCTGGATACGAGGATGCTCCCGTCCTGGGTGAAGGCGAGTGCGCGGATGGGCAGATTGCCGGTGCCGAATACCGCGAGACTCTTACCCGCCCGCATGTCCCAAAGCCGGATCTCTCGGCTTCCGATGGCCAACGTTTTGCTGTCGGGGGTCACGGCGGCGGAATGGGCGCCGCCGAACTGCCTTAGCGTGTATAGCAGCTTACCATTTGTCGTGTCATACACGCGAGCATGACCGTCCAGAGCGGCTGATATCAGTCTGCTGCCGTCGGGTGTGAAGATGACGGAGCGTACATGGCGTGAGGCGCCGGCCAACGTGGCTACCGCCGGGTGTGCTCCGTCCCAACGCCTGATTGTCGTGTCGGCGCTGCCGCTGATCAGTGCATCGGCGTTCGGAGTGAACGTCAACGACGTCACAACCTCGGTGTGCCCGCGGAGCATCTGTCGGTTCTCTCCGCTGTCCGGATCCCAGAGGATGATTCTGTTGTCGAATCCACCGCTGGCAAGCGTCTTGCCGCTTGGCGAGAAGGCCAGGCACCAGACGGTACGACCGTGGCCGACCAGCGACGATCGCGCCTTGCCGGTTTCGACATCCCATAGAGTTATCGCGCCGGTTTGACCTGCATCGGCCAGGGTCTTGCCGTCCGGGGAAAAGGCAATGGCGGCGGCAGTTCCTTCCGGCGTCTTGAGCGAGAGCTTTTCTTTCCGAGATTCAACATCCCACAGCTTCACTGTTCGATCAGCGCTGGCCGAGGCCAACACCTTGCCATCGGGCGAGAAAGCGACGGTGCGTATCAACTCGCTGTGTCCCTCAAGAATCGCGACGCATTCGTTCGTCTTCAGGTTCCAGAGTCGTACCGTCTTGTCACGGCTAGACGAAGCCAGCGTCTTGCCGTCCGGCGAGAACGCCACCGAAAGCACCCAGTCCGTATGCCCCGCCAACGTCCTCTGTTCTTTGCCGGTCGCCGCGTCCCAGAGCTTCACGGTATCATCGCAACTGGCGGTTGCCAGCGAGCCACCGTCGGGCGAGAACGCGAGTGACGAGACATCGCCTTCGTGCCCGCTCAGTACACGCAAAACCGCCCCCGTTTCGGCGTCGCGGAGTCTGACCGCTGTGCTGCCCTGGTGTGCGGTCGCGATTGTGCGACCGTCGGGGGAGCATGCGACCGCAAGGACCAGTCCGAACGGGTCGATTTGTGCCTCCTCCGGGCTGAGCACGTCGCTCTGCTCGCGTTTGGCCACATCCCACAGACGCACGACTCGATCCACGCCGCCGGTGGCAATGGTCTTTCCGTCTGGCGAGAATTCGACCGTGAGCGTTCCGGATTCGTGGCCGGACATCTCGGCTAACAGATCGCCCGTGGTCGCATCCCACAGTATGACTTTGCCGTCGTAACCCGTGGTCGCCAGGACTTTGCCGTCCGGTGAATAAGCGATGCTCTGCAGCCCAGCATCGTGACCGGCCAACGTCATCGTCAACTCGCCCGACTCGACGTCCCACAGTCGCGCCGTCGCATCAGCACTGGCCGTAGCCAGCGTCTTTCCGTCCGGAGAAAAGGCGATACGGATCACGGCCTCGTCGTGGGCGTCGATAGTCTTTACTTGCCGGCCAGTCTCCACATCCCAGATGCTGATTCGGCCGAACCGGTCCCCTGAGAATTCTCCGCCCCCAGCGGCGACCAAGCTGCCGTCTGGCGAAAAACGGGCGTCGTGGAAGCGAAACCGCTCGCCTTCGAACGAGCGGAGTTCCTTGCCGCTGGTCGGATCCCACAGTTTGACTTCATTCGGTCGCTCGGTCGCAGTGACCAGTGCTTTGCCGTCAGGCGAGAACGACAGCCTGGCCGCGCCGGGGGTGGTGATCTTGACCGTCTCTCGCGAGTCGATTTCGATGACCTTCACTACACGGCCCCATCCCGAATACGCAAGTCGCTTGCCGTCAGGCGAAAAGGCTACCGAACTGATTCCGCGTCTTTCAGGGAACTCCGCCAATCGTTTCTTCGTTGCCAGGTCCCACAAACGCACACAGCCCACGGTCGTCCAGCGACCGTCACCTGTCAACAGCAACTTGCCATCAGGCGAGAAGGCCAATCGGCGGACTTCCAATGCGTCGTACTGCAACAGTTGAGGCCGGGCTAGAAACTTCGTTGGTTCACAGGGGGCGTTAGTCGCCGAATCCGCTGCGGATGCCGCAGGTCCCGACGATTCAGTTCGGTTGTTCTGTGCCGACGCGGGCGAGCACGTCAGGCAGACAGCCGCAATCGCCAGGAACACGAATCGTCTTGAATGGGATGGCCCCGCGCTTGCTCCTATCCGCATGATCATCGTCACACTCTTTCTCGTTAGATACGAAAGCTAAGTCGTACGGCATTGTGATTGTGGGGCACGTTTCCAACGTGCCTGGCACGATGGAATCGTGCCCCACGTGTTTCCCTCGCAACACCAAGACGGCCGTGGTCCCCTCCTAAATCGGAATTGGCCAAAACAGTCCGGAGAGAGTTCCACCATCGACGTAAAGAACTTGGCCGGTGACAAACGAGGCCGCCTCGGAAGCCAGGAATATCGTGCCGCCGACCATGTCTTCGGGCACTCCCATACGGCGAAGCGGTGTGTTCTGTTGCCGCCACTCGTTCATCGCCTCGGTCCCAGGCCCTTCCCACAGCGGTCGCGCAAGTTCGGTCATGGTGAATCCGGGGCCGATGGCGTTGACTCGCACGCCGTGCGGACCCCACTCCATGGCCAGGCATTTTGTCATTTGGCTCATGGCGGCCTTGGCCATCGCGTAAACGGTCACACGATTCAGCGGCGAGCGGCTGTTGATCGAGTCGATGTTGATTTGCGAGCCACGGCCGGCGCGGATCATGTGCCGCCCGGCGGCAAGAGAGAGGAAGAATGCCCCGCGGATGTTGATATTGGTGATGTGGTCGTACACGTCCTCCGTGTACTCTTCGACTTTCATCCGCTTGTTCACACCAGCGCAGTTGACCAGCGTGTCGATCCCGCCGAACTCGTCAACCACCTCGTCCACCATTTGTCGACCGGCATCCGTGTCCGCCACGTCGCAGACCTTGGCCCGAACGGTGCCGCCCGACGGACAGATCTCCTGTGCACACTGTTCGACAGTCTCGGCAACTCGGCCGGATATGATCACCTTGGCACCACGTTCGGCAAACGCTTTGGCGATCGCTTGGCCGATGCCGCGGCTTGCGCCGGAGATCAAAACCACTTGGTCCTGGACGGAAAAAAGATCGTCTGCCATGCTATCCCTCTCTTGCTTGGGCTTGTACTCGGAAGTTTATGGTTGGTACGATGTGCCTGTCATCCGAGCCGTTTCGATGTTTCCGGCGTTGTGACTGGGCCGGTCCGTTTACCAGTATCCTATTTGTAGCTGATTCCATACCGTCCCGTGAAGCAAGTCATTGCGATTGTTAAGCCGTTTCTCGCAGAAAAAGTGCTTGAGGGCTTGAAGCGAGCCCCGCTCGAGGCCTTAAACGTGCGGGAGGTCAAGGGATGGGGACGTCAGAAGAGCTATCTGGAGGAATACGGCGAAACTGAATTCTCTGTGGCCTTCTTGCCAAAGGTAGAGATCACCATGTGGGTGGACGATGCCCGCGTGGACGAGATCATTCGCAAGATTGTCGATGTTGCTCGCACCGGTAGAATGGGCGACGGGAAGATCTTCGTCGTGCCTGGCGATTCGTACGAGAAGGCAATCGATATCGCGTCGACGGAAGAGGGCACGCAAGGGCCGAAGAAGGCATCGCGGAAGAAGAAATCCCGCAGATAGCCGACCGTGAATGGGAAGCACTCATCGCAGGAGACGCTGCCGCAGGGTTCGCGAATGGCACAGACTGTGTCGGGTCGTCGTCGAACCAGTTGTCTCGCGGTCTCCCGACCGCGAGACTTGCCCGAGCGAAGGTCTCCGGGAGTCACGGGAGACCTGCCGTCGAACTCACTGGGCCGGTCAGGAGACCGGCCCAGAACCACGCTTGACGGAGCACTAGCGCAATCGCGTCGCTCCGTCGCCTCGGCTTATGAGGACGGGCTGGTCAAACCCGAAATCAGCACGCAGTTGGCCGATTTGGTTTCGGCGCTCGATCTCGCCGGCCAACGGGTCGAACGCGAGGTTTTTTCCGGTGAGCGATGCCAGATGTCTGGCGGCGACGATGCGCTTCTGCTCTCCGCGATCCAGTAGGACCAGCCAAACGCCAACGTCCCCGGCCAGCCAAGTGGCCACGCGTGCAGGCGTGTCCCGTTGATTGATTCTCAACGACTTCTTGATGCGCCGAATCCGCGTGCGCTGCTCGACATCCAACGTACGCTCGTCCAAACCATCCAGATAGGCAAACGCTGACTGGCCCAGTTCACGCAGTTGCCGGTCGGCGGCTTGACGGTGAAGGAATTCGGAGTGGCTCAGTTGCGCCACCAACCCTTCCATTCGTTCAGTGTCCGGCAATTGCCTTTGGTGCGCGACATCCAGCAACGCGGCTTCGACGCGTCCTGCCGCCCACACCAATCGCCAATCTGGTCGAAGCGATTCCAGAACGGGAGCCAAGTGATCGCGGAACGCCTGCTGATCTGCGAGCGCTAAGTGCCAGAAGCTGTCGCCGACGATCCGGTGCGAACGTTCTTCACTCTCGATAACGAACGCTATCTCGCCACGCACCGGTTGCCGGAAGCGTATCGTGGCGAGTTGCGAGTCGGGGTGCGGCACGCGTTCGATTGTCACTTGCTTGGATCGTTCTATATCGACAAGAATGCGCTGCTCGTCGTCTGCGTATTCGTAGTGCAGCCAAGCCATATCCGGGCTCTTTGCAGAGAAGGAAAGCGTCTCTCTGACGCCCGTCCCCGGATCACCGGAGGTCATCGTGGATCTGCGGCCAAGACGAGTATCCGTTAGAGTCACGCGGCCTGATATGATCTCGAGGCGGCCCCAATGGCAGCGAGCGACCAGGCTGCCCGGTGTTGGCCGGTCCTGCCCAAGTGAACTGGACGGTGCGCCAGCACAAACTGCAAACGCGATGCTCCAAGCGATCCTTCGCCACATTGGACCACGTCCTTTCAGCCCGTCGAGAACGCCGACCTAGCAAGCGGCCGGACGACATTCGGCTCCTTTGCCTCTGTAGGAAACGGCCTCTGTGCCGCTTGCGTGAAGTCGTATCATGGCTGAGGTGGCAACGCGTTGGAACGCCGCAGAGGGCGTCACCTACAGACGTGCATGTGGTTGCTTCGGCAATACAAGATTCGATCTAAAGGGAAACCAGCGGTGAATACTCGACAAGGACTCGAACGTCAATGCTAGTTTTAGCATGCCGAACAAGCAGGGCGCAGGAACGGGTTTGCGGAAGGCCTGTAAGAACTTGGGAAGACGGGTAGCCGGATTCGTGAGAATTCGGGCCGCTAGCTGCTCAAACGCCGGAAGTCTCACGACTTCCGCTACGAATCCCTTCCTGCGCCCGAACAAGCATCTAGGTCGCTAGCACCTCTTGCCAGATCCCCCAATTTCGCCCCACACCTTTTCTTTTCGTGGTTCGTTTCGGATATTGAGTGCGTCCTCGAATTTGGAATAGGGAAATCTAACGGGTGTTTTCGCGGCTGGGCACGTACGTCTCTCGCCACTGGCTGATGGTCATCGTCGGCTGGGTGTTGGTGGTTGCGCTTTTGCGTTGGGTGTCGCCGGCTTGGGACGAGGTTACACGAGACGGCGATCTGGCTTACCTGCCCGACGAAATGCCCAGCGTGGTGGGCGAGCAATTGCTGACGGATGCTTTTCCCCACACACGCGCCAAGAGCCAGATCGCGTTCTTCGTCGCCCGGGACGACCGCAATTTCGACAAGGACGACCAAGCGGTCGCCGACGACTTGGCGCGTCGGCTCAAGAATCTCCATGGTGTCGCCGCCCTGGCGCGAGGAGACCGGCTGGCCGCAGAAGCAGAGCGGCTTCGCGCCCAGGGAAAAACGGACGAATCCGATTCGACAAGTAAGCGTTCGAAAACGACCTTTGGGCAAGCGAAAGACGCGTTGGACGAGGCCGTCTGGTTGGACGAGGATTTGGCGGAGTACTGGGAAGCGAGGGAGGAATCGGCGGACCAGGAGACTCGTGATTTCGAGCCGCCGGCGCGACTGGCCGCGGCCTATCACAATCGGTCCTTGGCAAACAGGCGACTTGGCAAAGAGGAAGATGCGGCTACGGACCGAGAGATCGCCACCGATTGGGACCCGGCGCTGGCTGGCCAACAGGGCAAGTTCGTACCGGAATACGCGGACGAGTTGCCGATCTTGGATGTCTGGACCTGGCGGGATGAGGCTTTCGGCAAGAAGCTCAGCACAAAGCGTGCTCGGCTAGTCATCGTCCAATTGTCAAACGAGTTTATGGCGACGGACAACATCCGGATCCTGGATCATCTGGAAGCCGTGTTGGAGACGCTGCGTCAGAACATTCCGGAACGACAACGCACACAATTGCACGTGGGCTTTTCGGGATCGGCCGCCGTTGGCGGTGACCTGCTCCGTGCGGCCAAGGAAAGCATCAAGAACACGGAACTGTTCACGATCGTGCTCGTTGTTTTGATACTCGGATTGGTCTACCGATCGCCGCTGCTGGTCGCCATGCCGTTGGTCACAATCACGGCTTCTCTAGTTGTGGCGACGTGTGTCGTGGCGTTACTCACGCAGGTGGGCCGGGTGCCCGGTTTCGAGTGGTGGAACTTCAAGGTCTTTACAACCACCAGGATCTTCATCGTCGTCATCCTCTTCGGCGCAGGGACAGACTACTTCCTGTTCCTTGCATCCCGGTACAAAGAAGAGTTGGAACGCGGATACAACTGCGCCGAGGCCGTTGCCCGGGCGTTGGGCTCGGTTGGCGACGCTTTGGCGGCCAGTGCGCTGACCACGATCCTGGGGCTCGGCACCATGTTCTTTGCCGATTTCGGCAAGTTCAAGAATAGCGGTCCGGCGATCGGACTGTGCCTTGCCATTACATTGGCCGCCTGTGTCACGCTGGCGCCGGCATTGTTGCGGGCATTTGGTGGCGCTGTTTTCTGGCCGTTTGGGACCCCACGTGTGCGTGCGCATGGCAACGAATGCTCGATGAAGGCGCCGGACGCTGGGGCGCCCCGGTTCCGTTGGCTGTGGGAGAAGGTGGCCGGCCTGATTGTTGCGCGGCCGGGACTGATACTCGTATGCAGCGTCCTGGTGCTCTTGACGCCGGCCGGTTACGGCGTATGGAGAGGTGACCACGTGACATACGACTTCTTCAGGCAATTGCCGCGGGAGCGCCCCAGCCGCTGGGGTGGCGAGGTGATGAGCCGGCACTTTCATGTGGGCGAAAGTGGGCCGCTGACAGTCGTGGCATACTTGCCCGATGGAGAACTGGATGCGAAGGAGAACCACGGCCAGATTGAAGGGTTGACGGAGGATTTGTACGTCGACGGCGTTCAATCGGTGCGCAGTATCACGGATCCTTTAGGTGAGTTTTCGCCGGACAAGGATGACGGACAGAGCTTATTCAGCAAGGCCGCCTGGCGGAGAAGGGTGGCAATGAATCGTCCCAGCGTACAGGAACTGTTCGTCGCAACATCGGGACCGTACGCCGGTAAAGTAACGCGTTTCGATCTGATCATGAAACATGATCCTTTCTCGATCGAAGCCGAAGACGTCTTGACTAGAGTGGAAGAAAGGTTGGGATCCATCAGCCTGTCCGCCGGGTCGGGATGGCACGGAGCCACGTTCGCTTTCACCGGAACCACTTCCGGGATCCGCGATCTGAAGCTGGTTACCCAATCGGACAACAAGCGAATTCAGATCCTGGTCGTGTTGGCCGTGTTGGGCGTGCTGGTTGCGATTCTGCGTCGCCCGCTGGTATGCCTGTATATGATTGCGACCGTGTTGTTCAGCTACTACGTCACCATTGGTGCCACCCAGTGGTTCTTCGCGTGGGCATATGGCCCCGAGTTCCATGGGCTGGACTGGAAGGTGCCGCTATTTCTGTTCGTGATCCTGGTCGCGATCGGACAAGACTACAACGTGTATCTCGCAACGCGAGTCTTCGAAGAACAGGATCGCCGAGGGCCGCTGGAAGGTCTGCGTTTTGCGGTGATTCGCACAGGCGGTATCATCACCAGTTGCGGCGTGATCATGGCGGGCACCTTTAGTTCCATGACCAGCGGAACATGGGGACAGGCCGTACCAGAGTGGGTTCCGCTGGCATCGACGATTTTTGCGACCAATGGTGGTGCGTTACCGGCTATCGTACAACTGGGCTTCGCCCTCTCACTGGGCGTGATGCTCGATACGTTCATCGTGCGTCCCGTCCTTGTGCCCGCCTTCCTCGCACTCGTCAGCCGGCGGCAGCGAACGGTTGACGAAGATACACCAACTACGCCCGAAGCCAAACCACACACGGATCGCTCGCGAGAGGCCGCGGCGAAGGTCACTTCGTAGGAAGAAGCGATCAGCGGTCAGAAGTCAGAGATCAGAGGTTCAGCCATTCTTCGCCAGCCTTGATCTGTTCTTCTCCGACCTCTGATCCCTGACATCTGACCTCTTCTTCACTTCAGCGCCTTGTCCGAGATGTCCTTTCGGCACCAGGCTCCTTGCCAGCGGATGCACTTGACGGCTGTGTATGCTTGCAGCTTTGCAGCGGCGATGGAATCTCCCAACGCGGTAACGCCCAACACGCGGCCGCCACTGGTCACAACTTCGTCGCCGGACATCGTGGTTCCGGCGTGGAAGACTTTCACGTCCGGCAATTCGTCGGCCTCGGCCAAACCGCGAATCGGCTTTCCTTTCTCGTAGCTTCCGGGATAACCCTCACTGGCCATCACGACGCACACAGCCGGGCGCCGATCCCATTCGATTCCGTCAAGTTCCTCCAGGCGGTCGTCCACCGTCGCGTCCAAGATGTCGACCAGATCAGTTTTCAGACGCATCAGCAGCGGTTGGCACTCGGGATCGCCGAAACGGACATTGTACTCCAGGACTTTCGGGCCTTGATTCGTGATCATCAGCCCCGCATACAAAACGCCCTTGAAAGGCGTGCGTCCGCGTTTGAGCGCGTGAACCGTGGGTACCAGGACGTGCTCTTCGATCCACTGCAACATCTCGCCGTCCACAAGCGGTGCTGGACAGTAAGCGCCCATTCCGCCAGTGTTCGGCCCCGTATCGCCGTCATGCGCTGGCTTGTGATCTTGCGCCGGCGGGAGTGTGAGGATCGTTCGGCCGTCGGTGATCGCCAGGACGCTTGCCTCTTCTCCGTCCAATCGCTCTTCGATGACCAGCGAGTCGCCGGCGTCGCCGAATTCGCGTTGCCGAGCGACTCGGTCGATAGCGTCCAGGACTTCCTGACGCTTGTGGCAAACGATGACTCCCTTGCCAGCCGCAAGCCCGTCCGCCTTAACGACAAGCGGAACGTCTTCGTCGGCCTCCGTGTAGCGGTCCATCACGAATCGCGTCGCGCTTTCGGCGTCCTGAAAAACATGGTAGTCGGCTGTCGGCACATCCCCAGTGCGCAAAAGGTTCTTGCAGAATACCTTGCTGCCCTCCAATTGAGCGGCAGGTTTCGCCGGTCCGAATACCCGGAGTTTTGCCTCGTTGAATGCGTCCACAATTCCGTCGGCCAGGGGGGCTTCGGGGCCGACCACCGTCAAGCCCACACTGTTGTTTTGGGCGAAGTCGATCAACTTGGCAAAATCCGTAGCCGGAATGTCGATATTCTCGGCGTCCAACGCCGTACCCGCATTGCCGGGAGCAACAAACAGACGATCAACGCGCGGACTCTGAGCGATCTTCCAGGCCAGAGCATGCTCGCGACCGCCATTTCCGACGATTAGTACGTTCATCTGGGGGATATCCTCCTTGGAATTCGTAGGTTCTTGGGCCCGTTCGAAAAGTGCAGTTAGACCAAAGCTCTTTCAACGGTCTGATGAGGGGAGTTTGAATGCGATGCGGTGATTCTAAGAGGCTGTGGGCCGTCCGTGAAGCCGCCGGCTAGCTGACAGCCGCACAATTGCATCCGAACGGCGGTAGCGGTAAACTTATACGCATAAGTACTCATTGATGCATTGACTGCAACCTGGGTTGTAGCCGGAGTGGCAACACTTCGCGCGTAAGCGGCAAATCCCGAAGTCTTGCGACTCCGGCTACACTCAAGTCAGAGACCTATCTGTTCGCTTAGCAGGGAGAGACTTGATGGTGAAGCGGCAGACCTTTCTTGTGGCTAGCCTGCTGTTCGTAGCGACCGCGGCGCAGGCCGAGCCCGAAACGCGTGTCAGCTACTACACTCAGATTCGGCCCATCTTCCAGGCTCATTGCCACGGCTGTCACCAACCGGCGAAGTCAAACGGCGAGTACGTAATGACGACGTTTGCGCGCCTGGTCGCGGGTGGCGAAAGTGAGATGGCGGCGATCAAGCCTGGCGAACCGGATGAGAGTTATCTGGTCGAATTGATCACGCCCACGGATGGCGAAGCCGAGATGCCTCAAGGCAAGAAGCCGCTATCCGAAACCGAGATTGACCTGATCCGGCATTGGATCGTTGGGGGCGCTGCGGACGATACGCCACAAAACGCTCGCCAACGCTACGACATGGACCATCCGCCGGTCTACACGCGCCCGCCGGTGATCACCTCGATGGACTATTCGCCCGATGGCGAGTTGATTGCCGTGGCCGGCTTTCACGAGGTGCTCCTGCATAAAGCCGACGGCTCGAGGCTAGTAGCTCGGCTGGTCGGCATGTCCGAGCGAATCGAATCGCTGCAGTTCTCGCCGGACGGGCGAGGTCCAGGTCTGGGACGTTGCGGAACGAGAGTTGCTGCTGTCGGTGCCCGTCACCTTCGATACCGCTTACGGCGGAAGCTGGTCGCCCGACGGAAAACTGATCGCCTTTGGCTGCGCGGACAACACCCTCCGCGCTATCGACTCTGAAACAGGCGAGCAGGTGCTGTGCCAAGGCGCCCATAACGACTGGGTGCGTGACACCGTTTTTTCGAAAGACGGAAGGCACTTGATGTCTGTTGGACGTGATATGACGGCCAAGCTGACTGAGGTGACGACCGAGCGGTTCGTTGACAACATCACGTCCATCACGCCAGGTGCGCTAAAAGGCGGAATCGCATCGGTCGCTCGTCACCCCGAACGTAACGAGATCGTTCTGGGCAGCTCCGACGGCATACCGAAGGTCTATCGCGTGTTTCGTCAGACGAACCGCGTGATCGGCGACGACGCAAACCTTGTCCGGCGGCTACCGGCCATGAAGGGGCGCGTGTTCAGTGTTGCCGTCAGCCGCGACGGCAAACGCATTGCTGCCGCCAGCAGCCTGGACGGATCGGGCGAAGTGAGCGTCTACGGCTACGAATTCGACACATCTCTGCCGGACAACATCAAGAAGATCCTGGCAAAACGTATTGCCGAGTGGAACGCCTCCGAGCGAGCCTCGATCGAGAAGTATTGGAGCGATGGTGTCGACTTGGTGGCGAAGACAACCGTCCCGGAGTCAGGCATCTTCGCCGTCGCCTTTCAGCCAGACGGTAAGAGGCTCGCTGCCGCCGGAGCTGATGGTGTGATACGGTTTGTGGATGCAGAAACGGGTTCGATAGTCAATCGGTTCGTGCCCACACCAATATCGGGTGAACCGCCGACCGTAGTCGAACCGACGGTTGCCGCCGCTGACGATGGCTCCGAGCCGTCGAGTGACCCCGAGTCACTCCCAGATGGCACAAGAATAGTCGCGATTGAAGTCGAGCCAAATTCGATCCGTTTAACGAGTCGCTTCGACTACGTTCAACTGCTGGTGACGGCACGAACGGAGTCTGGCGGCGGGTTCGACATCACGCGAATGGTCGAGGCCAAGTTGACTCAGGAGGTGGTAGACGTCTCGCGCACGGGGCAGGTCCGCGCAATGGCTGACGGCAAAGCGGAGTTGACGCTGCGCATCGGAAACGTTGCCTCGACGGTATCCGTCGACGTGAGCGGAGTGAACGCCGAGTACCGTGCCAACTATATCCGCGACATGAGTCCACTGCTGTCTCGTCTGGGCTGCAACCAAGGAGCCTGTCACGGTTCGGCGAAAGGCAAGAACGGCTTCAAGCTATCTCTACGCGGTTATGATGCCTTGTTCGACGTGCGAGCGCTGAGCGACGACCTGGCATCGCGTCGCGTGAACGTGGCCTCGCCGGACGATAGTCTGATGCTCTTGAAGGCCACCGGCAGCATGCCGCACATGGGCGGTCAGTTGATTCGCCCCGGCACGCCATACTACGAAATCATCCGAAACTGGATTGCTGGCGGTGTGAAGCTTGACCTTACCACGCCACGCGTCGCGGGAATCCAGATTCAGCCAGAGAACCCGGTTGTCCAGCAGATTGGTGCGCGACAACAGGCCCGAGTGCTGGCTACCTACACGGACGGCGGCACTCGCGACGTCACGCGGGAAGCATTCATCGAAAGCGGCAATCCGGCGCGGCGAAGCGCCGATCCTGGCCCGCTTTGAAGGTGCGTATGCTGCTACGACGCTGACCGTGATGGGCGACCGAACCGGCTTTGTGTGGAGTCAACCGCCGGCGAACAATCGCATCGACGAACTGGCGGCTGCGAAATGGAAACGAATGAAGATCCTGCCTTCCGATTTGTGCAGCGACGCCGAGTTCGTGCGGAAGATCCTTACCGCCAGCGGCTCGAACCGCGAGAATCCCGCCGCGTCATACTTCAAGACGCTGCGCACACCAGAAGCCACCATGGAAAACACGACGCACTTGTTTTTGGGAGTGCGATTCAACTGCAACAAATGTCACGATCATCCGTTTGAACGCTGGACTCAGGATCAGTACTACCAAACCGCGGCCTACTTCGCACGCGTAGGATTGAAACGCGATCCGGCCAGCGAGAAACGCAACATAGGCGGTACAGCGGTCGAGGGGGCAAAGCCGCTCTACGAAATCGTCTTCGAAAAAGACGAAGGTGAAGTGACTCACGATCGCACCAAGGATGTGGCCGCTCCTGAGTTCCCGTATTCGTGCGACTATCAGAGCCCGGAAGACGCTCCGCGGCGCGAGCAATTGGCCGCTTGGCTGACGTCTGACGATAATCACTATTTTGCGCGAAGCTACGTGAACCGGCTTTGGGGATACTTGTTCGGCGTAGGCATCATCGAACCGATCGACGACATTCGCGCCGGTAATCCGCCAAGCAATCCGGAATTGCTTGACTATCTGACGGAGATGTTCATCGAAAGCGACTTTGATGTGCAACAGGTACTCCGCCTTGTCTGTAAATCGCGGACATATCAGTTGTCGGTCAAGACGGGATCATGGAACGAAGACGACAGCACCAATTACTCTCACGCCACGGCCCGGCGACTGCCCGCCGAGGTGCTGTTTGACGCGATTCATCGTGCCGTCGGCTCGATGTCCAAGTTCCCCGGCGTGCCGCCGGGCACTCGTGCGGCTGCGTTGCCCGACTCGGGCGTGAAGCTGCCCAGCGGTTTCCTGGCGACATTGGGACGGCCACCGCGAGAAAGCGCTTGCGAGTGCGATCGGTCGAACGATTTGCAGTTGGGTCCGATAATGGCCCTGGTCAGCGGGCCCACGATCAGTGGTGCTATCGCCGACCCAAACAACGAGTTGGTAAAGCTGGTGGCTCGCGAAAAGGACGACCGCAAACTGATCGACGAACTCTCTTTGCGCATTCTGAACCGGCATGCAACCGACTCGGAGACGGAGGCGGTGCTGAACGCCGTCCAGCAAATTGAAAAGCTTCGCGCCGCCGTCGCCGAACGAGAGGCTTACGTGGCGTCCTTGCGCCCGCAATTGGAAAAGAAGCGGGAAGCGGAGATCACCAAGGCCGACCAGACTTTGGCCGCGTACGAGAAGGAGCTCGCCCCAAAACGAGCCGAACAGGAACGCGAGAAGACTGAACGCACCGCGAAGCTGAAGCAGGAACTCCGCGACTACGAAGCCACATTGCCGACGAAACTGGCCCAGTGGGAAGAAGAGCGGCGGAAGAATGCAGTTCAGTGGGTCGTTTTGGACCCGCACGCATTGACTGCTACGGGCGGAACTAAGTTGTCGAAAGAAAACGACTTGTCCGTTGTCGCAACAGGTGACAATGGCCACGTGGATTATACGTTCATTGCCGAAACGGACCTTTCGGCAATTACGGCGGTTCGCCTGGAACTGTTGGCCGACGAGCGGTTACCGGGCAAAGGCCCCGGGCGAGCCAACAATGGTAATCTGGTGCTCACTGAGTTTGAGTTGACGGCGGCTCCAAAGAACGATCAACGGGCGGCCAAGAAGGTCAAGTTACAGAAACCACTGGCGGACTTCAGTCAGGACAACTACGGTGTGAACACGGCCGTTGACGGCAAAACGCCGGAACAAAACAACGGCTGGGCTATCTCGCCCAACACGGGCGTTACTCATTGGGCGACGTTCCAGATCGCCGAGGACTCTCGACTGAATGAACCGTCGGTGCTCACTTTCAAGTTAGTGCACCGATTCAGCGACAAGATGCACTCGATCGGCCGATTCCGCATTTCGGTGGCGACAGCCGAGCAACCGGTCGGCCTGAGCCTGCCACAGAAACTCATGGACATCTTGGCGACCACAGCGGACAAGAGGAGCGAAGAGCAACAAGACGAACTGATGGAGTTCTCCCGAGCCAGCGACGAGGAGTTGAAAAGGAAGTCTGCCGCCGTCTTGGACAGCACAAAGCCGCTGCCCGCCAATCCGAAACTGGGACAATTGAAGAAGGAATTGGAGTACGCGAAACGTCCCATACCCGACGACACACAGTTGGCCGCGTTGCGACACGATCTGGAGCAGAGCAGCAAACAACTTGAGAATCGCCGTTTGACGGCCGCCCAAGATTTGGCGTGGGCATTGATCAATAGTCCCGCGTTCCTATTTAGTCATTAGAGAGCTGTCAGCGGTCAGCCGTCAGCGATCAGCGATCAGCAATCAGCAAGAAACAGGACTCAACTTCTGGTATTTGACCAAAAGGATACGGAATACACGGCTGCCACTTGAATTCGGTGGAAGAGAGGGAAAACAATTCACGCATTGGGCCAGTTGTAGATCGAATGCGTGAAAATGAGGTGGTGTGATGAAGGACTTTCGGCAGCTCAAGGTCTGGGAGAAGGCTCATCAATTGACATTGACGGTATACCGGGGCACGAAGGCTTTCCCGTCGGATGAACGCTTTGGCCTTACGAGTCAAATCCGTCGGGCAGCCGCCTCGATACCGTCAAACATCGCCGAAGGGTGTGGCCGGAATAGTGATGCCGAATTGGCTCGCTTCATGGAAATCGCAATGGGCTCTGCGAGCGAAGTGGAGTACCAGATCCTACTAGCCCGTGATCTCGAATACGTCGCGAGTCCAGAATACCAGAATATCAACGGGCGCGTGTGCGAGGTAAAACGCATGCTCACGTCCTTCATCCAAAAGCTGAGAGCTGACCGCTGATAGCTGACAGCTTGCTTCACAAGGAGAACAAATATGCTCGTCATTCCTGGACAACCTGGTAAGGATTTGTGCGACCGCCAACTCGGAATCACTCGCCGCGATCTGTTGAGGATCGGTGGGTCTGGGATGCTTGGGCTGACGCTTGGCTCGATGTATCGGCTTGAGGCTGCGGCAAAGGAAGGTGGCAGTGGTGGCGGCCCAGGCTGGGGTTCGGCAAAGAGTGTCATTATGTGCTATTTGCAGGGAGGCCCAAGCCATTTGGACCTGTGGGACCCGAAAGAGAACGTACCGGACAATGTACGTAGTGCCTTTGCGGCGATTCCAACCAAAATGCCGGGAATCAAGTTTACCGAGATACTGCCGCGATTGGCACAGGTCAACGACAAGATCACCATGATTCGTTCGATGAGCTATACACCCAACGGGCTGTTCAACCACACAGCGGCCATCTACCAGATGATGACCGGTTACACGACGGATAAAGTGAGTCCGTCCGGGCAGTTGGAACCGCCCAGTCCCAAGGATTTTCCCAACTTCGGGTCACAGATCGCTCGGCTCCATCCGCCGACCGAGCCGATGCTGCCGTTCGTGATGCTTCCGCGTCCGCTCCAGGAAAGCAACGTTGTCGGCAAGGGCGGCACTGCCGGTTTTTTGGGCAAGGCGTTCGATCCTTATACGCTGTATCCGGAAGGCAACGACATGGATATGAACAAAATGGATCGCATCCGTGTCGAGGATTTGAAGCTGCGTCCCGAAGTCTATGCTGTTCGGCTCAAACGACGAGCCCGTTTGCGCGAGGCGATCAATGCGGGCATGCCGGCCATCGAAAAAGCTGTCGCTGAACACAATCTGGATGAGTATTACGACCGAGCACTCAGCCTGATCATCTCTGGCCGAGCACGCGACGCGTTTGACCTTTCGCAGGAGCCAAAGGATGTCCGTGATATGTACGGCCGGAATACGTACGGGCAAAGCTGTCTGTTGGCACGACGGTTGGTCGAGGCCGGTACGCGTGTGGTCGAAGTCGTTTGGCCCAAGGTAGCCAACTCGGACAACCACTCGTGGGACCACCACACGGGGCTCACCAAACGCATGAAGGATCAATCCGGCCCGATGCTGGACACGGGATTGTCCGCCTTGATCCGCGATCTCGACCAACGCGGCCTGCTGGACGAAACGCTTGTGGTGGCCGTTGGCGAATTCGGCCGCAGCCCGCAGAAAGGCGTCAGCACATCTGGCAACGGCAATAGCGCGGATGGTCGTGACCATTGGCCGTACTGCTACACGGCGGTTATCGCCGGAGGGGGAGTCAAACGTGGCTACGTCCACGGCCAGTCCGACAAGACGGGATCTGCCCCGTTGGAGGATCCCGTTCATCCCGGTCAACTGCTGGCGTCTATCTATCACGCCTTTGGCATTGATCCTGAGACGATCGTCCACAATCACTTGAATCAGCCACGCGAGTTGGTCAAGGCCGAAGCCGTGACGGCACTGTTCGCTTAACGTGCGGTGTCCTTGAATCTGTAGCATGGCCCCCTGGTCCGTGTCTCTTGGTGCGTCGGGAAGTTGGCACGGACCGGGGGTCCATGCTACAGCTTGTGCAATTTCAGAGGATCAAAGGCCCTGCTTCGAATACTCAGCGTCGGCCACCGTGTCGCACGCATTCAGAGCCGAACCTCTTTCGCAGCTTGATTTTGCGTGAATCAGGGCATTCTTCTCGCAAAACCGGCGGTCGGTAACGTTATACTCATAGCCGATGACAGACAACCGTACCGATAACGTGGGCCGCATCTTCGATGCCCATGCCCGGGCGCTGGTGCTCTACGCCCGGCAGTGGCTGGATGATGGCGGTGCGCGCGATGCGGTGCAGGAGGCGTTTGTGCGTTTGTTGCGACGCGAGGATTCACCGCCGAACATGCTCGCTTGGCTGTACCGGACGGTGCGGTCGGCGGCTATCGACAGCCTGCGGAGTGAACAACGCCGTCAACGACGAGAGCGGGAGGTCGCTGCCCAACGTTCGATGTGGTTCGAGCCGCGGCCGGAGAATGCGATTGATGCGGCGGCGGCCCAAACGGCTCTGGCCACCGTGCCAGAGAAGCAACGAGAGGTAGTCGTGCTGCGTCTGTGGTCGGGTTTGACGCTGGCGGAAATCGCGGAAGCGTGTGAAGCGTCCGTCTCCACCATATTCGGCCGCTACCGCGCCGGACTGGCGGCGGTCCGCAAGCGGTTGGAACAAACGTCGACACCTTGTGACAACGTCCATCCAGGTTTAGGTCCAAGATCATGAAACCGGACTGGGAGAATCTCGAACTGACACCCGAAGAACGGGATCTGGAGCAGGCCCTCGCCTCGTTGCAGCCGGCCGAGCCGGGATTGGACCGTGCGGCGGTGTTCGGGGACGGAGAAACGGTGTCGCCAGTATCGCCAGCAAAGCGAATCGCAGGCGGACATCGCTTGATTGCTGCGGGTGTAGCGATCAGCCTAGTGGCAGCGTGCGCGCTGTTGCTCGTCATTCTTGCTCGATCGTGGCAGCCATCCCCGCCTGATGGACCTCGGCCAGGGCCGCCGGAAATCGCGGTCGATCCCGATTCGCCGAAAAAGAAGCTCGACAAGGCACCAACTACTGACGGACCCACGGCAGGCCCCACCTATATTCAGATGGCCTCTGCCCAAATCCGTCCGATCGGTGCAGCCCGCTATGAAGTGCTCGGCCCTCGCCGTGTCCGGTTGGACGAAGGTGAGATGTTTGTAAGCGTTGACCGAGCGGACGAACCGCTGGTGATCGAGACGCCGTACGGCACGGCATCCACCGAAGCGTCCCAGTCCTATGTAGAAACACAATTGCCCCAATCTCCCAATACTCTTGGAGCAGGTCCCATGTCTACTTTTCGCGCAATGACTGCCTTAATGATTCTCAGCGGTACGGTCGAGTTAGCTAATCCGCTTGGCCAGGTTAGCGGCGGCCCCGGCGAACTGATCGCCGCCGAAGAAGGCGCCGTCCCGGACAAGGCGTTGCCGAAGACGGCGCTCGAACGACTGAAGCCGATCATCGCGCAGGCGCTCAAAGACAAGGCGTATCCCGAGGCGATCAAAGCAATCGGCCAGAAGATCGCCTTGGAAGGCCAGATCCAAGGGGACAAGCCGGAAGAGAAGATAGTGCGAATGGAGGCCGAGATCGCGGCCGCGCCAAAGGAAATGCAGCCGGTCATGGAGGCTATTTTGGCTCACTGGTATTGGCAGTTCTTTCAAGCCAACCGCTGGCGTTTCATGCAGCGAACGGCGACTGCCGAGCCGCCGGGCGATGACATCCTGAGCTGGGACCTGAAACGCATCTTTGCAGAGATCGACGAGCATTTCACAACAGCCCTGGCGTCCGAAGCAGAGCTGAAGAAGATCCCAATCGCACAGTACGACGCGCTGCTGGCCAAAGGTAACGTGCCGGACAGCTACCGCCCCACGCTGTACGACTTCGTGGCTTTCGAGGCCATCAAGTTCTATTCGGCCGCCGAGCAGGCTGGAGCCCGCGCCGAAGACGCCTTTGACCTATCAGCGGACAGTCCGATTTTCGCCCAGACGGCTGACTTCATGAACTGGGAGATCACGACGACCGATACGAGTTCGCCCACGGTCAAGGCGATCCGCATGTATCAGGATCTGTTGCGTTTTCACCAGAACGACGAAGATCCCGCCGCCCGATTGGACGCCGATCTGGGACGGATCGGCTTCGGCTACAACAAGGCGTTTGGTGAAGAGAAGGACTCGCGCTACAAGGCGGCGTTGAAGCGCTATGTTGATCGGAACGGCGATCACGAGATCTCGGCTCGCGCCCGTTTCCATTGGGCCGGTGTGCTGCAGAAGGAGGAAGAACTGGTCGAAGCCCATCGGCTGGCGACGCAGGGAAAACAGGCGTTTCCCGACAGCTTCGGCGGCAAGATGTGCCATAACCTGATCCAGCAGATCGAGGCCAAGAGCGCCGAAGTGGGGATCGAGCGTGTGTGGAACGCCCCGTGGCCCACGATCCAAGTCCACTACCGCAACGTGGACCAGATCTTCTTCAGATTGGTGCCCGCGGACTGGACAGCCAAGGCGAAGGCCGGGCGGCACCGTGCAGACCGGATGACAACCAACCAACGCAAGGCCCTTATCGCCCAGAAACCGGTTCGGGAATGGTCGTCCAAGTTGCCCGCTACCGACGATTACCAACTCCGCACTGAAGAGCTGCCGGTCCCCGAGGATCTGAAACCGGGCTTCTACTTCCTGCTGACCAGCTACGATCCGACTTTCGGTGAGACGGACAACATCGTCCAATTCAGCGAATTCTGGGTCAGCGACTTGGCACTGGTCATGCGCCACCGGCGGGGCCAGACGAAGCTCGAAGGATTCGTGCTGGATGCGAATTCCGGCGGACCCGTTGTCGGCGCGGAAGTGCAATTGTTTCTGCGAAAGAACTATCGCGGCGGCTTCAATCCCGGAGCAACGGCCAAGACGGACAAGAATGGACTGTTCTCGCTGAACGGAACACACCGGAGCCAGCACCTGGTCCTGGTCAACCACAGGGGTCGGCAGTTGGCCACCAGTGACGAGTACTCGGCGCGTCAACATAAGTTGCAGCAAGACCCGTATCGCCGCACGGTCTTCTTCACCGACCGTTCGTTGTACCGGCCGGGCCAGACGATCAACTACAAGGGGATCTGCATCCGCGTTGACCAGAATTCCGACAACTACACGACTCTGGCGGGTCAAACCCTGACGGTTGTCTTCCAGGATCGCAATGGCAAAGAGATCGCTCGCCAAGCACAACGGGCCAATGACTACGGATCGTTCAGTGGCAGTTTCACGGCCCCGCGCGATCGACTGACTGGCCGCATGTCCATTCGCGTCGATGGCGAACCAAGCGGGCAAACTGGCTTCAACGTCGAGGAATACAAACGGCCGAAATTCGAGGTGACGATAGATGCCCCGAAGACCGCGCCAAAGCTGAACGGTCAGGTCGCCATGCAGGGCAAGGCCACGGCCTACACGGGGGCGGCGATCGACGGCGCCAAGGTTCGCTGGCGCGTTGTCCGCGAAGTGCGCTATCCCATCTGGTGGTACTGGCGCTGTTGGTGGGCGCCGCCGCAATCGTCAAGCCAGGAGATTGCCCGCGGCACGGCCACGACCGAGTTGGACGGCACATTCGATGTCGCTTTTAAGGCCAAGCCGGATGTATCTGTGCCAGAGAAGGATGAACCGATCTTCCTGTTCAGAGTCTATGCCGACGTGACGGATACGACGGGCGAAACCCGGTCGGGCCAGAAGACGACCAACGTGGGCTACACGGCTTTGGCCGCCTCGATGAGCGCTCCAGGGTGGTTGACCGACGATGCGCCGGTCGAGATCACCGTTAGCACGGCCTCGCTGGACGGCGACGGCATGCCGGCGGACTGCAAACTGAAGATCCACCGATTGAAGCAGCCAGACAAGACGAAGCGGGCCGATCTGAGCGGCTACCGCCCACGCCGCGTGTACAGCGTCAAGAGGGCGGGCGACCACGAGCCGGAGCCCGATCCCGCTAACCCGAATTCCTGGGAATTGGGGGAAGTGGCAGCCGAGGAAGGTTTTACGACCGACGCCGAGGGGAAAGCCACGCGTAGGATCGAGCTTTCGCCGGGGCCCTACCGCGCATTGCTGACAACGCAGGACCGATTTGGAAAAGAGGTAACGGCGGTCCTGCCCCTGACCGTGTTGGATCCGGACGGCAAACGATTCCCAGTGAAGATCCCCAACCATGTGGCCGCGCCAAAGTGGAAGCTGGAGCCGGGCGACGAGTTTATGGCTTTGTGGGGTACCGGTTACGACAAGGCTCGGGCGTATGTCGAAATCGAACACCGCCGTAAGGTCGTTCACGCATCGTGGACGGAACCCGGCGCAACGCAGCAAGCTGTGAAGCAGGCGGTCACCGAGGCTATGCGTGGCGGCTTTACCGTCCGCACAACCATGGTCCGCGAGAACCGTGCTTACACGACCGCGCGCCGCGTAGACGTGCCGTGGTCGAACAAGGAACTGGACGTTGCATGGGAACACTTCGTATCCAAGCTGGAGCCGGGGCAGAAGGAGACCTGGACGGCGGTGGTTACTGGGCCGGATGCCAAGAAGGCGGTCGCCGAGATGGTCGTTGCCCTGTACGACCAATCGCTGGACGCCTACCAGCCTCACAACTGGCAGGAGAGATTTAACGTATTCCGAAACGACTCGTCCAATCTGTATTCGAGCTTTGCCAACAAGCAGAGACAGCTCCGGCATATCTGCGGCCGTTGGCCAAGCGATCATCGTGACGCGTCGATGGACTACCGACAGTTTCCCGAGGAGATCGTGGCTGCCTTGTTGGGGCCTACGGTAAATAGACGAGGCAGGATGCTGCATGAGGCAGCGAAAAGTTACGATGGCCGTCCAGAGGACAAGTCTGAAGAGGTCGACGCGGCCTTCGCTGCAAACGGCGTTAGCGATGCACTGGGCAGAGGGGGGACAGGTGGTTCACGAGCACAAGCTGCCCAGGCACCAAGTCCGGATTTGAGCGAAGTTTCCGCGCGCAAGAATCTGAACGAGACAGCCTTCTTCTTCCCGCAACTGGTATCCGACGCCGATGGGCAAGTGCGAATTGAATTCACCATGCCCGAAGCACTGACCAAATGGAAGTTCCTGGGCTTCGCCCACGACAAACAATTGCGTGGCGGATTGCTGACCGACAGCGCGGTGACGGCCAAAGACCTGATGGTCCAGCCCAATCCACCACGATTCCTCCGCGAGGGCGATGTGGTCGAGTTCACCGTCAAGGTCACCAACCAATCCCCGACCGTGCAAAAGGGCTCTGTGCGTCTGACTTTGGCCGACGCGCGCACGGCAGACAACATCGACGCGGTCGTGGGGAATAGGGCGACTGACCAGACGTTCGAGATCCCTGCCGGTCAATCGCGATCGTTCTCCTGGAGCTTGAACGTGCCGGACGGACTGGGCCCGATCATCTACAAAGCGGTTGGTTCGACCGGGCGGCTGTCCGACGGCGAGGAAGGCATGCTGGCCGTGCTGTCGCGACGCGTGCTGGTCACCGAATCGCTGCCGCTGCCGATCCGCGGCCCGGAGACGAGGGACTTCAAATTCGACCGGCTGCTGCAGTCCGGCGGATCGGACACGCTGCGTCACGAGACACTGACCGTGCAGATGGTCTCGAACCCCTCGTGGTATGCCGTGATGGCGCTACCCTACCTGATGGAGTATCCACACGAGTGCAGCGAGCAGGTTTTCAATCGGTTGTACGCCAACGCCCTGGCGCGTCACATCGCTGCCAGCGATCCCAAGATCCGCCGCATCTTCGATACGTGGAAAGCGGCCGGTGGCGACACGCTAGACAGCCCGCTGGAAAAGAACCAGGACCTGAAGGCTGTGATGCTAGAAGAGACGCCGTGGTTGCGGCAAGGTCAAGCGGAGAGCCAGGCTCGCAAGAACGTGGGCATCCTGTTCGACGACAATCGGCTGAACGACGAAACGAGCCGGCTGATGCACAAGTTGTCGGATATGCAACAGGACAACGGTGCCTGGCCGTGGTTCCCGGGCGGAAGGACGAACGATTACATCACGCTGTACATCACAACCGGCTTCGGCCGCCTGCGGCATCTTGGTGTGCAGATCGACACGGCTTTGGCCGTCAAGTCGCTCACGCGGCTGGACACCTGGATCGACGAAACGTATCACAAGATCCTCAAAGGCGACAAGAAAGACGACAACCACCTGACGTCGACCATCGCGCTGTACCTGTACGGCCGCAGCTTCTTCCTGAAAGACAAAGCGATCGACGCCAAACACAAAGAGGCCGTTGATTACTTCCTGGCTCAGGCCCGCAAGCATTGGTTCGATTTGAAATGCCGCCAGTCGCAAGCCCATCTGTCCGTTGCGCTGAAGCGGTTCGGCGACCGGGACAAGGCTACGCTGATCATGCGGTCGATCAAAGAGCGGTCGGTCACCGACGAAGAAATGGGCATGTTCTGGCGCGACACGGAATTGTCCTGGTGGTGGTATCGCGCTCCGATCGAGACGCAGGCAATGATGATCGAGGCGTTTGACGAAGTGGCCAACGACCAGGAGGCGGTTGAAGAGTGCAAGGTCTGGCTGCTGAAGCAGAAACAGACGCAGGGCTGGAAGACCACGAAGGCCACGGCTGACGCGATTTACGGCCTGTTACTCCGTGGCGACAACGTGCTGGCCTCGGACGCGCTGGTCGAAGTCGCTCTGGGCGGCCAGAAAGTCGAACCTGAACAGGTCGAAGCCGGCACGGGCTACTACGAACAGCGCTTCGTCCGCGGCGAAATCAAGCCCAAACTGGGCGAGATCACCGTCAAGAAAGTGGACGAAGGCGTCGCCTGGGGCAGCGTCCACTGGCAGTACCTGGAGGACATGGCCAAAGTAACGGCGCACGAAGGCACGCCGCTGAAGCTCGAAAAAGCTCTGTACGTCAAACGGCATACGGCCAGCGGTCCTGTGCTGGAGAAGGTCGATGGTCACGTTCAAGTAGGCGATGAACTGGTCGTGCGAGTGGTCTTGCGGACCGACCGCGACATGGAGTACGTCCACCTGAAAGACTATCGCGGCAGCGGCACTGAACCCGTGGACGTGCTGTCACGGTACAAGTTCCAGGACGGGCTGTACTACTACGAATCGACCAAGGATACCGCCAGCCACTTTTTCATCGACTACGTGCCCAAGGGCACGTACGTCTTCGAGTACTCGGTGCGCGTCCAGTTGAAGGGCAAGTACCAAACCGGCTTCGCCCAGATCCAGTGCATGTACGCCCCCGAGTTCAACAGCCACTCGGAGAGCATCGAGCTGGAGGTGAAATAGCCCTCAGCAGCCTCCAAACCGGGAGGGCGAGGCTCCGGCCGAGCCGGATTGCACGTACCAACGCACGGCTCAGCAGGAGCTTCGCCCTCCCAGAATCTAGTCTCGAAACGCCTTCAGCGCATCACCGAGGGACGCGACAGGAATCGCCGTTCGGCCGCTTGCCGTATGCGGACGATAGCTCTATCTTCATTTTCCTGTCACGAATATCCCTGCCATCCTACTTCTGCGAGTCGGCAAATGAACGCATTCGACTTCTTTAGCGTAACGCGGATCTCTTTCGGCCGTGGTGCTTTTGACGGAATCGGCGAGTTAGCAGGTTCCTTTGGGCAAACGGCAATGGTGGTCACCAACGCCGGCGAGCCAGGGGATGGCGGCTTGGTCGACCGTTGGGCGGAACTGCTCGGCGCTGCCGGTATCCAAATGCACTCCTATCGCCAACGCGGTGAACCGACCGTCGAACACGTCGAACAGGCACTAGAGGTCGCGCGTCATGGATCCTGTGACGTCGTCATCGGACTGGGCGGCGGAAGTGCCATTGACGCGGCCAAAGCGGTCGCTGGCCTTCTGACGAACGGTGGATCACCTTTGGACTATATGGAGGTGATTGGAAAGGGGCAGAAGATCACAAAGCCGTCCGCACCGTGGATCGCGGTGCCAACGACGGCGGGGACCGGGGCCGAAGTCACTCGCAATGCCGTGATCGGATGTCCGGAGAAGCATTTCAAGGCTAGTTTGCGCAGTGAACACCTGCTGCCACGTATTGCGTTGGTCGATCCGGAACTGGGGGTGAACGTTCGCCCCGAGGTCACAGCACGAAGTGGCATGGACGCGTTGTGCCAACTGATCGAATCTTACACCTCAAACAAGGCTCAACCGATCACCGACGCGCTGGCGCTCAAAGGCGTTGCCATGGCGGCTCCCGCGCTGCCGCGTGCCTTTGCCGACGGCAGCGATCTAGACGCCCGTGAAAACATGGCTTTGGCTGCGCTGTTAAGCGGCGTCACACTGGCGAACGTAGGACTTGGCGCCGTCCACGGCTTTGCAGCCCCGGCCTGCGCGAACTACCCGATTCCGCATGGGAGTCTTTGCGCAGTCTTACTTCCACACGTTGTGTCAGCCAATGCCGCAGCCCTGAAGGCTGAATCCGCCGAGCATCCGTATCTGCAGAAATACGAAGCGGTCGGCCGCGCGTTGACGGGCGACGAGAAACTCCGAGGTCAATCGGCAATCGACGCAGGCGTCAGTTTCCTGGCCGAATTGGTCGACCGGCTGAATATTCCCGGGCTCCGAGAGTTCGGATTCAAGGCGGACGGCTTCGCCGAGTTGGTCGGTTTAGCCCGCAAGTCCAGCAGCATGCGCTACAACCCCGTCGTGCTCTCTGACGAGGTCCTGTTAAACATCATTGAGAAGGCCTGGTAGGGTATGCACCGTCGCGAGAGACCGTCGAGTCGTATCTGAGATGACCCGACGCATCTTCTGACATGGGGCAAAGACTGCTAGCGAGGAATTCCACGTTGACACACCGGGTCATTTCGCCCAAAGTAGTGTGGCAATTGTTGTCCACTGGCAAGTTGGCCCGCTTGCGCCGCCCGCGGTCGCGTCGCAAGCCCCGAGGAACCCTCTTCGATTCGAGCGTGATTCGTGGATTCAATCATCAATCTATGGAAAGAGCACGGGCAGTTGTGTCAAACGGCGATCGCCGTGGTATCCGTGCTGGTCGCCTATCTGCTCATCCGCAAAGTCGTGCTTCACCGAATGGAGCGGCTCGCAGCCCGGACGAGCAACGATCTGGACGACCGGCTGGTTGATTTCATCAAGCAGTTCCTCTGGCTGATCGGGTTGTTTGTGGCGGCGATTCTGGTACTGCGGATCAACGACATCGAGATCACGCCGCTGCTGGCCGGTGCCGGCATCATCGGGATCGCGGTTGGGCTTGCGGCGAAGGAACTGCTGGCCGACGTGCTTTCCGGCGTCTTTCTGATCGCTGATCGACCGGTCCGCGTGGGCGACCGCGTGAAGATCGAGAGCATCGGCCGCCACTGGGGTGGATGGGGCGACGTGGTGGACATCGGACTGCGTCGAACTCGGATCCGCAATACCGACGGCGTAGTGGTCAACTATCCCAACTCGTTGCTATCGAACTCGGTAATCACCAACTTCTCGTTTGAAGAGAAGCCGGTCCGTGTGAGGATCCGGTTCCAGGTCGGCTACGACGCCGACATCGACCTGACCCGCAAGGTGGCCATCCAGGCGATCTACAGCGTACCCGAAGTCATTCCCGAGTCGGCCACCATCGTTGTTCGCTCGCTTTGGGACGACACTCAGGGCCATCTGATGGCTGGTGTGCTGGTCGAAGGCCGCTACCGGATCGAGGACGTCCGCAAACGGACGGTTGTCCGCTCCGTAGTGCTCGAAAAGCTCTTGAGTGCTTTGCAGCAGAACGGCATCCCCATGGCCTCGCAGCCGGTGCAAATCACGCAGGATAGAAGCGAACCTGGCGATCGCACCTAGCCCGGGGACATCACAGGGCATCGTGGATGGGAAAGGGGCTTGCGGGTTAGAGCTGGAACGCGCTCACATTTGAGAATTCCTCGACCTTCCAGCCGTTAGCCCCAGTCAATTCCTCGACCTTCCAACTGTCCTCGGCCAGCAGGCCGATCACATCAGGCATGCTTTCCTCGACTTTCCAGCCGTACGAACCGGCCAATTCCTCGACTTTCCAACTGTCCTCGGCCAGCAAGTTGATCAAATCAGGCAAGATCTCTTCGACTT
>CAZURK010000091.1:0-50305 GCA_964623055.1 uncultured Pirellulaceae bacterium
TGATCGTCTTTGACGGATGGGTGGCCGAGTGGACTAAGGCGGCAGTCTTGAAAACTGCTGTACCCTTACGGGTACCGGGGGTTCGAATCCCTCCCCATCCGCTTTCTTTTCCACGCTTTTCTTGCGTTTTTCTGGGCTTTTCGCCAGTCGGCGAATCTTCGTTGGATGCCGCCTTCACTGCATCAGATTGAACTGTTCTGCTGTGATCCGTGACCTTTCGCGCCACACAAAGCGCCACACTGTCTGATGTGCTTTGATGCCCGTCCGTCCCAGTGGCGCGCATCTTCTGCTGTTGGAGGTCGGTCAGGTTCGGCAGCCGGCCCAGCGCGTCGTGCAACTGCTCCCAGGTGCCGTGTGTGTAGCGATCCATCGTAAGCGTGATGGTGGAATGCCGAGCGAGCATCTGGGCTATTTTGGGATGCACGCCGCTGTTCGCCAAGTTCGTGATGAACGTGTGTCGTAGGGCGTGAAAATCGGCCACCAGCCCGCTTTCGTTGCGGTAGGCAAGGAAGGCAGCCTCCTCGCGTTTCGCTCGCTCCGCGGGCGTAGGGGCGCCCTGAATCCACGCTCTGCGGGCAGCCGCCAAGTCCTTCCGGAGCATCTTGGCGGTCTTGTCCGACTTCGGCATGTCAAACGCCGGCGCCTGTGGCAACTTCGTCGCCAGATGCTTCCACAGATCAGCAGCCAACTCAGCCCGAAGTGGCAGAACGTCTTTGCGCCGGCGTTTGGAGTAGGCCGCCTGGACGGTCACCGTTGCCGTGTCACCGTCCAAGTCAAAGCTCGCACGCGACAGCGAGCGGATTTCCTTGGCCCGCAGGCCGACTTCCAGACCCATCCGGTAGATCAGACAGCGTTCCGGCCCGGTCGCACCAGAATGGTCCGGTCCGTTGTACGTGGTCGCGAGCAACCAGCGAGCCTCATCGTCGTTCAACGCCCGCCGATCATGGCGGCGGTCCGTCTCGACGTTCTGTCCCTGGAGATGTTCGACCGGCGATTGACTCGCCCGTCCCTCGCGGACCATCCACTTGCAGAACTGCTTGACCGCCTGCAGGTAGAAATTCCCCGTTTGGATGCTCATTCCGTCATCCCGCAGGCCGGCGATAGCCCCTTGGACTTTCGCAGCCGATATGTCGCCCCAGTTGTCGAAGCCGCATGTCCTGACGATTCGGCGCACCTTCATGGCCACGGACTTGGCGTGTTTTGGTATGTCGCCCTTGGCCAGCAGTACGGCCTCGAAATCGGCGATGTGTTCCAGCAGCGGCTTACGCGCAGCGACCGCGCAACCGTCCAGCACACCGATTTTGCCGAGTTTATCCCGAACGCGTCGAGGAACCGATTCCAGCCATTGCCGCATTTCCTTGTTCAAAGGTTCGCGATTGGAACGGCACGCAACCAGCTTTTCGATCTTGTGGCCAAGCTGCTCACTCTGCTTCTTGTCGGTGAACGCCGGCAGCCGGCGGACCTTCTCCAAGTGGTCGCGAAACTCGACGTACCACTTCTCGTAGGGCGTGACTTTGCCCGATTTCGTCTTTCGATTCGGTCGGAAGACCCGCATCGCTCACTTACCTTTCTGGGCGCTCCGGCGTGGTAAACGTGGTTCGCCCCCATCATTTCGCTTGACAACTTCCAGGTCCAGCAACTCCACCAGCTTGTCCAGCGTTAACGTTGATAGCCCACGCTCCCCCGCCATAAACCGACTCAGCGCGGACTGCTGGATGCCCGTCCGCTTGGCGATTTCGTATCGCGTCAATCCGCTTTCCCGGATCGCCCCACGGATCTGGTCGCTGAACGTCGGTCGTCTTGTGCGCTTCTTTGCCATATATCCAATTATTAGCAGATGCTTGCCATTTGTCAAGCATAGCCATCATCGTGATCTGTTTCTTACTCGGGTTCCGTCATAACTCGCTCGATTTCCGACTGCACTTCCGGCGGAATGCCGTCAACCGTCGCGATGAACCAACGCAGATATTCGCGGGGGACCTTGCTCACGGCCTCGTCCTTGTACTTGCCGCGCGGCATCACGATCCACGAGCGCTGCTGCTCGATGCACAGTTGCGAGTGGACGGCACGACCGCCGCAGAAGAGGCAGGGTGTCCGTGGGTTGCGTGGCGCGGTCAGGTATGCGTAATCCTGTTCCGAGATGTCTCCCCAGAAATCGTGTGTATCGGCATCAGGGGTAGCGTCAGATTCGATTCCAGGGTCAATCCGTTCAACGGCGTCTTTTTCGCTCACGCCGGCCCGTGGTCCGCTCAGATCCGCCAACCACGCCGGCATGGTTGGCACACGTGGAACACGTTCCGCCCTTCTTGTTTCATTTGCTGCTGTTTCACTTTCCATTCGGATGTCCCTCACGCGCGTCGCGTGCAATCGGCAGGAACATGTTCCACCTGTTCCAACTCAGTCGGTTTCTTCCTCCAACGCCACCCCGACGTAACAGCGTACCTTCTTGCCGCCGATTCGCGGTTGCTTGGTATCCAGACCCGGCAAAGCGGCGTGAAGATTGCGGCCAAAGCCGGCTTCGTCTTCGATATGCCTTCGACGATGCGACTCGCACCACCGATGGTACGCCGAATACAACTCTGCTCGCGGGACCCGATACTCAGGCCCAACGACGCAACATTCACGCAGAAACGTCCCTGTTGGATTGGCCAAGTCTTCCCACTCGCCCACGATTTCCGCTGCAGACGCCGGCTGTAGCAACCGTCCGCGCTTCTGTAGGCTTTGCCAGCCCCCGATAGCCCACCACAGAATGCCCGGCAATTCCTCAATCAGTCTGTCCGTCAGGCTCAAGTCTTCGTTGCCGTACCAGCTTCGCGTGAGACGCAACACGATCATGCGTCCCACAAGCGCCCCGCTCGTATCCGACAGCCGTGGCAGTTCGTTGGAGATCAGCACGAGCCGTGTCGGCAGTTTGCAGGTCACCGGCGGGAGGTATTTCCGGTCGATCGTCAAAGCGTCTTCGCCCGTGATGCTCAGGATTCGTTCTACAATGGTCGCAGCGTCAGGCCGGCCCGATAGCCGAGCATCCGAAATAATCGCCAGAGATTTGCCCACAAGCGGCCACAGCCCAAAATTCGTGTTGAAACTGGCCAATGTCGGGTTGGCAACATTATCCGGCCCGACCAGAGCGGTCAACACACGCGCGATTGTCCCCTTACCGCTTCGCCTTGGACCGAAAACTGCGAGCATCTTCTGCTGACGGGTGTCAGGAACAAGCGTGTAGCCGAACCACATCTGCAGGGCCTTGATAGCCTCTTCATCCTCCAGCCACAACTCATTCAGAAACTGCAGCCACCGGCCCGGCTGCGGGCATTCGCTGCCGACAAAGTCAAAATCGAGCGCCGCGGTATTAAACAACGCCGGTGTGGGCTCAACGGAATGATCTTCACCGGCCACGATCGACGGAAGGTGAATGATGGCGTTGCGTGCGATCAACAGTTCGTTGGTTGGCCATTGGCTGGCCGGCTCACGCTTGTCCAGCCACGTCGGCGGTTCAAGCCGCCCCGGCAGGATGGACGCCGCCTTCACCTGCTCCAGGACGTTGGAAATTGCCCCTTGGTTGACCTTGAAGTAGGAGCGATTGAGAAAGGTCGCTGCACTCGCGCGGACTTCGCTGTCCGGCCATTCCACGTACCGCCCCCGCCTCCAAAACCAGAACGTTTCACGCCAATAGCGTAGCCGGATGTGACGGCCTTGCTTGGAGACCTCCAGGTAGCGAGCCGCCTCACTCGCCGGGTCCATCTCTTTGGCCGGCGTTCGCTCTTCACCAGGCTCCGGCGGGTCAGGGTCTTCGGCCTGATCAAGCAGTTTGCGCAACGCCCCCTTGCCGTGTTTGACAAGGAAATCGTCCAGCCCCACTTTCGCACCGTCCGATTCGCTCGGCAACCAAACCACTTTGACCTTCGCGCCGCGTTTCCTTAGAGCGTCGGCCAGCAGAGTGACGTTATCGCGAACGTTCGGATTTTCTGCGGCATCGGAATCGAAGACGATGAAGACTAGCCGGCCATTCCACTTGACCCGTTCCAGGTCGGGAATGAGCGCCGAAGACCTTTTGACGTGCCAACAGTCGACCCCTGTTAACCCGAGACACGGGAACCGCTCCTGTGAGGCCTTCAACGCCTTCTTCTCGCCTTCCGTGATCAGGAGTTCGCGGCTGGAATCAGCAAGCACATCGAAAACGCCGGGCGGAATGTAAGCTCGGACTTGGCTGCCACTGGGCGAGAGATACTTGGCCGGCTTCCCATTTCGCTTTGGCGGATTGTCGGGCTTCACTCGCTGCAATACGACAGCCCCGGTTTCGTCCTTGAACGGGAAAACAAGTACCGATCCGCACTTGCGACTCCACTTCTTGCGGTTGAGAATTGTCGCGATGCGAAGATGACCTTCTTCGCTGTAGATGCCAGCGCACCGGATGGTTTCGTCAGACAAGCCGCTCGCGCGAAGGTCTTTGAGATGATGGGGAAGCAGGCCCGGAAGCGATTGGGCGGGATGTCCGTTCTTGCCCTCGATGGACATTGACGGTATCCTTTAGGTGTAGGAATTCTGTTTCGGCGACTTGCCCGGCCATCGGCTGCCGGGCATTTCTATTGGACGCGCCGGGAATCGAACCCGGTGAACGAGGGTAGGAATCCTGTTCCGGCGACCACGCCTCGCGCCCACCGCGGCTGGCTACTATTGCCGCATTTGCTCCCATCGCGATCGCTCCGGCGCCCCCGCCGCTAACCACGCGCGAAGTTCCTCCCACGACCACCGTTTCGACCGTCCAAAGGACAATGGCCTCGGTAGCCGGCCGCTTGAGTGGAGTGCCCAGACGTGGCGCTCGCTGACGGATAGTGCTTCGGCAACTTCGCTTGCCGTTAGGGCGAGCCGCTGCGGTTCTGTAACATTCGTTGCAGTGCTCATGCTCTCATTATTGAGCACGCAGGGAAGATGAGTCTAAAGGAGATGCGTGGGGGAAGTATGGGACATGCGCGGGAGGTGGGCTATTCGCCGACATCAAATTCCCAAATGATGCCCTCTCCCGTTCCATCGGCCCGGAAACGGATCATATCCAAGCCTTCGTTTAGCGTCCTAAGCGTCTCACTCACTCGCCTTGTTTCCGGCGACGGGGCCAGTGGATCGTCGATTCTACTAGGCCAGCCGTCTTCTTCGAATGCGTCCAGAATTCTAATGACGTTTTTGGCAATCGGCCGGACTTTGCGTATCACTTGCCCCTTGAACCGAAGTTCGTGCGTTTCCTTGTTCCATCGTGGCTTTACGTCATCCTCTTCACGCAGTGGACTTACGATTCGCTCGCGGCGGAGGAATTCAACTTCATCGGCCACTTTAATTTCCAGCAATTCCACATCGGCTGCGGTGACGATTCCATTCAGTGGTGGATCCAGCTTGCGCAGCTTGTTGACCACGTCCAATGCGTCGTGGCCGGCAAAGACGAGGAGGTCAGATCCAAAATCGACCAATGCTCTCACGAGCTCATCTCCAGGCTCGATAAATGCCCATTTTGAGTAAGCACCTAGCTGGAGCGACCCCGGCAGATGGCGAGACTTCATGTGCTTGACGACTTCCTCCGCCGCCTTGGCCAAACCGCCACGGATGTCTCGATCCAAATTGCATGCCAGACGTAGGGCAGCGCCGAAACAGTCGACGTCCCGTTTCGCAACATCGGGCGCCCAATCCATTGCCGTCCTAAACAGAAATCTCACGGCTTGCTGAGCTTCATCCCTATGTGTTTCGCCGTATCTGCGCGCATGCAGATCCAGCAGCGCCGCGATGGCGGTTCTGCGCGCCATGGTGCTCAAGACAATGGATCTGCGGCCTTCGTCCCTTCGCATTTCCTCGATCGCCGGCAACACTTGCCTGAGCGTCTGTTCATTCGTCCGACCATGACGCCTCAAATACGTGTCTTCCCAAAACAGATGCGCAAACCAGTCGTCGGGGCTGGCGGAACTCATGCAAAACCTGATTCCGCGCATCAGGAACTCGACAGCTTCCTCGACGGCGTCCCGACTTGGCGTTTGGATTTCGGAGCTTGCCCTGTTCTCGTCGTCCGTTGACATGCCGGCTCCCGTCCCGTTCCCGTAGTACGGAAAAACGCGGGGCCAGCCAGCCGGGAAACTAGCGTCGGGAGCGACACAGCCCTGCGTAACGGATCAACCCAGCGACCGAAGTGTCGCAAGTGCTTCGGCTACTTCGCGACCCTTTTCTTCGATTGTGTCGAGCAATTCTTTCGGCGTTCGGGTATCTTCTTCGACCTGCTTGTTCGGGTTGACCGCTTTCAGGTCGTAAACGGCGTCTTCGATGGCGTCGGCGCGGGATTTGAGTTCGCGGGCCTCTTTGGCTAGATCCTTGGTCCGCTGCTCGGCTTCGGCGATTGCCTCCTTGTCGCGGTCCTTCGGCTTGGCTTTCTTCAGTTCTGACAGTTGCTGCTTCCACTGGTTGGCTTCCTGCTGCCTGGCCTTGGCCTGTTTCTTGAATGGTTCGGCTTCCTTGGCGGCTTGCTTCTTTCGCTGTACGAAATCGACGGTCCAACTCCGTTCGCTCTTTCGCCGCTTCGGTAACAGCCTGAAGAAATCGTCGAACTTGTCGATCGTGAACGGCTGGCGTTTGCCGACTTTCACGTCCGACAGATCGTAGTACCAGATCTTCTCGGTCGGCTTGCCTTTGTTGAAAAACAGCAGGTTAGTCTTCACACCCGCGCCGGCCGCCGAGAAGACGCCGCCGGGCAGACTGACAATGCAGTACAGGTCACAGTCGTCCAGCAGTTTCCGTTTCGTTTTCACAAAAGCCGTCTCGTTTGTGCGGAACAAAACGCCTTCGTCGAGCACCATGCCGCATCGGCCAGTCGGTTTCAGACTGTCAATGACGTGTTGCAGGAACAGCACCTGCGTAGCGCCGGTCTTGAAGGTGAACCGTGTTTGGGCTTCTTTGCCTTCTTTCCCGCCAAACGGCGGATTGGTCATCACGACGTCAAATTGCTCCGGCGCCGTGTCGTACAGCCCGTCGTAGACGATTTGGCCGGTCAACGTGTTCCCGTGCCAAAGGTTTGGCTGGTCGATGCCGTGTAACACGAGGTTGGCCAGAGCGATGGGATAGATCAGGTTTTCCTTTTCGCGACCATAGAACGTGCGGCGTTCCAGTTGATCGAACTGGTCGGCTAGTCCGATGTTCACGTTCCCTTTGCCACCCCTCATGAACTCGAAAGACTGGGCCAAGAAGCCACCGGTCCCGCAGCCGGGGTCGTACACGGTCTCGCCAAACTTCGGGGTGACGACCTGCACCACCGCGCGGACGATTTCCCGTGGCGTGAAGAACTGGCCGCCATCGCTGGCCTTTTCGCCCATCTTCAGCAGCAAGCCTTCATAGACCTGGGACAGTCCAAAAACGTGCGTATCGTCGATCGTGTCGACGGACAGTCCGTGCACCTTGTCACAGACATCGCAGAGGTTCTTTTGTGTGTCGATCCGCACCCGCTCGACGCCCGACATGATCTCACTGATGACTTTCTGGCGGGGCGTCGAGTTGGGCCGGTCGCACAAGCCTTTCAGATAGGGCAGCAGCTCCCCGTTGACAAACTCCAGGACCTTGCCTTTGGTGAGCATTTCTTCCCGTCGCTGGCTGTCGGGCGCGGCCCAGTCCTGCCAGCGGTAGGGCGCTTCGAGCGATGGCGTGAAGCCGGCCCCGACCGCTTCGGCGGCTTCGGCTTCGTGGGTTTCGCGTTCGTCCAGAATCCGCAGGAACAGAATCCATGTCAGTTCGGGGACATACTGCATCGCGCCCGCGCAGTTCGAGCGGCGCATGATGTCGCAGATCGACTTCACAGCCCCGTTGACCGACTGCTGCGAGTTCAGGCGCTTGTCGTTGCCGTTTTCGTTCGCCGATCCGTTTTTTTTGGTTTTCTTCTTTGCCATTGTGAGCCGTTCAAAGTCTTCCTTGGAATGCTGATCGCAACAAAGCGGCGGGTATTGACTCGATATCCGCCAATTGGCCAGCGCACGATCGCTCCAAACTGGCAGCTTCTTCGAAGCGTCGCTCCAACCGGTTGGCGGTCTGACGTTGCGTTGTGACCTGCGGAAGCGGTAGGAGTACTTCAGACAAGTTGCGTAGGTTGATTTTGTAAATCCCGGCGGCCGTTCTCGCGCGTTCCTCGATGTCGCGCCGTACTTCCGGACAATCCCACGCAAACCTGAGGAATTCTGCAAGGCCGCAGCTCTCGTTCGGTACGACTTCAATGAGCAGATCAGGGAACGCAATCTGTATGTCGGCAACGGGAGCTTGCCCACTTCGTCCGACAAGGTTTCGGTTTCCATTTCCTCGAACGAGATAAAAAGCGCCGGGTTTGATGCTGTGTTTTTCGAGTTCGTCTTTGGAAAGTGCTACTGGTTTCGACTCCTCAGTTTTCAGTTGTCCGTCGCGGACGGCTGACAATGTGAGACAACGTACTTCAGATGTCGTGTCCGCTGGCTTTGAAATTCCGGTTCGTAGTGGCGAAGCGAGGAACTGTCTGACGGGAACTCGCGGCCATGCTCTTCCTTCGTCGCCCTCGAACACATCGCGCAGGTACGCTACGGGGAGGGCTTTGGCGGCTTCGAGTTGGGCTTTGGCCGCGGCCCGCGCCCGTTCCACCGCCGCCAACTGTTCCTTCAGAATCCCCGCAATCCGCTTCTGCTCATCACTGGGTGGCATGCAGACGCGAAACTCCTTGACGGTTGGCACGTATACCGTCTTGTGAACAGCCCCCGACGATTGAGAGCGAATGTAGTCTCGGGATGCGATAAGCAAATGCATAAGGAAATCGGGATCAAGGCCCGGTCCGCAGACCCAGTTCACGAAATCCTGACTGGTCGCCATCGGACGGCCCATCTTCGTAACGAAACCGACAGATGCCGTTCGGGAGAGACAAACCGTGCCTGCCGGTAGTATCCGTGCGGACGAGTTGGCGATGCCGGCCTCGTTTGTGTACTCGCCGGTTCCAAATGCGACTTTGCCGTCCAGATTGCGAATGTCGGGCAAGGCAAGCCATGGTATGTCGCCACCCCACCAATCGGGCCTCGCCCGGCTGGGCGTATGGCCACTTTCAAGCCTCGCTACATCGCGAAGCAAGTGCCAATTCCAGCCCGTCGGCGCCGGTGGCGTCAATGGTGAAACCGTCAGCGGCGGAATCCACTGTGTGTTGTGAGCGTCAGTATTAGAGGTGTGAGTCGCAGTAGTCATAGTGGTCCATCACGCGGCAAACAATCGTCCCTTCGTATCAAGCAGCACTTCCGCCGGCTTGCCCAATTCTCGCAGTGCCTTGATAGGACCGTCTTTTCCGCCGGCCTTCATCACATCCGGCGTCTTGAAGATGTTCGGGCTTTCCAGCCCTTCCGTGCCGGCCTTGGCGAATTGCCCAACGATTGCCTTCAATGTGTTCGCCGTCGGCGTGGGCAGTCCGTATAGCCAATGTTCGTGTTTGTAGAAAAACGCATCGGCACGATCCGCGCGGGTTTTCGGCGCAAGGCCATAGCCCAAATCGGCCAACACGTCGTACAAATCGTAGTCGCCCATTTCTTCGAGGGCGCGCACCAATAGCGGCGAACGTCCGGCGTCGGGCAACTCGTTGAACAACTCCAGCCGCCTCGCTGGCACGATCCATAAGTCGCGGAAACCCGTGATGGTGGCGACCTCCTCGACTAGTCGACTGGCCAAACGCTCCTCGTACTGTTCCACACTGATTTTGGTCAGCACGCCATTGATTTCGACCGGGATCGAATGGCCGGCCTCGGAAACGACAACATCGAAACCCTGGACCTTGATAATCGGCTTGGGTGGAGAGGGCGGTTTGCGCTTCTTTGATTCCTTTTGGCGTTTCGAAATGAACTGCCCGCCCAACAGATCCGTTGCTCGCGTGTAGTCGTAAACGCGAAACATCAGTTTGTTCGTGGGAACGTCGATCCGAGTGCCACGACCAACCATCTGATGCACGCTGATGGGTGACTTGACGTATTTGAAGAATGCGACGTTCTGAAGACCAGGCACGTCCACGCCGGTTGTCAGCAGGTCCACCGTGCAGGCGATGAAATGGCTTCGTGACGCCCCTCGCAGATCGGGCAGGTTGTCCTTGCCACTCGCAGCCGTGCATTTGAAGGCGTATTCGTCGACCGGGTCGTGGTCTGACTGTTTCGCCGACCACTCGGCGTACAAGTTGTTCATCATGCCCGCCACATCGTCCGCATGTCGATCGGAGGCGCAGAAGATGATTGTCTTCTGTTCGGGCTTGCCAGCATCCAGCAAATAGTCGAATAGATCTCGGCACATGGCCTCGACGCGATCGGGAAGTACGATACGTTTTTCAAAGCTGGTTGCTTTGTACTTCGCGCGGTCATCGGCCACTGTCATAGGCTGACCGGTCACTGCATTGACGGGTTTGCGCGCCATGATCTGTTTGGTCGTAATGCCGGTTTGGTCCAGGTTGACGCGACCTTCTTTGATGTCGAAAACAGCCAGGTATCCGTCCTCGATTCCCTGTGTGAGCGTGTATTCGTAGACCGGATCACCGAAGTACCGTAGGTTGTCGGCTGTGATTTGCGCGTCGGCCAGAGCTTCCGGCGATGCTTTCTTAGGGATTTCCAGTTGCCGTGGCGTGGCGGTAAGTCCGATCTGGACCGCTCCACTGTTGCGAGTCAACACCAGCGACCATTTGCCCCATGCCGATCGGTGGCACTCGTCGATGATCACATGCGTGAAGAAGTCCTCTGGATAGTTGCGCAGCAGGAAGTTCGCGTCGGCATCGTCCGTATCCACACCCAACGTCTGGTAGGTCGCAATGATGACACGGGCGTTCTTCTGCGGATTCCTGGTGCTGACGGCAGCAGCGTCATTGCCGAACTCGTTCTGTAGGGCGATTAGCGCTTGTGTCCGCAACTCGTCCCGATCACAAACGAATAGGGCGCGGCCCATTTGGCCCGTATCGGCGACTCGTCTCAGCAGTTGCACGGCGATGTACGTCTTGCCCGCCCCGGTTGCCAGCGATAGTAGTGCCCGCTTGGGCGTGCCCTGTTTCTCGCGTTTGGCGATTTCCTCGAATGCAGCTCGGATCGCGGCGTCTTGATAGTACCGCCGTTTCGCTTCACCGCCGGCATACGGCGTGGTGAGCGGCTTGGCGACCTCCTCGGTCAGCTTGAACCCAATGCCGGCTTCGTACCGTGCTTGGAGCTCATCGGGCGTTGGGAACTCATTGATCGGTCGCGGTTGCGTGGTCAGCTTGGTGAAGCGGTCGAACTCGACGAACTGATGGCCATTGCTGGAGAAGGCAAATGGGACATTCAGCCGCTGGCATCGTGCATACGACTTCGCTTGCCCAAGGCCGTGCCCGGGCGGCAGGTGTTCCGCCTTTGCCTCGATAACGGCAACTGCAACTGGTTGCGGACCCGTGGGGACTTTCAGTCGCAGCGTGTAGTCGACACGCCCTCTGGATCTTCGTCGAGGCGTGTCGTTGATGATCTCGACCGCCCCCGCCGTTTCCTCGCGGCGAATGTGTTCTTCCGTCCACCCGCGCGCATGGATAGCCGGGTCGATCAGCTTCGACCGAGTATCAGCCTCGCCGTAGGGAGGGTCGTGTAGAGGTGGCGACATCTTGCACCTACCAGCTATCGGGCCGAGTGGAACGCATCGCGGCTGGTAAGTGCTGTTTCAGAACACGCGAACACGTCCCGACTCGATCTCAGTCCTCAGCATGGCCATCGCCTCGGACACCCGATGCAAACAGTATACCCCGCATGCAGGGCAAGAACAACAGCGGTCCCATATCAGCCCTCGCTGCTTTGCTTCACGCTGTACTCGACCGAAGTCGTCCGCCGGGGCTGAGCATTCTGCATCTTGATCAGACCGTCAAGCAACGCTTTCGCAGCCTTCAATTGAATCTCCGGCTCACCTTCATTCGCCAACTCCCAGAGGCGGCTGACTGCGTCTCCGGCCGCCTCGCTAAGCCTAGTGAGGATAGATTCCCTCAGAACCTCACGGGCCGATTCCACAGACTGCCGAAATACCGGATCGGCCAGGCGCCGATATGCCGTCCGCACGCTCATGCCCGCCATGAAGGCCGCATTTTCGACGTGCGCACCAGCCAAGAGAGCGTTGAACAACGCATCGTCACCCTGCAATTCTGCCCGCTCATCTTCCTCAGACCTGTCAGATACTGCCAAGTCCTGACAGACGGTAGCCGGCAGGCAAAGCTGCAAACCGTCGACGGGAGTCCCTGGTTCGTTCATCTGGGGTTCTTCCTCCATGCGATATGCCACGCGCGATTCAATCGGGCACGTGGACCTTGCGACCATGGCCACCACGACCGCATTGACCGCCTCAAGACCTAACTGGACGGAAGCGAATAGATCGCACTAAGCATATAGGTCACGATCTGCATCGCTCTCCGTGCGTCTGCTTCGGCAACAAATGCAATGTCGTGGTTTGCTACATTCCCAATGTCTTTGATCTTCTTTATCGCGTCCCGTGCTTTGGGGAACGTCAGAACGGTATCGGTAATGTAGTCCACGTATTGGACGAATTTCTTGCCGTCATCGTCGCCCTCGGCACAAGCTGTCGCCATTAACAGCTTCCGGCAAACCATCGCACAGGCCGTGTACGCGGCGGCAGAAAACGACTTGGATGCTTCCTCGTACAGGGCCGCAAGTTCTGATGGCCACTTCTCGCCAACGCAAAACTCTTTCGAGGAAGGATACTGGGCAACTACCATGTCGTCTTTTTCAATAATCAAAGTCGGCTCGCGGTTTCCACACGAGCAAATACACCACGATACACGTGCGCCATCGGACACCCGGATTAGATCACACAACACACGCCCGGTCGTCTTACTTCCACATGTCCCGCAAATGTATTCTCGGTGCTTTGGGCGAAACCCAAACTGGTGCACCATTTGCCTGTGCCCCTCAGGCAAGTTGTATTCTTCTGGATTGAGCGGGTAGAAGATGATCTCTCCGGGTTGTTGTTCCGGCGGCTGCATTGACGGATGCATGGTAACTCCCCCATTAGGCCACAAACCATTGCGATTGTTCAATTGTCCGCACGGTCCGATGGATGTCAAACCGAGCGTCGATTGTCACTTTCGACACTGCCAACAGAAGTGTCAGCTAAACTGCCGACGAAACGAGGGATGCCGCCTAAATCAGCAATGAATGTCACAGAGCGGACTACACGCCAGCCGCTTTCACCATCGCGACGATGCCCGCTTTGACCGGCTCCGGCAGTGTGGGCCAGGCCTCGACGACAACCGCCAAATCCGGCGATTTTTCGAGCAGAAGCGCCACACTACGCGCCACACTGTCTAGGCCGCTTTCCGAAACTCCTTGCCCTGTCTGCCTTTCCGCAGATTCGTCAGCAGTCTTGAAAACTGCTGTACCCTTGCGGGTACCGGGGGTTCGAATCCCTCCCCATCCGCCTTGTTGATACTCACCATTGAGCGACCCTCGTCAATCCTTGGATTTTCGGGGGTCTCTCGATTTCTTGACGAGCCCTGATGAGACTGAACGGGCGATGAGTGTGCCGGTTTCTGTGCCAGTTTCTGCTGGCCTCCGTTGATGGCTTGGTCGAAATGCTCATCACGCACCCTCAGGTAGTTGGCGACGGCGACCTTGGGTGAGTGCCCCATCCAGCGCGCCACGGCCTGCAGCGGGTGCTTTTCGAGCAGGTCCGTCTCACAACTTGCCCGCATGGCTTGGAAAGGCTTTGGCCACGGTTCGAGCCCGGCCCGCTGGATCATCTTGTTGAATCGGGTGCGGAGATTGGTAGTCCGCCAGCCCTCTGGACCGTCTGCTTGCGATCGATGGCGAGTGACCACGTAGATAGCGCCGTCCGGAGCCGCCTCGAACGCCTCGGTCAGCGGTTGGACCAACTCGGGGAACAGCGGGATTACCCGTTGACCGCGGCCAGGATGATGTGCCGTCTTGGGGCTGACAACCGTAATCCGTTCCTTCTCCCAGTCGATGTGCTCCCACTTGAGGGAAAGAACCTCACTGGGCAGTCTCAGGCCGCCGAAGCGAGATAGAGCGATCATAGCCCGCCATTCGGCGTCGGGGGCCTCCTCCATGACGGCTTGCACATCCGCCGCGGGAACGTAGACGTTGCGGGATTCGTCAACAACAGCTTGGACACCTTTGACGCCATTGAAGGGGTTAACTTGGATCAGCCCACGCTTGGCCATCGCCGAAAAGAACATCCGAACGGCCTGGAGTCTCTTGCGGACGGTGTATAGAGCCAGCTTCTGCTTGATCAATTGCTGCTTGAAGTCCTCGGCTTCCGCCGTAGTGATCGTATGGGCCAATCGATCCTCACCGAAGAACTCGTAGAGGGATGTCTCGCCTTGCCGCCACACGGTCTTGCTTGCGGGTTTCACGTCATGCCGGCCCTCGATGTAGGACGAGACGAACGCCTTCAGTTTGGTTGTTGGCCTCGCCTTCGCCAAGCCGGCCTTGACCAACCGGCCAAGCAGTTTGTCGTCAATCGAATTGAGCCACGTAGCCGTTTGCTGATCAATGGGCACGCTCAAGGCTTTGGCCTCAACGAGCTTCTCGATCATGTTTTGAGCCGTCTGGGCGTTCTTCTTCGAGCATTTGCCTGTGCGGATTGTCCGCCGCTTCTTCGTGGTGGGGCAGACGAAGAGAATCCGCCAGCCGGCGCCGTCTTTCGATAGTGATGTCATGGTTGTTCCTCCGTTGTTGGCCTTCCCGCCCGCAGAGCGCGGGCCAAGAAAGACTCCAGGCCCAGCTACCCGCTCGTAAGCGGTTCGGAGACCGCCGGTGGTTCCTCGCTCCCTGCCAATACAGATCACGGCTTGGAGTCCACGCACGAATAGCTGGGCCTGGGGCCTGGTGACACATAATCAGAACCTCCGAATCGGGTTACGAGCCCGCGGTGGCGAGTGTCAGCAGAGCCGCCACCACAAGCAATATAGACACTTCATCGGTGTGATGTAAGCCACTTTCTTGTCAGAAACCGGCCTCCGTTTCATCTCGCCATTGTTCCGCTGCGCTGTCGAACCGCGCCAACTCTGCCGCCCAATGCAGTTTCACCACCCCGGTTGGTCCCGAGCGGTTCTTGTCGATCAGCAACTCCGCGTCCGTCGTGTCCTTGTTGGCGCGATGCAGAAGCATCACGCAGTCGGCGTCTTGTTCAATCGCACCCGATTCTCGCAATTGACTCATTCGGGGCCGATCGCTCCCTTGTTCCGCTGTGCGGTTCAACTGCGCGAGGCAGAGGATGGGCACAGCAAGCGAACGCGCGAGCCCTTTCAACGCCCAGGACATGGCCGCCACCTGTTCGTGACGTGGTACGCTTCTGTCAGCCGGCTGCAGCAGTTGCAGGTAGTCAATCGCAACCAGCGCCAAGTCGCCTTTCTCCCGTTTCACCCGTCGGGCATGGCCGGCGATCGCCGCAACCGTGATCTGCGGACTGTCGACGATGGATAGCTTCAGTCCTGCCAGTGTCGCCGCGCTGCTTGTGATTCTCTTCCGTTCATCATCTGTGACAGTACCATTGTCGATGAAGGACAGAGGCACGGACGTTGATGCGCTGATTATCCGATTTGCGAGTTCTTCGCCGGACATCTCGACGGAAATGGCCAGCACGGGGCGACAGGCTCCCTCGGCAACGTTTTGCGCAAGCGAAGTACACAACGCAGTCTTGCCAATAGATGTTCTTGCCCCGAGGATGTACAAACGGCCTGGCCGGAGGCCGCCAATCACCCGGTCAAGTTCCGGAAACCCGGTTGGGACAAGATGCTTCGATTCTCCGGATCGCTTTTCGTCAAGCAGTGCAAGCGCGTCAGTCAGACAGCCCCGAAACTCCCGAACTTCACTTGATTGCCGGCTATCGCGAACTGAAAGGATGCCGGACTCGGCGTCACCAAGCAGCGTCTGGATGTCCCCGCCTTCGTAAGCCGCACTGGCGATGTCCGTGACACGTTCGATCAATCGACGCCTGATGGCGTTCTCCGCAACGATACGGGCATAATAACGCGCGTGTGCTGCATTTGGCACGGACTGGCTGACCTTGTACAGATATGCAATTCCGCCAGCCGCCTCAAGAATTCCATTCTCTTTCAACTCGGCAGTCAGGATCGAAGCATCGACGGCACCTTGCCGATGCCACAGTCCACCGATCGTTCCGTAGAGGACACGATTCGCGTCGTCGTAGAAGTCCGCAGCCGTTATCTGGGTAGCAACGTCGTCACAGACGCGCGGATCCAAAACCATCGAGCCGATAACGGCTATCTCAGCGTCGAGGTCACAAGGCGGTTGTCGTTCCAGAATCATCTCTCAAGACTCCTTTTTAGGTGTGGGGGTGGTCTCAGATTCTTATCGTTCGTCAGGTCTCGGCGCCGGTCTGTTGGTTTGGCACCATCGCGATCGTCGTAGCTGCCCTCCAGGATCTTCGTGACTGTGTCCGGACGGAGAAACCAGTCTATGTTGGCCCGCCAACCACGATCGTTATCGCCACGGCAGAAACTACTCTGACCGATTCGTTTGAGGGCGTCAGGCACATCCTTGACCCAGGATGCTCTTGCGGATCTCGCTTTGAAATCTTTCTTCCTCTTCTCGGTCGCTTCACGGCAATGAGCCACGTCGGGAAGCCGATTCCACCATTCGATGAGTGTGGAAAGCGAAAGAGACGCCTCTATTGTCTTAGTCTTGTTCTTGGGTCTTGTTCTTGGGTCACTGGTGACCTGATGTAATGCGGCGTTTTGATCTGATGTAACTTTCAATAGGTCACTGATGGCCTGTCGTAAGATGCCTCGACCGTCAACCAGCGTGTACTCATTGTAAGTTCCTCGGCCTCGCCCGCGGGATCGCCGAATTTTCGTGATGAGACCGGCTTTCTCCAGCGTTTTGATTGCGCGCTTCACTGTCGATTCCGAAAATCCGACGAGTGCCGCTATCCGCTCTTCGCTGGGGTACGCAACTCCGTTTGCGTCGGCATGGCGAGCAAGAACCGCATACACGACGAACGCATTCGCGCCGATCAAACTCATTTGATCGACAAGAGCGTTATCGAGTCCAAACCAGCCGTCAGGCCGTATCGGGTTTCGTGTCCGCTGTGTCATGCCGTCGTTCCTCCGGCCCATGGAACTGCAGCTTCGGCACGTTTGAGCGAGACGGCAGCCGCCAGCAGATACTCCGTCGCCTCGGCGAAATGTGCCCGGCCACTCGGCGACCAATCGGCACGATGGGATTCGCGTTCTGCGGCCTCGACGAGGTCGCCGGCCGCGACGGATAACAGCGAGGGTTGCCGCTTTCGATTGGCGGGGATACCATGGAAATACACGTCTAAGGCTCCTCATAGAGTCCAACACCGCCCCGGCCGCACACCGGGGCGTTGTCGTGTCTAAGGGGGATTCGATTCGCACTTCTCGGTCTCCTTCGCCGCCGCCCATTCCCGGAGCGCCTCGGGCCGGAACAGAACCAGTCCGTCGAGTTTCACGCACGGCAAGCCGGCTTCACGACGAAGCCGGTCAACCGTCGACTGGGACACGCTCAAGGCGTCGGCCGCCCCCTGCTTGTTCAGCAGGATCTGACCGTCAGTTTCCGCCGGCTGCTCGGCCCGCATCTTGGCAATCGCACGGTCTACGGCGGCTTGAATCACGTCGGAGAACTCGGCGGGGTTGATGTGGAGGTTCACTGGGCGGCCTCCTCCACGCGCTGCCGTTGCTCGGACAGCTTCAAGAGTTGCCTGAGCAGCCTCGCTTCCCGCAAGTTCCTGGACAACCGCTCCCGGATCGCTTTCGGCGGAGGTAGCCGCTCGATGTACTCGTCAAGTCTGGCTTGATCGTCTGCCATGAAAAAAGGCTCCTGGAGGAACGACGCATTCTCTGTGCGTCATTCTCCTCCAGGAGCCGGGACAAAATCACCGACAAGACTGTCGCCTATTTGTCTACGTCGGCAGACCTCCGCTCGAACTTAACGAACTCGTCGTTGATCGTGATAGAGCAGGGTTCTCGCAGTTCGGTCAGACGATCGTCGAGCCGCTCGACTTGCCGCTCGACGCTCTTCTTCTGAGGGCGGACCTTTCCTTCCCAGACGTGAGCCTCAAACTCGTAGCGTTTCACTGCCGGCTTGTCCCAGACGAACTCGATCATCCTGCGTTGCTGCTTGGTAAGTTCGGCGAGGAGTCCGTCTGGTGGCGCAATGGGCGTGTTTGGCCCCGCATTAGCTCTTTCTCGCTGATACCTTCGTATGCGCGCAGCCAGGACTTCTGCCAATGTCGCGCATTCCCTGATTTCCGTCTTGGAAATCTGATTTGCAGTCGGGCGTGGGAAGTCTTCAAGTTCAAGCAACAACTGCGTAGCCTGATACTCCAACTCGTGCGCAACGGTTCCAGGAACCTCCTCATCCCCAAAACCAATCAGTTCCACGTATCCTACTTCAGTCGGAACCTTCCAAGTGGTTGACGCCGGAAGTGATGCTGGACGATCTTTGGATTCGGGCCGCCCACAGAATACCTGCCAGCCAAATATGCGAAGAAGGTCGTCGAGCGTCTTTCGAACTTGGTCCAAGAGGCCGATCACGGCAATCGGGCTGCCATGTCGGGACCGCGAGAATCTCGGATCGGGGCGTTCGGGACCATCGCCCCAGGGGTAACAATATGGGTTCAACCACCGTTCGAGACGAAACGCCACATCGGCGACGTGGTGTCGTTGGCGGTACAACGCTTCGGCCAAAGGTGAGTGGGTCTTCCTGGCCATGATCCTGCCTTCCTATCGGGCCGAACCTGGCCGGCCGTCAGCGAAAGGCAGGAAAGCGACAACCGGCCGGGTCCGCTTGGCCGTGGGTGTTGCAATCACCGACGACCCTCCCGAATCTACGTTGTCTTCATTCTAACACCACTTGGCGGATTCAGTGAAGACAACAGTGGGCGGGAGCGGCGGGGAATTGGGATGACACGCTACGTCACGGACCTGATTTTCCGTTTCTCAGACGACGAGCAATCCGAAATCCCTGACCGCTCAGTCGAAACAGTTCTTCGTGTTGATGCACAACAAGCCCACGCTCGCACAGTCTCATGAAGGCATCGAGATACGTAGCGGTAACTGCGGGATCGGCGTCAGTGAACTCTCTCGCTGTCGTGCAAACGTGTTTTCCGGACAGTTGATCGTACGCCAAATCGAAGCGTCCGGCGTCGGCAGCAGAACGAAGTGCGTTGGACGGGCGACGGTGACGAATTCGACGGAATGGCCGGACTCCCACGGCCCCGCCGGCTCCGGGTCAACCAGCCACGTGGACAAGCGCCCGGGGCCCACAATCGTAGAATGGCCGATCTCGCGTCCCAGGTCGCCGCTGACGATCGTATCGCCCCTGCTAGGTCCCGGACGGCCTGCGTCCTCTCAGCGAACGCATGGGGCATGCGGGTGTCGAGTGTCGATTGTCGCCTACGGCGGGGCATGGAAGGTAGGATGAAACCACGTCACTGCCCGCTCCTCAGCATGGCAACATCTATTGCCGAGTCCCTATGGTCTGGCTTGCGGCGGACGTAGACTGGGATCTCAGACATGGGGCTTAATTTGTTCACCAGGGGCTTTTAATTGGCGGGGAGTTGGCGGGGACCATTGTCTGTGCCCTGATTCTGATGCCCCGGAAATGTGATGTGCGGCTGCGCCAGCGGATGTCGATGACTGTCGGTTCGCGCCACTTATCCGAATCGATGGGTACTCGTTCTACCTGCCCATTGAGTACGAATACGATCTCGTCGCCCTCCCGGTGGATGTGCACCTGAGCATGCAGGCTACCCCAGTTCTTATTAGAAATCGTAAGACGCTTACCCCAGACCTCAATCCAACTCCCGCCGGTGTTCGTGTAAGTGGCGCGCCCATAACTGAAATCCATGTCGATCGACAGATTCCCGTGGTAGGCATGTCGTGTACGGAGGCACGAATTGGCTTTTGGGGCCCTGCCGCCGTCGTTAGCCATCGTCCACTCGCCGGTCCATTCCCAGTACTGCTTGGCAAGTGCTTCGTCGTTGAATCTGAAGAGCAAGTCGTGGCCCCTGCGGCTCGCTCGGCCTGCCGTTAGCGCTTCTGGCGCCGGACGCCCAATTCTCCCGATTTCCTTCAGTCGTTTATCCACCTTGTCCAACGTCAAACCGGACACGCCCGCCTTGCCCGCGGCGTACCAACTGCCGGCCCGCAGAAGCAGGATATCACGTCGGTCGCCCTCGTGAGTCTGCGCCAACTCCCACCAGCCGTCACCGAGCTCAACCTGCTCGTTTGGCGAACTTGCCCCCTTCAGGTCCTTCTGAGCCAGCGTTTTCAGGGCAACGTCGCTGCCCAACGCAAGCATCGGGATGCCCTTCATCCAATCTTTCTTGAAGAAGCAGAAAAACTCTCCCGCCACTTGATTCGCGTCTGAATTCGTCGGATCGTCCTCGAGCGTGGCGAGGGCCTTCTGCGCTGTCTCATAAGCGCCGGCCATTTCCTTGACAGCCCTATCCCGAGCTACGATCTGTTTGACGAGTTGCCAATCCTGGGCCTTTCGAGCAGCGGCAAGGGCTGTCTCCGCAAGTTCCGTGGCCGCCCCGTAGTCGTCGCCGGCCACAGCTTCATCGAACAAGTCCATGGCAATGGTCGCTAGAGCCGTTCTCTGTGTAGAGGACCGCACTGACTCGGCAGTCGCTCTGACCGTCGCCATCTTTGAGCTCAGGGCGTTGATTTCGTACGCGCCGACAATTGCGTCCGTGATTTGCATTGCCACTTTCGCATCGCCAGCCTGAGTGGCGACGTCCCAAGCAACCCGAAGAAGGGCGTAGTGATTCGCCGTACCCTGATCGGTCGCCTTCGCCTTCTGAAGCAGTTTCTGCGCGAGGGCGGTCTTTTGGTCTGCACTCTCTGCGTCAGCGTATTCACCGCCGTACACGTCTTTCACAAGCGCCAAGGCTTCATTCTGAGCCGCCGCGGATGGAACCGGCGCCCTGTCCGCTGCGTCAAGACCGCGTGCGCCGAACAACCACGTAGCCAGAAGAAGCACTCTCCAGAATTTAAGCCTCTGCGTTAGCCAAAGAGTAACCATGATTCTGCCCCCCCAACGAAATCCAAAGACTAAGAAATCTCGTGTCCCCTGCTCTAACCTGCAACGGTCCTCGCCCGACGAAAAAGGAGCGCCGGAGACCAAGGCCGCTCCCCAAACGCCCGCCAAGGCGCACAGCAGAACAGCACAAGGCCCGACGCTCCCAAGCGGGAGCGCGGGACCAAGTGACTGTTTCTGCTGACAAAGAGCCTTGCGACTCAGTTTGGCGGTTTATGGGGAAACAGAAACTTGATGCTCGCGCATCAGTTCAAGTTGTCGTCAACGCCGGTAGACGGCTCTGTGCAGTGGTATCTTCCCTGTGATTTTTCGCTTTGCTGGAAGTACGCTCCCCGGTACGTACCGGGAGCAGCAACTACCATCCTAAACTTGCGGCATTCCGATTGCCATACCATCGGTCGTTTCAGGGGCCCGAGCGGGCGGAAGGGGCTATCAACCTTGCCAGCCTGACGCCGCGATTGCGAGGCGGGCAGGGGCGCGATAGCATGGAATCCACTGTTTGGCTACTTTTTCGATCGCGCTCGCAATACATACGGCGATGTCAGATCAGTTCGATCCGTACCGCAAGTGGCTGGGAATTGCTCCCAAAGATCAGCCACCACACCACTACCGCCTGCTGGGCATTGACCCATTCGAAGACGATCGCGAAGTGATCGACTCTGCGGCCAATCGCGTCATGACCTACCTCAAAGAACTGGCTACCGGCGATGACGCCGCAGACTCGCAGAGAATCATGAACGAAGTAATGCAAGCGCGCCTGTGCCTGCTGAATCCACAGAGGAAGGCTGCGTATGACGACGAACTGAGAGAGAGACTCTCGACGAATCAGCCGCCGCCTCCGCGCGTGACGCCGCCAAGCACGAAGCCGCAGACGACAAACGAGCCGAGTCTGCCTACGCCAGTTGCCATTGTCGCAACTTCGCCGATACCCAAACAGCATGCGAGTGTGAATTGGGTGGTGATAGCAGTGGGCGGCGGAGTTATCTTGCTGGCTGCTGTGGTACTGATTGTGGTCGCGTTTGCCCTGAGAGATGGACAACGCGGTGAAACGGAACTGGCAGAGGGCCAATCCGATACTCGGAAGGCCGGAGTGCCAGAACCAGTTGACGAGATAGAATCCAAGCAGGTCGTGCCGGCAAAGGCATTGTTGTCCGACAAACCACTCGAAGCTGCTTTGTCCCCCAAGGAGCCGGAACGGCATGCGCCTGCTGACGTGCCATCGAAGGACGCTCCCGGCGAGGTAGGCGTCGATACAAAGCCGCCCGACGATGCACCGAAGGCCAAAGAGATGACAGGTAGACCCGAGCAGAACGAGCAGGCCTCGGTTGCCTCGCAGGTTGTTCAAGAACCGGAGCCTGTGCCGTCGGCTGAGGCACAAGAACGCGCGAGGCCGTCGACTTTGGAGCGCTATCGCGAAGAGATCGCTGGCTCGACGACTATCGCGAAACGTGTCGATCTTGCCCGACGTATGCGGAAGGCGGCGACGGAAAAGAACAGGGAAGCCGTTGCCAAGTTTGTACTCCTTACAGAAGCGCACAACTTGGCGGTAGCTGCTGCGGATGTCACGCTAGTGAACGAAATCTCGGACCAAGCGAGGCGAGACTTTGCGATCGACCGCCTGCCGGCCAGTGAATCGGCTCTGGACGCAGCCGCTACCACACTGGTGAAACTCAGTAGCGACGCCGAGACCCCCGCAGATTTCGCGGCCATTGCCGAGAACGCGATCGCATTGGCCGACCAAGCTGCTGACGACGGCTCGATAGGAACCGCTAGGAAGATCGCATCGATGGCGCTTTCCGCAGCCCGCAAGGCGAATGACGACGAACTCGTGAGGCAGGCAACCCTACGCTTGGTGGACCTACAGTGAGTGCGGATTCCCTGCAATGCAATTCCTTACTTCTGGTCCACGCCTTCCGCCAAGTCTTCGAAGACCGTTAGTCAGCAACTTCATGGTGATCACGTGCTCTACAATTATCAGTCCGCCCCTTTGCCCACGTCAAACCTCGGGAGGTGTCAATCATCGTGTCCGTCGTCGCCAATCCCAAGGCGGTATCGGATCCAAGTCCCACAAGCCCCGCTGTGCATGCCTGGCGCCCTGTTCGGCTTGGGCGAGTGAAATGTCGTCCGAGTACTGTCTGTGGTGCCACGCGAGCCCCTGAGCGACGAGAGCAGGGTTCTGCTCATTGCACAACGCCATTCAGCATGGCGTCTTGCGATGGACATGTTCAGCCGCCTCGCAAGATCCCGAGTGAGCGCATCTTTCGCCGGATTCTCGTCACGGGCATGTTCGCATGATCTGCGATTTTCTGGATATCGCCACCAAACTTAGCAAAGAGCCGTCTCACGTAGCCTGCTTCAAAACGTTCGCACGCGGCCTGGAGTGGCAAGTCATAGCATTCCTCAAGCTCCTCGTTGCCCCGAAGCGAGCTAGTGGGCTCACCGCGACCTAACAGCACGGCTTGTTCCAGTACCATAGAAATAGCCTCTCAAGGTGTGGCCCGCTTACCGGCGGTGTCTCTGGCGGGAGTTGCTGGCAGCCGGGCTCGTTTTGCTTTTCCGTCCATGGCATCAGCGTCACCGCGCCCTTGGGCACCGCATCTCGGGTTCACAGCCGCCTTGATCCGGGCGGACCGGGTCGAGTAGACCGCCAAGCCGTGGGGACCGAATCCGATTCCAACGCCATCGGGGCGGATGGGTTTGTCTTCCCGGCGACATTGGCGGTTAAATTCAGGTCGACTCGAATCGGCAGTTCCATCTTGCGAATCGTGGCGAGCATCTTGATTGCCGCCAAGTGTCGGCGCAGCGAGCGATCCATCCGAAGTTCGTTGTGACGGGCTTGCGTGAACGACACATTGTTGGCCGTGGCAGCGATCCACTCGGCTTGGCAGACTTGCAGCCAAGTAGCAACGACCCGTTCCACCAGCAAGACTTCCAGCGGGGAGGGCGTGGGGCCGGCCAACTCCTCTCTCATCATTTGCAGTTTGGTGAGCATCATTTCACGCGTGCCTGGTTGGTCGCCAGCGAGGCGGTCAACCAGTTCCTTTTCCACATGGTCAGCCATATTGCCCGCCAGATCGACGATCTGTCGCGAAAACTCGCCCCTCACCAGCGCCCGGACGTGAGACAATGCCTGCCCGTCGCCGTCGTTTGCGGGCCCGATTGCGGCGTAAAACTCGTCGAGGGCTTCATCGTAGTCGTCCTTCCTACTTGGTTCCGTCATAACGGCGCCTCCATGTTCCACGGTGAGAATGAAAGCCGGCGGCCAGCAGCGTACCCCTGGCCAATCCGTCGATCAGCTCGCACAGTTCATCTACCTTGTCGTCCAGAGCGAGATCGCATTCCCGTTGTTCCCTCTCCGTTTCTTTCTCAAGTCGTCGTGCAGCCCGCTCCTTGGCGTCGGCTTCAGCGGTCACTTCAGCACGGTCCCCCATGCCGATGTATTGACGTCGAATCTTCCCGTTGACCCTTCTGGATCGTGTGTAGTAGCGGCCTTTGCCTTTTCTCGATTCCCAACTCATGTTTAGTCCTTCCGTGGGAGAAACTGCGGGGCAAGGCGTCGATCGTTACACAATGGCCCGCCCCTCGTTTTCCCCGTACAAATCCACTGGGAGTCGAGACTCCGTCCGATTCCCCGCGGGAAAACGACATGTTTCGGCAGGCACTGACAGGTTCTCCTGGCATTGGATGGCTTCCGTCAGTTCGACGTCGGGCATCGCCGTGGTCCTCGTTCCGGTCATTCCGTGAATGCTCCGTGTGCCGTCCGGATTATAGCCAGGATTTCAGTTTTGGACTCTTCTGAAAGGGCTGGCCAATGTTGAATGACGGCCTGGAGATCGGGTGAGAATGTGCCGTTTTCGTCCTGAAGTGTGCCGGTTTCTGTGCCAAACGAAACGCGCGATTGTCGCAAGTCGTTGGTGTGTATGCCGGTTGCGTCGATCGAATCGAATCCCTCCCCATCCGCTTGGTGCTTAATCGCACCACTGCAAGTCTCGTCAATCAAATGTTCCTGAGTAACTCGTAGGTAGTTGGCGACGGCCACCTTGGGCGAATGGCCCATCCACCGCGCCACGACTTACAGAGGGAAACGCTCGAGTAAATCCGTTTCGCAACTGGCACGCATGTTGTGGAACGGTTGTGGCCACCGTGTCAATCCAGCACGTTGAACCATCTTCTCGAAGCGTGTCCGTAGACTGCTATTGCGCCACCCCTCGGGCGAGTCTGCTTGCGACCGGTGGCGAGTGACTACGTACACGTCGCCTGAGTGAGCTTGGTCGAATGCCTCCGTCAACGGTTGCACCAACTCGGGGAACAGCGGAATCTTTCGCCGAGCACCGCCTGGATGATGCGCTGTCTTGGGACTGACGATAGTGATCCGTTTCCTTATTCCAGTTGACATACTCCCACCCCAGCGAGAGAACTTCGCTTGGTAGTCTCAGGCCACCAAAGCGAGATAAAGCAATCATCGCCCGCCATTCCGCGTCTGGGGCTTCTTCCATAACCGCGTACACGTCCGCCTGGGGAACGTAGACGTCACGGGATTCATCAATGACCGCATGGACGCCTTTGACTCCCTTGAACGGATTCACCTGGATCGCACCACGCGTGACCATCGCCGAGAGAAACATCCTGACGCCCTGGAGTCGCTTGCGAACCGTATAGTGCGCGAGAGCCTGCTTGATCAAGGATCGTTTGAAGTCCTCTGCTTCTGCCATGGTGATCGTGTGGGCCAGGCGATCTTCACCGAAGAACTCGTACAGGCTCGCCTCGCCTTGCCTCCAAACGGTCTTGCTGGCGGTTTCACGTCATGCCGACCGTCGATGTAGGACGATATGAACGCCTTCAATTCGGTTGTGGGTTTGGCGGTTGCGAGTCCGGCCTTCACCAGTCGGTCTCTCAACTTGCCGTCGATCGAATCAAGCCACGTAGCCATCTGCTGATCAATGGGCGCACTCAGGGCTTTGGCCTCAACAAGTTCTCGATCATGTTCTTCGCTGTTACCGCATTCTTCTTCGCACACTTGCCGGTCCTGATCGTCCGCCTCTTCTTCGAAGTCGGGCAGACGAAGAGGATTCGCCACCCGTTGAGTGAATGGCGGCCTCCCGCCGTGGCCGATTGGCATTGGGCGGTCGCGTGCGCCTGCGTAAGCGATTCAAAAAGGAGGGCATTCCGGGGCCACGTCAGTCATCCCCGGCATCCGTCGGTCACGGGCGCAGGGGTGGCATACCAGATTTGGACGACGAGTCGGTCGATGGTCACCGGATTGCGCGACCGGATTCGGACTGCCGCAAGTGAATCTATGCGAGTTTTCGACTGTCCCCCAAGGGGGATTGCGACTGTGGCGACCGCTGAGGATCGAGGTACTAGAATCTTCGGAGGTCGAGTGCGCTCGTGGGTGCTTGTCGGATGAAAACTCGGATATAATGCGTCGCAACAGATTCCCCACCAACGTTCGCAGCAGCAAGTACCACCATGCAAAACCAGTCAGACACATTTCCTTTCAAGTGGCTGGCCTATGTCAATTGTACGGCGTTTGTGGGTCTTTGGTTGTTAGCCAAGTGGCTGGTTCTTACATGTCCTGCGTATGTTCTCGTGGATCAGAATGCTCTCACGTGAGGTTGGGGATGCGTTGTGGTTCTATTACCTCACTGATCGCGTGGTCGTGGTCGTGGTTTCCACAGCCGCCGCGTACATCATCCCGTGGTTGGTAAAACGGGTGCAGAAGTCAGTTTAGAGATGTCGCCCGCCGCCGTTTTTTCTGGGGGCCTGATCTGTGCAGATGCCATATCGGAAAACGCTTCTGACCCACCCTGAACTCACGTGCAACTTTCCACCAGAGCCGACACAGCGCTATGAATCAGATCGGGAAGGTTGGCCTACCCACGCCGTCTCAAGCTGCACGCCATTCGATGCGGACACCGTTTGGCTCTAGTCAAGCGCGAAGCCATAGCTTTCGACCTTGGGGGTCTCGCCACGCTCGCCAACAGTTACCGTGCCATAGACACCATCTGGCGGGTCCAGTCGCAACACCCATCGACCTTGAACCTTCTCGACGCTATGCCAGCAGTCCATTTCGAGCTGAGGGTAAGAAAGTGTTCTGCCCATGGCATCGACGAATGTCTTGCCACGGAGATGGGCGTTGAGGTGTTGGGTGGCGATTTTTCGGGCAGCATCCTTGGAGATGAGGCCCGACCGTTCACTGCAACTGGCGAGACAGGCGATGACTGCTATGGCGACCAGGCTTCTCATTAATCACTCCGTGACAAAACCAGACGGCTGTTCGACGGCCCAAACCGATCAATTCTGCACCGCCAACGTCGCGACTTCGCGATCGAGTCGATCCCCGAGTCGATCCTTTTCCAACTCCAGATCGTAACGTATCTGCAGGTTGAGCCAAAATCTCTCCGTCGTTCGGAAAAAACGTGCCAGACGAAGGGCGGTGTCCGCTGTAATCGACCGTTGCCCTCGAACGATCTCGTTGATTCGTCGCGGCGGAACGCTGATGTCCTTTGCCAAGCGGTACTGGCTGATCCCCAGCGGAACGAGGAATTCTTCCAGAAGGATCTCGCCTGGGTGGATTGGGGCTGGCTTTCGTCGTGGCATGGGTGCGCCTCAGTGATAGTCAACAATCTCGACCTCATAGGCGTCGCCGGCGTCCCAGCGAAAACAAACTCGCCATTGATCGTTGATTCGAATACTGTATTGATCCTCCCGATCCCCGTGAAGCTTCTCAAGGCGATTGCCGGGAGGAACTCGCAGGTCATCGAGTGATTCCGCAGCATCGAGAAGCAGCAGTTTTCGCAACCCAGGTCGCCGCACCGGCGGCGGGAACCTCTTGACCGGTTCGCGGTGGAACAGCCGCTCTGTCTCCTTGTCGCGAAAGGTCTGGATCATGCGATCCAATAATAACGCGACCCGTTAATAGGGTCAAGGAATCTACCAGCTTCCGAGGCCAAACCTTGCTCGCCGCCCCCCGTCTACAACCCGCGTCTTCCGCCAAACCACGCCATCTCAAGCTGCGCGCCAGTTGATGCGGCCCCCGCCCGGTGCTGGCCCCTATACCTGTACAAACTTCTCGGCTTTCGCGCCACAGATGGGGCAGGATTCCGGCGGTGTCCCGAACTCGATGTGTCCGCAGAACGGGCAGAGGTAGAATTTGGCCTCGGCCAGGTCTTCGCCTCATTGGATGGCTTCCAGTGCTTGCCCGTAGCGTTCGGCGTGGATCCTCTCGGCCTCGGCCGTCGTCCGGAACAGTCGGGCAACGTTGGGAAAGCCCTCCTGTTCGGCCTTCTTCGCGAACGCTCGGTACTTCTGGTTCGCCTGACTCTCGTCTGCAAACGCTTGCTTCAAATTGTCGTCTGTACTCGCCATGTTTCTCCTCCTGTTAACAAATCCATTCCATACGAGTCTGTGCTGCCGCCCCCTCAATTTGCCGGTGGGCCGCCGCGCGTTCAACCGGGTTTCTACCTCGCAGGGGGTAGCTTAAGCGAGGCCTTCGTGTTCCGCAACCATTGTCGACCGACATCGCCAACGCTGCGTGGACACGCCGCTGTGCATCAAATGGGTCACGGATTGATGATTTCGAATGTCCGGATTTCCGGCGGGAATTCGATTGTAAAAGTAGGCAGTCGTGGGTCGCTGTTCTTTCGATGCGGTCCACGAGGTGATCGCTCCACCATTTAGGACTGGATGTCCGTAGTAAGGAAGGCTCCAATGGCCACTTTGCCGTCCGAAAAACGCGAAGACATGCCGTACTACTGTCCGGTGTGTGGTGCCGAGTTGACTGCCGAGGCGGAACCGCCACGGTATGACGCACCGTGTCACGTCTGTCGATCTTTGTTGTGGTGCCGAAAAAGGATGATAAACGGGATCGTAACCCTGGATGTGATACCGGGTAGAACACCGGAACACGCCGAGGTGATCCGTTTGGCCGAGTCGCTGGCACGTTCGGGGCGTGTACCCCGCGTGCTCGTCGACTTGTCTCGTTTTGAACTCCTCAGCAGTGCGTTTGTTTCTAGGCTGGTGATGTTGAACAAGGGGGTACGGCGCGCCAACGGCAGACTCGTTCTATGCGGGCTGCGTCGATTCGTCCGAGACACCTTCGTTCGCACTCGGTTAGACACGATCATCGAGGTGTTCGACGACGAAGAAACAGCATGGGCGAGCCTCCAATCAACTCCGATAGCGTCGCCGGCCTAGTGCAACCACCGTGGACACCGATTGACAGGAGACAGGTCATGCCGACACCGGGTAAACTCGCCTACATCAAGGCAACAACTCGCTACTACAAACCGTTGAAGCATGTGGACCCGAATAGGAACGCCTGGGAGACCGTCGCTTTCTTGTGGGGCGATCCGGTCTACGTTATCTCGACGCAGGGCGACAAGGCAAAGGTCTCGGCCAAGGGCCATCACATAGAGATCCCGAAAAAGGACTTGATGGACACGCCCATCCTGCACGTTTATCTGATCGACTGCGGTCAGGGCGATTCGGCATTGGTCCAGTTTCCAGATATGCGATGGATGCTCGTCGATGGCGGGCCTCCTCGGCAACAGGGCTGGACGAACACGGGCAAGATCGCATTCGATTTCTTGAAATGGAAGATCTTCCGTGACTTCTCCTGGAGGCAGGAGTTCAATTTCGACCCAATTGCCCAGGTCCGGCACAACAACCCGGTGCCGTTTCACATCGATTCGATTGTCATCACCCACCCCGACTACGATCACTACGGAGGGCTTCACGAACTGCCGGACAAAATCGAGGTGACGGACCCGTTTGAACGAATCACCGTGGGCACGGTCTACCACTGTGGCTTGGGGCGATTCTCCGGTCCTTACACCGAGTTCGGGAGCAACGGCAGCGGCATGAGTCAACTCGGCCCGGTCAAGGGATCGGAGTTGCCGGAAGCATACCTGACAACGCTGATCGACGACTTTGACGACGTGCGCAAGTACTCGCGCACGACGCAACACCGGCGTTATAAGCTTGCCGGCGACTATGCGAAATGGCTCAAACGCCTGGCCACGTTGGAAGGGCAAGGGATCGACGCACTCAAGCGAGTTCACTACCGCAGCAACGGCGGCTATCTTCCCGATTTCGGTTCCGGTAACGACCCGAAGATCCGGATCCTCGGTCCTGTAGAGGAGACGTGGTCCAACAAACCCGCGCTCCGGTACGTTGATACGGCTTCCGAGTCCAGTATGGAGAGCCCTTCGAAATCGCGCAACGGCCTGTCTGTGGTTCTGCGACTTCAATACAAGGACGCCCGGGTTCTGCTCACCGGTGACTTGAACTTCAAATCGCAAGCCGTACTGCTGAAACACATCCCCGACCACGAGTTTCAGTCGCACGTAGTGAAGGCTTGTCATCATGGGTCAGAGGACATCTCATGGAGGTTCCTACAGGCGACCGACCCCGTGGCGGTCATGATATCCAGCGGCGACAACGAATCACACGTGCATCCGCGCGCCAAAGCACTCGGATGGAGCGGGGCCTTCACGACGCCCATCAAATCGGGCCGCGACAAGAAGTACCTTGACTTGCGCGAGGCGAATTATCGTTCCCCCTTGATCTACTCGACAGAGTTGGCTCGTTCCGTACAGCTCTGGGAGCCGTACGAGATCTACGAAAAGACAGACTCTGGCCAGCTTGTCAGAGTGCAGAATCCCCAGATTCAGCCCCGCGGGCGAAAGCTCGACGAGCCGGACACCGAGAGTCCGCAGCCGATGAAGAAATGGCTGCTGGCCGACCGCCTGATTTACGGATTGGTCAACGTCCGCACAGACGGGAAACGCATCGCCATGGCCGTGATGAAGGAGAGCGGCCGGGGCTTCCACGTCGAGAGTTTCAACGCTGGCTAAGTCATCTTCTGAATGATCCAGTCGCCAAACGACGGCCAAAGCTGTGACATGGCGAACAGCAATCTGGCACTCCTGGGCAACACCAACTCGGGTTTGCGAAGCTCGCAGTAGCGGAGCATTTTCGACACGAGTTTCTCGGGCCGAATCTCCTTTATCTTGGCGCCGGCGCCGGGCAGACGAGCCGATTCGGGCAAACCGGCGGCTTCTTGGTCGTATCGCCGGCCGGCGTCGATGCGCGCGATCGGCCCCGGGCAGACGAGCAGCACGTGGACGCCCTGGGGATTCAATTCGTACCGCAACTGTTGCGAGTACGCCGCCACAGGGAACTTGCTGGCCGGATAGGCCCCCAAGTACCGCGATGCGGTCTTGGCCGCCAGCGATCCGATGTTTACCAGATGCCCGCGCGATCGGATCAAGTGCGGTGCCGCGGCCTGCGTGCATCGCACCAAAGCAAGGAAGTTCAATTCCAGCAACTCGCGGAACTTGTCGGGACTGGTTGCCAACACCTTGCCCCGTGCCGACTTGCCCGCACAGTTCACCAAAACGTCCAGGCGTCCGAACGTTTCGGTCGTCTGAGCCATCAAGGCATCGACTTGGTCTTGTTGCGTGATGTCGGTCAGGACTCCGATGGCGTCGTGACCGGCCGACTTCAGCGTACCGGCTACTTGTTCCAGTCCCTCGGCGTCGATGGCGGCCAGGGCGACCTTGGCCCCAGCCGACGCGAAAGCCTCGCCGACCATTCGGCCCAATCCCGCCGAGCCGCCGGTGACCAGAACCACTTTGTCTTTCCAATACTTCATCACGCAACGCTACAGTTCGCAAATGGCCCATTGGCCGTTGTTTTCGTCTATGGCCACCTGTATTCTGTGCGGCCGAACGCCAGTGCGAGCCTGCAAATCCTCTCTCAGAAGCTCGGCGATGTAACGGGCTACCAATTCTGCTGTTGTATTTGTCACCGGGAGCAGAGCGCAGTTATCGCGTGGGAATACCCACCGCCGGTCCTCGAAGGTTGCCTCGACTTCGCCTTCGTCGGCCCGCACCGCGATCAAAGGATGATCGGTAGGCAGCAGTACGTGGTGGTCCAGCTTGTCCGTGATGGTCTTCAACGCGTCGCGCAAAACGATGAAGTCGATCACGTATTGATTCTCGTCCAACGGTCCTTCCACTTCGACCGCGACTCGATAGTTGTGGCCGTGCAAGGGCTCACATACGCCGCCATCGTACGTGATGAAATGCGATGCGCTGAAGACATGGTGCTCTTTGTCCAAACGGACACGATAGGTTTCCGGCATGGCACTCACTACTGATCGAGCATTTGCTGAAGCTTGCCAAGTTGGTCGCGCATGCGGAGCAGCTCCTCCTTCAGTTCCGCCACGTCGTTGCGGAGTCCGTCGAAATCCTGCTGCGAGACCTGGGACGCTCCCACAGCGGAATCGAGCGGTCGCGGTTCCGATGCCAGCTCGCTTGGCGTGGACGCCTCGGATGCCACATGCACGCCGACGCGCGCCTTGACTTCCGCTAATTCGTTCGCCGGGTACAGACCATGTGTCACGATCTGACCTCGCCCCTCCGGCGACAGCGGAATCACCAGCTTCCTGTCGATCAGAGTACGAAGAATCGGCCTCAATTCATCCAACCCGGCAATCTGTTCCATGCGCGAAGCTCGAGTCCGCAATTCGCCCACGGTCTGCGCGCCGCGAAGCATCAGTTCGGCCATCACCGCCAATTCGGTCTTTTCCACGCCGAGCCATTCGTACATGCGGTGGCGGTACTTGGCGACCCGACCGCTGCCCTGGATTTCGGTCACGGCGCCCATTTCCCGAAGTTCGTCCAGCGACTGTTCCACATCGTCTGGGCTCACCTTCATCTGTGGCGAGCGGTTGCTCTTCTGATTGCAGCCGCTGGTCAGCGCATTCAGGCTCATCGGATAGGCATCCGCCGTGGTCTTGGCCTTCTCGATCAACACGCCGGCAACTCGCCGCTGAAGGGAACGCAGTGGTCGCCATGCAGGTTCGTGGGCAGCGGTTGGGGGGATGGTTTCGTCGGACATTATCTGTACTCCTTTGGGAACGAACGACAATGGCGTTTACGATCGGCGTCGTCCTTCACCACGTTGTAGGGGAAAACTCGATTCCTGCCAATTGCTGATGTATCGTATTGGGGGGTGGAGCGACAGGTAGTCACTAAAGGGGGTAGATGCTTGCCGGCCGGCGAGGACTCTGGCATATTGCATAGTTTCCGGCGAATACCACGCCGGAACTGTCGGGGGATCGTCCTAGATGCAAGTTTGGCCTGCCATTGACCTTCGCGGAGGAAACTGCGTCCGCCTCCGGCAGGGTGACTATGAGCGTGAGACGGTGTTCGGCAGCGATCCGGCTGCCGTGGCACGCCGATGGGTGGCGGAGGGGGCTGAGTGTTTGCACTTGGTCGATTTGGATGGCGCTCGCGACGGGCAATCGGCCAATCGCGACGTCGTGGAAGCCATTCTCGCCGCTGTGGACGTTCCCTGCGAACTGGGCGGCGGAATCCGCGATGAGCGGACGATCGACCGGATGCTTGGTTTGGGGCTTTCCAGGCTGGTAATTGGGACCAAGGCCCTTAAGGATCCAGGCTGGTTTCGGGAGATGTGCCGTAGGTTTCCGGAACGTTTGGCGGCCGGAATCGATGCCAAAGACGGGTTCGTAGCCACTGACGGCTGGTTGGAGGTGAGCGAGATGCCGGCTACCCAATTAGCCGCATCTTTGGCAGACGAGCCAATCGCGGCGATAATTTACACGGACATCGCCAAAGACGGAATGATGGCCGGTCCGAATCTCGACGCGATGGCCGAGATGAGCGAAGCAGTGGACGTGCCGGTGGTGGCATCCGGCGGAGTCACCACGGTCGGTGACGTCGAGCGGTTGGCCCGGACGGGCGTCGCGGGCTGTATCATCGGGCGATCGCTGTATGAAGGAACACTTACGTTGGCGGAGGCGTTGGCCGCCGCGGAAACATAATGAGTCTTGTCCAGTGCAAGGTAAGAGGAAATCGGAATGGCGAAAGTGAAAGTCGAAGACATCCGCAACTTGGCGCTGTGTGGTCACGGATCGTCCGGTAAGACGACGCTGGTCGATAGGGTGCTGGTGAAGACCGAGAAACCCGGCGCGAGTCCCAGTGTTGATGACGGCACCAGCATCTGCGACTTTGATCCCGAGGAGAAGAATCATAACTACTCGATCGAAGCCAGCGTCGTGCATTTCGAGTTTGGCGGCAAGCATTTCAACGTGATCGACACGCCGGGATATCCTGAATTCATCGGCCAGACGATCGGTTGCCTGCACGGAGTGGATACGGCAGCGATCGTCGTGAACGCTCAGTCGGGTATCGAGGTCAACACGCGCCGGGCGTTTGACGAAGCTGGCGAAGCCGGCGTGGGGCGGATGATCGTCATCAGCAAGATGGACGGCGAGAACATCGACTTCCCGGCCGTAGTCGAATCGATTCGCGAAATGTGGGGGGCGAGATGCGTGCTGCTGAACGTGCCGATAGGACACGGCGCCGACTTCAAAGGCGTGGTCAGCACGCTGCGCGTGCCCGAGGACACATCGGGCGCGTTGGTCGATCCGAACGAGATTCACGAACCGCTCATCGAGTCGATCATCGAGGTGGACGAGGAGGTGATGGAACGCTACTTCGAAGGCGAATTGCCGAACGACGAAGAGCTATCTCGCCTGATTGTCCGCGCCGTGGCCGAGGGCAGCTTGATCCCCATCCTTTGTTGCTCCGGCAAGATGGACGTCGGGTTGACCGAATTGCTTGACGCCGTGGCAATGTGTGGTCTTTCTCCCGCAGACGTGATCCGAAAGGCGACGAAAGGCGACGAGGAGTTGGACATCGAGCCAAAGGCGGACGGGCCGCTGGTGGCGCAGGTCTTCAAAACGCGCATCGATCCGTTTGTGCAGAAGCTGAGTTTCATACGCATCTTCTCCGGTATGCTGAAGAAAGATCAAACCGTACCTGCCTCGACGGCGCGCAAAGGAGTGAAGATGGGGCAACTCCTGCGCGTGCAGGCCAACGAGACAACGTCCGTGGACGAAGCCGGACCGGGCGACATCGTGGCCGTCGCCAAGATGGAGGAACTGCGCACAGGCACGTCGATCGGCGAGTGTGTTTTACCCGAGATCAAGTTCCCTACACCCATGGTCGGCTTGGCTGTATCGCCCAAGAGCCGGGGCGACGAGACGAAACTGTCCGGGGCTCTGAACAAGATAGCCGATGAAGATCCCACGGTGAGAATCGATCGCGATATGCAGACCAAGGAATTGGTCATGACGGGCATGAGCGAGCTGCACTTGACTATCATTCGAGAACGGCTCCAGCGGCGCGATAAGCTGGAGGTTGAAACAAAGGAGCCGAAGATTCCGTATCGCGAGACGATCCAGACGCAAGCCGAAGGCAGCTATCGGCACAAGAAGCAGACGGGCGGCCGCGGCCAGTTTGGCGAGGTGCACATCCGCATGTGGCCGTTGCCGCAGGGCACAAATATCGAGGAATTCGCGGTAAAAGCGAGGTTTCCACAAATGAAAACGCCGCACTACGAGGAAGCGCACAACTTCCTCTGGGTCGACTCAGTCGTTGGCGGCGTGATCCCCGGTAACTTCATGCCCGCGATCGAGAAAGGCTTCAAGGAACGTTTGGTCGGCGGCGTGATTGCCGGATACATGGTGGAGAATGTGTGCATCGAGGTACACTTCGGCAAGCACCATCCGGTGGACAGTTCAGAAACCGCCTTCAAGACCGCAGCACGAATGGCGTTCAAGCAGGTCTTCGAGAAGGCCAATCCGTGCCTCTTGGAGCCGATTGTCAAACTGGATGTGACCGTGCCCGAGGCGAACGTGGGCGACGTGTACAGCGACATGTCGGGCCGTGGTGGTCGCGTGCTCGGCAGCGATTCAGGAGGCGGCAACCTGCAAACGGTCCACGCCGAGGTGCCTCTGCGCGAGGTCACCACGTACGCCCGCACGCTGTCCAGTATGACCGGCGGTCAAGGTAGCTACAGTATGGACTTCAGCCGCTACGAAACCGTGCCCGGCAACGTCCAGCAGGAGATCATGGCCAAGGCCAAGATGAAGGACGAAGAGGACTAAGGAATACGGATGCGGGATGCGAGTTGCGGGATCCGGGAGAAACACGGACTGGCGAACGACGGAGTCTGAAGACGGAATTCTTGAGGCGTTGAAACAGTGTCAATTCCGTTCTTTTGTCACAGCAAGAACTGACAGACCTGAACACGCGGGCGATAGATTATGCCGGTAGGCTGGCTTCGCCAGGCAAGCGCAGAGGTTGTATTCCCTTGGCCACGAAGGCCGGATCTAGAAACTCGCATCTCGCCTCCCGAAACACGATTTCCGCCCCTGCTTGACGCATCGCCATCTCGTTGCTCGTCAATCTGACGCTGCCAGCCAACGGAGGTGCAAAATGGAACGGCAGAGGATTTGCGTGGTTGTGATGACACTTCTCGTGACTTCTTCCGGATGTGTTTCCGACTCCGACGATGAGAAGACCTCGGGCAGCGACAACACCGACCGTTTCAGCACCAGTGATGCTTTCGTCTCCGAGGACGCAAAGACACCGGGCAGCGACGGAGTCGATCCGCCCGGGGAGCCGTTGACGGTGCCCGCAGAGCGGCAATTCACGAACCTTCCGGATGAAGCGTTCCAGATCCTCAAGACCAATGATGCCGGAGGACTTGTGAGGCTGTGCCCCGGCGTAACAGTGGTCAAACGGTGGCTGGCCGGAAGGGACGAGCATCTTTCTGACAATCGAATCTGGACGTCAATCAATCGTCGTGGAACTGGATGACTGTGTTTACCTCGAGGGTCGACATTGGCTTGGAGGCGGTTTTCGATTGAAGAAGGGGGAAACTCGGCCGAGTGGAGAAGGGCAGACGCCTGTACGTCCCGCTCCGGAGCACGCGCCTGAGAAAACGGCGAAGACGATTCCAATCGAGACACTGCGATGCGAACGTGCGCAGGTCAGGTTGTCGGAAGACGGAAATCCGCTCCTTCCTTCCCTTGACGGGCGAGGGACGCCTGTGGAAGCGATCCAGAATATCGTAGGCATCCAAGCGGCGACCAAGCCGGATTCCGGGCAGGACGGCAGCATCTCTTTGCCGGGCTTGGTGATCGGCCAAGACGAACAATATGCCTACGTTGCCGGAAGCATACAACTCTCATCGCCTTTCAGTTCCAGGAACAAGCAAATCACAGGTGAGTGGTATCGCGTCACGCTGCGTCCCTGGACGGAAAATCCGGTTCAGTTCGAACTCGAACCGCTGGGAATTGCCCATCATCTGAACTCGTCATTCTTCCGCATGCCCGTCGAGGCGATCAAGGATGTTCCGGCACTGGTGCCCATGCCCGACGAGCAGCCCGGCTGTGCCAAGTGGGATACCGTTTTCGCCATCGGGTACGCCACCTCGCGTCTCCAGGGCGATCCGCCAGTCATCCGCGAGGCGGTCGTCACGGACGTGATTCAGGAACCGGAACGACCGGAGCCAACCGTGAAGCTCGAGGGCCAGAGAGTGGGCGCGATGTTGGGCGCCCCCGTATTGAATGCCGATGGTCGCCTGATCGGTCTGATTGGCCCGCCTCCCCCTCCTGCGATACGTAGCAACCGGACGATAGCGAGGAACTGGGACATCGCCGGGCTGTATTCCGTCCCCGCGGTCCGCGAAGCTTGGTACCCCAGTCTCTTGCTCGTAGAGATGAGCCCCTTCAAATGGGACGAGAGCGGAGTGGATCTCGATATTGATTTCGAAGTGCTCGATCCGCTGCACCGAGTTACCCATCTCGAGCTGGCGATTGGACGGATGAGCGGTTCCGACTATCAAGTACGGAGGGCTACCGGCGGCTACGCGCCCGTCTTGGCAAACATGGCGAGCGTCGCCTGCCGGAGGCCGCTGGGCCCGTGGCGGAAGAGCCCCTATACATTAGGAGTGATCGGCCGGAGACATATGAGAGAACGCGATACTGCCCCACTGGCCACTTGGCACGACCCTCGTCCCGTGCCGCCGAACGGTGAGCTGAAATATGTGGTGCAATTGATCGGCACTGGCAAGGACGGACACGGATATCGCTCGCGTCCCGAAGCGATCGTGCCTCCGGTGGCGGGCGGTCGCTTGGAGGAACTGGAGGATTTCAAGACAGTCCGTCGCGAGCCTCGTGGAGGGATTCTCATTACGCCGGAAGAAACGAAGGTCGCCGACAACGGCTCCAAGGTCCACCTGGAGGAGTCCGAGTCGATCCCGATACCGAAGCCGGTCGCCTATCCTATCGAGTTCCCACCGCCTGAGTCGACGAAGGGTTTCGCCGACATCACCTGGTTTACGCTGCTGGGTCAAAGAACTTATGGAACCTGGGGCTCGGCCTTCGCCTGGGCGCCGGACGGTACGGCCCTGTTCGCCATCTCGACGGCCAATGCCTTGAACCCGAAAGGAGCCAGCGTAGTACGTATGGCCGTACCGGAAATGACACCGACCGGCCTGCTCCCGCTGCCTCACAAGTCAACCGTTCAATTAGCTGGCAGCCGGGTGGGGCTGGTCGTGTTCGCAAATACACGGTCGGCCACTTTTGTCTACGTTGTGGATCCAAGAACGCTTGAGGTCCGAAAGCGATTCGCGGTTCCCCAGCTTGAGCGGATCGCCGCGAATCTCAACTCGCGATACGCCTATGCCTTAGAGAGCGACTGGTTCTTCACTGTGATCGACTTGGAGAAGAGCCGAGTTGTCCGCAGAACCCGACACAGTTACGTTTCTTCCCTTCTCAACCTCTCGGAGGATGGACGACATTTGTCTCTCTTCAGACCAAGGGAACTCATGGCCTCGGTGATGGAATTCCGCCTCGAAGGCGAAGACGTCATCTGGCAGGGGTTGCACAAGCGGGTGCCAGGAGACACTCGGATCGATCCCTTGTACGCTAAAGGCTCCAAACTGGTGGTTCATGTCGAGCGGGGTTCGGGTGGCCGGACGAAGGCAGAGGTCATGGATCACAACGGGCGACAGATCGGCGAATTCGCTGTTCCCACGACGGCTTGTGCGGCGGCGTTTGCTCCTGGAAGCGAAAACCGTCTGGCGATCCATGGCGAACGAAACACGTGCCTCGTGGACTTGAATCTGCGAGATGAGGCGCGTTCGAGAGATTGACGCCCTGTTGGAGAGACGACGGGCAATACTCGTGCCGCAAAGTGTTGGGGCAGTCCACGGCCACTGTTATACTGGTCATGGACTTGCCTTCCAACCGAAACCAGGCACCCGCCCCATGTCCGAACATGCGGCTAACGCGATTGACCAGCAAGAAACCCCGTGGCGAATTCAGCCTTTGGTTGTGTTGGCCGTTGCCGTCAGTGCGGGGATCATCGTCGACCGCTACGGTGCGACGGACGTATTCACGTGGCTGACCATCGCCGGTCTTCTGTTCTTGTTTTGGCTCGTCCTTTGGTATGGGCGCTTCGTGCGGCTTTCCTCCGTTGTGTTGTTGTCGGTCGCAGTCGCGGCGGGCGGCGCGTGGCACAACTGCTACTGGAACCTGTATCGCAGCGATGAACTTGGGCGTTGCGCTCGCGAAGAGCCGCAGCCGATCTGCGTCGAGGTCATCGCTCTGAAGTCGCCACGTCGTGTGCCGGCGCCGGCCGAAGATCCGCTGCGCACAATTCCCCTCGGCGACCGGTCGCGGCTGACCGTTTGCGTCACGCGAGTGCGAGACGGTCGGCAGTGGCGACTCGCCTCGGGCCGGGCAGAACTGCTGGTCGAAGGGCACTTGCTGGGCGTGAAGGCGAGCGACCGTCTGCGGGTCTTTGGCCTTTTCAGCGAGCCGCCAACGGTCGCGAATCCCGGTGACTTCGATTTCGCATGGTATCGCCGAGCGAAACGCCAGCTTTTCGAACTCCGCACCAACTTTCCGGATTCGGTTGCCGTGGTTAGCCGAGGGCCACTTCTCAGCCCACGACGCGCGTTGGGCGCTTTTCGCGACCGTGCAAACGGTTTGTTGTCCAGGCATCTTCACCGCCGCCAGGCCGCATTGGCGGCTGCGGTAATGCTGGGCGCCCGCGAGCCGTTGTCGTACAGACGATCTGAAGCTTTTTTCGCCACGGGGACGATTCACTTGCTGGCGATTTCCGGCTTGCACGTGGGCATCTTGGCCTTCGGCTTCTGGTGGGCCACGCGGTTGTTCGGTATGCGCAGATGCACGGCACTGTTGGCAGTCATGGCCTTCGTCGTTGTGTACGCCCTGTTGACCGATGCGCGCCCGCCCGTGGTTCGGGCGGCTGTTCTGATATCGGCATTCTGCGTCGCGCGTCTGGCCGGACGTCGCAGTTTCACGTCAAATACGCTTGCAGCCGCGGCTCTGCTGTTGCTGGCCATCAACCCGGCCAACCTGTTTCAAGTGGGCACACAGTTGTCTTTCCTGGCGGTGGCAGCGATTTCGTTTTTCGCGCCGTTCTTCCTGAAGCCACGGACCGAAGATCCTCTGGACCGGCTAATCGCGCAAACACGTCCCTGGCCCGTACGTCTTTGGCGTCGCTTTATGCGCTACGCCGGCTCGGTCTGCGTAATCAGTTGGCTGATTTGGCTGGTGGCCCTGCCGTTGGCCATGTACCACTTCCATTTGGTCTCGCCCGTCGCTCTGTTGCTCAACCCGATTGTCTGGATCCCCGTCGCTGTGGCGCTGTTTTGCGGATTCGGCGTTCTGATCTTCGGATGGCTGCTGCCTCCGCTAGGCGACTTGTTTGGCTTGGCCTGCAACGGCAGTCTGTGGGCGCTGGAAGGCGCAGTCGGGTACGCGCACGATGTGAAAGGAAGCCATTTCTGGGTGCCGGGGCCGGCGGGCTGGTGGGTCGTTGGATTCTACCTCGGCTTGGCCGTCTACGTCGCGTTTCCTCGCTATCGCCCCCCACGTCGTTGGTGCATTGCTGTGCTGTCAGCCTGGATCGCTGTCGGGGTATGTTCTCCCTTGGTCAAGAATCGATTGGCACGGTCAGACGAAGATTCTTCGTTTGTCTGCACGTTTCTCTCTGTTGGCCACGGCGCTTGTAGCGTACTTGAATTGGCCAATCAGCAGACGGTATTGTGCGATGCAGGGTGCATGCGATCGCCTATTTCCGGAGCCCGATCAATCGCGGCATTCCTTTGGTCGCGAGGGGTCACCCACGTGGACGCGGTAGTGCTGAGCCACGCCGATGCGGATCACTACAACGCCCTGCCGGAACTGCTCAAGCGGTTCTCGGTTGGCGTCGTGTACGTATCGCCGGTCATGTTCGAGGAGGAGAGCGAGGCCCTGAAGAAACTTCGACAGGCAATGGAAAATGCCGGCGTTTCGATACGCGAGATTCATGCAGGTGACCGCCTGCGCGTCCAGGGAGCGACACGTATCGAAGTGCTCCATCCTCCCCGACGCGGCATCATCGGCAGCGACAACGCAAACAGCATCGTCCTGAGAATCGACCACGCGGACAAAACGATCCTGCTGCCAGGCGACCTGGAGTCGCCCGGTTTGGACGACGTTCTGGCAGAAGAACCCGTGGATTGCGCTGTCGTCCTGACGCCGCACCACGGAAGTAGCCGCAGTAATCCGCCCAGCCTCGCCGCGTGGTCAGATCCGGATTGGGCGATCGTGAGCGGGGGGCCCAACGACGGGGGCAAGGCGACAACGGATGCCTACGAGGATGTTGGCGCGCAAGTACTCCACACGGCCACGGAAGGTGCAGTGCGCGTCGTCATCCGAAATGGCGATATCGAGGTGCGATCGTGGAGCAGTCGGCCTTGGCGCGATTGAGAAGCTTGTTAGCTGACCGCCTCCTCGGGCATGATCCTCTTCAGATTCTCCAGCAACTGCGCCCTGGCGCGATGCAATCGGCTGCGCACCGTTCCCACTGAGATTTCCAGAATCTGCGCGATCTCCTCGTAGGCAAATTCCTCCATGTGCCGCAGCACAATAATCGAGCGATGCTCTTCGGTCAGCATCTGCATCGCCTGCTGGAGCTTTTCTTGTCGCTCCTCTCGCTCCAGCGGTTCGCTGGGGTCCTCAATCGGATCCCGCGGTTCGTCCCCGGTGGCGTCCCGGCTTTGTTCGACTGAGACTTCCACACGACGGCGACGGCGGCGACTGATCGAGACGTTGAAAGCAATACGATACAGCCACGTGTAGAACCGACTGTTGCGTTTGAACGTCTTCAGCTTGACATAGGCCTGGACGAACGCGTCCTGCACGACGTCCTCCGCCTCGGAGCGACAGCCGACGATGTGGACCACCGCGCTGTACAGTCGATCCTGATGCAGGCGCACTAACTCGCCGAAGGCAGAAGACTTGCCCTCCAGTGCATCCTCAATCAACTGCGATTCGTCGCTCAATACTCACCCCAAAGCAATCGGAATGCCAATCCCGCTGATTTTTATCTTGGTGTGGCGGCGACGAATTGTCAAACGGGAAGAGATGGTAACGGGGGCGTCCGGCGGTGGTCGGTGAGTAGATGCGAGACTGGTGCGGATTAACGGGCGTCGACCGTTTCGGGGTGCACGATCAGTTCGACGCGGCGATTTCGCACCCGGCCAGCTTGCGTGGTATTGGGCGAGAGCGGCCGGTTCGAGCCCTGCGCGAGCACAAAGAACTGGCTGGAGGGGAGGCGATTTCGGCGGGTGAATTGATCTAGAACCCTGATGGCCTGTGCAGCCGCAAGCTGGTGGTTGCTCACGCCGCCCATTACGGGGGCGCTGTCAGTGTGTCCTTCGATTCCGACGATCTGTCGTGGATAATTCCGGGAAATCTCGCTGGCCACTTGATCCAGCATGGGAAACGCGCTTCCAACCAATTGGTCCGTGCCTGGCGCAAAAAGCTGGTCCGTCGGCAACTCGATCCGGACGGTGTCGCCGTCTTCGCGGACGGTCAGGCCTGGTATCTCGGTGGCGCGGAGCGATTCCCGCCTGCTGCTATTTGCCGTGATTATCGCGCCGCCCCGCCGGGTGGTGGACGCCTCCAGCGTTTGAAACTTCTTCTCGGCTTCTTCCTTCGCCAATTGCGTCTGTTTGAGTCGATTGGCGGTTTCGCCGAGCTGTTCTTGCAGGAGAGTCACCTTCTCGTGGAGCAGTTGTACCTGTTGTCGCGATTGGGCCAGTTTGGCGTGGAGATCACGGTTGTTTTCGTCCAATGCCGTGGCTCGACGGGTCAAGTCGTACGCCTGCGAATTCTGCGGATCGACCCCCTGCTGTCGCCACGCCGCCATCTGCTGCGGGGACAAATACGGATTCTGATTGCATCCTATGGTGGCCACAGTCGCCAGGACCAGCAACCATGCACCGCATGCCGGCCATCGCATGGGGGCAATCTCCTATTCGATATCGATGGGAACTCGTTGATGTAGGCGGCGGGATACTATCAATCAGTTGGGCGGCGAGCAAGATCAGATAAGTTGTCGCTAGCATGTGTAAATGGAAAAGCTGCTTGACTTTGTGGCTCGAAATATGCCATGCTGAAGGCAGATGATTTCGACACACCAGGGGCTCTGGGTCGAAAGAGGAGTATCAACATGTGGAAACGCCTATCGCAGGACGCGTGTAGCTTATGTAACACCTCCATTTTGACTGCAACACTGCTTGTTGCGGCCTCAGTCGTCGGGCTATTGCTCTCGGCTTCACCAATTTTCGCCCAAATTGGTGGCAACGTCGAAGCTCAAATCAGTGCTCACTTGAACGCTGGAGAGTTCGGTCCCGCGCTCGCGTTGGCCAACAACGTGCCTGATCCTGCTCAACGAGACCGGATGCTCGCGGCCGTGGCACGGGCACAGGCGGCTGGCGGGGCTCAGAATGCGGCACTCGGGACGGCCGGTTCCATGTCGGACGACAGACTGCGAACCGCCGCATTTGATCAGATCGCCGGCCAACCGGTTGGCGGATGGGTGGGCCGTGGCGGCGGCGCTCAAGCAGATTTTGACACGCTCATCGATCTGATCACCACGACAATTGCACCCCAGAGCTGGGATACGGTCGGGGGGCCCGGAGCGATCGATTCGTTTCCGGGCGGCGTGTACGTGGATGCGGGTGGGCTGATGAAGCAGATCTCGCTGGTCGACGGCGGGCGAAACCTCGCTCAAGTTCGCCAGATGGCTCTTCAATCATGTGGCAACCAAGACGTACGTCAGAAGTCCCAGTTGCGCAGGGTATCCCTGACGCGTTTGGAGAGGCAGGCCCAGGTTCTCTGGGCGATGGGCAAGCCACCAACCGAGGCGATGAACGTGTTGGCCGGCCTACAGAAGGTGAAGTACGTACTGGTCTATCCCGAGACGCGCGACATCGTGATCGCAGGACCGGCCGGGGATTGGACAACGGATGCCGAGGGACGCAAGGTCGGTGTGGACACGGACCGCCCGGTCCTGCATCTGGATGACTTGGTCGTGGTTCTGCGTAACGCGGTCAACAAGGGAGGTAGATTCACTTGTTCGATCACGCCACGACAGCAGAACCTTGCGGCGGCGCAGGCGTTCTTGAACGAATCAGGCAAAACCAACTTGCGCGAGGGGCCACGTGCGCGTAAAGCCTGGTTGAAGAAAGTCCGAGACCATGTCGGGAAACAGAAGATCGAAGTCCAAGGGATCGATCCCAGGACGCGGGCTGCACGCGTCATTGTCGAAGCCGACTACCGCATGAAACTTGTCGGCATGGGGTTGGAGGAAGGCGTGTTCGGCGTGACCAGTTATCTGGACTCGGTCGTCGTGCCGCCGGGCGCCGCGCCTCCGCCCATGAGCGTCCTGCGATGGTGGTTCACGATGAATTACGATGCGTTGCGTGCCACGCCAACCCGGGATGCCTTCGAATTGCGTGGGCAGGGCGTCAAGGTGCTCAGTGAAAACGAGATGCTGACCCAACGCGGGGGCCGCATCCACACCGGCAAATCCGATGAGTTGACCGAACAGTTTGCGCACAGTTTCACCAAGCACTTCGAAGCGTTGGCGGTCAAATACCCAATCTACGCCGAATTGCAGAATGTGTTCGATCTGGCGCTGGTTTCCGCGCTGATTGTCTCAGAAGACCTGCCGGGACAAGTCGACTGGCATTTGCCTCACTTTGGCGATCCGCAGAGATACCAAGTCGAACTGGGGCCGGCGCCCGCCGACGTAGAAACGGTGATCAACCATCGCGTAATCCGCGAAGTGCACATCCTGGCCGGAGTCAGCGGCGGCGTATCGGTTGACCCCAGCAAGTACGTCCAGCGACCCGCAATTCACGTGGACGACTATGGAGCACTTGAGGCCGAGCACGTGGGATCGGTACCCGAAGACCTTCCACGTGACGCTTGGTGGTGGGATTGAGATTCCGAAACGGCGATCATCAACATTGCCCGATGTATCGGGGCAGAAGCCCGGTTTCCCTGGCGAAATCGGGCTTTTTTGTCAACTTCTGGCCACTCTGGTCACGCCTTTACCGAGGCCCGTTTTTCTGCCACCATGTAGGGACACAGTATCTGCATAATGCGCAAGGAGGGACTACTGGATGACGCAGCGAGGCAAGTATCAGCAACGAGTTATTAAAGGGTATTATCAGAATCGCGAGGCCATAGCGTTGCAGCGAGCACAGGAACTTGTGACGGAACTGTACTTGGCCGACGGCAAAGCACGCGACAGGCACTGGAAGAACCTGGCCACGCATTTGGAGGCACTGGGTGTGAAGAAGAAGCAGATCGAACACTTGGTTGCGCAGGACAATCCGGAGCTGGTCGCGAATCTGGTTAAGAAACTAACGGCAGAGGCCTGACAAGATGCGCAGCACATGGAGCTTCTACACAGCCGGACAACTGACCTTCGGCCCCGGCGCCGTGGGTCAACTGGGAGAACTGCTCGGAAGCAGGAAGATCGAACGGCTGTTGATCGTAACAGACAAGAACCTCGTGGAAGCCGGCATCGAGGAGAAGGTCCGCAAGCCAATCCAAGATGCGGGCATCACCGTCCAGACCTTTGCCGACGGCGAGGCCGAGCCGTCCATCGCGGTGGCGTTGCGATCGGTCGAGGCGGCGCGGCAGTTTGAGCCACAGGCCGTGCTGGGGCTCGGCGGCGGCAGCAACATGGATTTGTCTAAGATAACCGCCCTTATTTACGCCCATGGCGGCCAGCCGAGCGACTACTTCGGTTTCGACAACGTGCCAGGCCCAGTCCTTCCGCTGGTTTGTGTTCCCACCACCTCCGGCACGGGAAGCGAGGTCTCGCACGCGGCCGTGCTGACCGATACCGACAACGAACTGAAGGTCAGCACACTGAGCAACTACCTGCGGCCGGCTCTGGCTTGTGTCGACCCCGAACTAACATACGAATGTCCTCGGCAGGTTGCTGCAGATGCCGGGATCGACGCCCTGACGCACGCGATCGAAGCATACACGGCGGTGGACTATCAATCATTGGAACTCCCGCCCGGAGAAAAGAGCGCCTACGAGGGACGATTCCCGCTTGGCGAGTGCTTGGCCGAGAAGTCGATCGAACTGATCGGCCGCAATCTGGTGACAGCCGTCCAAGACGAGCAGAATCACGACGCCCGAGACAAGATGGCCCTGGCTGCTACGCTAGCCGGCATCGCCTTCTCGAACTGCGGAGTGGCGCTGGTACACGCGCTGGAGTATCCAATCGGCGGCGCCTTGCACTGCTCTCACGGAGCCGGCAACGGCATGCTGTTGCCCTACGTCATGCGATTCAACCTGCCCGAACGCAAGCCCACCTTTGCGAGAATCGCAGCGTTGTTGGGAGAAGACACTGAAGGACTGGACGAAGACGCAGTGGCCGAATTGGCGATCACCGCAGTCGAGCGAATCAAACGCGAAATCGGGATTCCCGAACGAATTCGCGACATCGGCGGCGCACCCATCCAATTGCCCCTCTTCGCCGAGAAATCCTACGCCATCGCCCGCCTCCGCTGGGTCAACCCTCGCCCATCGACCCAGAAAGACATCCTGAACATCCTTACATCAGCCTTCTAGGTCAATTGGGGTCAGGTCTTGACTTGTAACCTAATGCTTGTTCCGGAGGATGGGCAACCGTGACATCGGGAGCCTAAAGTTACAGGTCAAGACCTGCCCCCTTTTCCCACTGGAGTCGACTCGGCCGTTCATGTTGGCGTAGGCCCTGGCAAACGCGCCTTCGTCGCCGATGGAATGTCCAGAGGCCGAGCGCAGGCCGGGCAAGCGGCACGCGTGCCGGCCAACGAAACTCTGGCCTTGAAACTCTGGCCGCACAGGCAGGATACGACGATCGGCTTTCCGCTCGACGATGTGACAGGCGACGCTGCGGGCTGTGGAGTGGCCTGAGCCGGGACCGTCAGTGGCTGACCGCAGGATGGGCATTTCACTCGCTTACCCACCAGAAAGTCCGCAGCTTTGAACGTACCGCCACAGCGACAGGTCACGACGCATGGCATAGTCTCAACTCCGATTCAGCTTCCATACGGTTTGGCCGCCTTGAAGTCGCCTTGAAGTCGCCTCTGGCGTACGCTCATCCTAAGAGTGCTTTAACGTGTTCAGACTTCCAGAGCACGACTATCGAGGCCAAATACACAGTGTACTTGATTGCGGTGAGGATTGCTGGAGCTACCAACCCCTCAACACCCATCGCCGCCGCGATCAGGACCCCGCCCGTTCCGCAGCACCCGATCACTGCAATCCCCAACGAAAGCCAAACTGTGATGGCAATCCGTGCCCATTTGTGACCGAGGCAAAGGAACGCCAACAGGACACACCCGGTCAGCCACGTTGCGACATCGAATACGGTGTTTATTGGATGATCGGTTGGCGTCCGTTGTCGCTCGAAGGCTTCTGGAAGCTCTTCGGCATTGGCAAACGCTGAATTGATCATCGGTCGAATGACCGCCACGTGACAGACCTGTAACAGAACAAGTACGCCTGACAGGACGAGTACAACAACTCTGCCGACCTGTTTGGCCTCGGTCGGCGCAGATCCCCTCGACAATCCGTAGCTGCCCGTAGCTACCGAGGTCAAGGGAGAAGCAGAAGAGGCGATGCCGACGGCGTCGTTCCAGAAAGCGTCGTCGCCCGGCACACCGAGCGAATCCTCTGCCGGAGGAGAACCGGGATACGGAACCTGAATCGTCCGATGGCAAACTGGGCAGGCAACAGATTGGCCAGCAAGGTGTGGTTGGGCGTTGAAGCTCCGGCCGCACACACATGTCACCTTGACTGGTTGCAATGACGGCACAGGTATCGTCAGCGGTCTACGGCATACTGGGCACGCGACCTGTTTACCGTAGAGGTGTGGTTGAGCAGTAAACCGTTGTCCACATTGGCAGGATACTTCGGTGGCCATGTGTCAGTCATGCTCCACATACCGCGGCTGGACTACTGCGTCGAGGTGGACGTCGTTGCGTCCGCACCGTTGACGGGCGCATTGTCTAGCAGTTTGAAGGAGGAGAAGAAGCGTTCGGCGTGCTCCTCGTTGATGCGGACCGTGGCATCGTTGTCGATGGACAGGTCGAAGAGGCGGTCGCCGACCATGAAAGTCCGCGCGACCACGCTGCGCCAGACTCCGTCCTCTCGTAGGTACTTTCCCCGGTACTCGTTCCCCTCGATGACGCCGGCGAAGAAACGCTCGGCCCTAACGTCAGGATGGTGACTGTAGGTCATCCGGCAGTACTTCGGAAACCAATCGCGGGGAGCGTTCGAGTAGACGAAAACTTGAAAGACTGTGCCGTCTCTTAGTTGGCTTGCCGCGTCTTCCATTGTCAGGCCCGGATGCTCGGCGCTATCGAATGATTCGCGGTGCTCCTGGACCCGGCCCGGTATCGAAACGGAGTAACCACCGCTGGTGCTGGTATAGGTCGACCAACTGTCCGCGTCCGCAGAGTATCCAGCCATGCCTCTGCCGAAAGCTCCAGACAGTGCCTTGACTGTCCAGACGGCACCCACGACGAGAATGATCCCACCCAACAGGATACCGGCCATCCACGCAACCTTCTTCACGGGGAACGGGGTCTTGGGCCTTTGAAAAACATGAGACGTCAACGTGTTCGCCGTTGCACTTGCCAGCGGAGTGCCGGCGCTGGGCAACGGATCATCCCACGAGTCCCGGCTCCCCAAACCCAATGGATCGGCGGATGCCGATGCCTCGGCGAGGGAGCGTCAAGGAATCGACAACGGCGCGCCGCACGACGGGCAGTTGACGTTACGACCGGCCAATTCCGGTTGCGCTTTGAACTGCTGGCCACAACGACAGGCGACGACCGTTGCCTGCTGGACTCCGGTGGAACTAGCCGTTTGTGGACGCGGAACCGTGAGCGAGCTTCCACAAGAAGGACACTTCAACCGTTTGCCAGCCAAGTTCGAATTGGCACGGAATCTCTGGCCACAAGAACAATCGACCAGGACGGTCATACGCACCTCGTTCGCTCGTTTGGGAAGAAAAGGGGGCGAGAGTCGTCCCGCAAAAACGACTCCCGACCCCTTTTTCCCCCGTTCATCAAGGAAGGTCCGAGAGTTGTTCCACAACGCGGTACTCCGCCACCCACCCTTCTCCTTGCTCAACGCGTGTTCCAAACACGTACAGCATTGCCAATGGAACGACCCGCGATTCCGACACCTCAGTACGCGGCACCTCGAATTGTCGAATAAACACCATAGGGAGTCCGTCCCGAAACGGCCACGTTGGCACAGACGAACGCTCTATCCAGTTCGGCCGCTGTTCCACACACGCGAACAATTCGGCAAGTCGATTTCGCAGCCATTCCTTTCGTTTCTTCGGTGAGCCTGCCTGCTGATATTCTTCGTAGAGCAGCTCGATGAGTTGATTGTGGTCGTCCTCATTGAAGGACGCGGCCAACTCCTCCTCAGCAATCGTTGTGGCATCACCGCCGAATTTCAACTTTTCAAGATCGTACGACATAATCAACCTTCGACATTTGCTAGTAAGAGTTCGGACCTTTGAGGATCTTCAGAAGATCCCAACCAGCATGTCGGAACTCATCCATCGCTTCGTGTGCCCATCGTGACGCTGGTTCGAGGTTCCACGGCTCATTGGCGAGCGCTGAGCCACTCCGTTGCGTTAGCGAACGATGGTGCAACTCAACTGGAATATCGCGAGTGACGATCTGTCCTGTCGTCCGGTTCTTCATTGTCACCCTCATCAGCGGCGAAGAAAAGGGGTCGGGAGTCGTTTTCAGAAAAGACTCCCGACCCCTTTTCCGGTCAACTGTCCGCATGCAACAAACTTACCAATTGCTCTACTGCCTCTTTGAATTGGGCTTGGCTCGAGTCGTCTACGGTTCGCCCATCGACCTTACATCGAAGTTCTCCGATTGCTGATTTCTCTGCTACAACTTTCCTGACCCCACCTTTTTCTATGTGTGGTCAAAAACGCGAAATCCAGTTTGCT
>CAZURK010000092.1:0-11353 GCA_964623055.1 uncultured Pirellulaceae bacterium
TGTTCACTTATCCGTTCTTCTGGAGAGAGCCCTTGATTCTACAAGCTATCGAATTCGCGACTGCCCGCGCAACATCGGCGAACGGTCGAAGCCCGGTGAAGTATGTCCGTCGACTCGAGCAAGTAGAAGACCTCACTGAAGAAGAAAGAGACAGACTGCAGCCGGTGGCCGACAGGTTCGCGTTCCGGGCCAATGACTATTATCTGTCGCTGATCGACTGGGACGATCCCGACGACCCGATCCGCCGTCTTGTTGTTCCTTGTGAAGAAGAACTGAGCGACTTCGGCAAACTGGATGCTAGCAACGAGGGCGCCATAACCGTCGCCCGAGGCGTCCAACACAAGTACTACGACACGGCTTTGCTGCTGTGCAACGAAATCTGTGGCGCCTACTGCCGGTATTGCTTCCGCAAACGGTTGTTCATGAACGGCAACGGGGAAGCCAACAGGGACGTCAGCGCCGGCCTGAAGTACATCGCCAATCACCGGGAAATCAACAATGTGCTGCTCACCGGCGGCGATCCCTTGCTGGTGAGCCCGCGTCGCCTTCGCGAGATAATTGAAGCATTGCGCGAAATTCCGCACGTTGAGGTTATCCGGATCGGTTCGAAAATGCCCGCCTTCGACCCGTGGCGGATTCTCGACAACGAACCGATGCAGGCGATTTTCCGCGACTTTTCGACGCCGGAGAAGCGGATCTACTTGATGGCCCACTTCGACCATCCGCGTGAACTCACGCCCGAGGCGGTGGATGGCATCGCGTGTTTCATTGACAATGGCGTAATCTGCTGCAATCAGTGCCCGCTGATCGAAGGCGTCAACACCGACCCTGACGTGCTGGCCGAGCTGTACGAAAAGCTGTCTTTCATTGGCTGCCCGCCATACTACCTCTTTCAGGGGCGACCGACTGCAGGTAACAAGCCATACGAGGTGCCAATCGTCCGCGGATATGAGATCTACAGCGAAGCAATCCGGTACGGTTCGGGCTTAGCCGCACGTGCGCGCTTCTGCATGTCGCATGAAAGCGGCAAGATTCAGATTCTCCATGTGGACGACCAGTACATCTACCTGAAGTACCACCGAGCCAAGCGACGCAAGGACTTGGGCCGCTTTGTGGTCTGTCACCGCGACGAAGATGCCTACTGGTTCGATCAATTGCGGCCGGTGGAAGAGTTGTGCCCGATCGGATGAGACGGCACCTGGATTGGGCTTCTGGGTGCGAACGGCAGATCTGAAAGGCAAGGCGTCTTGGGGGACGGACTTGGAAGTCCATCCTACATTCCGACGAAGGACGGGGCTAGGTCCACTGCTGCACGTCTAGCATGACGCCTGCTCGTTCTTCGCGAGCCAAGCGGCTGATGTCGTCTTTCACTCGGAAGTAGGCATCAATCACTCGACGGTCCCAGTGCTGCCCTGCACCGTCTCGGAGAATTCGGTGGACCTTCTCCAGCGGCATTCCCTTGCGATACGGTCGGTCGCTGGTCATTGCATCGTAGGCGTCGGCAACGGCCACGATACGCGCGATTTCGGGAATGTGCTCAGCAGCCAAGCCGTGCGGGTAGCCAAAGCCGTCCCATTGCTCGTGGTGGTGCAAAACGGCTGGCAGCAGATCCGAGAGCTGCTTGATGTCCACCAGGATCTTGTACCCCAGTTCGGGATGCCGTTTGACGTGGTCGTATTCGTCATCATTCAACCGGCCTGGTTTGCGTAGCACCTTTTCGTCCACGCCAATCTTGCCAATGTCGTGCAACAGACCGGCCATGTAGACCGTCGTCAATTGATCGCCGTGCCACCCTAGCTCTTTGGCTAATCGAACCGAGAACCGCGCCACACGATCGCTGTGGCCGCACGTGTAGGGATCCTTGGCGTCGATCGCCGACGTCATGCCTCGGACAACGTCCGCCAGGAACTCGGCCTGCTGCCGGTACAGTTCCCGGTTGCCGGAATGTATGCCGAGCATTACGCCCAATGAACTCAGCAGGCTGGCTTCGACAGTGCCAAACTCGCCGTTGTCGGTGTGATTGAAGGCAACCAGCCACGCGAAGAGGTTCTCGCCTTCGCTCAGCGGCGTGACGATCACTTCGCGTACCCGTGGGAACGGCCAGCCGTGTTGGCTCGTAACGTTGTGGTTGGCAACATATGGCTCGGACTCGGCTTGAAGACCAAGCCAACGGACCAGATCGCTGAAGCCCTCGCTGTCGACCGGCGAGTTGCCGTGAGCGAACCAAACGGTTTCTGTGCGAGCTTTGTAGGTGACCGAACCGTCATCGGCTACCGGCAGATACTGAATGGCAACCGACTCGGCGGGCAGGTATTCGTGCAGCCAAGTCAATGCAATGTCCGCCAGCTCATCTTCGCTGCTGGAAATCCGCAGATGCCGAATCAGGTCGTACAGCAGGCTGATCTCTTCGTAGGTCGTCGCCAGATTGGCCGAGATGCTCTCGATGTCGCGTTCCAATCGCTCGACTTTCGCCTCGGCGGCCAACTTGTCCAGCAGCGTGGCTCCCAGCCGCAGCAGAGCATCTTGAGTCCAAAGCGATTGCCGGTTGATCCAACGCACGGTCTGCCCTGCGCCGATCCCCAACATCTTGCTGGCGGCCGCTACACCGTCGTCCGGACCCACATGCGCCATGGCGAATGCTGCCACCGCGACGTGGGCCTGCTGTTGGTCCCATCGGAGCGGGATTGCCAACTGTACAACACCGTCTTCATAGCCGACAAACTGCGGACTGCTCTTCTCGGCAACGGTCTGAACCAACGCGGCCAGCAAAATCTCATCGCCGGGTGGCTGATCCGAGCCGCTTCGTAGCAGTTGGCCGGTCTGCCCGTCCCACAGCGAGAAATCCGTGCCATAGCAGGACTGCAAATCGGCAAGGAGTTTCTCCGAAATGGGATCCAGTTTGGGGCTGCGCGGCTGATGAACCTGCCGGCGGCGAGTGGCGAGGGCCAGTGACATGGACGTAGCATCGCTCCCGAGGAATCCGGTGGACCGGAAGAGTATTCCATGAGAAGACTACGTCACCGGCCCGTAGTAGGCAAAACGGCTTGGGAGTCGAGCCGTGGCATACGGAGAAAGAGAGGCCGTGCGATGCACATTTCCGTCACGACCGGCACGGGAAGCTCTTCAACTACGGAGGCGACTTCGATACCGCGCGCTGACTCGCTCGAGCAGAGCCTGGTCTTCAGCGGACAGAGATTGCATACCGTGGCGGTGCAGCCGAGCCAGGATGTCGTCCACGCGCCGTTCCTCTTCCTGCTCGATCTCCTTCTGCCGTTTGAGCTTCAGTTCGCGTCGTTTCTCGAGCCAGCGGGTCAGCGGGCCAGTGCGATAAACGGTTTCTTCTTCGACCTCGCGATCCAGGTCGTCCAGGTCTCGTGAGAGATCGTAGCCGTAGAGCAGATCGCTGTCCCGTTCTTCCTCCTCCTCGCGGCGTTCCTGCTGCCTCGCGCTGAAAAACAGAAGAATGGCCAGCAAGATCAGGGCGTATCTGGTGGGCAACGGACTCTGCACATCTCCGAAGTTGATCACCAATGCTACCACGATCATGCCCACCGCTGCGATCTTCGCCGCACTGGACACGATCAGCGAAGCGCCACGACGGCCAAGGTCGCGCCAGCGGATCAGAATCGCAGCCCGCAGCATCCGTCCGCCATCGAACGGGAACGCAGGCAGAAGATTGATGAGCGCCAGAACCCAGTTGATCCAGAACACCAGCCTTGCCACCGCGACCGCTGTGAATTCGAACGTCAGGCCCTCGGGTTCTAAGGGGTGAAGCAGCCCTACGATGTCTCCCCACGTCAAACCTGACAGGAGAAACGGGATGCACAACACACACGCGCCAAGGTTGAAAATGGGGCCCGCTGAATGCGTCAGCAAGTCTGATCGGGCATCCAACGCTCCTTTGAGGGGGGCAAGTCCGCCAAACGGGCCCAGCACGATTTGGTCGGTGTAGGCGCCCAGCCGACGGCCAGCCCACAAATGTCCTATTTCGTGCAACAGGACGCTAGCGAGCAGCATTCCAAGGCTTGCTGCGGCGATCCAGCCGAAGTCGGAGGAATCGGCCCTGTCGCTCTGGCGCTGGCTGAGGTAAAGGGTGAAAGCGGCGAACAGCAGGAACAGCACGTGCAGCCGTACCTGAATCCTACCCCACCGTCCTAAACTGACACTCCAAGTCGCGTGGTCGTACATAGTGACTACTACGCTTGAGCGTATGAGATGGTTTGCCTGGCGCGCCGAGAACCCCACATCTATATTAGCATCCCTGGCCGAACGCTTCAATTGTCCCACGTCCTTGTGCACTCGTTGACCATCGCGTTGCCTTTTCCAACCCCTAACCGACCGGTAAACTGATGGGGGAAAATGCAGCAACGAACACACGAAGGGGTAGAACCAATGAAATCGATCCAACGATGGACCGTCGCATTGTGGCTCGTGTTGGGCGTCTGTGCCATCTGGTATGGAAATACCCAAACGACCCTCGCGCAGGACGCCAAGTCACCTCAGGCAGCATTGATCATCTACGGCGACGCCGCCAACTTCCAGAACAATGGTGCATTCGAGTTGGCTGCCGATGAATGGGACAAGTTCCTGAAAAGATTCCCCAATGATCCACTCGCACCAAAGGCTCAACACTACCTGGGCGTCTGCAATCTTCAATTGAAGCGATTCCAGAAGGCTGCGGATGCGTTCGACGTAGTGATCAAGAAACACCCCAACTTCGACGCCATCCAGGACGCCTACTTGAACCTCGGTTGGTGCCAGTATTCGTTGGCTGGTCAGAAGATCGAGGGCATGTACGCCAAAGCGGCGGCCACATTCTCTGAGATGGCCGAGAAATTCCCAAAGGGCAAGTACGCCGATCAAGCTCTGTTCTTCCTGGGAGAATCCGAGTACAACCAGAACAAGAAGAAGCAGGCGGCCGTCGCCTACCATGAACTGGTCACGAAACACCCGCAGTCCTCACTCCGCTGCGACGCCCTCTATGCCTTGGGTGTGACTTACGAAGAACTGGAGCAGTATGCCGATGCCGGCCAGACGTATGATCTGTTCCTAAAGGACTATGCGGACAACGAACTGGTGACCGAAGTCCGCATGCGTAAAGCCGAAACCGTGCTGCAAGCCGATGACTTCGAGGCGGCCGAGAAGCTGTTCGGCGAAGTCGCGGCAGTCGAGGGATTCGTATCGGCAGATCACGCCGTTTTCCGCCGGGCGTACTGTCTGTCGAAGTTGGATAAATTTGCAGAAGCCGGCGCGACGTACGCCAGAATCCCCACCGATCACAAGGAGTCCGTCTACGTTGCCGAGGCATCCATGTCGGCCGGACGTTGTTATTACCGAGCCGGACAGTTAGCCGATGCAGAGAAGTGGCTCACAAACGCGGTCGCCGCCGGCGGCAAGTTTGCGCCGGAAGCGGCTCACTGGCTGTGCCGGATTCATCTGAAGCAGAACGAACCGCAGAAGGCCGTCGCCCTGGCACAACAGGTCTTGCCGAAGGCTGCAGAAAGCCAGTACCTGGTCAATCTGAAGATGGACCAGGCCGATGCCCTGCACGAAACTGCGGATTCCAGGACGCAGGCATTGGACTTGTACCTGAAGATCGCAACCGAGCACGCACAACACGAACTGGCCCCGCAGGCGCTCTACAATGCCGCATTTGCCGCGCTTGAATCGGGGACGCACGACGACGGCCTGAAGCACGCCGCGGCATTTCTGGAGGCGTATCCCGAGGATCGGTTGGTGCCGGACGTCAAATACGTCGCTGCCGAGTGTCGGCTCCAGAAGAAGCAGTATGAAGAAGCGGAGAAGGCATATGCGGAACTGACTGACGCGTATCAGCAACATCCCGAAATCGAAGTCTGGCGGGTTCGATTCGCTTTGGCCATCTATCTGCAGAAGAAGTATCCGTTGGTGACCGAAACGCTATCGCCGGTCATATCGGCAATCAAGGGCGCGGATAACCTGGCCGAGGCGCAGTTCCTGATCGGTGCCAGCCAGTTCTTTATGAACAAGTTCGCTCCAGCGGCAAAGGCATTGCAGGCTTCGGTGAAGGCCAATCCGCGCTGGCGACAAGCGGACGAGACGCTGATCTTCCTGGCTCGCGCTCTTCGCGAGCAGAACAGCCTGGACGAGGCCACCAAGACGATCGCCAAGATGATCACTGGTTTTCCAAAGAGCAGCCATCTGGATCACGCCCACTACCGGCACGGCGAGTTTAGCTACGCAGCAGAAGACTACGCCACGGCCATTGCCCAATACGACGCAGTCATCGCGGGTTGGCCCAAGTCGGACTTTGCAGCGTACGCGAAATATGGCAAAGGCTGGGCACAACTCAAGAGCAAGGCATATACCGACGCGAATCAGACGCTCACGGCCCTGATAGCCGATCATGCCGAACACAAGTTGCTGCCCGACGCGTACTTCGCCCGAGGCATGTCCCGGCGCCAAACCGGCGAGCAGGACGGTGCGATCGAGGACATCAACGCGTATCTCGCGTCCGAGCCGGACTTGGCAAACCAATGCGACGCACTTTACGAACGCGGACTGGCCGAGGTGGCTGCGAAGAAGAACGCCGACGCCGCTGCCACGTTTGCGCAGTTGCTGAAGGCCAACCCCAAGTATACGAACGCCGACAAGGTGCTTTACGAACTGGCTTGGGCTCAGAAATCGAGCGACGATGACTCCAAGCAGGCCGATGCGGTGGCCAAATTCGCCACGCTGGCTTCGGACCACCCCGACAGCCCTCTGGCCGCCGAGGCGAATTTCCATGTTGGCGAATCGCATTACGAGAAAGGCGAATACGACAAAGCAGCGAAGGCGTACACTGCTGCGAAGGAAAAGAACGCGGCAAAGGACTTGGGCGAGAAGGCCGCGTACAAACTGGGATGGTCGCTTTTTCAGCTCAAGCAGTACGACGAGGCCTTAGCTGATTTCAACGAGCAGTTGGCGGGTTTCCCGGAAGGCCCGTTGAAGGCGGACGCCCTGTTCATGAAAGCCGAGTGCCTGTATCGCTTGGAGAACTACGAAGAGGCCCTCCCCGCCTACAAAGCCACGCAAGGCGTCAAACTCTCGTCGCCTTCGATTTCCGTCCTGGCAGTGCTTCATGGCGGTCAAAGTGCATCGCAGTTGAAGCAGTGGGACGAAGCATTGGCGATGTTGGCGCAGATTCCCGAGAAGCATGCCGAGTCGTCCTACGTGGCGGAAGCCCACTACGAACTTGGCTGGGCGAAACAGAATTCGGGCAAAGAAGACGACGCCATAAAGGACTATGAGCAGGCAGCTACCCTGTCGCGAGGGGCTGTCGGCGCCCGTTCACGATTCATGCTTGGCGAGTTGTATTTCGCCCGCAAGAAATACACCGAAGCGATTCGTGAGTTTCAACAGGCCATGTACCGATACGGAGGCGACAATGCCCCGGATGAGGTGAAGAAGTGGCAGGCCAAATCGGGGTACGAAGCTGGCCGGTGCGCTGATGTGCAGATCAAGGGCGCGGCACCCGCGGATCGAGCGGCTCTGATCGCGGAAGCCAAGAAATACTATCAATATGTCGTCGAGAAACACCCCCAGGACGAACTGGCAACTCAGTCTCAAAAGCGGCTGACGGAGTTGGCAAAGCTATAGCAGACGTAGATCCGTAAGGGAGAATAATCGCGGCACCCAATCTCGAAATATCTTAGATGATGACGGATCGTTGTACCCGTCAGGATCGAGGGAATTCCATGCTAGATCAGACGTCCGATCGGAAGAAGTCGTTGTACTGGTTGTTCTGCCTTGCTGTCCTTCTGGGTACCTCCTTCGTTACGTACCGTTCAGCGGCTTGGGCCCAAGCCGCTGATGAGGTCGAGCCCGGGCCAAGCGCGGCTCCGGTCGAAGCTCCGCCTGATGATTCCGCAGATGTCGCCGAGGAAGGCGATACGACTGCCGCAGACGAGGCGTCTCAAGACAGGATCGAGGGCATCAACGTTTTCAAACTGATCGCCAGTGGCGGCTGGTTCATGGTGCCCATTCTGCTGATGTCTCTGCTCGTGGTGACTTTTGTCATCGAGCGATTCATCGCACTGCGGCGTGTCCGCGTACTGCCTGACGAGTTGGTTGAGCGGTTGGGTCAGTTGGGCGGCGCGCAAGGCGGATTCGATCCACGGCAGGCATATCGGCTTTGCCAACAGTCGCCGTCGGCCGCTGCGACCGTGATTCGAGCCATGTTGCTGAAAGTCGGCCGCCCGCATTCGGAAGTAGAACACGCCGTGGCGGAAGCCAGCGAACGCGAAGCCGAACGTCTTTACACGAACGTACGTTGGTTGAACCTGGCCGCCGCCGTGGCACCGCTGTTGGGCCTGATGGGCACCGTATGGGGCATGATCCGCGCGTTTCACGACACGACACACTTAGCCCCTGGGCAGAACAAAGCAGATTTCCTCGCTGAAGGGATCTATGTGGCGTTGGTGACGACACTGAGCGGTCTGTCTGTGGCGATTCCCGCCGCCATCTTCGCCCACTACTTCGAGGGGCGCATCACGACATTGTTTCACCAGATCGACGAGCTTCTGTTCAACTTGATGCCTCAAGTGGAACGATACGAAGGCCGCGTTCGCTTCAGCCAGAAGGCTGCAGAGGATCGCCCGGCAGGTTCTGTCGCCGACGTAGAAGATGCCGAGCAAACGACCGCTACGGCCGCACATTAGGAGCAATATCGAGACATGGCAGTTAGAATAAAGAAAGGCAGGGCACTCGGCACGCTCAGCCTCACGCCGCTGATCGACGTGGTGTTCCTGCTGTTGATCTTCTTCTTGGTGGCCACGCGTTTCGCCCAAGAAGACCGCGAGTTGGATGTGATGTTGCCGTCGGCCAGCGAAGCCAGACCGCTGATGATCCAACCGAAGGAGAGATTCATCAACATCGATCACCAGGGGCGCTACTTCGTGGACGGAAGCACGCTGACAGGCCAGGAAGTGGAAAACGTGCTCGAACAGGCCGCTGCGGATAATCCAGTGAATCAATCTGTCATTATTCGTGCAGACAAACGCGTCCCGTTAGATCACGTCGTTTTCGTGCTGAATGCGTGCAATAAGGCCGGTATTTTTGACTACTCGTTGACGATCAAAGGACAAGGTGGTTAGAGAGTAGCATCATGGCGAAAATCCGACGCATTATCCGCAAGCTGAAACCGGCCGCCAGGCAGGCGTTCGACGATCAGCTTTGGCCGGTGCTCCTGGCACTCTGTGTGCTGGGTGGCTTCATTATGGGCTCTATCATCGCTTATCTGCGGTTTGACGATCCGCGTTGGTACGCGAACGCCATCACGTGGCTGGTGCTCACGGCAATCGGCTTGGGCGGCGTGGCGGCTGCTCTGGCTTTCGTCGACAATCGGATCTTCCGTCGCAGCATGCAATTGGCGATCGTCCTTTGTCTCTTCTTCCATGCCATCCTGTTCGTTACTTCCGTCGAATTGAATATTTTCGAACGCATCTTCGACGTTCTGCTTGCCGAGAACGATGCGACGGAAACCAGGCAGCCCACTGTCGTTCCCGAGTACTACCAAGCGGAGAGGCGTGACCAGCAAAGACAAGACTTCGAACGTCCTGTGGAAACAGAGACACCCCAGCCGGAGCCGGCACCCGAACCCGTGGAACGCGAGGAGATCCAGGAAGCGGAGACGCCGCGCGAACCGCAACCCACGCCCGTGCCGGAACCCGAGAACACGCTCCGCCCGAATGTCGTCAGAAGGGAGCAGCCCGAGGAGACGGCTCCGCGACATGGCGAGCAACAGTCGCCGCTCAGCCGTCGGCTGACACAGACGCAACCAACGCGGCCAAGCACGCTGGCCGAAGCGGTCGAAACGCAAAGGCCCCAGGCGCGAGCCTCGGAACTGCAAGCCGCTGACAGTTCCGTTGCTCGTCAGCAAACCGATGCCCAGGCACAACGTCGAATCGCAGCGCACGAGCCGTCTGCCACCGAACAGCGGCAGGCAGTGCAGATCGCCAGACGTGAAAACGAGCGGACCCCAGATGCCCAGTCGGCAGCCGCACCGACCGCGCGACGGCGGATCGACCGCGCCATCACCGTGCCGCGAGCCGAGGTGGAACTAGCCGATACGCCCGCGGAGTCTAGGCGGACCGATCCGAACGAACTTCGGCCTCATACTACACTGACACAGAGGCAAGCAACGACCAGCCCGGACCGCACGCGGGCCAACCAGCCGCCTGTCCCCGACGCCACGACGCCCGTCACCAACGAGTCACGACGCCGTCAATTGCGTACGGAGGAACGTCCCGCCATCGCCCAGACTCCCACATCGGTGCCGAACCGCCGGACGCGCGCCACGCCCCGGCCGGATTTGACCACCGCCGCGACCGAAGTTTCGCCGGCCGAGATGACGACGCCCCAGCAACAGGAGCCGGCATTGGTGCAGGCCACCACTAGCCCAATCCGGCGAACAAATACCGATGTGGACGTCCGGCGTCGCACGGTTGCCGACGAACCGCCTGTCGCGTCGCAGCAGAACGCCGCTCGCATCGCACGCCGCCAAACACGACAGATCCCGACCGACCAGGTGGACGTGGCTGATACTCTGACGCCTCGGCGACAAGACCGCCGCCCGACGGTCGCATCCAGCACTGTGGCCCAAGTAACACGACCAGCACCGGTCGCAAATGACAGTCAAGCCAATCGCCTCCAGCCTACGGCAACCGCAGCTTCCAGGCAGGCGACGGCAAATGCGACCGTGGCCCGGGCGGCGACCCAGCCAAGGCCCAACGCGCTGGAAACCACTCCAGCCCCAGCAACCGCCAACAGCGCAACCAGGCAACCTCGCGCGGAATCGGCCCCAGCCATCGCTCAGGCGGTTAGCTCGCGGCCGAATCGTAGCGTTCAACCGGCAGTGCGGCCTACCACCAGTTCGACGGCTGCAAACGTAGCTGTCACTCCCACGCCGCAGGCGGGCGCGGCGTCCGCTGCGCCGCAAGCAGTAGCCGGTGCTGTCGGACGACGTCAAACCGAGATACAGATCCAGCGTCCCAGTGCAGCGGCCGAGCCAGCCGGGACGTCACAGCCGGCAGGCACATCCCCAAACGCGCGTCGCCAAGTGGCTGACGCACCGGCAGCCCAACCGTCCGCGCCCGCAGTTGCTGTGACAACGCCTCGCCGACAAATCGGGCGTGCTGTGGTTGCTCCGAACGCCACCGCCCAGGCCGCCGGCCCGGCAGCCGTAGCTGCGACCACGCCATCGGCGACCGCCGGCCCGGCCGCACAGTCCACGGTGGCCACGCGACAAGCGACATCCGGCAGCACGGCAGGGGCGGCTGGCGGTGGTCCAACGGTCGCTGCGCCTGATCCAGCCGCCGCGGCTGCTACAGGACGG
>CAZURK010000092.1:11453-50118 GCA_964623055.1 uncultured Pirellulaceae bacterium
CGGTGGTCCAACGGTCGCTGCGCCTGATCCAGCCGCCGCGGCTGCTACAGGACGGGTTACTCGTCGCCAAGTCGTCGCTGCCCCGGATGCAGTCGCGGCTGCTTCCGCGCCGGGTTCCACCCCTCGACGCCAGACTACGACGCCCAGCATTGCGCCGAGCACTTCCGCCGATACCGCCCAGATGCCGTCGGTAGCCGCGGCCGCGGCCGACGGATCCGGGCAGATCGCAGCCAGTCCTACGGCCACGGCTAGACAGGCAACCGCCAGTTCGGTGACGGATCGTGGAGCGGCCCAGCCATCGGTGGCCGCGCCGACGGCGCAAGCCGCAGGCGGCGTGTCCCGTTCGGCGACCCGCCTGCCGCGCGGAGCCGATGCACCAAACCTCGCTCAGGCACGCATGTCATCGCTTGCTCGGCGACAGTCCACGGCTGCTTTGCCTAGTGCGACGACCGTGACGGCCGATGTGTCAGCCAACATGGCGCCCACACGTGGGACTCCCGATCAGCCACGCCCGTCTTCGGCCACTGTGGCACGACAAGCCGCAACTAATCCCGGTGCCACGCGCAGTCAACAGTCGCACGACGTGCAAGCCGCCAGCGCCTCGACCGAGATCGCTCGGGCCACCACCCGGCGTGCGAGTTCCACTGGCGCGCCAAGCATAAATCTCGATGCATCGCCCGGTCGTCGGCCGGCGCGGACCGCGATGCAATCTGCTATCGAAGCGTCTCCGACCAACGTTGAAAGCCCGGCAGTTGCTGAAGCCACGCGCGGAACCGGCAACCCCGCTGCCAGCCCGGCTCGAACGGCCCTATCCAAGGCCGTCACCGGGGTCGCCGGTGTGGGTCAGGGGCGAAACCTGGGCCGAGCCAACCCGGCGGCGGACAGCCCCGCCATGATCGCCTCGGCCTCGGCTCGACGAGCCGAATCCGTGCAGAACACGCCCCCTGGGCCCGCCCTGTCGCCGGCTGCACCGGCCTTGGTACGCCGTGCCCGAGCGGGCGCTGACATGCCCGGAGCGTCGCTGCAGGCAGAGCCCGTCGTACAAGTTGCCACCGCTTCCGGCGCGCAACGGCCGGCCGAATTGGCTGCAAATGCCAGTGCAGCACTGAGCCGCACGGATGCCGGGGCTACACAAGGGCCAACAACTGCCGCGCGCGGCACAACCAACGTCGATCTGGGCCCGACGCGTGTGGTTTCCGAAGGCGGCGCCAGCCGCGCAAGTGGCGGCGGTCAGCCGGCGATGAACTTCGAAACCGACTCGCCAAGAATCGCCCGCAACTCGAACATCGGCGGCGCCCCACTGACCTCGATCGCGGCGACTACGATTGTGGACGCCCCCACCGCCCCGCCCAGCGATGCCGGTGGCCATCCAGCGACGCCTGAAACCGACATGGAAGCCACGGCCGTCGCGCGCACCGACGCCGGTGGCGCCGAGCCTGTTTCTGGTGGACCTGCCAAGGCCACCCAGGCCGGCCCGCCCACAGAAATGAGCTTGGCCGAGGAAGTTGCCGAAGCCGCGCTTAGCCGAGCGGAATTGGCCGAGGCGCTGCCAGGCAGCGACCGGGCAGGCGGCGGAACGGACGAGGAAGATGAAGAAGAGCGGCGGCGACGGCTTGCCCGCGCCGCTTCGAGACTCGCCGTCGCCACCACGCCAACCACGGCCGAGGGCGCGGATGTGGCTGCGGCCGCAGCCAGTGCCCAACAACCGGGCGCAGCCGCCGCTGCCACAGCCGTGGCCAGACGTGCGACGGATGCCGGCGCCGGCTCACCAGCGGCAGGTCCACAACAGCAAGGCCCTGCCGGTGAAAGCACGTCGCAACTTGCCTCCGAGCCGATCCGCCGTGCGGCGGTTCCCGAGGGCACACCCGAAGGACCGGCAGTGCTGTCCGTAGCATCGAATGCCGTTGGGCGATCCACCACACGAGACGTGAATCCGACCACCATGACGCGAGTCGACCCGGTGGACATGACAGCCGCCACAATCGGCGGCGGCGGACCTGGAACGGCCGAACCAATTGCCAGTTCGGGTCCAGCCATTGCACGGGCCGATACCGGTGCGTCTGGTGGCCCAGTTGCCGGAGACGCTGGCTCAGTCGAAGTCGAAGATGACGGCCAGCCAACCGCCTCGACAGCAAGAGGCGCTCGCGCGGCTGGCCGCGCCGACGCTCCGGTTGTGACGCGAAGCGGTGACTCGCCGCAACTGGCCCGAAGTGCCCGTTTGGGGTCCATGCCAGTCACTGCGATCGCGGCCGCGACGGTAACGCCGGCCGACGCCGGTAGTGCCGGCCCAGAGGGCACCGAGACCGGCGACGGTCAAATGGCTGGCCCCGAATCGACGGCCGTCGCCCGGACCAACGCAGTAGACGCTGGACCGATCACCGGTGGGCCAGCCGATCCGGTAGCCAGCGGAGCGGTCGAAGCGGCCCAGGTGATTAGCCCAGCGGCGGTCAGTCGGGTTGCGGCCACCGAAGCGGCGCCGGGTGATGCTAGCTCAGGCGGCGGTCAACCCGACACCGACGCGTCCCCGAACCTCGCCCACCGGATCGCTCGTCGTCCCGGCTCCGGGGCGCCACGGTTGGCTCTGGCAGGCCCGAATCCCACAGACGCGGCCGCGGCACCGGCTGGCGATCTGGCAGCCGGCGGCGGCGTAGCCGGTTCGCCGCTTCCCGGCGCGAATGTCAATCCCGAGGCCACCGCAACCGATCGGACGACGGGCGGTGGCGCGCCAGCCGGCGGTCGACCGTCCTATCTGGTCGAAGCCGGTCCGGCGGGCGGCGCCAGCGGCGGAGAACTCTTGGCCGCAGCCCAGTTCACACGTGCCGAAGCCGTCGAAGGCGCGGTCGGCTCGCCCGAAATGGGCGGCGGAACTGCACGGCCGACGCGCGCGGCTACTGGTCCAGCTTTCGCAGCCGATACGCGTGCCGACACTGTCGCCCTGGCCGGTGTGCCGGGATCGAGCGGCATGACCGACGGTTCGCCCATCGCGGCACAGGGGGTCGAAGCGGCGCGACTGCCTGGCGGTACACGCGCGCAGCCCGATCATGGCCCCGTCGGCGCGCTGGGCGGCGAGACCGTCGTGGATGTCCGGACGCCCGGCAGCCCTGGGTTGGCGATTGGAACACGCGGATCATCCCCTAGCACCGACGACGGTCCCGCAGTTGGCCAGACAGCCAATCAGGGCGCTCCGTTCCGCCGATCTTCGCTCACACGGTTGCCTACCGGCTCGAGTACGTTGGCCGCAGTAGATGTGCCCGGCCCCGGTTCCTTGGACCCGGCCGCCCAGGCAACGGCCGACCATGGAATGGGCGACGCGACCGGCGCGATAGAAATGTCGCGCCAGTCAACCGAGGGCGGTTTGGCGGTCAACATTGACGCTCCGGCCGGTGCCGGAGGCTTGGGGTCGGAATTCACTGTGAACGTGGGCCTGAACAACCGGCGAGCCCGAGCCGAAAGCGTCCAGGTGCAGGTGCGGACGACGCGTTTCGTTCGCCAGAATGTTGGCGGTCTACCCGACTTCAGCACTTCGGCGATCGTGGCTACCGAACCGTTTCGCCGCCGCAACGGCCGCACCGGCCCCGGCGGCGTCGGAGGCGGACACGGCACTCCACCGCCGCTGACCGAAGAGACCATTGAGTTGGGCTTGGCATGGTTGGCGCGCCATCAGTTGTCCGACGGCAGTTGGAGCCTGCAGGGAATCAACGACGAACGAGCGGCTTTGGTCACCGACACCGCAGCCACCGGTCTGGCCCTGCTGGCATTCCAGGGAGCCGGCTACAACCATCGCGAACACAAGTATGCCGATGTGGTCAACGCCGCTCTGCAGTACGTCCTGGCAAACCAGAAGGAAGACGGCGACTTGTTCGTGCCGGCGGACGACGATTCGAATCGAAGTGTCTGGTTCTACAGCCACAGCATCGCGTTGTTGGCCCTCTGCGAAGCCTACGGCATGACTCAGGATCCCGCCCTGCGCGAGCCTGTGCAGAAGGCCATTGATTTTCTCGTCGAATCTCAACACCCCGACCGTGGCGGCTGGCGTTATCGGCCGGGGAAAGATAGTACTGCGTCGGACACGTCTGTGACCGGCTGGGCCATGATGGCGTTGAAGAGCGGCGAATTGGCTAACCTGGAGGTGCCGGAGGGGTGCTACGACAAGATACGACATTGGCTCGGCAAGTCCATGGCTTCTACCAGCAAAATGCACCTGTACCGCTACAATCCGTACGCGCCCAATACGGAAGAACAGCGTCACGGTCGCCGTCCCAGCAAGACCATGACCTCGGTCGGTTTGCTGATGCGGATGTATCTGGGATGGCGGCGTGATAACGCCAATTTGGCAAAGGGTGCCGAATACCTCGCCGAGAATCTGCCGTCGGTCCGTGGGTCACAGCGCGACACGTACTACTGGTACTATGCCACTCAAGTCATGTTCCACATGGGCGGCGACTACTGGAAAGCGTGGAACGGCCGCTTGCACCCGCTGCTGGTGAACTCCCAAGTCAAACAGGGTGCGATGGCCGGAAGCTGGGATCCGCGCAGCCCTGAGCCGGACCGCTGGGCGCCGCATGCCGGCCGGCTGTACGTCACCGCCATGAATCTCCTGTCGCTCGAGGTCTACTACCGCCATCTGCCGTTGTACGAAGACTACGCCAAGTGAGCCTCGGGAGCCGGCATGGACCGCTACATCAGTCGCCGCAAGCTGCTACGGAGCACGTTGACCGCCACGACCGTTGCCACGATTCCCAGTGGTTCGGCAATTGCATCTGACGGAAGCGGTATCCGACCTGCGACCAGCGGCGTCAACGGCTGCCATTTGATGCCAGGGGCCGAGTTCTATGTAGCCATCGACAACAAGGGGCTGTGGCCGAACTTGACTAAGCTGCCAAGCGGCGAACTGGCTGCCGCCGTGTACAACCATCCCAGCCACGGCTACGGGAGCAACAGCGACGTCGAGTTGTGGGTCAGCGCAGACGACGGTCGCAGTTGGGCGTACCGGAGCCATGTGTCGAATCATCCTGACAATCCAAACGCGATCAGGATGAATCACGCGGTCGGGTTGAATTCTGACGGAGAGATCGTTGCGATCGTCAGCGGATACCAGCAGGGCCAGAAGCTGCCTTTTCTGCCCCTGCAATGCTGCATCTCGCGCGACCATGGGGCAACCTGGGACCGGCATATCCTGGACATCGACTACGTTCCCTTTGGCGATATCTTCCCTTTGCCCGACGGGACGCTGATCTGTTCCATGTACGCCCGCGTCAGCCAGAATCCAAAACGCCGCAAGTGCTCAGTTTTCTACAGCAAGGATGGTGGCCAGAGTTGGGGCAACGAAGCCTATCTGGCGGACACAAGCGAAACGCACATCATTCGCACGACGAATGGCGTGTTGCTGGCCGCTGGCAGGACAAGCTGCATTGACTCGATGGACCGGGCCCTGCCGCATGGCAGCGGTCAGCTCCTGTTCAGGTCCGAGGACGACGGAAAGTCTTGGTCGGCGGGCAAGCCGCTGTCGCCGCAGGGGCAGGAAAACGCTCATTTGCTGGAATTGAAGGATGGAAGAATACTCTGCTCCTTCACGAGCCGTATTCCCGGCCTGTTTGGCGTCGTGCTGCGAATGAGCGAGGACAAGGGCACGAGCTGGTCCTATCCGGTCGTTCTCGTCTCCATGCCGGGCCGAGATTGGCACAAAACGGATTGCGGCTACCCATCCAGCGTTCAACTCGACGACGGAACCATCGTGACCGCATACTACTTCGGCCCCAAGAAGCCGGAATGGGCAGCACACGGCCTGCCTTGGCACCAACGGTATCACATGGGCGTAGCTCGCTGGGACCTGTCGTGTTGGCCTGTGGACCGCTAACGAGATCCTCCTTCGCTAGTTCTCGCAGGCCAAGTCAATTTGGCGTCAGGGCCAGGGCGATGGGCGAATTCCCAACGAATGCGCAGACGTTCGTTGGTGGCCTCCAGCACTTCAAAAACTATGTAATGGGTGATGGAACGGGTGGTCTCGAAGACATCCGGGCGCGTATACTCGCACAAACACAATGCATACGAATGCCCTTCTTCCACTGGACAATTGCGTTTGCCGTCGAACACTGGGCCGGGGACCACACCGAGGGACGCCTCGCCAAGGGGAATCAGCCGCCTTTGACCGACCGCTTCGAGATAGCCGCGTCTGCGACGGATGCTGTATCCCACGTCCGCCTTACGCACCATCTTCACATGGGTCGCCGCATCATACGACATCAGCTTGTCATAAGGAGTCGTGTCGCCCAGGAAAAACTTGTGCGCTTCACGTGGGCGGAGCGAGACCGTGCCCTTCAACCGTTGCCACTCGACAAGTGAGAACTCGCAGAGCGGTCGACTATCCTCGCTTTGAAAACGGACAACGACCTTCTGATACGCCGGGATGTGGCGATCTCGTTGAACGATCACGCCGAATTCCCCATCGGGCAGCCGTAGCTGTGCAATTCCCGCATGGTCCGTGGTGACGATATGCCATCCGGGATAAATCGTCATCGTCGCACCTGAAAGGGGGCGGGCATTCCACCTGTCGCGGACCGTCAGAAACACTGGCCTGGTCGCTTCTTCCCGCACTCGCAGGAGCTGACCGTTCGGCTCGATATGCGTCACGCGGAATGGTCGTCCGTCGATGAAGAAAGGGTAACGCACATCAGTCTCTTCGATCATTCTGTCGAAACGATCGTTGCCGTTGGTATCCACCAGAATCCTGTCACCGGAGTGGTCGTTGTCGCCATTGTTCCGCTGAGGAAAGCCGTAGATCCCGTCATCGGTCGCATCTTCAATCGCTATCGGGTACTCGTTGCCAGCCACTTCAAGGGTTCCATGCATCAGGCAAGCTCGTCCCCAACTTATCGACGGACCATCACGGTCCGGGCTGCCCGTCCACGCTTTGCGAATCGAGACGGCATATGGACAGCTCTCGTTCGCCCTGTTGAATCGTAGTTCGACAACATGTTGGAGACCTTTACGGCGCTCGTCATCTGTAAGATCCCCGTTTCCATTCGCGTCCACGACGATCGACGTTGAACGTCCATCGACCGAATCGACGATGACGCCAAACTTGTGCTCCTTGCCGAAAGAGATCACGCCGTAGAGTCGTTCTGCTTCTGTCCTTGGCGGCTCGACAGATATTTGTGGCGGACATTCCTTCTCCAGGAACCGCCTGCGTCCTCGGTAGTCCCACGTCACACCCCAGCGTTTCAGATCGGCGGAGTATTTCAATGGAATTGCGAATTCGGCCAGCGAAGGGGCCTCCGCGTTCCGTTTCAGTCGTCATGCCGCGCGCCCGACACGACGTCATATGGTTCCGCAGCGATCGACTCGAGGAGACCAATCTGATTGGCAAGAACAGCGTAGGAGAATGAGACGAAGGCCGTCTTTACAAGAAAGTCTCTCACGGCGAATTCTCCGATTGTGACGGGCTGCAGGATGTTCCTTGGCACCGCATAGGAGCAACCAAGAGGAATCATATGTCCCCCTGAAGCAACGATCAATGCCGCGTCCTGTCACCGGCCCGTCCACAACGCCTTCCCCGTTTCCCTGTCCGATCTCTGGCTGATAGAATCTACGACACCAGCCGCTTACGACGGTCGTCACTCCGCGGCTCGTTGTTCACCGTTCCATCGGGAGGTATGACAATGAAGACATGGACAGGTTTCATAATAGTCGCAGCATGCCTCGCTGGCTTGGCCGGGCTGGGTACGCAGTCGAAACTGGCTCTCTTCGGCCATGAGGCCGAGTCGACTTCGCAACAGAACAAGAAGGAACCGCAGCAGCCAAAACGGCGTCCGAAACAGCGGGCCACCGCGGCGCCGAAGGAAAAGCTCCCCAAGACTCAAGGGGAATTGCCCGCCGTACTCGTTTCGGCTCCCGCGCCACAAGTGGACTTCCCGGCGATCACCGTCACTGCGGACGGCGCCGTGTGGGTGTCTTACCTTGAGTGGAATAGGGGCGACACGGACCGAGTGGTTGTGCGTCGACGGGGCGAGGACGAAACGTGGGGCGAACCCATCGAGTTGGTAGACGGATGCTTCGAGCACTACGTTTCGGCCCTCGCGCCGCGCGGCGATGGCGTGCTCGTCGTCTGGTCGGGGCACAACGACGACGGATTCGATCTGTACTCTGCCCAAGTGACGGCGGACGGTAGCGTTTCGGAGGTTGAACGCCTGACCGACTCGCCAAACTCGGACATGAACGTTCGCTGCGCGAGCGATGCCGACGGCAACGTGACTGTCGTCTGGCAATCGTTTCGTGACGGGCAGTCCGACATCTACCTGCGGCGACTGTGCGGCGATCGTTGGAGCGACGAGTTCCGCGTGTCGTCGTCCGAAGCGAATGACTGGGAACCAGCCGTCGCGATCGACTCGACCGGCAAGGCTTGGATCGCCTGGGACAGCTACGCCAATGGCAACTATGACGTGTTCTTGCGCTCGTTCGATGGCCGGACGCTGGGCGAACCGATCGCGATCACCACCGAACCGGCAGCACAGTTTCATTCGACGGTGGCCGTGGATGCAGCGGATCGAGTCTGGGTCGCCTGGGACGACGGCGGCATCAACTGGGGCAAGGACTTTTCCCGGTCCAGTTCCGTCGAGGGCAGCCGCGGGTTGCACTATTCCCGGACCCTTGGCATTCGTGTGTATGCGGCGGGCCGCTTACAGGAGCCGGACGCCGACTTGGGACAGATCCTGACGGGTCCAATGAAACGCTATGCTGAGTTGCCTCACCTAGCCGTCGATCGCGCCGGCACGCTGTGGATGGTCTTTCGCCACTGGACGATCAAGAAACCGCACGAGATGTTCCACTTCTACGCGTCGAAGCTGACGGCCGACGGCTGGACGATGCCTTACTTGCTGGCCAACAGTTCCGGTCGCAACACGCAACGTGCCGACGCGGCCGTGGCGGCCGATGGTTCGTTACGCGTGGTCTACTCGTCCGATGGACGCGCGCCCGATGTCCAACCAAAGGACGCACAACGGGCGTTATCGTATGCCGCGTACATGGCTTCACTTCCGCGTGGGGCAGAAGCGACTGCTGTGCGTCTGCGCAAAGTGGATTTGCCGGAACCGCTCAAGGCGCCGCCGCGTCGCCCGCGGCATCAACACGCGGTTGGCGACAAGACGTACACGTTACTGTTGGGCGACTGCCATCGCCACACGGACGTCCGCGGGCATAGCGCCGTGGATGGCTCGGCGCTGGATACGTATCGCTACGCGTTGGACGCGGCACAACTGGATTTTCTGGGGCTGGGCGACCACAACCAAGTGACCGGCGGCACCTGGCCCGATGGAATTCGCGATTACCAGTGGTGGTACCAACAGAAGTTCGTCGATCTGTTCACACACGAACCGCACTTCATCGGCATCTACAGCTATGAACACTCGCTGGGCCGTCCAGCGGGCCACCGCAACATCCTGCACCTGAAACGTGGCGCTCCGATGCGAGTGGCAAATCGCGGAGGCCGCACGTTCAATCCCGACAACCAGCCACCCAACCTGTGGAAGTGGATCGAGGCAAACGTGCTGACCGAGCCAGGCCAGAAGGTGGTTATCGTACCGCACACGTTCGCCTCCGGGCCGCTCGCCGACTGGAACTGGCCCAACGCCGATTTCGACTGTCTGCTGGAAATCTACCAAGGATGCCGGGGCAGTTACGAAGCCTGGCGACTGCCGCGCGACGAAAAACGTGGCCCCACGCAGACCGACGACCCCGGGCATTTCGCTCGCGACGCCCTGGAAAAGCAAAACGTCTACGGCTTCGTCAGTTTCAGCGACCACGGATCGACACACAACAGTTGGGCCGGTGTATGGGTGGATGAAGTAAAGCGTGAAGCGATCTTCGACGCTATGCTCGCCAAGCGAACATTCGGGGCGAGCGACGAAATCGTCATGCGAATCTCGGCAATGGACACCTCCGTCGATCCGCCTCGCGAGCACACCGTGGGTTCGCAATTCACCGCGAAAACCGCATCGCCGGTACGACTGAAGATCGACGTCAAGGCCCCGGACGTGATCCGCCGCGTAGATGTCGTGAAAGACGGCCGGTACATCTACACAGCCGAACCGAACGAAAGGGAGTTCAAATTCACGTTCCACGATATGAACGTCGAACAGGGCGAAAACTACTACTATGTGCGCGTCCTTCAGCGAGACCCTGACGACCCCATCGGAGATCCGGAAATCGGCTGGGCATCGCCTTTCTTCGTTACGTACGAATAGGTGATCGACGATGCGCCCGGCGAGACGCGGTTTCAAAACGGTGTGGCACTGCTTGCTCGCAAGCAGTGAACGCTTCCACACTCAGAAGAACACGGCCCACCCTACACTGTGCGCACCGTGCGTGCATCAAGCGAACAGGGGCTTAATGATCGAGTCCGCCGAGTGCCTCTTTGCACAGTTGCCGGTGTTTGTTCTGCTCGTCCGAGCCTTCATGGCCCGTCGCGCCTTTCTTCCAAGCGGAGCGGGCTTCGTCCAAACGGCCCAGTGCTTTCAGCGCTTTCCCTCTCCAATACTCGGTCCGTGCCTCCTGGGGCCGGTTCGATCGTCCTACGCCCAAGTTCTCGGGGTAAGTCAAGGCGGCCGCAAAATCTTCAAGTGCAGCTTTGAACTCGCCGTTGTCAAAGCGTTGCTGGCCTCGCGCCAGATGGGCTTTGGCGAACAACACCCGCGTGATGCCCTGGCCTTCCCAGTTCACAAAGTAAGGCGTCGATTCGAGCAAGTCGATCGCGTCCGTATATCGCTCCTCGGCCACATAGGCTTCGGCCAGCATGATCGTGATATCCGATCGGCGCTGCCCTTCAAACTGCATTGACTCTATCACCTGGATCGCTTCGGGCCGTTTCCCGTCAGCCACCAGGATCTCTGCCAGGTCTCGATACAACGTCTGATCTTCCGGGCGAGCTGCAATCGCCTTGCGGTAGTAAGTAGCCGCTTTGGCCAGGTCGTTTTCGCGTGTCGATACGGTCAGGCCGAGATTGCGCAACGGTACGCTCAACGAGGAATCCAGCCGAACTGCCTTCTCCCAGTGCGATGTTGCTTCGTCAAGTCGCCCAAGGTTTCCGTACAGATTGCCTAGATGCAGATATGCGTACGCGTCGCTTGGGTTTGTGCGGACGGCATAGGACAGCACGTCGACGGCTCCGGTGCGAGAAGGAAAGACAAAGTCCCGGTAGGTCTTGCCGGCTTGGCGCAGACAACCACGAGCCGCCTTTTCGTCGCCCCCTCGCGAGGCGAAGTAGGCCAGGTAGTACAAAGCCAGAGGCCCCTGTTCGTCTTCCGCGACCGCTTCAACGCAAGCAACGCGAACGATGCGAGCCGCCTCGTCAAAGAGGCCGAGATCGGCAAAGACGAGGGCCGTTTCCAGAAGTTCGAATTCGTCTTCGCCCACGAACGCTCGTGTTTGGCGCACAAACTGTTTCATGGTTTCTTCGCCCTGGAGTGCCAACAACGCCCTGGGAACCAGATCCACTGGTCGCCGTACAACGGCCTCGTTGGCTTGCTTGGTCGCGGACTCTTTCTGCCCAGTTGCGTACAGAGCTAACATCAAATGGTCTTGGGCAGCGGTATCGTCCGGGGCCGTTCGCACCGCTTTCGCAAACGCTTCAGTGGCCGTTTCGTACTGGCCGAGCCGCATGTGGGCGCGACCGGCTAGGTCGTGGCCGATGGACAACGTGCCGAAACAGCGGACCGCCCGGTAGCCGGATGCGACGGCCTGTTCGGCGTCTTCCGAGCACAGTTGACACACGCCGAGGAAGTACCACGCCAGCCCATCGTCACCATCACGGTCTAAGACCGATTTCAGCCGCGAAATCGCGCCCTGGTAGAGCCCCGCTTCGAGGTCAAGCACGCCCAACGCTCGCAAGGAGAGTATGTGCCCAGGGTCATCGGCCAATGCTAATTCGTAGTATTTGCGGGCATTCAACCGGTCCGTGGCCCGGTCGAACTTTCGGCCCTTAAGATACTTCTGCTCGACGCTCAGTTGCTCGTCCGGCTTCTCAACGAACTTGCTGGGATCCGGGGGCGAGACTTTGGGAATCGGCAACGGAGTGGTGAACGACGCCAGTTCCGTTCCGTCTTTGGCAACAACGTTGACGTGGACGGGCGACTGACCGACGTCTGCGAGTGTCAGCTCGCAGGCCTCAGACGGAGTTAGGTCGACCGGGCGTCGAACCGGTGAGCTTCCATGTGCGGTCAAACAGCACATCGCTTCGGGGAACGTGCCGGTGGCGATCATTCTCAGACACAGGTCGCCGTGGTCGCGAGCGGATTGAACGGCCAGATCCTTTGTGGCGAACTCGAACCCGTCACCCAGGCCGTGAACCGGATACCACCACTCCTGCCATGCGACTTGCTCGTGCGGTGCCAGGATGCCGTAGTCGGATTGCGTCGGAAGTGGGCCGCTTTGCACTTCGATGTACGGTCCATCGTCGTCGGTCAGATTCTTCTGGCTCGCCAATCCAAAATCCCAGTTGCCCCACGTCCATGCCTTCTTTCCGGGCAACACGTGGTGATCGGCAACCTGGACGATTCCTCGATTCGCTTCCACGTCATAGCCGCCGAAGAAATCGCATGAGCAGTCGACCGAGAAGATCGACGTCCACGTTTCGTGGTTCTTTAGCCAGGACAGATCTCGCCCCTCGTGAACAGGCCAATTGAAGAACTCTCGTCCGTGGTGATCCGTGGCCAGCGTCATCGGGTAGATGAACCGCGTGCCCGGCAGGTTGGGGAACGCCGTGCAATTCCAGAAGTAATACGGATGCATTCCGTCCGTGGGATTGAAGATCCGGAAGTTCTCTTCCAGGTACGCTTTTCCCGGGCGCAAAGTCACACGCACCGTCCAACGAGTTCGGAAAATCTTCTCCTGGTTGCTTACTTCCAGGAAACCGGAACCGTCGGGGTTCTTTCCAACCAGCGCGTCGACCGGCGACACGACAGTGACCGTGTGACCATGGGGTCCGGAGTTCCACTCGATACCGCCGCTGATCCAAGCTCCGCGCATGGCGATCATCCCCGGTTTGATCACCGTACTAAGATGGAACATCTCCTTTCCCTCGGTCTTATCCAGCACCGAGTGAATCCGGCCGCCCAATTCCGGCAGGCAGGTGACCTTCAAATACTCGTTCTCCAGGAACAACGCCTTGTATGAACGATCCACTTTGGTGCGCGAAAGATGGTCCTGCATGGTGTACGGATAGGTGATCGATCCCTTCACCGTAGTCGACAACCGCGCAGGGCCCTCCAGTGCCCAGAACTTGGGATTCACGTCATCTTCCCAGGGATACGTGGGAATGGTCAGACTGCCTTCCCACGCTCGCACCTCGGCCCAACTTCGCGCCGGCAAGAAGAAAGAAGTCCCAAGGGCCACCAGAGCCAACAGCAGAAGCCTCGAACGTGCGTTCATGATCGTTATCCTCATGGCTGGGCGATCCGGTTGTTTTCGACGGCCTCAGTATAGTGCTCTGTATTGGCGGTTAACAAGTAACGCCTGGCGTAACTGCTGTGTTTGATGATTGCCGGAAATAATCAGGGCACTTTGCCGCGAATAAGCCCGAAACGATCATGTCTGTGTTATCCGTCAAGGCGTTGCCGGAGGAGGCAGCGATCCACGCGCCAGGAGCATTTATCATGGCATCCCGCGAGAGCCAGGGAATTCAAATCGCACTGATTCTGTTCGTGATGGTCACGGTGGTTCTGGCCGTGACCACGTATTTCTTCTTCCGGGAAGCTGAGGAGAAGACCGCACAGGCTGCTGCGGCGCGCGCGGAGGCCGCGCAGTTCGCCGAGGCTGCGAAACAGATCGAGTATGAAAACCAGCTACTGAAACACATAGTCGGCGTGGAGCCGAAATCGCAAACCGAATTGGCGAGCATCCAGCAAAGGCTTGGCGGAAACAAGCACATGGAAATCGTTTTGAACCGTTTCCACCGGGACATGGAACTGTACGCTGCTGGTCTTGCCGGCCAAACCCTGGACTATCCAACACTGCAGGCTCACTTGATTGATCAGGTCAATCGCCGAAACGCTCAACTCGCGGACTCTGACGATGAGGTCAATGAACTGTTTGCCGCACGAGACAGCGTCCGGCAGGCCGAGGCCAGACGTACGGCAAAGGCCAAAGCAGCATTGCTCAAGCTTCAGCAGGATCGCGATGCTGAGAGGCAGGAACACGCCGCACATCGAGCGCGAATTGATGAGCTGGCGGAAAGGACGGCGACTATTCTTCCAGAGAAACTGGACGAAATCCAAAGGCTCAGCGACGAAATGAGAAAGGCGATCAAAGAAAGGGAGACTCGGTTGAGGGATCTGCGCGAGCTGTACTTGGTCATGAAGAAGAAGTACGAGGCCACACAGGTCGACAGGACTCCGGAGCATCCGGACGGACAAATCGTCTACGTGAACCAGCGAGCCAACCTGGTCTGGATCGACCTCGGCTCGGCCGATGGTTTGCAACGGCAAATGTACTTCAGCGTCTACGACGACCAGAATCAGATCGGCGCGGTCAATTCGCAGGCCAAAGCGAAGATCCAGATCACGAGCGTCAAGGAACCTCGCGTGGCCGAAGCGAGAATACTGAAACATGACTTGAGAAACCCGATCATGAAGGGGGACAAGATCCACTCGCCCATTTTCCGCAAGGGGCAGAAGACACGATTTGCCTTGGCGGGTTTTCTGGACATCGACGGCGACGGCAAGAGCGATCAGGCGAAGGTTAAGAGCGTCATCACGACCAATGGCGGTGTGGTGGATGCGGAACTCTTGGCGGACGGCAGCATTGCCGGGGAAATCTCGATCGAGACACGGTTCCTGGTCACGGGCGAGGCACCCACGGACAAGACGGACGAACGGCTCATCAACGGCTGGAACAGCTTGCAGGAAGAAGCGACTCGAAAGGGCCTGGAAGCCATGTCTTTGCAGGAGTTGCTGGATCGCATGGGATATCATGACGACAGCCGCGTGATCGACCTGCAGCGCGGTGGTCCGGGTGGCTCCGGCACAAACGAGCAGCCTCGAACACGAGGCCCGATCTACATCTCGTGATCCATCAGTAACGGGAAGATACACGCTGCCGAGCTTCCCCCATCGTCTCCCGGGTGCTACACTCTCTGTCAGCATGGAGGTTGGGCATGAATCGTCTACGAAAGCGTTGTCATCGCTTGTTCCAGTTTCGCCTCCGGACACTTCTACTGGTAATGGCCGTGGCAGGGCCACTCTCTGTTTGGTGCGAGCCACGAGTTAGGCAATGGCTGATGCCTGCCGACGACCCGGGCATATCCTCTCGACTTTCTCCATGCGGCAACTACCTTGACATTGACTGTCCTGTTGATCAGTCGGCGTTTGATGGTAGCATGCCAATGATGTCAATCTGGGAACCAAGTGGTCCTGGAGATTGCTCGCCAAAGCGCGCCTCGCGATCCGCCAACGCCAGATAATCACACACCATCCGGGGCCTCTTCACACACGACTCGCCCACGTTTGCTGCTTGCGGCGGCTTGCTCAAAGGCGATAATGGGGCTTAGGATTACCTTGGCCGCTCTGGGCAGTGCCAGAATGCCTGGGTGGCCCCACCACCCTTTCTCTTGCGCAGCGGGAGTTATGCCATGATCTCCGCCCACACACGCCGTCAATTCCTGAAGACCTCGGTGGCCGGCGGGTTCGCCGCTATTGGCGCTGGCTGCCCAACGGCCCGCGCGATGGCAGAAGGGTGGCCGGCCCCCAAGACCAGTCGCGTCGCACTCACAAACGGTGAAGATCACGCGGATATCGTTTTTGGGGCGCTTCGTCCCTTTGGACGCGAAGTTGCCCAGGCGATCGGTGATCGTCAAGTGCTCATCAAGCCGAACAACGTGGCGATCGACATTCCGTTGTGTGCTACGCCGGCCGAGTGCCTGAAGGGTACGCTGGAGTTTCTCAAATCAATCGGCAAGCTGGACGGCGCGATTATTGCCGAGAGCGCAGCCAACGGGCCCACATTTGAAGGCTTTGCCAACTACGGCTACGACAAGGTGGCGGCGAAATATGGTGCCAAGCTGGTTGATCTCGACGCCGAGAAGACCGCGACGGTCTTCGTCTTCGACCAGAAGGACTTTCAACCGCACCCGGTGCGCATGTCGCGTCTTCTGCTGGATCGCGACCAGTTCTTCGTGATCTCGGCCGCAAAGTTCAAGACGCACGACCAGGTCGTGGCCACGTTGTCACTGAAGAACATCGTCTTTGGCGCGCCGGTCAAGGATCTGGGATTCCGCGGGGGACGCAGACGCAAACCTGGGCTTACCTCGCAGAAGCCGATCGCGCATGGGAGCGGCGTCTATGGCATCAATTACAACCTGTTCGATCTGGCCAGACGTTTAGGACCCGACCTTGCGGTCATTGACGGCTACCGGGGCATGGAAGGCAACGGCCCCACGCGGGGGACGCCCGTCGAGCATCGCGTGTGCGTCGCTTCGAACGATTGGCTGGCTGCGGATCGTGTGGCGGTCGAGCTGATGGGCATTGACTTCGCGAAGCTGGGCTATCTGAACTACTGCGCACGGGCAAACCACGGCCAAGCGAACTTGGAGAGAATCGACATCGTCGGGGAGCCCATTGCCAGGCACGTCAGACCGTACAAGCTGCACGACAATGTCGAGCGGCAGTTGAAGTGGATGACCGCGCCGGATAATCCAAAGCAGACGGGATAGAGAGATAGATCGAATGTCGACATCCGGCTAGGGCAAAACTAGTGCGGCTATCGATACATGTCACGTAGATTGAGGCCAGGGTGGCCGGGGTTGGAGGGCGCAAGCCCGAAACCCCGGGGCTTCCCTCGCTGACGCTCAGTCCAGCCCCGGCCACCCAACCTGACATTGATCGATAGACACACCACTACTCGTGTGCGGGAGCTTTGATCGCATGTTCCGCCATCTGTTGGACCGCCGTGCGTTCCTGGGCCAGTCGCTGACGTTGGGCACAGCGTCTGGATTGGCTGCCATGACCGCCAATTCTCGGGACGACGCGCCCGAACGGGTGGCCATCGACGGCTACACCGACCCGATGAGCGTGCGACCGGGGGAAGAGATCGCCTTCCATATTTCGACAAACGCCAAGACGTATTCGCTGGAAATCGCTCGCGAAGGCGCCGAGCGGGAAGTGGTCTGGTCGAAGGAGGGGCTGCCCGGTGAAGAGCACCCGGTCGGGCACGATTCGGGGCGGCCTGCCTCGGCTGCTATGTACGGCTGCAATTGGCCGGCGGCACTGAAATTGCCGATTCCCGATGACTGGAGGTCCGGCTACTACAGCGTGACCATGCGTGGCACGCGAGACGGTCGTGAGTCCAAGCCGACCGAGATGTTTTTCGTCGTTCGTGCGATGCATCCGGGGCGGGATGCGAGAATCCTGCTGGAACTGGCGACCAACACCTACCACGCATACAACGCATGGGGCGGTTCATGCCTTTATTCCGGGCCGAATCATGCCCGTGTGTCTTTCAATCGGCCCATCGCGATCTTCGAGACGCCGCTGTTGCCCGGGCGCGACTGGTACAACCCGAACACGAACTGTGCACACACTTGGGAATTGCCGTTTATCCGCTGGGCCGAGCGAGCCGGATACAAGATCGACCTGTGCGCGAATCTCGATCTGGAAATGCACCCCGAAATGCTCCGGCACTATCACTTGGTGCTGAGCGTAGGGCACGACGAGTATTGGTCGGCGGGTATGCGGGACAACCTGGAGAGCTTCATAGCCAACGGCGGAAACGCGGCTTTCTTCAGCGGCAATACGTGCTGCTGGCAAGTTCGCGTGGAGGACGACGGTCGTGCGCTGGTGTGCTACAAGCGGATCCATGAACGTGACCCGGTTTTCGAGACCGGCGAATTGCACCGACTGACGACGCTTTGGAGCGATCCCGCGATCGCACGTCCGGAGAACCAGATGACGGGCGTTGGGTTCCCTTACGGCGGGTACAATGGTCTGTTCGGCGAGTTCATGGAAGGTCCCGGCGCGGGCACCTACACCGTCCATCGTCCGGATCATTGGATCCTTGCGGGCACCGGTTTGAAGGAAGGCGACACTTTCGGCACCGAGGCTGGTATTGCCGGCTACGAATGCGACGGTTGTGAATTCGTCATCGAGGGAGGGCGGCCTGTACCCACCGGCCGAGACGGAACACCCCGGAACTTTGAAATCCTGGCTACCGCGCCGGCACGGTGGAGTCCTCGCGACGGGTCGCTGGCCTGGGCGACTCAACTGCGAAAAGCACTGCCGCCCTCGGATCGAGTGCCTGATGATTTTGGGAATCGTCTGGGCGCAGCGGTTTTGGGCATTTACAGCCGTGGTGGGACAGTGGTCACGGTCGGAAGCACCGATTGGCCCGATGGACTGACAGCCGGCGATCCGATTGTCCAACAGATTGTGCACAACATCCTCGACCGGTTGTCGAAGTGAAGGCTCGAACTATGTCTCGTTACGCGACCTTCTCGTGCTGCCTGTTGAATCTCTTCAGTTTGGGGTCGCTGGCCGCAGCGGAGCCGTTGCCCACAGCGGAGAACTTCCCGCCCAGATCGCCCGAAGATTCGCTCCGATCGTTCATACCGCGTGCGGGCTTTCAAGTCGAGCTGATGGCCGCCGAACCGCTCGTGGCCGACCCGGTTGACATTGCCTGGGGCCCGGACGGCAAGCTTTGGGTGGTCGAGATGGCTGACTATCCGCTCGGCGAGGATGACAAAGGGAAACCGTGCGGTCGCGTCCGGTACTTGGAGGACACCGATGGCGACGGTCGCTATGACCGATCAACACTTTTTCTGAAGGATTTGCCCTTCCCAAACGGAGTTATGCCGTGGCGCAGCGGTGTGCTGGTCACGTGCGCACCCGAAGTGTTTTACGCCGAAGACACGAACGCAGACGGAAAGGCCGACGTGCGCAAACCGCTCTTCACGGGTTTTGGGGAAGGGAACCAACAACACCGAGTGAATCACCCTCGATGGGGCTTGGACAACTGGATCTACCTTGCGAACGGTGACGGCGGTGCCGGGGCTCACGGCGTTATCGCGTCTGTCCGGAAATCGGAGATTCGTTTGGACATCCGCGGCCGAGACCTCCGCATCCGGCCCGACGACGGGACATTGGACACGGTGACCGGCCAAGCCCAGTTTGGCCGCAACCGCGACGATTGGGGGAACTGGTTCGGCTGCAACAACAACGATCCCGCGTGGTACTATGCCGTGGCCGAGCACTATATGCGCAGGAATCCGTATCTGGCAGCCCCGCCCGGTCGCGTCAGTTTGACGGCATCGCGCACGGTGTACCCACAGGGCCGTGTCGTCACTCATCACGCGGTCGGCCAGCCGTGCCCCCCGCTGGGCCAGCCGGGCAGATGGAGTTCGTTGGGCGGCGTCTCCGTGTATCGCGACAGCCTGTTCGGGCTGCCGTTCTGTGGGAATGTCTTTGTCAGCGACTCCGTCTACAACGTCGTTCATCGGATGGTCGTCTGGCCGGAGGGTGTGTTGTTGCACGGCGATCGCGCGCGGGACGAGCAACGCAGCGAGTTTCTCTGCTCGACCGATCCGTGGTTCCGTCCGGCGGCACTGCACACCGGTCCGGACGGAGCGTTATGGGTTGTCGACATGTATCGTTTTGTGATCGAACATCCCGAGTGGATCAACGACGATCTGGAGAAAACGCTGGACTTGCGACTTGGGCATGACAAAGGCCGCCTGTGGCGAGTTTTCCCGGAACGCTGTGAACCACGCCCGATTCCTCGCCTGGATAGCCTGGATACTGCCCAGTTGGTCGCCGCGCTGGACAGCCGCAACGGTTGGCAACGAGACATGGCCCAACAGATGCTCATATGGCGAACCGATGCGTCAGCCGTCGAATGCTTGGAAACGATGGCGATCGAATGCACGCGGGCAACGGGCCGTTTGCACGCTCTGTGTACGCTCGACGGTCTCGGGCTGCTTCGTCCGGAGATCGTGGCGACAGCGCTGAAGGATCGGCATCCTGGGGTCCGGCGCCATGCCGTGCGACTAAGCGAGTCGTTCCTGCGGAATCATCCGTCGCTGGGCGAGCAACTTGTTGGGATGATCGACGATTTGGATCCTCAGGTCTGGATGCAGATCGCGTACAGCCTGGGCGAATGGAAGGACCCGCGTGCCGGCCGAACTCTTGGCCGGCTGGCAATGCGACACGCGGACGATCCCTATCTGACGGCGGCCGTCATGAGTTCGACGGTCGATCATCTCGAACAGATGGTGTCGGTGGTTTCTGCCGAACAGAGCAAAACTTCGGATCGGGCGATGGTGCTGGGCCGACTGCTCAAACTTGCCGCGGCCCTGAAAGCCGAACCGGACGCGATGGCGGCAATGGAGGCTAATCGCCGCGTTCCGGTCAGGAAGGTTGTGGAACAGGCCCTGCGCGGCACGCGCAGCCGCGAGGAGATTGAGCGAGCCCTGGACAAGTACAACGACGCGTTGGAGACGCCGGGGGATTCTGGCCGCGGCAAAAAGGTCTTCCAGGACGCTACCTGCTCGACCTGTCACCGACTCGACAACGTCGGCACGGCGATCGGGCCCGATCTGACTTCGCTGGTAGACCGATCACCGCAGGTGCTGCAGGTCGCCGTGATCGACCCAAACCGAGCTGTAGTGGAAAAGTACTACGAATACGTCGTTCTGACGACCAACGGTCGTTCGCTATCTGGCATGCTCGTAGAGGAAACCAGTAACAACCTTACCTTGGTCGATGCGTCGGGCAAGTACCACGTGATCCTTCGGAAAGATCTGGACGAGCTGATATGTCTGGGCCGTTCGCACATGCCCGAGAAGCTTGAAGAGAAGCTGAGTATCTCGCAAGTGGCGGATCTGTTTTCGTTCATCCGCGAATCGGGCCCTCGACCCAAGACGCCGGTGAGCCACAAAGCGGAGGTTGTTCACGCAGAAACCGATGGATCGTTACGTCTGCTGGCACGCAAGGCCAAGATAGCGGCCCGCCGTGTGACCTTCGATCCGAAACAGGATTGCCTGATCTGGCACGCAGGCCAGCCGGATGACCATATCTCGTGGACCGTCGACGTACCGAAGGCGGGAGGGTACGAGGTGCTGATCGAATGGACACAGATTCCGGAGTACGCCGACAACTCCTTTGCGATCGAAGCCGGTAAGTCACGGCTCGCCGGCAACTTTCCAAGCACCGGCGGTTGGGGTAAATGGCAGAAGAAACGCTTCGGAGCAATGGAACTGACCAACGGCCACCAGCAGATCTTCCTGCGACCCGACGGGCCAATCAAAGGAGAGCTGTCCGACCTTCGGGAGATTCACCTAACTCCCCAGACTGCGGCGAAGAAGTGAGAAGTCAGTCCTTGCTTCGTTTCTCGGTGAGCTGCTGGAGATATGTGTTCGATCGGTGCGTGGTGTTCTGGATATCCAGGACACATCTGATGGCGTCGGGGGCCAACCGCAAGGTAACGACGGTGATCGTAGCGTACACAACTCCCATTGCCAGAAAGAACAGACCGGTGCCCAAGAACGAGAGCACGCTCATGCCCATTTCGGATCGGGCCATCGACGCTCGAATGAGGACGACCAAATAGCCCACCGTGCCAATCGCCGCCAACGCGAGCACAATCCAAGCCAATATGCGATAAAGCTTGCCTGCCGAGTCCATCGCGGGATACGATCGCGAACGGAGGGGCGGCTGAGCGGTCTTCGGCTCTTCCATTCCCGGTGCACCGGCAATCGCGGCGCTTGGACCGACGGGTGCCGCAACAGGACCTGGAACGTCCTTGCCTGGGTCAGCGGTAGCGACGGGCGCCGCAGAGGGACGAGGACTTTCCTTACCCGTATCAACGGCGACAACGGGTGCCGCAGGCGTGCTTGGTCTGTCCTTACCCGTGTCAACGGCGATGACCGGCGCCGCGGGCGGACTTGGGCTTTCCTTGCCCGTGTCAACCGTGATGGCAGGCGTCGGATTGACCGGTGCTGGTTCCGGGGGCTCTGGCCGGGACTCTTCCAGTTCCGGGTACAAGTCGGAAGCCCATTGCCACTGGTCGGCGCCTTCCCGAAGGACTTGAGACTCGGCGGTGACGCGCCCCTCGTCAACCCACTGGTCAAGCTCGCTCTTGGAAACAGGGCCGTAGGTGTCGCCGTCCTCGATTTTCACATGCCACGTATCCTCCGTTGCCGGTCCCGTTTCCTCCGGCCCATCTGGAACGCGCAACACTTCCTTGCACTTGGGGCATTTGACTCGTTTGCCGGCAACGTTGTCCGGTACTCGCAGCTTGTGGTCACACTTGGTGCAGGCAAAGGTGATCGGCATGCTCCGCCCCCCATTCGCTATATCGAGAATACGAAATGAATAGACAAGATCCTTCCCTCGGCTGTGCCAGTGTATTTGACCGTACCGTCGCCGTGCGTGCAAGTTGCAGACGGGCCGCTTGACCCATTTCCGCCGGCGCTGTCGGCGATAGAGTCCGTCTTTGAGGCTAGGGCTCCGGCACCAGAGTCACTTGCTCACCGGCACTCGTGTCGCAACAGACGATGCCGCGCGTGTCAGCGCGAAGAGCCTGCGTCGAGCCGTCGTCGCGACGCACAGACGTCTTCGGCCAAGGGCTAAGTAGACGAAATACTCCACCGGCAGTGGAAACGACATGGATTGGGCCGACCTTTCCATCCTGTTGCTGGGCCGACACCAGGAATCCGCCCTGTGCTCGGAGACTGTGGAATCGCGCGTCGAGATCGTTTGGCCAAGCCGGAAAAACGCGCACGACGTCGGACACGCTTTGCAGTAGCAACTCGGACACGGCCATCGAGGCGGCGAACTGCTCGGTGTAGTGGCCAAAGTCATTGATGGAGCGCGGCGGATGGCGTCGGTTCAGCGTCAATGTGCCGTTGGGACGAAGGCGAGCGGTCAATTCCTCGCGGGCCCAGTCCATTGTGCTGGGCATGCTCAGCCGAGCTCGGGCAACCGACAACATGATCGCCGAGTTGTTGCCGTTCCAGTTCAGCCCGTCGATGGTTCGCGCAAACAGCGACTTCTCCTGCTCCGGGGAAAAGATGGTGACAACGTCCCCAGGAAAGACGGGCGTTGCGGGGACCGCGATGTTGTAGGTGATGGGCGGGGCGTCTTCAACGTCGACCACGACCGGCTGCTCGGCGTTGGTGGTCGGGTAGTCCGGCAGTCGACCCAATGCACGGTGCCACCGCGCGACGAGTTCAGGATCTTGCCCGAGTGTCTCCGCGCCTTCAATCGCTGCCTTCAGAGTGTATCTGGCCATGGCGATATCGAACGTACAATTCCGGTTCCGCTCGAAGTCCTTGGTCCAGCCCCAATGCTCCGGGGAGACGCTGGGCGCGAGCACCACCCTGTCGCCGCCACACCGGTCGATGAATTCGGAGTAGAACGTGGCCACGTCGCGGACCGCGGGGTAAGCCGTTTTTTCCAGGAACTCTCGATCGGGCTGATACTTGTAGTGCCACCACAGCGGCTGCACGGTGAAGCCCGCCACGCCCAGCGTGAACCCCCAGACGTGATGGAGGTACTGGCGGCCGTTGGGGTTCTTGACCTTCTCCGGATCCGCCGGTTCGTAGGCGAATAGCACGTGAGGGTAGTAGGCCCCCCTCATTGAGAACACCTTCGTGGCCAACCATCGGGCGCGGGGAAAGTACTCGCGTATTAGCCGATCGTATGGTTCGGCCAGTTCCGGATGGTTGGTCACGTAGGAGGACCAAAACGTCTGCTGAATGTTGTAGTTTGTATGATAGTCGCCGTGCCAAGCAGGCCGATCGTTCACCAAACTGGCGAACAGGCCCGGGGCGATAACTCCCGGCTTCGTCACGCAACGCAGGAAATACAGATTCTGATACCACGCGTCGTTCAGTTGCGGATCGTCCAATTCAACGCCGCTTGCCGACCAAAACCGCTGCCAAGCTGCCTCGTGAGACTGCGTCAATTCTTCGAGGGCGCCGCCCAAGGTCGAAGACGCCAATTCGATCGCCGCCTGCAGTGGGGCGTCGGCTTCCCGGCTTGTTACGATGGCCAACGCCGCAAGCCGTTCTTTTGACGCCAAGGCCACGGCAAACTGCATCCCGGGCCAATCCAGGTCGCCGGGAATCTCCTGCAGCAGCCAGTCGACGCCAGCGGTCTTGCCGGTTTCAGCCGGCGGAATGTCAGCCGATTGGACCGGTGCAATCGCTGGCCGGCAGGCCGACTCGATCAGAAACACATTGCGATCGGCCAGGGCACGGATTTCTGATTTGGGGATATGGTCATCCAAGCCCGCGACTTCCGCTACTGCGCGGCGAATGTCCAGTCGGGCGGGACACGTCGGCGCCGCCAAATCGGCAAGGTCGATTTTCATCGAACCGGCTGGACCCTCGAAGGCCAACTGTCGAAAGCGATTCTCCGCCCGCTCGCCATCCTCGGTCCATGTATACAGGATCAGCCTCTCGACGGTTCTATCGGGCGGTAGTTCGCAGAAGATCTCTTTCTGGTCAAGCGGCGTTTCGGTCCAACCACTCTTGTAGATGATTCCCCCTTCCGAATCCAATATATCCACGTAGTACAGCGCGTTCTCGGTGCCGGAAACGACAAGCCGTAACCGGGTGTGCCGGGATGTGTCGAGATTGAGCGGTTCGAGTGAATAGCCATCGGACACCTCGGCCCGTCCTTCGATACTCATCACGGCCGCACCATCACGAAACTCCCAAGCATTGTGTGTGCCCTGCGCACGGATGCATCGCCAAACGGGCTTAGGCGGTCGATTGCTCAAGAGCAACCTTCCACACGCCCGAGGACACGGATACGGATGAGCGTGGTAACTGTCGGCACCGTGGTTACCCCACCCGTCCGGCAGCAGTGTCGAGCGGCCGCCGTGCGGCGCGGGCTCTTTCGCAAGCCGCTCGATTAACTCCAACGTGGGCAGCGGCGGATCCAAAGCTGAATCGAGCCGCGCATCCCAGACGTCGTTCTTGGTGAGCATCATTGCGAGTTGTCCGCCTTGTGCATGAACAAGGGCATTGACGTCCCCGTTGCCGACAAGCAGCCCGAAATCGAGAATGCTGTCGAGCCGGTCGACGGAGATGGCAGCCGCATCCAAGGCGTTGGGGAACGGAACCGAGACATCATCCGCCGTCGCAGGTCTACGGGCGATTGCAGCGATCAGAGCAAGGGTAAGAAGGCGAGTGGTGTGGCCCATGACGTTTCTCCGAAGTCAGGCTGTGCAAACGCAATCCAAACCATCCCATTCAGTGTACTTGATTTATTCGACCGATTCGCGGGTGGTCCGCCCTCCAAGATCTGTACCGAATACACGGGCTTTGGCGGTTCTTACGAGCGAGTGTTTTCTCTCGAAAGTTCTTCGTTAACCTGACCGATTTAACTGTCATGCATATCTTTCCGCATCCCCACAACCATCATACAAGGAAGGATGAACGGAATCATGGACGGCTCAAACCTAAACGATCTGCCAACGCTTCACGCAGACACGGAACGTCTCAAGAGAGAGCTTGAACAGCGATTCAAGCGGTTGGAATCAACGACGCCTCGCCAAGGCGACCAAACCGATACGAAGCGAGAAGCCGCGATGGTGGTAAGCGGCAAATAGGCGTGTCGGCGTTCTTCTATTCCGACCTTGATACGAGTCGGCACAAGACCCGCTGATTCTCCGCGCGTCGCCAACAGCGGAGCTTCAACCGATCTCGACCAGTTCGAGATCGAATGTAAGGTCTTTGCCGGCCAACGGATGGTTGCCATCCAAGGTCACGGTATCATCCGACTCGTCCGTCACCCGAACCTGAAATTCGCGCCCATCCGGCTCCTGCACGCGCAACTGCTCGCCGACTTCAAGCTCCATTTCATCCGGAAACTCGTCACGGCCTACAACTAGGACGAGTTCCTGCCGGTGTGGTCCATACGCTTCGGCTGCTGGAATCGTAATCGTCTTGGATTGTCCGATCTCCATTCCGACAACCGCTTTTTCAAAACCGGGGATCAGTTGCTCCTGGCCCAATTGGAATTCCAGCGGATCGCTGTCCGCCGAAGAGTCAAACACCGAGCCATCATCCAGTTTGCCGGTGTAATGAACCTTGACGCTGTCGCCATTCTGTGCCTGTGCCATGGGAAGCACTCCTTGGAAAGAAAGATATGGCCGAACGTCCAGCCAGCAGTAGGATGGTATCTTGGCCGCATCCGGAACTGATGGCGCACGGATTGGAGCGTGCGAAGATTGGATGGTTGGACGAGCCGGGCCATCGCCTCCATGAGTGCTTCACAAGGCCCAATGTCGCGTATTGTACACCACGCCATTCACCACCGATAGACGCGTTGCCCTCGAATAAGGACTCCGAACGGCAGCTTAGGCATAGACTCCCCTTCGAGCACATCGTAGAATACAGTGAGTGTTACGCAGGGATCACTGTAGCCATATCACTTGGACGGAGAATGCCATCGGTCTTTCTTCCTATATTCTCTTCCCTCCCCGCGTGACGAAACTGTCCCGCCCGTGTCGCGAAGAGGATCGAGCCAGAAAGATGGGTCTCGATTTCTATCCTGCACGCGGGACATGCCATGAGCGATAACAAAAGGCCGACTCCCCTCATTACTGAACGGGGGAAGAAGATCTGTCCCGTCTGCGGGAAACCGTCCTATTCGTCAGCGGGCGTCCATCCACAGTGTGCCGTGCGCCAAGCCGATGCGTCGAGGCAAGAGCAACGCAAGGCCGTGAAGAAGGTCGCCGCCAAGAAACCGCGGCAGCGATCACGCGAGAAGAAGTGTCCCAAATGCGGCGCCCAAGTCCACGTGCGAAGGAAGGCATGCGACTGCGGGCACGAGTTCCGAGGATACTAGACCAACAGGACGAGACATCTGGGTTATTCCATAGATGCCAATGATGTAGTCCTGAATGTGCACCCATTCACCAAAATCGACTTTCACTTCAGAACTGTGGCATTGGGCAAAGCGGGCTAATCACCATGTTTCCCGATTCAGATAACTGCTACGGGCGCATCAAACTCGCCTGTAATCTGGGCTCGCTGGCTATTCAGTTGTCAAACTGTGGCTGGCGCACTCGTTTTCAAGCCGCGTCGTACCTGGTCCGCGAGTGCCTTCGGGTGGAATCCGATGTGATGGCACTGCAGTTCGAACCAACGGACGGAGGCCAGCATCTCTTCAGTGGCGCCTTCGATGGGGGTCGCGGGGAATACGCACTGACCAAGTTATCTAGTGATTTGCGGGAGATGCAGATTCCCCACCGCTTCGAACTGTACGACGATTCCGACAGTCTGTATCGCGAGTTGAAATTCGCGGACGATTTCCTGGGTTGATCGTCACCCGCCGGGGATGTTGCATACGTCGCCCAGGTACATCAGGATGAATGGCCGAGGCGCCAAGGAGATGGAAATGAGTGCCATGTTACGTCTGGCTTTTTGCGTTCTGACGGCGGCAACTGGGGGCGAATCGGATGATCTTCGCGTTCTTCCCGAGCGGGTCAATGGCCATCTGCCATCCGACATGATGCACCAGTATCTGCTCGCGCGTGTTCACGAAGCGACGGACCGACGCGACCGCGAGTACGAGAAGGCGGAGACACCCGAACAACTGGCTGACTATCAGCAACGAATGCGTCAGTTCTTCGTCGACAAACTCGGGGGCTTTCCGGAGCGAACGCCATTGAACGCAAAGGTGGTCGGTGCCGAGTAACGCGACGGTTACCGAATCGAAAAGGTGATCTTCGAGAGCCATCCTGCTCGGTCGTAATACGGCGACCTATCGCACCTGGGACGGCATGCGCGCGATCGACTATCTGCAGAGTCGCAAAGAAGTCGATCCGGAACGAATCGGATGCACAGGCATATCCGGTGGCGGCACGATGACCAGCTATCTGATGGCCCTGGACGACCGGATCTTCGCGGCCGCTCCGGGCTGTTACTTGACCACGTTCCGCCGCCTGCTGGACACGATCGGTCCGCAAGGCGCAGAACAGGACATTCACGGCCAAGTCGCCTTTGGCATGGACCACACCGACTACGTGATCATGCGGTCGCCGAAGCCGACGCTGATCATGACGGCCACGCAGGACTATTTCGACATCGACGGAGCCTGGCACAACTTTCGGCAGGCCAAACGGTTCTACACGCGACAAGGATTCGCCGAACGAGTCGATCTGTTCGAAACGGATGGCAAGCACGGGTTCCCACCGGCGATGCGAGTGGCCGCGTGCCGCTGGATGCGCCGCTGGTTGCTGCGAGTGGACGATGCGATCACCGAGACAGAATTCCCGATCGCCGAAGAACGAGATGTCTGGTGTACGCCGAAGGGCGACGTAATGTTGCTGCCCGGCGCACGTAGCGTCTACGATCTGAACGTCGAACTGGAAGACAGGTTGGCCAAACGCCGCGACACCTTTTGGCGCAAGAACGACAAACCCAAGGCTCTGGACGAGGTTCGCCGTATCACGGGGATTCGCAAGATGGCAGACCTGCCGGAACCGACATGGGAGAAAACGGGAACCATCCAGCGCGACGGCTATCGCCTTGACAAGCTGATCATCCGCCCCAAAGACGGAATCGCACTACCGGCTCTGGCGTTTGTTCCGGCGGAGCGAAAAGGCGATACCTATCTCTACATTCATGCCGCCGGAAAACACATTGATGCAGCGCCGGGCGGTCGCTTGGATGATATGGCCCGTGACGGAAACATCATCCTGGCGGTCGACCTTCGAGGTATCGGAGAAACCTCGCGTGGCGACAAGCACCGCTATTCCAGCCATCTGGGCCCGGCTTGGCGTGAGGTGATCACGGCCTACCTGCTGGGCACATCGTATTTGGCGATGCGTACGGAGGACGTATTGATCTGCGCCCGTTTCTTGGCCGCATACGAATCAGGCCAAACGCCGAATCGAGTGCATCTAATCAGCGTCGGACGCACGGGCCCGCCGGCGCTGCATGCCGCCGCATTGGAGCCCGGATTGTTCACATCTGGCCGATTCGAGAACTGCCTGATCTCGTGGGACAACGTCGTGCGAACACCGCTTGCTATGAATCAGTTAGAAAACGTCGTCCACGGAGCCTTGACCACCTACGACCTGCCAGACCTGCGACGAACTCTGCCCGCTGACAAGTTCGCCACGATGGAACTATTGGACGCGACTGAGAAGCCCGTGGCAGACTGACTGTAGTCTCGTGTCAATGGAAGATGAAAGGCAAGCCGGAACCTTTGGTCACGGCGACGAGTCAGCCGACCCATATCGGCGTAGACCAAGCCATATGACCGTTTTTCTCGGTGACTCGCACGTAATACCAGTCCGTACCTTGATCGGCCCGGCGTTGGTCCTGGAAACGAAACTCGGCGGTGTATTCTCCCGGTGCGAGCAATTGGTGGATCATGTAGCTTTCCGTCGTGAACCCGCCCGTGAATGTGATCAGGTTGTCATTCATCAGATCCGCAACTCGGGCCTTGACCGTCTGCTCGCACGGCTTGCGGAGAATGATCGACAAGACGGCGTCCGGTCCAGCGTCCAATTCGCAAACGATCGCTTTCGTCGGATCCTCGGCAAAACATTTGACGCGTGACGTGTAGGACGCCAAGTGTAGATGGTTGGGTGAGACGATGCGCAGCCGATCCCGCAGATCTTCCTGGTACGGTGCCGACTGAAAACATGGAACGGCTGCAAGGAATCGACCGCCTTCGATGCTCAAGTCCATGTCCCAAACGCAAGTACGTCCGAGATCCAACGCGGCCCATGGTCCCCAGCCGTATCGAATACGGCATTTCGTCTTGCCCGGCAGTTTCATGCGGCCATCAAAATGGTCGTCCGGGAAATGACGATGGATGACCTTGCCGTTTCGGACCAACTCGATCATCGCGATGGCATCCTGGCCTTGAACGCCGATGTCGATTTGCCGATCGCTAACGGGCGCGAGTTGCGAACCCGTTGGCTGACCGTTCAGTGTCACGTCCAATACGATGCGATCGCCCGTTGCCGCGTAGGTGCGCCGCGCACGAAACGCCTCGAACAGCGATGCAGCCGACAAGTCGCGTGCCCAGACGCCCACCACGCCTTCGCCATACGCACCGGGATAGCCGCGATGCGAATCGGACGAGGCGACAAAGCCGAAGCGCAGTCCTTTTTCAAGCTGGCGCCGGATCGTGTTGACCGTGTCGCGTCCGCCCATGCTGTGCCGTATGTACTGGCCTGGGGCGGTAACGTTCTCGCTGCACCCGTGTTCCGAGAAGATTTCTACGATCGGCGATGCCGACGAGCGAAAATGGTCAAAGTTGGCGCCACGCCAGCCACGAGCGTAGGCGACGTGATGAGGCACGGCCATCGCTCCTTTCGCCTCGGCGAAATCCAGCAGTTTTTCGACGTGGTCGGGAAGGTACAAATCGGGCTGGTCGTCTGGGAAGACCATGCAGTAGTCGCCAAAGCGGCTGGAATGCCATTCGTAGCCGAGCAGTGCAGTGAAATCATCCGTGTTAGCCTCGCGGAGCATCTGTCGCGTCTTGGGCCAATGATCGGCTTGAACCTTGAAGCCGTTGACCCACTTCATATGCCTGTCTTCAGGCATCTTGGGCATATCATGCCATGACGAATGCCCCGTGAAGGCAAAGAAATCGAGGTGTTCGCGGGCATTGTCGATGGAACGCGCGAGAGATCCTTTCGCGTATCCGACCTCGCAATGATTGTGAATGTCGCCCCAAAACAGCCGGTATTTCGCCCCAACCTCAGCGTCTTCCGCACGAGATTCGAACTGCATACCAGCCAACAGCGAAGCCGCCAACGAGCCGCCAACGAATCGGCGACGTGAAAGTTCAAATTCAGACATGCTCACCTCCGCAATGCTCTGCGTACGAATAATCCGATCACGACCACAACCGTGAACAGCGACGCCAAACAACGGGCAAGTCGCCTGCGTCCCAGTTTCCCAGCAAGGGTATCTTGAATGGTGTCACAACGTACAGGACTCTGCGTCCAGATTGGATAGTGTAGATATCTGATAGACGCGCCGCAATCGACTCCGCACCAGACCGCATACCCCTTGGCGGCGAGTTTCTCGTGTGTTTCAATTCTTGCCAGATTCCGAGTTTCGTGCACGACAAACACATCGGCGACACAAAGGAGTATGACTGATGACGGCTTTGCAGAAATACCAGAACCCGCTGTTCACACTTCTGACTCTCACGCTGACCGTGGGTGTACCCAAGGAAGGAAGAACAGCCGAGCCAAATGAGCAACCGGCGGCTACGACGAACGCTGACAGCGGCCGCAAGTACCTGCTCGAGCGAGTCGACGACGTCGCAATCGTGCAGCTTTACGTGGACGGTTTCGAGCGGTTGCCGCTACGGCAGAAAGTCCTGATCTATCATCTGTCCGATGCCGCCATCGCCGGCCGCGACATCTTTATCGACCAGAAGTACAAACACTCGTTCGAGATTCGCGACTTGATCGAGGAGGTATTGACCCACGCCGACGGGGTCAAGCCGGAAACGCTCGCTGAAATCCGCCGCTACGCGAAACTCCTCTGGGTGAACAACGGCCCCCATAGCGCCGTGACGAGCCGGAAATACGTATTGGAGTGTTCCCCCGAGGATTTCGCCAATGCTGCAAAGAAGGCTGAAGCCAACGGTGCAGACTTGCCCAAGGCTTCCGGCGAGTCGACGAGCGATTTGTTAGCCCGCATGAAGCCAATCCTCTTCGACCCTGCCGTCGACTCACTCGTCACGAACAAATCGCCCGGACCGGGACAAGATATTCTCCAAGCGAGCGCCAACAACTTCTACGAAGGCGTCACGATCGAGGACCTGGAAGGCTTCGACGAGCAATACGCATTGAACTCGAAACTGGTCAAACGCTCCGACGGGACACTGGAGGAGATCATTTGGCGAGCCGGCTTCGACGACGTGGTTCCGCCCGGCATGTACGCCGACCAGATCAATGCGGTTGTCGGCCATCTGGAATCCGCGATTCCTTTCGCCACACCGAAAATGGCTCGAGCGTTGGGAGCGCTCATCCAGTACTACCGCACCGGCAGTCCTGTTGACTTCCGCGCATACAACATCGCCTGGGTCGCCGACGATGATTCGCCCGTTGATACGATCAACGGCTTCATCGAGGTCTATGTGGACCCGCGCGGACAGAAGGGGGCCTTTGAAGGCATCGTCTACTACGACGATCCCGAGAAGATGGACATGATCCGAAAAATCGCGGAAAACGCCCAGTGGTTCGAGGATCACATGCCGTTTGATCCGAAGTACCGTAAGCCTGAGGTGAAGGGCATTTCGGCAAAGGCCATTCAAGTAGTAATGGAAACGGGCGATTCGGGTCCCGTGACACCCATTGGAATCAACCTGCCCAATCCGGGCGACATCCGCGAACAATATGGAAGCAAATCGGTATCGTTGAGCAATGTGCTCGAAGCGTACGACAAAGCCAGCACTCCAGCGGCGCGCCGCGAGTTCTGCTATGACGACGACGAATTCGAGCGAGCTTCGAAATGGAAGACGCTGGCGTTGGACCTGGAAGTGAACATGCACGAAGTGATCGGCCACGCTTCGGGCCGCGTCTCGGACCGGCTGCAGGCCGATCCTTCTGTGACGATTGGCGAATACTACTCGGCTCTGGAGGAGGCGCGAGCGGATCTGGTCGCTCTGTGGTTCATCGGCGACAAGAAGCTTGTCGAATTGGGCTTGGTTGCCGAGGAGAATCGCCCGGAAATCGAACGTGCGGCCTATGAGGCTTACACACGCAATGCCCTGGCTCAACTTCGCCGCGTACGTGAAGGCGAGCGTTTGGAGGAGGACCACATGCGCAATCGCCAGTTGATTGTCCAGTGGCTGATGGTCAACACAGACTCGATCGAAGTGAGGCGCGTTGACGGCAAGACGTACTACGTGGCCGTAGACTTTGCGCAGTGGAAACGCGGCGTTGGACGCCTCCTGAAGGAAGTGCAACGAATAAAGTCCGAAGGCGACCGCGAGACCGCCGCCGATCTGTTGGAAAAGTACGGCATAAAGTTCGATCCTAAACTGCGTGACGAAGTGGTCGACCGCTACGAGAAGCTCGATCGACCATCCTACGCCGGATTCGTCATGCCGAAACTGACCGCTGTGCGCGACGCGGCGGGAACGATCATCGACGTGAAGATTTCTTATCCCATGTGCATCGAAACCCAAATGCTCCAATGGTCGGGCCGCTTGCCAGGTGGTAAAGTGGCGTACTGACCGAATGCCGCAACTTGTTTTTGTCTTGGCCAAAGGAGCATCCCATGAATAGATCCATCCTCCCCGGAAGTTGTTCTCGTCGACGGTTTCTTTCCGGCTGTGCAGCATGCGTGGGGTGTGTCGCAGGCGATATGCTGCTGCGACCGCGCGTAAGCCGTGCTGGTGCACCGACCGGAGAGAAGCCGAAGATTCGTCTGGTGTTTTGCGAGACGACCAACAACAAGCCAATCTGGCCCAACGTCGGCTACGACTTCGATGGGCGACGGAAGCGGTTAATGGAAGTGCTGACGCAAGGTTGTCCAGACGTGGAGTTTCTGCCCACAAAGGTCATGGACGATCCCAAGCACGCGGACGAAGTGCTCAAGGGCGACAGCGAGGTAGACGGCTATTTGGTTTGTCTTCAGGGACTTGGTTGGCGTAACGATGTCAACAAGTTGTGCTCGACCGGCAAACCGTCGCTGGTGGTGGATAACCTGTTCGGTGGGTCGGGCCTCTTCCTTACGCGACTGCCCGGGATCATGCGTTCCGACAAGCCGGTCGACTGGGTCAGTTCGTCGGACGATGAAGACGTCGCTGCTTCGGCTCGGTGTTTTACTCTGCTGAAGGAAGGCAAAAACGCTTCGGAAGTGGCTGCAGCTTTTCGTGCGGCGCGGCGCAAGAATACGCCTGACGACATGGATTGGACCTGTAAGCCGGATTCGTATCCCGAGCCCGACTTCAACGAAGCGTTCGAGAAACTGAAACAGACAAAGCTCCTTGTCGTAGGCGGCGGTTGGGGCGGCGACCAGTTTCGCAAGGCTGCCGAGCGGGTAGTGGGGGTGAAGATCATTCCCATTTCGTTTGAGGAATTGGGCGGAGCCTATGCGCAGGCTGACCGCAACGCCGGCAGAAAGGCTGCCGAACGCTGGATCAAGGATGCCCATGAAGTGGTCGAACCGAGTCAGGGCGAGATCGAGAAATCCGGCGTCATGTACGTGGCCATGAAGCAACTGATCGACAAACACGGTGCCAGCGGCATCAGCGTCAACTGTCTGGGCGGCTTCTACGGCGGACACGTGGAAGCGTATCCGTGTCTGGGATTCTCCCAATTGAACAACGACGGAATGGTCGGCGGCTGCGAGGCCGATCAGATGTCGGCGCTAACGATGGCGACGATGGGTGCGCTGACCGGGCGGCCGGGATACATTTCCGACCCCGTGATGGATACCTCGAAGAATGTGATCATCTACGCTCACTGTGTGGCGATGACCAAGCCGTTCGGTCCGGACGGAGCGTCAAATCCCTACCGCATTCGCAATCACTCCGAGGACCGCAAAGGCGCCGCGATGCAGTCGTTGCTGCCGGAGGGCTACATGACGACCACGCTGGAAATCAACCCAGTGTCTCGGCAGGTGCTGATGCACCAGGCCAAGACGACGGGCAACAACGATAGCGATTTGGCGTGCCGAACCAAACTAGAAGCGGTGGTTAAAGGCGACATCGAGAAGCTGACGGAGAACTGGCGGATGGGCTGGCACCGCGTTACGTTCTACGGCGATCTGAAGGAGCCCGTAACAGAACTCTGTAGTCGTCTGAAGCTTGAACTGATTGAAGAGGCGTAGGGCCCCACGATCTGCGCAAGACAAACAATGGCTGCATTGGAAAGCATCGGAATCTGCGTCATCGGTGGCGGTCGCGCCGGCGGGATCCACGGCCGCAATTTCGCCTCGGGCCGAGTGCCCGGCGCACGGCTGTTGGCCGTGGTCGAGCCCGTGGCGGAGGCCCGGCAGGCCGCTTGCGAGGAATTGGGGATCGAGCGCGCGTACACGTACTACCGTGAAGCCCTTGACGATGCGGATGTGGACGCCGTCGTCGTGGCTACGCCAACCCAGTTCCACCGCGAGATCGTCGTGGCGGCGGCGGATGCCGGAAAACACATCCTTTGCGAGAAGCCTATGGCAATGAATGCCGAGGAGTGCGACGAGATGATTGCCGCGGTCCGGCGAGCCGACGTGAAACTCCAGATTGGCTTCATGCGGCGATTCGACGCGAGTTTCGTTGCCGCCAAACACCGCATCGAAGCCGGCGACATCGGGAACGTTGTGCTGGTCAAGTCGTTGACCCACGGCCCCACGACGCCAAAACCGTGGATGTACGACATTCGCAAGAGCAACGGACCGCTGGCGGAGGTGAACAGCCACGACATCGATACGTTGCGTTGGTTCACGGGCAGCGAATTCGAGGAGGTCTATGCTATCGGCGGCAACTATCGGTCGCCGGATGCCCGTGAGCAGTACCCGGACTTCTACGACAACGTGATCCTAAACGCGCGTTTCCAGAACGGTATGCAGGGCTCGATCAGCGGCGCTCAGGGCGTCGAGTACGGCTACGATTCGCGTTGTGAGATTCTGGGCGAGAGAGGGCTGATCAGTGTGGGCAGCCTGGCGGACAACACGGTTGTGTCACACACGGTCGCGGGTATGACCGCGCCCATTGTTCGGAGTTGGAAGAATCTGTTCCTGGACGCCTACCGTGACGAAGACGAACACTTCGTTCGCTGCATCCACGAGAATCGTCAGCCGCGAGTCGGTGGATTGGACGGAAAAGCCGCCGTGATGGTTGTGAATGCCGGAAACCGGTCAATCGTTGAAAGACGTCCCGTGAAACTAGAAACTAGAGATTAGCAGCGAGAGGTGGCCGGGGCTGGAGTTTACGAAGCCCCGGAAACCCTAAGCCGGGGCTTCCCTTCGGTCCAGCCCCGGCCACCTCGATTTCGTCTTGAAACCAACTCCACGCACTTGGCGGCCTTTGCATCAGCGAATCGAGCGACATGAAAAAGACCTACTTGATCGGCGTCGACATCGGAACGCAAGGGACCAAGGCCGCTCTGTTCGATCGGCAGGGTAAGACGCTGGCAACGGCTTTTCGCAAGTCGCGGCTGCGCCGTCGCGAATCGGGCGTGGTGGAGGAAGATCCAGAGTACCAATTGAAGACAGTTTGCCAGTGCGTCAAAGCGTGCATCTCTGATTCGGGCGCTGATCCTGGCAGTGTTTCCGCCGTCGGCATCGACGGTCAGATGGCCGGCATCCTTGGTATTGGTGAAGACGGTCGCCACGTGACGCCATATGACTCGTGGCTAGATACTCGATGCGCGCCCTATATCGCCGTTATGGAGAAGAAAGCAGGCCGGGAGATCATCCAAAAGACCGGTGGGCCGCCCAGTTTCAACCATGGTCCCAAGGTCCTCTGGTGGATGCACGAGCATCCCAAGACCTACGGGAATATCGCATCGTTTGTGCAGCCCGGCGGCTATGCCGCCATGCGTCTCTGCGGCTTGGACGGCTCGCAGGCATTCATCGACAAGAGCTATCTGCATTTCAGCGGATTTGCAGACAATCCCAGCGGTCGATGGGACGCAAAGCTGTGCCGGAAGTTTGGCGTCCGGATGTCGAAGCTGCCCAGGATTGTCGATCCCCACGCGGTGATCGGCGAGGTGACGGCGGGCATGGCCAGACGGTGCGGTCTGGCCGCGGGAACGCCCGTGGTCGCTGGCTGCGGGGACACGGCGGCTTCGTTCCTGGCTTGCGGGGCGACCCGCGAGGGCGTATGCGTGGACGTGGCCGGCACCGCATCGGTGTTTGCAGCCACCACGAAGCAGTTCAAAGCGGATACGGAGCACGGCGTTCTTGGGTGGGGGCAATCGGCCACACTGGGACTGTGGCATCCTTACGCCTACATCAACGGGGGCGGCATGAACCTGGAATGGTTTGCCGGCGAGTTGGCCACCCTTGGCAAGGGGAAGACAGAGAAGACGTTTGACCAACTCAGCCGCTTAGCCGAAAAGATCGTTCCGCAGTGCGACGATCCCGTCTTCCTGCCTCACTTGGGCGGAAGAGTCTCACCCAGCCAACCTGACCTGCGTGGCGTTTGGGCCGGTCTGACGTGGTCACACACTGCCGCACATCTCTACCGGGCCGTTCTTGAAGGCGTCGCGTTGGAGTACTGCATCTACCGCGACGTACTGTGTGAATTGAATCCGGAACTCAAGATTCGAGAGATGCGGATTACTGGCGGCGGCGAGAAGAGTTCGCTGTGGAACCAGATCAAGGCCGATGCCCTGGGTATCCGGGTCGCGCAAGTTACCCGACTGGAAAGCGCGCCCATGGGCGCGGCACTCGTGGCCGGCTATGGTGTCGGGCTGTTTAAGAACTTGGACAGCACCGCAAAAGACTGGATTCAGACGGGAAATGTTGTTCGACCTGACCGGAAGCTGGCCAAGCACTACGGAAACCGCCTCACACAGTACGAAAGACTTATCGAGTTGATGGGGCACTGGAGGAAGAACTGAAGTGAAGGGGCGACGCATAAATTCGGCCCACCGTGCCGCCCCGAACTCGATTTATGCGTCGACCCTGAAAGGAATGTGATGACAGAAACTGCAATTCGGCCGCCTTTGACGCCGGAGGATACCTACCCGGCGGCGGAACAGCCCACCATGTATTTCATCGGAGTGACGACCCACAAGTCGTCGATCATGAAGGTGTTTCCGCGCTGGGCCGAATACCTCGGACTCGGCGATGCGGTGATGCAAGGGATGAACTTCAAATGGCATGACGAGCCGGAGAAGTATCGGCGGGCGGTGGCGTTCATCAAAGATGATCCCTTGTCACTCGGCGCCCTGGTTACCACACACAAACTGGATCTGCTCAAAGCGTGCCGAGATCAGTTCGACCGGCTGGACGAATTCGCCGAACTGATGAGCGAGGTCAGCAGTATCTCCAAAGACGATGATCGCTTGGTCGCACATGCCAAGGATCCCATCACCAGCGGCCTGGCCCTGGAAGCCTTCCTGCCGGAGAACCACTGGGAGCAAACCGGGGCCGAAGCACTCGTGCTGGGTGCGGGAGGATCGGCCATCGCGATAACTTGGTACATGCTTCAGGAAAAGCACGGTGCGAACCGGCCTTCCCGGATTTCTGTCACCAACCGAAGCCTGCCGCGGCTTGAGGAGATCAAGAGTTTTCATTCAAGAATCGGAGCGGACATCGCGGTCGAATACCACCACACGCCGACACCGGACCTAACTGATTCGATCATGGCCAATTTGAAACCTGGTTCGGTGGTAGTCAACGCTACCGGGCTGGGCAAAGACGCCCCGGGATCACCGCTGACTGACGGAGCACAGTGGCCGCAAGATGGAATCGCCTGGGACTTCAACTACCGCGGCGACTTGGTCTTTCTGGACCAAGCGCGTGCCCAGCAGGAAGAGAAGAACCTGCTGGTCGAAGATGGCTGGATCTACTTCATCCACGGCTGGACACGCGTCATCGCGGAAGTATTTCACATCGACATCCCTACGAGCGGCCCCCAATTCGACGAGTTGTCAAGGATCGCGTCGGGGACGAGAAAGTAGAAAACTAGAAACTTGCTGACTCTAACGGTTTCTATGTGGTCGGTCGAGCGCCCCTGAGGGACGCACA
>CAZURK010000093.1:0-49806 GCA_964623055.1 uncultured Pirellulaceae bacterium
CAAAGCAGAAGAAGTGCAAAAAGCCCTGCCAGAAGCCTACCCAAAAGGGCGGCAAAGGCGAGGCCGAAGAAGCGGACGATGAAGAGGAAGCTCCGGCTCCTCCAGCCCCGGATGCCTAATTCCGGCTGGCAAAGCATGGTCGTCGCTAAGCGATGACTGAAAAAACGACGATAAAGGAAACTGCCCTCGCATAGTTGCGAGGGCGTTTTCTTTTTTGTAGTGTCTGATTGCGCGTTTCAGGAGATTCACAAATGGGAACATCGGCACTAACACTTGTTCTGGCGATCGCCATCAACGGTCCCGCCCAAGCATCGACAGGGTCTGGGGCCATTAAACAGGATGAGATCGACTATCAGAACCAGAATTTTCAGCAATGGTGGGAAACCGAACTTATCTGGAAATATGACGATCTTCCCACGGAAGGCAGTGTGCCGAAGTTCCGCGTTCCGTATTCAGGCCACGACTATACGGACCGCTCCGGCGGCACGATGGACGTGATGCGCAAGTACGATGCGGCTTTCAACAATCGTATTCCCTTGGCAACAGAATGGGAACGCGAGGACGTTGGCAAGCGTCGCCCGCTCTTCTTGTTCCGAGGAAGAAATCGGCTGCCGGAGAACTACCGATTCCCTGAAACAGACCGTAACCGACGTGGCCGTGGGCGGCTGGCGGATCTGTTTTCTGGTAGCGCAAGAGTGCCTCGCTGGTACGGTCACTGCAACGGGCGGACGGCGGCGTCGATTCGGCATGCCGAGCCGCAAAGAAGCGTGGTGAGAAACGGCGTGGTGTTCACGCCAGCCGACATCAAGGGCATGTTGGCCGAAGTCTACATGTACCAGGACACGGAGTTCCTGGGCGGAATCGACTTTGCCGTCAATCCGGGCACTTTCCACGTCACTCTCTGCAATTGGCTTGGCCGAGGTTCCCATCCTGTCGGCATGGACTCGACACTCGGTGAAGTGGTGTTCAACTATCCCATCTACGCATACGCGACATCCCACGCAAAACGCCCCGGCAATCGCGTGGAGGTGAAGGTGAACACCGCCTATGCGAAGAGTTCCGGGGGAGAGCATGACCGATCACCGCAGATCAAGGGCGTCATGTACTTCCACTACACCCTCGACCTGAACGATGAGGGCGAGATTACTGGAGGCGAGTACTTTGGCGACAGCAACCGTGTCGACATGCTCTGGTCGCCGCTCGCGCCGGTCGAGGGCGGCGAGAAGGGTAACGAGAACGGCAACCCCTACATCGACGTGAAGGAAATCCTCGCCATTTGGCGCGAATCGGTGCCGGAAGACTTGCGCAACAAATGGTTCAATATCGACCCGACCGACGAAGACCGCATTGAGGAGTCTGAGGAGGAGCGAGTCGCAGAGGCCGGGGAGGAAGAAGATGCCGAGGAATCCACAGACCAAGGCTCCTCCGAGAATCCTGAGGCTGAGACTGAGGGATCGGTAGTTGCAGGATCGGAAAGCGAGGAATCGGCGACCTCGGAGCTGGAAACTCAGGAAACGCGGGCGGAGGAATCGGAGGCGGACGAGCCGTCCGAGGCTCCGGAGGCTGACACCGAGGAATCGGAAGGCGACGAGTCGGACGCCGAGGAATCGGAATCTGATCAACCGGAGGTTGAGGAATCGGGCGCCGACGAATGACCGCCTCACTCAACCGGCACGCTGCAAATCGGGCCTAGAACATCCACAGCGTCCCAATTCTGGCGACTCCGCCGACCAGTCCTCACCGGTCAAGTCGAATCTGGCCCACCCTTTCCAATGCCGCCGGAAAACGCGGCATCTCCCAGTCAACTCGACGGGCGGTTACGTCGAATATAGAGAACAAGCCGATCGGCTGGGCTCTTTCTGCGCGGGTTCCCCTTCGTTCTCGTCCCTCGGAGCGCGTCATGACAGGTCGGTCCACTGATGGACAGTCCGCAGCCACCGCCACGACGCCAGCGGTGTGTGCCGTCTGCGCTGGAATGCTAGCAGCATGGATTGCTGCCGGTTCCACAGGGACGCTCGCACATCCCCTGCGTATCGCATTAACGTGGGTGGCTCTCTTGGTCGCTGTCGTTTCCGTTTGGCCCTGGAAACGTCGGCAACGGCTGCTGGCGGTGGCTGCCACGGCGTTGGTCGGTTTGCCGCTGGTCATCCCCGTCGTTTCCATACACGAGATTCTAGTGGTGGCCGCCATCCTCGGGCTGCTGGCGGCCAGCCAAGAGGGAGCGAACCGAACGGTTCTACTTGTCTGTTCGCTGGCAGTGCTGGCATTGGCTGTTTTTCGTTTGGCGTGCTTGTCGATCCCGGCTGTTTGGCTGCTGAGCGACAACATAGGCGCGACGGTTGGACGCATCGGTTCGGTCGTCACGGGAAAGCCGCTGAACGTGGGCGCGACGTTTGCGGGGCTGGACTTCTTGGTTCTGATCGCTGCGTTCTACGCTGGCTGGCTGTACCTCGCCGCCGGCCCACGACTATCCCGAGGCCTCTACGCAGCCACCGCGATCCTCTCGGCGCACCTGCTGTATTTGGTTGCGTTGGCGTTCGCACTGGATCTTGCGGAAGTGCTGCCGGAACGCCCGGAACCTTCTTTTATTCATCCGTACGTGCCGCCGGACTGGAGTTGGCCGGCGGCCGTACGCGTGCTGCTGCCCTGGAACGTTCCAACCGTAGCGGCGGTTTTCCACGTGTGTGTGGCAGCGCTCATGTTGCGTTGGGTATCGTGGAGAAGCGTCTCGGAGGAAAGTCCACTCTGGTGGAAAGACAGCTCGCGCGACTTTGGTTCAGCGGATCGAAGAAGGCTGATCAGAAGCTATGGCCCCTTGGTGTTGGCCGTGCTGTTGCCCATCGCCGCGACGCTGTCACTAGGGCGAAGCGATCTGGCGGACAAGACAATCGTTGCAGGGGGACAGGGCAACCTTGACTGGGGCCGACCCCAGCACGATGTCTACGGCCAGCACTCCGTCGGCACGTTTGGCATGCTCCCGCTGTTTGTCGAAAGTCTGGGAGGGGAATTCCGCGTTTCGGCCGATCTGGCGGCGGAAGACCTTGCGGCAGCGGACGTGCTACTCCTGCTGCGTCCGACCGGGCCAATGCCCGCGGACCAACAAGAGCGAATATGGGAATTCGTCCGGCAAGGCGGTTCGTTGCTGGTCGCCGCAGAGCCATTCGTGCGCGTGGGCAACGTAATGAGCGCGTTCAATGACGTGTTGGAGCCGACCGGCATGTCCGTCCGGCAGGACGTCGCCATTTCCGTCACCGGCGGTTGGCAACACGCGTATAACTTGCTCGCTCATCCCATCACTTCCGGCGTGGACGAGCGAGCCCGTTACCTCTTCACCGACTCGGCAACGTCGATTCGTCTCGGCTGGCCCGCTCGGCCGATCGTGACGGGACGCTGGGGATGGAGCGATCCGGGAACCGACGCGGTCTTGACAAACGTGTATCGCTGCGAAGCTGGCGAGAGGTTAGGGGACTTGGTCTTGGCTGCCGAGCAGCGTTTCGGCAAAGGAACCGTTGCGGTCGTGGGCGACGGTCGGTGTTTGACCAACGAGGGCAACGTGCGCGGCTACGGGCTGACGGGCCGGTTGCTGAGCTACCTGGCCGGCAAGTCTGGCGGCCCGCAATCGCCGTGGCGCTGGCTGATCACGTTGGTGATGTGCGCGGCCTTCTTTGTGGTCGTCGCTTGGCGTCCCAATGCGTCGCGCGTGGTTTGGATCGCGCTTTTGATGTCCATGTCGTTGGCCGCGAGCCATTCCACCGGACGCCACTCGACACGCGTGGTGCCCGACGGGCGAATCCTTCAAGCAAACGAAGACCACGAGTATAGCGGCTTGGCCTACATCGACGCTTCGCACCTGGAAGCTTGCAGCGATGCCGACTGGGCCCTCGACGGGATCAATGAGTTGGCGCTGACGTTGATGCGAAACGGCTACTTGACCTTGACGATGCCCGACTTCACCAGCGAGTGCCTCGAACGCGCGGCCATCGTCGTTTCGATCGCGCCGGCTCGCCGGTTCTCGCCGTCCGAGCGGACGAGGCTGCGCGAATTCGTACAGGACGGCGGCATCTTCATTTGCACCGTAGGAGCCGAGGAGGCTCGTGCAAACCAGCCGCTGCTGGCGGATTTCGGCATCCGTATCCCCGCCTCGCCAGTTCCAACCGTTGGCACGTGGCGCGAGCCCGAACCTATGGGACGCGTCAGAATGCTCCCCGTTGACGCTGATGGTCATGGTGCGGGAGACTATGAGGCCTGCGTAGTCTTTTACGCCGGCTGGCCAGTGGAGGTCGACAGATCGGATAGCGAAGTACTTGTATACGGACTGAGGGACAACCCAATCGCCGTAGCCAGAGATGTCGGCGGTGGCAAGGTCGTCGTCATCGGCGACACTGGCTTTGCCATGAACAAGAACCTGGAGTACACCGGCGGCGAGACTTTCGAAGAAGCGTACGAAAACGCTGATTTCTGGCGATGGTTGATATCGGGGATCACGGATCGTCCTGACTGGGTCCCTCCCGAACCGCCGGATGCGAATGCAATGGAGGCAAACGCGGGGCTGGAGGTGGAACCATGACGCGAGCATGGATCGGCACGGCATTGTTGGCAGCTTCCTGGCTGCCGGGCCTCGGCTACTTCCAGCCGGCCAATCACTTCGTCTGGCTATGCGCTGTGGCCACGGCAGCCGTCCTGTTGAGCGGCTTGCCGATTCGCTGGCCCGACCGGCGTCAGATGCTGGTGGCTATTCTTCTTCTTCTGCCCGCCGCATGGCTGATGCCGTTTCCGTACAAGGCGATACCGGTGCTACTGGCGGCTGGCCTGATCGTCCAAGTCGCACCGGCCGCTCGCCGCTGGCCGCGGAAGCTTGGCCAGGGCGCGGTCGTCGCCGGCGTAGTTTTGTTGGCCCAGTTGTTAGTGCTGGAAGCGTACTCGATTCTGACGGCGCGAAGTCACGAACTGCCGCAGCCACTGGCCAAATTGGTTGGCGCCGTGCCACAACTGCTTGGCATCGATGCAGCAGTCGACGGAAGCGTAATGGCGACGCATGATTTGGGCGAGACGCGCCGGTTTGCGGCAACGTGGGAACTCGTCTTGGATCCAGCGACACTCTGTTTTTTCGTCGGCGGCTCGATCGCGCTGGGACTGCTGTATTGCGGCCTCGTGGATCATGGCGACCGCTGGCGAAGGTGGCTGCGCAGTTCCCTCGTTCTGCTTGCTGTAACGCTCGCGTGGGTGCCATTTCGAGTCGCCCTACTGATCGCGACAGTATTTCACCGTGCCTTGCGCGCCGATGCGATCACCGGGCCAAACGTGGCCGATGTCCTGGTCAGTTCATGGATCCATATCCTGCTGCTTGCTGGTCTGGTGCTCATGGCGATTCGCCTGATTCGCAAGCCTTCGGCCCAAGGCGAAGAAGAGCAGCCGGAGAGCGACGAGCCTACGACCTCCGCGGCGCAGCGTTGGCCTCGCGTGCCGGTGCCGCTGCTGCTCGGGATGGGTGTGGCCGTCCTGGCCGTGCTCTTCCATTGGGACCCTGTCGGCCGCCCGAAGTCAGGTCGGATCATGTTCGTCGAACGGCATTCCACTTGGGAACCGACCACCGAACCTTACCGCACGACCGTCTACGGCGAAGCCGGCTCGTACAACTACGCCGCGCTCTTCGAGTACTGCGGGCAGTACTACGAGATGTTGCGACTGCTGGAAGACGAAGAGATCAACGACCAAATGCTCGATCGATGCGACGTGTTGGTGATCAAGACGCCGACATCCAGATATTCAAGCAATGAGGTGGCGGCGGTCGTTCGGTTTGTCCAACGCGGTGGTTCGCTGCTGATGATCGGCGACCATACCAACGTGTTCAATATGAACACGTACTTGAACGATGTATCCCGGCATTTCGGTTTCACCTTCCGCAACGATCTGCTGTTTCGGGTCGGTTCGCCATACGTGCAGAAGTACCGGCCTCCGCTCGTCGCCCATCCGGTTGTGCAGCACGTACCGCCGATGAACTTCGCGGTATCGTGTTCGATCGATCCAGGCAGAAGCGCTGGAAAGATGGTGATCCGAAACACGGGCCTGTACAACTTGCCGCCGGCGTATCAGGAAATGAACTATCATCCGCAGGCGGAGTATCGCCACGACATGCAGTACGGGGCGTGGTGTCAAATGTGGGCGACGCGTTGCGGCAAGGGACGGGTCCTGGCGTTTGCCGATTCCACCTTGTTCTCGAACTTCTGCGTGTTCCAGCCGGGCAAGAAGGAACTGTTCATGGGGATGCTCGACTGGCTGAACCGCACCAGCGTCTTCGATCGCATGTGGGCTCGGCTTCTCGTGGTATTGCCATTCGGACTGGCAGGCATGGCCTTGCTGATCTACGGACTGCGGCAAGGTCGGCCGCAGAAGGCCAGTTGGCTGGTAATGGTGGCTGCGGGCTTCGCTGGCTGGACCGCTGGCTCGCTGGCAATCATTCTGTATGGCGGCCTTGCCATGCCGCCGCCGACAGTTAAACGCCCCATACCGCATGTCGTCATCGATCGGGCCTTGTCCGAAGTTCCCCTGCATACCGGCGCCTTTGCCGACGACAAGGAGGCCCGGGGATACGGCCTGCTGGAGCAGTGGATTCCGCGAATCGGCATCTACATCTCACGCCAAAGCGATGCAGATGTCTTCACAGGCGACGGCCTCGTGATCATCTGTCCCACCCGATCGGTCAGCAAGGATTACCGGGACCGGCTGGTCCAATTCGTCGAATCGGGCGGTCACGTGCTGGTATTCGACGCGATCGACCTGGAAGGTTCGACGGCAAACAGTCTTCTGTGGCCCTTCGGCCTAGCGTCCAGCCATGCTACCGAGCCCGTAGATCAGGGCGAACTGCGGCTGGTCGAGAGCGAGCTGAAAACGCCGCTGGACGTCTCCTGCCAGATAACCGGCGGCGATCCGATCGCCTGGCTGGGAGAAATGCCAGTCGCCGCTCGCATTCGCTACGACCAGGGCACGGTCACGGCCGTGGGTTGCGGGGCTCTCTTCAACGACACGAACATGGGGACCAATTGGCTCATACCGCCCGACGAAGACATGCTGAACCGATACGAGGTCCTTTACGCCCTACTAAGAATAGCGTTTTCCGATCAGCGCACATCGGGCCTTGTCGAGCCGTAGTCGGCGGTCGTCGCACGGCCGGCTAAACTGCAAGGGGTCGGGGGCTTCAAACTTCAATTTTGCTGTACCCCGGTTGGATCTGCGCAAGCCAGACCGCAGAATTGAAGTTTGAAGCACCCGACCCCAACGCCAAGATGGAGCCGCTCAACTACGATCCATGAATGAGACTGACACCGCGGTGAGAATAACGTTGCGCGTTCCAGGTAATTGGGCGCATCCGGGAGAGCTTATCGAGTGCATTCCGGCGGGCTTTCGTTTGACCCCCGAAGCCTTGATCTTTCCGGACGGCACCGAAATCGAATTCACGCCCATGCCGCCGGACGACCAGTTTGCCGAGATCTTCAAGTCCTCCTGCCGGCAACCCGCGACGGATGACGAATTGGAGATTGTTAACGGCTACACCGTGAATGTTGGCTTGACCGGTCCGGGCGGTTCCCTGAAGGCGGCGTTGACCATGATGCAAGCCGGCGCGGCCATCGTCCGCGCGGGCGGGGCCGGCGTGTTTGTCGACAACAGCGCCGTTGCTCACGGCGGCGACCGTTGGATCGAGATGGCCGGAGACGGCGGCCCGGACGCATTGAGCTTCGCCTTCGTCGGCATCGTGCGCGGCAAGCAGGAAGTGTGGACAATGGGTATGCACGTGATGGGTCTGCCGGATGTCCTGATGCAGCGCGCGGACTGCGACGCCGACGAAGACGCCATCATCGAAGTCATTCGTTACCTGTGCCGTGGGGAGAAACCCGTCGCCGACGGTCACGTGCTGGCCGACGAAGACGGCCCGCGTTACCAGGCCGTGGCTACCAGCAGTGACCGGTTCGACGCCGGAAGCCCGATGTACAACCCCTTCGGTCGCTTGAAGCTGGTAAGCATCAAGGATATCGCCGAACGCAATTGAAGCGAATGACGGTGTGTGGCCAAATCTTATGGCGGTCGCTGCGGTAGCTGAATTCGCAAGAATTCAGACCCATCCGCGATCCTGAATTCTTGCGAATTCAGCTACGTGCCGGAGATAATTGACACACACGAATGACGCGGCTCGCCCTGGACCGCCCTTCTGTGCGTCCGCCCCCGCCGGTTCGTAGCCAGCGAGCATTCTCTGTGGTAGGATATCCCGCGCACAACCTCACAATCGCGATATGCGCGAGAGGGAAATCTGCTGGATCGCCTCCCCGAAAACAACACCACGCATCAAAGGAGATCTCAATGCACCCGCGATACATGCTTGTGTTTCTGTGTCTTGTTTCTGTTTTTGCCCTACCCTTTGCCACGCCGGCAGCCGAAACGGTGAACGAATCGGCTCGTGAGATACCTGTGGCCTACGATGTGGATGTCGTTGTCGTCGGCGGCGGCACTGGAGCCGTATCGGCGGCACTTGCCGCGGCCGAAGACGGCGTTAAGGTCTTTCTGGCAGCGCCGCATCCTTACCTGGGCGAGGATATGACGGCCACCTTGCGGCTGTGGCTGGAGGAGGGCGAGGAACCGACGTCACCGCTGGCGAAGAAGGTCTTCGGTGATCGGGTCGAGCCATTCCTGGATCCGAACCGGCTTGAATTCACCTACGAAGCGGACGTGCCGAGCGGAACGATCCATAAAGACACGAAGCCGCCCAGTGTCCTGACCGACGGCAAGTGTTTCGATCCTAGCAAGGAAAGCGTTCAGTACGAGAGCAACGCGAATATCGTGGCCGATCTCGGCAAGTCGCAGGATGTGCGTCAGGTTCGCGTCGTGGTGTTCCGTCGTCGGGAGACGACCGGTGCAGGCGGCGGGTTCGATGTCCAACGCGTTACCATATCGGTAAGCGACGACAAGGAGACTTGGACGCAAGCGTCCGTGGTCAAAAACGACCAGCCGTTCGACAGTCTGGCCGTGCTGCAGGTGGACGTCGATGCCAAGGCCCGCTATGTGAAACTCTTCGTGGAAATGCCGGAGGAGTATCAGCGCATGCTGTTGGGCGAAATTCTGATCATTGGTCCGGAGAAGGGGCCCGTGGAAAAGCCGCGCGTGGCTGCTCCGCCGCAACGGCCCATGCACGTGAAAGGCACGCTGGACGACGAGTTGCTGGCCGCCGGCATTCAGTACCTGTATAGCTGCTGTGTCACCGATGTCTTGCGCGACCAGGATGGGAAACCGTGTGGTGTGGTGATGGCCAATCGTGCCGGACGCCAGGCGGTGCTGGCCAAGACGATTATCGATGCCACGCCTCGGGCGATCGTTGCTCGTTTGGCCGGTGCGGAGTTTCGTCCCTACGAAGGCGGAACACGCACGTACAAGCGAGTGGTGATCGGCGGCGAAGCACAGGGGGCAGATTACGCCGATTCCAAAACTATCGATCCTCCGTTTGCTGGTCCCTTTCCGAACCGTGCGCGTACGTCCAGCGGGGCGTTTAAGATCATCGAGTACACCATCCCACTGCACGTGGACGACGACAGCTACGCAGCCTACATGAGGGCCGACCAGCAGGCCCGTTCGCTGACCTACCATCCCGAACAGCAGTACACGTCGGACGTCATGTTCGAGGTCCCGCCCAACGCCATGCACGGCCGCCAGACGGCGACTGGTCCTTGGCAAGGCTTAGACAAGTTGCCCGTGGGCGCGTTTCAACCGGCGGAGGTGGATCGGCTGTACGTGTTGGGCGGCTGCGCCGACGTATCGCGCGAGCAGGCCGAGCGGCTGATGCGTCCGCTGGCATTCATGGATATGGGCCAGCGTCTTGGCAAGGCGGCCGCCAGTGACGCCACGGCGACGCCAGCGATTGCCGGCGCGAAACTGCCAGGCACGCCAGCAGACGACTCGGCCGCCGAGGGCGATGTGTACGAGTTTCTAACAGGCGTCCGGCCGACACAGAAACTGCCTACGGTCACACAAGACGCACGAGCGATTCCCGTGCTGGGCAAGTACGACGTAGTGGTGATCGGTGGCGGCACGGGTGGCGCGCCGGCCGGCATCGGGGCCGCTCGACGTGGGGCAAAGACATTGGTCATCGAGTACCTGCACGGCCTGGGCGGCGTCGGCACATTTGGCGCGATTGCCGGTTACTACTGGGGAAACCGTGTTGGATTCACGGCCACCATCCAGGACGGCGAGACCCGCTGGGTCGTCGAACAGAGAATGGAATGGTATCGGCAAGAATTGCTCAAGGCCGGGGCGGATATTTGGTACGGCACCATCGGCTGCGGAGCCTTTGTCCAAGACAATCGCGTGACCGGCGCCGTTGTAACGACCCCTTATGGACGCGGCGTCGTGCTGGCGAAAACCGTCATTGACGCCACGGGAAACTCCGATGTGGCCGCCTCGGCCGGAGCCGAGTGCATCTACACGGACGCTTCGGAGTTCGGCATGCAAGGCACCGGCCTGCCTGGCCGAAAACTGGGCGGCACCTATAACAACACCGATTTCACGATCGTCGACGAGACCGACATGATGGACGTTTGGCGCATGTTTGTGTTCTCCAAGGACAAATACCGCCAGGCATTTGACCATGGTCGTCTGATCGACACGCGTGAACGCCGGCGAATCGTCGGTGAATTCACGATCACGCTGCCGGATCAAATCAACGAGCGAACCTATCCGGATTCGATCGTCCAGGCCCACAGCAATTTCGATACACACGGCTACACGATCGACCCGTACCTGTTATTGGAGCATCCCGAGAAGAAGGGCATCAACGTGTACATCCCGATTCGCGCCATGCTGCCAAAGGGGCTCGATAGAATTCTGGTAATCGGACTGGGCATCAGCGCCCATCGCGACGCCGTACCGTTGATCCGCATGCAGCCCGATGTCCAAAACGGCGGGTATGCCGCTGGCGTGGCCGCCGCCATGGCCGCCGAGGCCGGCGTGTCAGTGCGCAATATCGACATCAAGCCCTTGCAGCAGCACCTGGTCGAAATCGGCAATCTACCCGAAACCGTCCTCGAAGATCAGGACTCCTATCCGCTGCCGGACGTGAAGATCGCACAGGCCGTGGAGAGCCTGAAGGAAGATCATGGCGCGTCGGTGATTACGACTCACCCCGATCGAGCTATGCCGATGCTCGAGGCGGCCTATGCGAAAGCCGAAGGCAAGGACAAATTGACCTATGCCAGGGCCCTTGCGGTACTGGGTAATGACGTTGGCCTTGACACCTTGATCGCCGAGGTAGAGAAGACGGCGGAGTGGGATGAAGGCTGGAACTACCGCGGCATGGGGCAATTCGGTTCGGCTCTAAGTCCGCTGGACAACCTGATCGTCGCCATCGGACGCACGGGCAATCCCGGAGCTATTCCCGTGATTGTCGACAAGCTGGACATGCTGGACGCAACCCAGGCGTTCTCGCATCACCGCGCGGTCGGTTTAGCGTTGGAATTGATCGGCGACAAATCGTCTGTCGAGCCATTGGCCGAATTGCTGTCGAAACCCGACATGATGGGCCACGTGCACACGACTGTCGATGTTGCCAAGGAGAAGGGCGCTCCCGGCGGTACGAACTCGGAACAGACTCGCCGCGAATCGCTTCGCGAGTTGATGCTGGCCCGAGCCCTGTATCGCTGCGGCGATCGTGACGGCCTGGGCGAGGCGATCCTGCGAAACTACATCCAGGATCTGCGCGGCCATCTGGCCCGTCATGCCAAAGCGGTGTTGGAAGAAGGGAAGGCGAAACAATAGAGGTTTGGTCACTATTCAGCCGTCCGGCGGAGTGATCTTCTTGTAGCCGGATTCGCAAGAATTCGGACAATTCGACGGCAAACTGGGGGAATTCCGAATTCTTGCGAATCCGGCTACCACCTGGCTGAAGTGTTACGAGGTTTGCTATGCAGTGGACACCCTCACGTGTACTTGGCCTGGTCATCATAGCAGTTCCTTTTGTGGTGATGGTTGGCTTCGTCGGCTATCGGCTGTGGTGGGACGCTACCCACTATGTCGTCGAACGGACCGAATACAGCCCGTCGCCCGGAACGGACGAATTGCAGCTAACCGACGACGTCTTGGCCGACAAGACGCCTCAGTTTGATGAAACGTTGATCGACAGCCGACTCTTGGACGACTGGGAAGTGAACAAGAGCGCGGCTGTCATCAAGCTCGATTGTCCGGACGTCAAACCGGATACCGAGGGCTTTTTGCTGGAACTTCGACCAACGTATGCCGACGCTGTGAGCTTGGCAGAGAAGAATAGACTGAATCTTCTGCCCAGCGCGAATCTCGTGGACGGAGCAGCAAAGCAATTCGACGACGGGCTGTACGCCGCGCTGGATCTGGCGAGTTTTGAAGGACGTTTGGCCCCATTGCCGGCAGCCCCGGACGTAATCGCATCGATCTTCGGCGGCCTCCCTGGCGACAGTTCTGCGCGACCGTTTCTGGCAGCCGCTCTGGAACTTGCAGGAAAGCCCGTGCAGGTGGATGAGCAGCAGAAGGCCGAGAAACAGAGGCTGTTGGACGAATTCGATGACAACAAGGCTCGCAGCAAGCCGATCTCGTTCTACAACTGGACCCCCGAATTGCAGCAAGTCTGGCGTTTCTTCAGGTTTCTGCAGTATGAATTTGATGAAACCAACTTGGACGTTCCACGTTCGGTTGCAGCCGCGCTTAAAGAGGATCCGGGACTACTTGAGCGTTATCAAGCGGTCAACCATTTCTACGGCCGCCTGACCAATCCCATGATCTGCCTGCCGGCCGACGCACTGATTGATTCGGAGGCGACGAACTTGACTGAGTTGGCGACCGAACGACACGCACGCCGAGCGAAGGTTGCCATTCTGCCGCCGTCGACGAGTCGCGAGACCGAATTGTTTGATCGCCTGTTCCCTCTAGGTCTGCCGCCAGAGGCCAACCTGATGTCCGAACTGATCCGTCGCATCCGCTCCGGCGACGTGGACCTCGCCCCCGGGGAAGGCGACGGTTGGTACCAATATCAGGTGTACGCTCTGGAGACCTTGCTGCTGCCGTCCCGAGGGCACGAGACCGAGAAACTCCTCCTGACTGCGAAGTACAAGAAGCGTCTTGTCGAGGCGTTCAAGGCATTAGTGACCAAACGCCGTGAGACGCACGCGAGGCAATTGGATGCGGGCGGCGAAACCAGCGAGCCGCCAAATGTGAAACCGCGTTTGCGTATCGAACCATGTGCAACCTGCTATCTTCGCACAGCGCGCGCATATGATTTCTTGCAGAACTTCCTGACTGCTGCCGTCGGAGAAACTCAACTCGCGGAATTGCGGGGGCTCAGGCGAGGTGGTGAGCGAGATTGTGCGCTTCCGGTCGAACTGCGGCAGATCCGCGATCGCTTCTATGGTTTCTATCTGATTGCCTGCGAGGACATAGGTCAGCGGCCGCATTTCTTGGAGGACGAATCGGTCGACCGGGAAGCCGTGCTCAAGACGGCAACCGACTGGCTGGAAAACATCGGTAACGACGCCGACCTGAGGTGCGACACGCGAGTGAGCGTGCCGATATTCGTTTCCGTTTTGCGAGGCAAGACTCGGCTATGGGCCACATTGGGTGTCCGGCTGGCAAAGCTCGATGCTTCCTACGCCCGGCCGCCGAAGATCCGACCGTCGGATGGATCCGGCGAATGGGAGGAGGCAGGAACGTATGAACTTGGGGAGAGCTCTTACGTCATCCCCGTCGACGAATTCGCCGAAATCGAAATCGATGGGCTCGACGCACTTACGCGCGATGAACTACGCGACATCTGCGACCGCAACAAATCCAAGGACGACATCCTGCAGGCAATCAGGCAGCGTGCCCAGTAACTCCGCGGAAAACACATTCTGCGAGAGTCTTGGTCGACACCAACGTAGCTGGACGTGCGGCCACACTAGAGACGGGTAGGCCGGAACAAGTCCGCGCAGTTCCGGCGTCTTACTGGATTCATGCCGGAACTGCGCAGACTTGTTCCGGCCTACACACATGCACGTCAAAGATGATGCGGCACGGTGCTAGAGCTGGTCCAGAATGAAGTGGTGCCCCTTGTGGTACAGTCGGGTGTTGGGGAAGTAGTTGTGCCACTTCCGGTTGTAGACCGGGATCCGCATCTCCGGAGGATACCTGTAGTACATATCCTCGCTGCTGCGATAATACTCGTGCCCCCAGAAATTCTGCGGATAGAAGACGTAGGGATAGTGGTAGAACCGCTCCCAGTCTCGCTGGCTGTACGCTCCGCCCCAGACGCGCCCATAGGCTCGTTCCTGAGCAGTGGCGGTGGACTCCGCAAGACAGATGCAGAATAGGGTACAGGTCAAGAGAGCCAACATCGCACGACGAATCATCGCGCCTCCCCCCAGATATTGCTGAGTTTTCGAAAGCGATCATGCCGCACAGCGCGGGACGACCTGAATCTAAGGATCGGTCAACCGTTCCCATCGGCATTAGCGGAAAATCCGCTAAAATCCGCAGCAGACAAAGCCATGCACTCGCTCGCAGAACTGAACAACAAGATCAACGATGCCATGCGAACCGATCGCTATCGCTTGCGACGGCGGCTGCGTTCCATCAGGCAGGCACACGACGAGGGCAAACCCGTCGATCGCAGTCTCGATCGGCTTGCGCGCGAATTGGATCGGTCCATCGAGTTGCGCCGGCGCAGGCAGACCGACATTCCCAACGTGGTCGTCGACCCGTCGCTACCGATTGCCGAAAAGGCCGCCGAGATCGCCGCCGCCATCCGCGATCACGCAGTTGCGATCGTCTGCGGCGAGACCGGTTCTGGAAAATCGACACAACTGCCCAAGATCTGCCTTCAGTTGGGACGCGGGATCGACGGGATTATCGGCCACACGCAACCGCGACGCATCGCCGCTCGTTCGGTAGCCGCACGTCTGGCCGACGAACTCGGTTCGCCACTAGGCCACCACGTGGGCTTCAAAGTACGCTTTACCGACACCACGCGGCCGGAGACTTACGTCAAACTGATGACGGACGGCATGCTGTTGGCCGAGACCCAAGGCGATCGCTTTTTGGATCAGTACGACACGATCATCATCGACGAGGCGCATGAACGTTCACTGAACATCGACTTTCTGCTCGGGTACGTCAAACGTCTGATATCGAAGCGTCGCGACCTCAAGCTGATCATCACCTCGGCCACCATCGACGCCGAACGGTTCAGCCGTCACTTTGCCTCGTCCGCAACCGGCCAACCTGCACCCGTCATCGAAGTCACGGGACGCACGTACCCGGTCGAGATACGCTATCAGCCGCTCGACTCGGACGATGAAGATTCAGAAGAAGTGGACGAGCAAAGGGCGATTGCTCAGACCATTGACGAACTGGCCCGCATCGATCGCGGCGACATGCTTGTGTTTCTGCCCACCGAGCGCGACATTCTGGAAACGGCCAAGACACTCCGCGGCCGACCGATTCCAGGCGATATGGAACGCACCGAGATCCTGCCGCTTTACGCTCGCCTGTCGCCCAAGGAACAGAACAAGGTCTTTCAGCCGGGCGCTCACCGTCGCATCGTGCTGGCGACCAACGTAGCCGAATCGTCGCTCACCGTGCCGCGCATCCGCTATGTGATCGACACGGGAACGGCACGGATCAGCCGCTATTCGCCTCGTCGAAAAGTGCAGCGTCTGCCCATCGAGGCAATATCACGCGCATCGGCCGATCAACGCGCCGGGCGTTGCGGGCGCATCGCACCGGGCATCTGTGTGCGGCTTTATGGCGAGGAGGACTACCTGGGCCGCGAGCGGTTCACGTCGCCTGAAATCCGCCGCACCAACTTGGCTTCGGTGATCCTGCAGACGAAAGCCCTGCGGCTTGGGGCGATCGAAGAGTTCCCGTTCCTGGATCCTCCGCGGGCGGATGCGATCCGCGACGGCTACAAGACGCTGTTTGAACTGGGCGCAATCGACGAGGGGCGGGAATTGACCGACCTTGGACGCCGTTTGGCCCGGTTGCCGGTCGATCCGCGTATCGGCCGGATGATCCTCGCGGCGGCCGACGAGCGTTGTATGAGCGATGTGCTGATCATCGCCGCGGCATTGGAGGTGCAGGATCCTCGGCTGCGGCCGGTGGACAAACAGCAGGCTGCCGACGAGTGCCATGCACAGTTCGCCGACGATTCGTCCGACTTCTTAGGCTATCTGACTCTCTGGGATTTCTACCACGGGCTACGGGCGAAGCTGTCTCGCAACCAACTTCGCCGGGCGTGCCGGCAGAACTTTCTTTCGTACAACCGCATGCGCGAATGGCTGGACATCCATCGCCAACTTAGACAATTGGCAGGCGAAGCCGGTTTGGGGCAGTCGACGGCAACCGAAGGGAATCGCTATGGCGCGGTCCATCGCGCACTGCTGTCGGGCCTACTGGCCAATATTGCTTTCTGCGAGGGCGGATTCGAATACACCGGCGCCGGTGGCAGCCGGTATTACCTTTGGCCGGGATCTGGCGTGTTCGAAAAGAAGCCGAAATGGATCATGGCCGCCGAATTGGTCGAAACGACGCGGCTGTACGCGCGCACTGTGGCCCGTATCGATCCGGATTGGGTCGAACCGATGGCCGAGCATCTCGTGAAACGATCCTACAGCGATCCGCACTGGAGTCGTCGCGCCGCTTCGGCCATGGCCTACGAAAAGGTGAGCCTGTTTGGCTTGGCTGTGGTACAGCGGAGGCGAGTTCGCCTGGGCCCCATCGACCCGGAAACATCCCGCGAGTTGTTCATTCGTCACGGGTTGGTCGAGGGGCAGTATCGAACGCGAGCCAGCTTCCTGGACCACAATCGTAACCTTGTAGCCGAACTGGAATCGCTGGCCACCAAATCGCGGCGAAGTGACCTGTTCGCAGGCGAGCAGCGACAATTCGATTTCTACAACTCGCGGATCCCGGAGGACGTGTACGACGGATATCGACTCAAACGATGGCTGCGGAAAGCGGAACGCCGTGACCGCCAAGTCCTTTTCATGGCCCAGTCGGATTTAATCGACCAAGAGCCGGACGAGACGGCGGCGGCCGATTTCCCCGACGAGTTGAACGTGGGGGATACCCGCCTGTCGCTGGAATACTGCTTCGAGCCGGGCAACCAGGACGATGGGATCACGCTTAAGGTCCCGAAAATGGCCCTGGGCCAACTTCATCCGGAGCGACTTGGATGGTTGGTGCCCGGCTTGCTGGAGCAGAAGATTGTCGCCTTGATACGTTCCTTACCCAAGTCGATTCGTCGCAACTTTGTGCCCGCACCCGATACCGCAAGAAAGGCTCTCGGGGCAATCCGCTTCGGCGAGGGTGCCTTTCTTGCGGCGGTGGCCGTTGCGCTGCAGAAGGTTTGCGGCGAACGAGTTTCGCCGGGCGACTTTCAATTAGAGAAACTGCCGCCGCATTTGCACATGAACGTCCACGTTGTCGACGACCATGGCGACGTCGCGACCAGCGGGCGGGACCTGAACAGTCTCCAACGCGAACTGGCCGCAGAGGCTTCGGCCAGTTTTGCCGAATTGGATCACTCCGACTGGACTCGCGACGGAATCACATCTTGGGATTTCGGCGATCTGCCGGAACAAGTCAGATTCGAAAGCGGCGGTCTGACGCTGATCGGCCACCCGATGCTTGTCGATCAGGGCAAAGATGTGTCGCTGCGATTGACAAATTCGGCCGAAATGGCCGCCCAGCAAACCCGAACAGGCCTGCGCCGGCTTTTCTGTCTAGCAGAAAACAGAGAGTTGCGGGCACAAGTGACTTGGCTGCCAAAGCTGGACCAAATGAAGCTGCACGCCGCCACGCTTTGCAGCGCAAAGCGGACGGAGCAACAATTGGCCGAATTGACTGCCGACCGAGCCTTCTTGGACCAGGATCAGTTGACTCGCGACGCCGGCCAATTCAACCAGTTGTTGTTGCGCGGCCGCAAACGCATCACACTTGCCGTACAAGATGTCGCGAGGCTCGCAGACGCGCTGCTGGAAGCTTATCACAGAGCGCAGGTCGCGTTGGAGGAAGCCACTTCGCCACGTTGGCAGCACGCGGTCGAGGACGTGAGAACGCAAACGGAACACCTGACCCCGGAAGGATTCCTGACGCGCACACCGTGGGCTTGGCTCCAGCACTACCCACGCTATTTCCAGGCAATAGAGATCCGGTTTGAGAAGCTGTCAGGCGGAGGAGCAGTCCGAGATCGCCAGCACTACGATCAAATCGCACCGTTGTGGCGAGCGTACATCGAACGAGCGACCGAACACCATGAGCGCGGCATATGCGACCCGGAGCTAGATCACTTCCGCTGGATGCTCGAGGAACTCCGCGTCTCACTCTTTGCCCAACAACTCGGAACATCCCTCTCCGTCTCCGCAAAACGATTGGAGAAGCAATGGTCCAAGGTGGATGCGTGAGCCGGGGCCTGCCCTGACAGAATACCGGCGCACGCAGCGCAGCCTTCAGTCAGCGCCCGAGTTCCAGCAATCCCCATAGATGGACACGGGGCACTCGGACGGTGATGCGATTGTCGTCCGAGGCAACGGTAAGCTTCGCGGGATCGTTCCTTGGGGAGTGAAGCGTTGCGGTGGAGACAGCTCGATTTCCGAATAGATCACGCCGGAGATGCAGTGTGAAGTTCTGCTGCGGCACCATGACATCGTCTTGGCCGTCGTATTGGCGATTGAGGAGGTGGACGACGATGGGCGTTTTGTCGCTATCCGGAATTGCGCGAGGGACGACCATTACGTGATCGCTGCCTTCGACGACCACGGGTTCGGGTATCAACCGCCCAAGCCGAACGTCGTTTGGCCAAGTCACCAGACGCCCGTCTGTTTCGACTGCGGCAAGCAGTTTTCGTTGTTCGTCATCCATCCACTTAGTCTCGCCTGCGACGATTACCGCCTTGTATCGGCCAAGCTTTTTGCCGTCCAGTCGGTAGTCCAGCCAATCGTCTCCGGCGACGACAACCTCGAATGGGATGTTTCGTTGGGCCAACGCCACGCAGATCGGTTCGATCTTACCTCGCCCCTTGCGGTTAGCGGCGTTGTCGTGGACCACCGCGACTGGTGCCACGGGTACGTAGTTGTCAAACAACCGCGCATGGTGGCGAACGAACTTGTAGACGTAAGCGTATTCTTCGGTCGGTCCGGAGTACCAGTGCGTTCCCTTTTCTTTGGTGTAACACCACTGGCGATGCGGGGCCATGAGGTTGTTGCCGAAGGCGTATGAGAGGGCGATCCAGGTGCGGACCAAGCACGGCTTGTTGTGCTCGTTCACGTAAGCCCAATCCTGGCCGCTGGCCGTCGACGTGATTGGGCGGTCCAATCCGTCGCCTAGCTTGTAGATGTAGATCGGATGCTTGGCCGGTGCGAGGCTCGATGCTCCGTGATGTACCTCGCAGCAGAAGTAGCTGAGTTGCGGCGCGATGGCCAACGCGTGCGAATTGCTCAGCCCCGAGTTCACGCACAACGTGAGTGGCTTGCCGCGGATCTGCTCAGCCCGTTTGCGATATTGTGCGACATACGCTGTGTTGGCTTTCACGTGGAAGTCGTAGAACTCGCCGGCCAGCGGCAATCCGGCGCGACGGCGGTTGTATTCGTCCGGCGCTACACCACGGTCGATCAGGAACTTGCGGTAGTCGAAGGTAGTCAAATCGGAAACGCCCAATTCGCGCAATTTCTCCTCAGAGACGTTGTCAGCCAGGTACTTCCGGAACGCGGCCATGCAATGCCGACAAAAACATCCCGCGCGCCACGTGACCGAACCGGACGATCCGCGATAGTCGTCGATGTGCAGACCGTCGGGCCCCATCGGCATTCGTTCTTCGAGCCGGCTTTCCAGGTAACTGCGATACAGCGGGCTGTTGGTACACCACCACCATGCCGGTTCGCCTTTGTGTTTGTGGTCCCACAGCCACGGCACGATGAATGGCTCGCCGCCGACGTTGCGGGCGGCTGCATCGAGGAAGTTGTCGCTGAAGTCGATCATGCCGCGGAATTCGGTCAAGAATCCCACACTGATTGAAAACAGCCGCACTCCCTTCGAGTGTGCCAAGTCGATCCTTTCCTTGCTGCGACTGCCGGCCCAGCCCATCACCGTGCATCCGTAGGGCTCGTACATGTCGGGGTTGTCGTACATGAACACCACGTCCGAACGCCGAATCGCACGTTTGTCTGCATGGCTCATAGCAGCAACCGTGTTGATAAGGAAGAAGACCAACAGCCCCAACGTCGTGATCCGGCAGATCTCTATCTCGCGTTTCATGATTCCCCATCCGAGTCATCTGGTGTTTCGATGATGATCACTTCTATTTCCTCGGGCTCGCGGTTTCCCAACTGGCCGACGCCCACAACCAGTCCTCGCAATTGGTCCTTCGGCTTTCGGCTGCCGATGAAGAAACTGGCGGCATAGCCGAACGACAGCGTGAAGCCAACTCCGAAGGTCACCGACCAAGTGCTCGCCAGCCGCTCCTCGAAAGGCCACAACCACGCAAAAGTAGCGTAGGTGTTGGCAACCATGATCCACAAAGTGAACAGCGTGCCGGCGACCAGCGAAATCAGCGCCGCCCGAGCCGTGCAACGTCGAGTGAAAACGCCCAACAGAAAGATTGCCAACAACGGGCCGCCGAACGTATTGACCACGGCGATCATGATGCTGAAGATGTCGCCGATCTGTGCGACGATCAGCGAGAATACCGTCGCGGCAACGCCGATCACCAGCACCAACGGCCGACCGAGTCGCAGTTCGTCTTCTTCGCCGAGACCGTCGACGGGTTTATTCAGTTTGGCAGCCAGCCAACTGCGGCCGATTCCCAGCCGGCGGTGGAAGTCGGTGATCAACAAGGTACAAATCGAATTCAGGCCCGAGTCCATTGAAGACATCGAAGCGGCGAACAACGCAGCCAGGATCAGACCGGCGATGCCCAACGGCAAGTGCTCGGTGATAAAGCGGGGCATGAGTTCATCCTGTGCCCGTTGGTGCAAGATGATTTCGTCGCCGCTTCGCATGGCCAGTTTGCCGATGTCCAGCTTTCTGGTTTCCGGATCGACCAGCCCCGCAGTTTCTGTGTAGGGTTCTTTGCTGTTAGGTCTGAGCACGCGGCCTTGTTCGACCAGTTCTTCAATGGTCGAGGCGTCCAGACGATCTTCGTCCCACGCAATCAGTGGCCTTCCGTCGGTCGGATCCAGAATCACCTTGCCCGTCGTCATTCGCCTCTTGGACTCGCCTGTCTGTGGATCGACTAACGGCCGGTCCCGTGAATCGGGGAACGTGAGCGACTGACGAGTTGCATTGTCGACGTTGGTGACCCAAATCGGTCGCATCGCCTGCGGGTTGTTCTGATAGAAAGCCAGCATGCACAAACCGATGTACAACAGGGCGGGGCTCATGATCGAAACGCTGACACAATTCAGAACAAACGAGCGCCGAGCCGTCGGCACGTCCTTGGCCGTTAAGAATCGTTGGGCGGTGATCTGATCGGCGACGTAGAACGATAGCACCGCCAACACAAAATGTGGCAGGACTCCCCAGAAGCACCACTTGTCCGACCAACTGAACCTGAAGTCCGTCACCTGGTTGCGTCCCAGATCGACCGTCGTCTCCCAGACACGGCCGGCCCCGCCGTCCAGGCTCCACCACACACCACCGATGATCAACACCAGCCCGCCGAACATCACCAGCGACTGGATCACGTCTGTCCACATCACCGCTTTGATGCCGCCCAGGTAGGTGTAGGCAGTGCCGACAACTCCCAGTATCACCAACAGCAGCCACATGGGGACATCCAATCCGGCCGCTACGGCGAGCGCTTTGCACGGGGCGTACATAACGCCACCCATCCACAAGAGTCGCCAAACGATGAACACCAGACTGCTGACCAGACGCGTCGCTGCATCAAAACGCAGTTCCAGATACTCGTAGACGGAATACAATCCCAGACCTTGATAGAGCGGCAAGAAGAGCTTCACCATCACGGGCAGCGTGAGCCAGATGCCGATCGGCAACAGAAGGAATTTCAGTCCGTGATAGTATGCCTCGCCCGGGACTCCGGTATAGCTGAGGGCCGACAGCAGAGTGGCCATCACCGACAGCCCTATCGGGAACCAGGTCATCGATCGGCCGGCGAGAAAGAAGTCTTTGCTGCTGCGTTGTTCCCGGCTGAAGTACAGGCCGATCAGGACCATCTCGACAAGGTACAGCCCCAACACGCCGTAGTCGATTTGGTGAAGGGCAAAGAGCATGTCGCGCGTTCGTACTTCTTAGGTCCCGGCTGCCGAGATGGGTCACCCTGATTCGGTCTTGATCAATGTGCCGACGGGGTTGATGTAGACGTGCAGATACTGGCGGCTTCTGTCTTCTGAGTCGTCGGGCGGCATCGCGCTCTCGAAGGTGACATGCCAGCCGTCTGCGGTTTTCTCAACGTCGGATATCGTGGACTTACTGCTCCCTTCGTTTGGGTGCTCTTTCAGCCACTTGTCCTTGTACCGGTTGGCGAGTTCTCTGATCTGGGCTTCGGACAGGGGGGTGGTCGGTGCGACAGGATGGTTGTGCTGCTGGTGGTAGTTCTTCAACGCCAATCCAATCTGCCGCAAGTTCTCCGTTGCCTGCTCTCGTCGGTGGGCTTCCCGTGCCTGTTGGATTGCTCGCGGCAGTACGACAGCCCCAATGCCACAGCAAACAAAAGCCACACCGGCGAAGGCGACCAGCACAATCAACGTAACGGTCGAGCCGCCCTTTCTTCGCTTGTCGTCAGCCGGTTCTATCCCCATCACTCGTCCCTCATATGACGGTCGATTGGCTCCCGGGAAACGGCGCACGGTTCTTTGTGGCCGAGTAGATGAAGACAGCCTACCACCCGCCAGCGGCGAGGCCAAGCGAGTCATCAAAACAGCTTGTCCTGACATTTGGTCTGCTCGGGACCAAATTCCCCGAAAATGCCTGCCACGGCCCGGCAGCATGCCTCCAGTTAGTGGTGTGGTTTACCCATCTTCTTGCTTGACCGCGACCGCACATAGGCTATGTTTCAAATGGGGATTGTGCAGTTTTCTTTTGGAGGGTAGGCAATGGATGGAACGGTTCTAACGGTTGTCGCCTCGATAGCGGCGGCCGCCATTGTGGGAACGGTGCTTTGTGGAGTTGTCGCCGTTTTGTCTCCGCGAACGTTCGAGGCGATCGCCAGGTATGCCCGGCGTGGTGTCGATACGAAGCGTTGTCTGGCGTGGCTTGACAAAGAGGTGGATGTGGACGAATTCGTTCTGCGACATGCCCGTCTCTTCGGTCTGGTCACGGTCGCAGCGATTCTGTGCGTTGTGTGGCTAGTTCTCTGACCCTGCTGCCTCCGTCAGTCATCAGTCCGTCGTCGCATGAGTTTGTCGGCGCGGTTGACCAACTGGCGGACAATCTCGATCACTACGAACACCAAGTAGCCGATCCCACAGCCCGTGGCGAACGTGTACTCTATCTCGAAGACATTCGTGGGTGGACTGGGGAAGAAGAGACCCAAGACCAGCAGAAGACCTGCACCGATGGCTGAACAGTGGCAGGCCAGCCACGGGTTCACCACAACACGAAGACCTAAGACCAGGGCGGGCCAACAGCTCATCGCGAGCCACTCCAAGTTCGCGGGTTCCGCCGCTATTACGACACTGGTGTAGACCGCGCACACTGCCATCCACAGCATCAGCTTTCTCAGGCTGAACTGGAACTTCCCAACCTTGCGTTCTTCAGGCGTGGCGTCGGTGCCCATCGTAGCCGTTCTCTTTCCCCAGCGTGCCCCGATCCGCTTGAGCGTTCAGCGGCGCATTGTACCGCGCCGGCGCGTCATGCAATACTTGGACTTCAGATTGGTGCCGAGCCTCTGTTTGACAGCGCAAGGCAGCGTGAGTACGCTTGAATGTGAATGGGAGTGCTTTGCCAGGAACGCCGACGCGGCGCTGCCCGGTCGAAAACTCACGGCCGTCTCGAATCGCAGAACCGGTAGCTGTACGATTTCTGTCCCGCGGTCTCGCCCATCCGATTGTCTTCCCAAACGGCACTACGGCCCACGTGGAAATCGCTGGCGGCCCAGATGATCCTGGCCCAGCATCCCATACACACGCTCTGCCACCGTACTGTAACGAAGCTGTCCTTTTGCAGGGAACGTCATGCCATCCAACGCGTACGGAACATCGAAACAACTACTCATCGCGGAAATGAACAGACTTGGTGCTGCTTCGTCCACCTTCTACGTCCGCGATCCGGACTGGGATGAGGAATTTCGCCTGGTCTTCATGCCTGGTGTGAAGGTCGTTGAGCCGATGCACGGTTTCCTTTTCCCGCAGGCCGTCAGGACAAGGATGCTCTCGGGCAGTGCCAAGAAATACATGACATATGAGGGCCGAAAACGCCCCACGATCACGCCATCCTCATGCACGGTCTCGCGACTCGCCGGCGAGAACCCTCTTTTCGGCGACTTTCCGCAGCGCGAAGGCGTAGTGTCCTGTGCTCGGCTTGTTCATTCAGATTCCCGCGGCCCTGATTGCGTACTCTGCGTGAACTTCGATCATGCAGTTCGGTTTACGAACAGGCTCAAGCGTCAATTGGACGGCCTACTCCGCAAGCTTGCGCCGCAGGCATCGTCGATCGTAAGGCAACTCGAGCGAAGGTCCCGTCTGTCCAAGTTTCAGATCATCCGCATCCTCCGCCCGATCCAGTCCCTTGCCTCGATGGGACAACGACTATCGGCGCCGCGGCTTCAGGATCACCTGAGGCATATCCTGCGGGCGGCGTTAAGGGCATTCGACATAGCCCCAGAAGATGGCCTCGCCAGCATCTATGAGTACAACCGCAATTCGGCCGAGTTAAAGAGAGTGGCCTGGGTCAGCGAGATGATCGATCCGGTACCTGTGCAGGATGTGAGCAGCGGTGACGGCGTGATGTCGTGGGTAGCACTGAAACGGCGAGCAGTTCTGATCGAGGACCTGAAGAAGTCGCGTTTCCGAGAGATCTATCGAGAGTTGAGCCCGCAGATTCGAAGTGAACTGGCCGTTCCCATGATGGCTCAGAATCGACTCATCGGAGTCCTCAATCTCGAAAGCACCAAGGCTCGCGTCTTTCCGCCCGAGAGTGTTCGTTTGGTATGGCACGCAGCCAACCAGGCTGCGGTTGCGTTTCGCCTGTCCGACGAAGTCGAGAGAAGCCGGCGCTTTGCGGACCAGACCGCGGAACTGCTGAAAATCAGCCACGAGGCCGTCACGGGCGAAAACACGGGCACAGCCCTGCTGAAGAGGCTGGCAAACATCACGAAGGACCACCTGAAAGCCGACGATTGCGACATTTGGCTCTACGAGCCTCGCACCGCCTCCTTTCAGTCATCCGGGGCAAGCTACTCGCGCCGCCGTTCGTCGCAGTTCCCGCGTGCGAACGGATGGAGCCAATTCGTCCAAAGGACCGGGATTCCCGTATGGATCGAGGATATTTCGGAAACGGCCAGCTATTCCCCATTATTCTGGAGCACCAGTTCGAACAAATGGGTCGCAAAACCAGGTTCGCGAAAGATCCCCAAAAGCATCAATACCAGGCTGCTACGGCAGCGGACCCGTTGCGAGGTCGGTGTGCCGATCCCGGTCAGGGGCAACAACGTCGGGGTGGCGTGGGTGAAGTTCAGGAAGGACCGCGATAGACCGTCACGCGAGACAATGGGGCTGGCGAAGGGATTTGCGGGTGAAATCGGTTTGGTGATCGATTGCTTTCAGCACGAAAAAGAGCGCGAAAAGATGCGGGCCGATGCGGCCATCGAGGAGGATGTGCAACAGTCGTTGTTCCCAGTTGGCTCGATCAAGTTGCCGGGCATCGACGCCTACGTGTCCAATCAGCCGTACGAGTCGAAGATCGGCGGAGACTTCCATGCCATTGTGAACCTGGACGACACCTCTATCGGCGTGCTGTTGGGTGACGCCATGTCGCACGGCATTCAAGGCGCGCTTCGCATGTTGCCTTTGGTCGCGACTTTTCGCGCCTTCTGCGGAGAATCGCGATCGACCAAACACATCATGGAGAAGCTCCGCAACGTCTCGTACGAACTTAACGCGAACGGCACGGCCCTGTACGCGATTATCAGCAAGATCAATGATCAACGGTGGCTTTTCGGATCGGCTGCCGGGCATTCGCCGTTGATTATCGTAAGGCGTGACGAGAACCTGGCCTTTCCGGACATAGACAGCCCAGCCCATTGTGGATGGCTGGGGGTCGAACGCGACTCGTCGTTAGGCGAAGACAAATTACGGTTGTCGGCGGGCGATCTGATCGTTGGCTACACGGATGGGATTGACGAATCGGGCATTCGCGAAGGACGCGGGCCAAAAAAGAAATTCGGGCGAAACGGCGTTCTGGCGGCCGTGTTGCGCGAAATAGATGGCACTCCGCGGGCAATCGCAGAATCGATCCGGCGCGCCGCAACGAAGGCCGCCGGTGGATGCATGGAAGACGACGCGACCGTAATCGTCATGAGAATCACTGACGACAAGGGATAGTGTCAGTTGGCTTTCGCGCGTCGAGCCCTGCCGCCAACGCTCTGTACTGCCAACGTTCACACTGCGCACAATCCGCGCGAAGCCGGAGTCACTTTGCCCGAAAGTCATTTTACTCAACCCGTTTCAGGGCTCCGCAAGAACAGCGGCTCTGCCGCGCCAAAGACGCAACAGTAACCCCAAACCCCGCGTCAAGAACCGCGCAGTCTGTCCAAACGTCGTGACAGCCATGCGGCTTCGTCATCGAAACCGATCTGCTCGCTGAACTTCAACAGCCGGCCGTATCGCTCTGGGACGTCGAACTCGACGACGGCGTGTAGTTTGCGCAAACACACGGGGCACAAATGCATTGGTTGCGAGTCGGCCTCGTCCATATGATTTCCGCCGTTCATCAAGCAGTGGAAGTAGATGCAGTGTTCCATACTGAACATATGACACGATTCGTGTGCCAACACTTTGCAGGCCCGCCGCGCGGCTAACCTGTCTGCATCCTCGCCTGCCGGCTGTCCGTAGAAACTTGGTTGGTAGCGGGCCAGACTGTATACGCCGACACGATCGCTCAGTGAGGCCTGCCCGAAGACAAAGTTCCAATCGTCATCGGGATACAGATCCACCATCGTGACGGCAAGGACAAAACAAGCATCGTCGGGCAGACAGCCGGCGAGCCATTTCAACACGTCCTGCGTGAGCAACTGCAACTGGCCGGTTTGCTCGTTCGTACGGCAGGTGAATTTGCCCTCCCGAATGTCCACCGGAGGCAAGAGGTCTGCTTCCATGAAGAAAAATGCCTCCGCAAACTGCCTCAACGTCTCCAGCGATGCGTCTTCGGCCGCGTCAAACTCGCCAAGCGGTTGCAGGTACACCATCTTGCGATCCTGATTCGGCGAGTGCGGCCGGCAGCGTGCGAACTGATCGTACGTTTGGCCGTATTCACGAAAGCGGGCCAGCCAGTCGCCGGGCTCTGGGCGCGGAATTGGCTCGAAACAGTCGCCTTCGCTGAATGCGAGTTGCAGCACCGGCGGAAGATGATCGACCCGACCGATGGCTTTCCTGCGCTCCTTCGCACTTGGGGGCGTGAACGCGTCACTGTTGTCTCGATGATTCCGAAGCACGAGGATCAACAGAACGGCCAGCCCACCGACAAGCAGATAGCGTCTAATCCGGAACGTCGTCGATCGCTGCCTCATTATTGAGGATCGTCCAACTCAACGGTGATCGGGATCGCACTCAAAAACCTTCGCATGGCAACCCGTGGCTGCCGCAAGTTGAATAGAGCGTGTACACAAGACAATCTGATCGAGTCCTCGATGCCTACGCCGCTCGCTCGTCGTCCAACTCACTCGACTCTTCGCGTTTCATTGCCTCTTCGCTGATTTCACCATCCTCGCTTACGTCCTCGAAGCGCACGGAGACGCGTTTTGATACGCCCGACTCCTGCATTGTCACGCCATAGATGGTGTCGGCCGCGGTCATGGTCTTCTTCGAGTGGGTTACGATCACGAACTTTGACCAGCCCAGGAAGTCTTTCAACACGCCGACGAAGCGATCGATGTTGGCTTCGTCGAACGGCGCGTCGACCTCGTCCAGGATGCAGAAGGGGCTGGGCCGGAACTGGAAGATCGCCAGCAGCAGCGAAACGGCTGTCAGCGCCTTCTCGCCGCCGCTGAGCAACGAGTTGTTGAACGACGGCTTGCCCGGCGGAGTGGCGACGATATCGACGCCGCAATCCAATACGTCCTGGCCTTCCTCCAGCATGATATCCGCATGCCCACCGCCGAAGGCTTTTCGGTACAACACCTGAAAATTGCCTCGTATCGCCTCCAACGTCTCGACGAACAAACGCCGGCTGTCTGCGTTGATCTTGTGGATAATCCGTTCCAGCGATTCCTTGGCCTGAGTCAAGTCCTGGTGTTGGCCTGATAGCGCCTCGAAGCGTTCGTCCAGATCATCCAGTTCTTCCAAGGCGTCCAGGTTGACCGCGCCGATCCGGTTGATCTTGTTGCGCAGATCGGCGATCTCCGCCTCCACCTGCGCCCGCTCCTGCTCCTCTTCAGCGGTTGCTTCGCGGTCGACCTCAGAAATCTCGATGCCATAGTCCTCACGCAACCGGTCGGCCAGCGTACTGCGCTCGTATTGAAGCTCGCCAGCGGACAGCTCCAGTTTGTGCTGCTGCTGTTCCAGTCGGTGGGTCTTTCCGCGAAACTGTTCCTGTTCGGCCACCAGCCCCGTCCGCTGTGCATGCAAGAGGCGACGCTGCTCGATTTCCTCGAGCACCTCCCGCGCCAGTGTCTCCTTACTCAAGTACAACCCGGCCAATTCCGCCGTCGTTTGAAGAACGCGTAGTTCCGCCTGTTGCCCTCGAACTTGGGCGCGGTCCAACTGGGCCCGCACGTCGTGGATCGCGCGGTTTCGTTCGCGCTGGTCGGTCTCGAATTGGCCCTTCTGCGCTCGCAGACCCTCCAATCGCTGTTCGCTCTTGGCCAGTTGCACTTTGTAGCCGGTTGCCTCATTCGTGTGTTCCCGTACGCACCCTTCCAGTTCTGCGATGCGAAGCTCCTCGCTCTTTATGTCGGCTTCCAGGTTCGCGCTTGCCGTCTCCGTCGCGGCCAACTGCCTTCGTGTCTCGTCCAAGGCATCGCTGGCAGTCTGGCACGCCACCCGAGTCGCCTCCAGATCGGCGGCAACGGCCTCTCGCTCCTGCTGAATCTGGTCATGACGATCCTGCAGGGTGCGTGTGCGTACGCGCTGGTCCGCCAACTCAGCCCCCATGCTCTTGTAAGCATCGGCCAATCGCTTGCTCTGCCGTTCCTGACCGTCGATATTCTCCTGTAACCGTGAGATCTCGCCCTGGAACTGGCGGATGCGCTCACGCAAATCCGCGATTTCCTCTTGCAGAGCCCGCAGCTCGCTGCGTCGGGAAACCAGACCGACGGTAGCCGACGGTGGCCCTACGACCAGCGTGCCGTCGTTTTCCAAGAGTTCGCCCTTCGAAGTCACAAACCGAAGACCTTTGCCGGCTGAGTGCGCCAACGATAGAGCGTCCGAGAGATCCCCGACGAACCACGTGTCACCCAATAGATGAGAGACTACAGCTCGGTACGGCTCGGTGGTTCGCACCATCCTGTCCGCACGTCCGATCACGCCCGGTCGGCCCTGCAACTCGCCGTGCCCCGCCAGCGGCAATGCCGACATCCGGGCACCGCCCGCCTTTGCCGACAGTGCGTCCAGGCGAATGAGTCCCACTCGGCCAGACGGCCGAAAATCGCCAACTCGAATGCGTTCGACGAAACTCGCGCCGGAAATGACGATATGTTGGGCAACATCACCCAAGGCCGCGTCGACCAGCGGGGCAATCTCGATCCCCGCCTCGATCAAGTCCGCCACCATCCCATGGATCCGTTCGTCGCCTTCGGGAGGCAACTGATTCGCTTCGGCCAGCACCTCCTGCACACCAGCGTCCACCCCGGCGTTTTCTCGTTCCAACTCCTCCAGCAATTCGGCTCGCTGACTAGCGCCAGTGTATTTCCCTTGTAGGTGGGCCAACTCCTCCTGGCGGCGCGCCAATACGCGGCGACCTTCGGCCAATTCCACCTCGGCAGCCTCCAACGCCGCCGCCTTTGCGTTGGCCTCTTCAGACAGGCGTTGTTCGTCCGTGCGCGATGATTTCAATTCCTCTGCGCGACCCGCACATTGCTCGTCCAGTTCTTCCAGCCGCGCGACAAAGCGTTCGGCAGCGGCCTGCGACGCCTTCAACTCGGACTCCAATCCACTAGCCTGGTTGCCCAGCGTAGCAGACGAGCGAGTCAGATCGACGTACTCGGCGCGATGCGATGCGTTTTCACCTCGTTTCTGGGCCAGTTCCTCACAAAACTCGCCGATCGTCTGTTCGTGGTCGGACAGGCGATTGCGGATGCCATCGAATTCGGCCTGGGCCCGCTCCAACTGCGAAACGAGTTCGCGCAAACGCTCGTGCAGATCACCTGCCCTGCAGGTCAGCGCGCGAAGCTGACCGCGATGTCGTCGGGCTTCATCTTCGAAGTCGCTGCACCGTCCGCGCTCGTTCTCGATTGTCGACTCGCGAGCCGCAATCTGCTCGCGATTGCCCGCCAAGGCCGCCTCGCGGCTTCGCAGCTTGTCGCCTGCCTGATCGACGGCGTCCTCCAATTGCTGGATTCGCTCGTTCAGCGCGTCCGATTCGGTCTCTAACTCCGCCGTCTGCCCCTGCACTGCGGCCAGTTCACCTTCAACGGCCCCTAGTTTCTCGGACAGGCGGTGCCAGTCCACAAAGCCGACCTGCGTTCGCAGTTGCTGCAAGCGGTCGCTGTATTCGCGGTAGCGCTGAGCCTTGGACGCCTGGGCGCGCACGCTGCGCAAGCGGCTTTCCACCTCGTCCACAATGTCGGACAACCGCAGGAGGTTCTGCTCGACGCGGTCCAAACGCCGCTGGGCCTCGATCTTCTTGGCCTTGAAACGGCTGATGCCCGCAGCCTCCTCGAAGATCGCTCGGCGATCTTTGGGGCTGGCCTGCAGCATCCGGTCCACTTTGCCCTGCTCGATCAAGCTGTAGGCGTCCACGCCCACGCCAGTGCCGCGGCACAAGTCGCGGATGTCCTTCAGACGGCATGGCTTGCCGTTGATCAGATACTCGCCTTCGCCGCTGCGATACACGCGTCGCGTGATGTGTACTTCAGGGGCATCAACCGGAAGCAACGACTTGCCGTTATCAAAGACCAGCGTCGCCTCGGCGGCGTTCATTGGCCGGCGCCCGCTGGTGCTGGTTCCCTTGAAGATGACGTCGGCCATGTCCTTGCCGCGAAGGCTCTTGGCGCTCTGCTCGCCAAGCACCCATTTGATCGCGTCGACGATGTTGGACTTGCCCGATCCGTTCGGGCCAACGATGACCGAAATGCCCTGGGGAAACTCAAAGCGAGTCTTTTCGGCGAAACTCTTGAAGCCGATCAGTTCGAGTGCTTTGAGCATTGCCAGCCGATGACGTACAAAGGAGCCGAGAGAGCGACGGTACGCGCTCGCCGGTGCCCCGCACCTGGGGGCGAACAATCAGATGGTGCGAACGGTTCCGACGGAGCGTAAACAATCTAGAGATACCGGAAATCCCCTGACTTTGGAAGGGTTGTTATCGAAAAGTGCACTAATGTACATCATACAAGGTGCTGGACAGGTGCACTCCGGCGAGTGACACGATTAACCCAGATACCTCACGTGTCATGGCATTGGGCGACACACTGTCGTAGCTACGTTCGCCAGAACGTGGTCGCAAACCCAAGCCGCGTCCCACGTTCTGGCGAACGTGGCTACAAACGGATGAAATACCCGGGTTACGATAGGAAAGCCATTTCAACCGGTCGCCCTGCCGTCCTGCTGCCGGGGCTAGCCTTCATATATCAACGAGCCCAACTTCTTGAAGAACCCCTTGTTCGCCCCTTCCCCATCGGCCGTAATCTCGTCCTCTTCCGATTCATCGTGGTCCGAGCCGTCGGTATTGTCGCTCGATGTCAGCAGATTAGTGAACATGTCCGGCAATGGGCTGGCCGCGTGGCGGTCGAAGCTGCCCTTGTCGGCGGTTTCGCGTTGATAGGCTCGCCCCTTGCGTGGCAATGCGTCGACGACGATGCGCGTGTCGAGATACTCCCTGCGCTTTGCCTCATGCAAAAGCTGTACAACCGCTCCGTAGTCACCGCCCGTTTTAACTACAGTGCGGACAACGTCGTCCAACCTCGACGAGCAATACGCTTCCTTGTCATCATCACCGGCATCAAATCGAATCACCTTGATGCGGTCCCGACCAGCCGCTTTCAGCATGATATCCTTGCCAGCGTACAGAAAGCCCGGCGGCTGCAATCGCAGGCCCTTGCCGAACACGACAATCTCCGGCCGCTTTGAGCGCGCACAATGGACCATCGTCGGACCTGAGGTGCTTATCGTGTGGTAACTGAAGTGGTGGCCGAACTGCTCGCCACGCACAAACGGGTCCGCCGGGTCGCGGGTGCGCAGGGCTCGAAACGCGGCATATCGTGTTTCCGCGCTGGGGACGTCAAACAGATCGATCAGTGCATCGCGGGCGTGCGGGTGATCCATGGCGGCAAGCGCGGCGATGGCGTGCCAACGTAATGCGGGCTCACTCCTGGCCGCCTCGGCAAGCGGTTTGGCGGCGTCCGCCCCGTCTAGGTACGCGAGTGCTTCGGCGGCATAGAAGCGAACTTCCGGATCATTGGCGACGACGGCCCGCTCAAGCGCAGGCATCGCCTCCTTGCCGATCGCTTCCAGTTGCAGAGCTGCGGCTGCGGCCGTACTGGGATCGAGCAATTGCCCCCCGAGCCGTTCCATACGTCGAACACGTTCCGCCGGCGGCTCGGACAATGCAATGCTCTGCACCACGCGTATGTATCGCGCCAAGTTATGCTTGTATCGAGGATGGACCTCCAACTCGACATAGTTGTCGCGTTTGGGCGTGGCGACGCCGCGTTTCACACCGCGCTGCCGAGCGTGGAAACGCGCATTGATCGCAGCGCCGACCAGCGACGCAGTCTTGATGGAATGGTTCTCGCCGCGCACGGCTAACCCTAGCGGGCGCGAGGTAAGCGATACTGCACCGCCCAGCACCCGGCCTCGCAACTGGCTCATGTCGTCGTCGTCCCCCTGGAAAACCTCGTCGATGATCACTTGACCTTTGGCCAACGCCTCAATGCGCCCGGTACGAACCATATCCAGCATGGCGACCTCGCGCAGACGGGCCTCCATCAGCCACCCGTTGCGGAGGCTGGTCGTTTCCGACTTCCGTGGAACTCGCACCTCGATGTCGAATCGGTCGCCTTTGCGCACGCCGGGCGGCAGGTAGCCGCGCACCAGGACCAACGACGTGTCGGCCAACGCCAGAAGTGCATTGGGCTTGTTTGTCTCGCGAGCCTGCATGTCCGAGATCAGGGCCGTGCGTTGGGGACACGGCGGTGGGTCGCTGCCCGTGTCCTCCAATCCCACCACCAGCGCCGGAGTATCCAGTATGATGTAGTTCGTCCCCTGGGGTATCGTCACGTCTTTGATCAACCGTACACCGTCGCCCAGTTCCGCGTCGACCGTCTCCGCCTTGATGGACACATCAGAGTCTGGGGAGATGAACAACGACGATGTACAGCCTGCCAGTAGAAGCACGCCCAGCAGCCAAACAATCGTGGGACGGACAAACGAGGACTTGGTGAAGGTGTTAGGCGTCATGCCCAATGTCGCTCCATGCAAGAGGGGACCCGCCATCGTCGCTAGCAGGCATCCGTGCCTGTCCGGGTGCGTGTGACCGCGCAAAACGAACCCCGCGAGACAATAAGGCGTGGGGACGATAGATATTTGGTGCACCGCCGTCAAGGGCGTTTGAGAGGAATCGGGGTCAGGTCTTGACTTGTAACTCAAGGCAAGAAAGCGAACGATCCTCCAGCTTGCTGGCGAAGCCTTAAGTTACAAGTCAAGACGTGACCCCAACTTCTATTTCTTGGGCTGGCCGCCGGTGTCGATGAGAATGTAGCTGCCCCAGAAGAATGGGTGGTCGGCTTTGAAGTCTTGGTTTAGACCTGCGGCGTTCAAACGGGGTTCCAGTTGGGGATCGACCAAGTTGTTGTGGGCCAGTCGAACGCTTCGCTGCCAGGCTTCGGAAGCCGGGACGAAGGGCAATTCTTGGACGTACTCCCGAACCAGATCGAATGTTGATTGACCTCCGACCGGCCAGCGGCTCAGCAAAACGGAACGCGAGCCGGAGGCCATCAGGGCGCAAGCGGTCAGAAACATCTCGTCGCCCGTGCCACCACGATTCAGGGCAGCTTCTGCCGGCGTGTGAAAGCCGGGCAGCACGATCTGAGTCGGGCCATGCCACGGTAGCCCCATCCAGCTTTCCAGATTGCCGCCGGCCTTGCCGTGATCCAACTGCATTGGCGCCAAGTCGTACGGACTGCGCGACCTCTGCTCCAAGTCGCTTAACACAATCAAACGATCGCACGCGGTCGCAACGTACGCGGACGGTGCCGGAAGTCGGTCGCCAAATCGGCTGGTGTCCGGGAGCACTTGGCGTATTCTCTCGGCTGCGTCCACGGTGACCTTCGCGTCCTGAGCGAGAGTCATCTTCCCGGTAACTACGGCCGTCCTGGCCTTGGGCTTTCGCCCAAGCGAGTCGCGGCCTACGAGCGAAATCGTGGGAACGTAGCGAATCTGTACCTTGGAGAGCAAGGGCCGCCCGCCCGCCTGCAACGCTTCGAACGGAACGTACCAGAGTGGACCGTCCGGCACGATGACCAGTTCGCGATAGGCTCCCCACGTTTCCGGATCGGCGTTGTTGCTCAGTTGCCGCAGGAGTTGCGCTGACGTTGTCCTCCAGCCTGGATCTTTCAGCGTCTTAACATCAATCGCCACCTTCCGCTCGTTCAAGCCTATCTGCCCCAGCAGTTTTGCGATCTGTCCGACCGTTGCCTTCGTATCTAGCTGCCATGCCGCATGTTTGTCTTTGGCAAGCGCGTACCCGGCGATGTATTGATCCGTGGCCAAGTAGGCAAGCACCAGTTGGTCATCCGACATGGTTTCTTGGATTTCCTTCATGGTCCGCAATGGCGGAAACACAAACTCCGACGGTTCACGGCGGAGCGCGATTTCGCGCAATATCAACTCTTGGGACGCGCTGACTTCGGCCAGTTGCTCGAACAGTGCGCCCTGCTTCTTGATCTGGCCCGGATCGTCCGGAACAAGGGGTAGTGTGCCGAGTTCGTTTCGCACTGCTACGGATTGAGCTGCCAGTTTGGCGTAGTTCGGATACCGTCCCAAGAGATCTTGCCGTTGCAGTAACGCCTGTCGCGTCAGCAGTTCGGCAGGCGCCTCCAGTACCCATCGAAGCGCCAGCAGTCTGCCCCCTACCGGCATTGTGCTGTAGAAACGGTGACGCCGAATGCGATCCGAAATCTCGATCGCCTTTTCGCCATCGTTCCTCAACCGATGAACCAAGTCGTGCCAGCGGTAAAGCGCCTCGTCGTGCGGTGTTACTGCGACCGCGAGCGTTTCCATTGGCTCCGTCGCCCAGTCGCTTGCTGTCGGCTCCCGGAGGACGCGGTCGAACAGATCATCCGCTATCCGTTGGCTGATTAGTCCGTCGCGATAGCTGCTATTAACCAATCCGATTTGAAACAACCACCGCGAACTGTTCTTCTGGTCCGTGATTGCACTGGCCAACGCGTTGACGCCGCTGGGGAGGTTCCCTCGCTGAAAATCTACCAGCGCGGATTGGTAGTTGAATCGTGCTCCGAACATGCCGCTTCGCATTTCTCGCGTGCCGACCGCTTGTCGAGCCTGCCCCAATAGCTGTATCGCCTGTGGCGTCTGTCCCATGGCGGCGGCATTTTCGGCAGCCAGGAGCGACAATTCGGCTTGCAGAGCACGCGAGTTGCGACGCGCCCACGCGGCCGCCGGTACAAGCGGCGCGTACAGCCCCTTCTGCCCGGACACGAGATGCGTAACCAGACCGCCGCGGAATGCATCCTGCATCAACCCGCATTGCTCGAAGGCGGCCGCGGCAAAGGTCGCTTCGAGGAACAAGTCAGTGGCTCTCTGGTTCTGCCCTTGTTCGAACGCCAGCCGTCCAAGTTCCAACAGGCCCAGGGCGGTAAGTTCATGGTCGTACTGGCCAGCCACAACCGTCGACTTTTCGAGTTCGCTTATGGCTTGCTCTATCTTCCCTGCTGATGCATACGCCATACCTAACTGGCTGCTGACCCAGGATTGCGACCAGTGATTAGGCCGCGTTGGCCGACGAGAGAAAGTGGCCACCAACTGCGCGGTGAACTCATCATGCCGACAAACGGGTCCCATGATTTCCCGGCGGCGGAAGATAGCCAAGGCGGTACAGCGGGCAATCTCCTTTACGTTTACTGGGTACAATTCGGGCCGCGCCACAGGGCCGCCAAAACGAATCGCTTGGTCGTTGTCCAATCTGCCCACAAGACACCCCATCCTGTCCGGAATTCGGGAGAGGAGAGTTTTTCGCTTGGTGACACCCCACTTGATTGTGCTGCGGACCGCCGAAGCAGAAGGGTCCACCATCTCAGGAAATTGGACGCGCAGCATCCAGTTGCTGTGAAACACGGCCAGCTTCAGCGCTTTGTTGTACTGGTCCAACGCCTCGGTGATCTTGCCCATCCGGTAGCAGCACTCGCCGATCATCGTGAAGTAGCAGATCGAATCGACCCACAGACCCTCGGTGCTTCGAACGCCCCCACGCGAGGCGTTCTCAAACGTCTCGAGCGCCAATTTGTAGTCTCCTTCAAAATAGGGCCCGAATGCGAAGAAGTACTGCGCCGGAGGGACCGTCGAGTCTTGCTGGGCAGATGCCGGCGGTGACGCCAACAGGGAAAGAACAACGCACAACCATGTGATGCGGATGAACATGGGACAATCCTCTTTGCTAGCAGTGGCCAAAACGCCATTGACACTTGCGGTCAAGGCGTGCCTTGCCCGGCTTTTCTTAATCATAGCCAATTGCGGCAACTGGAACTCAGACCGAAAACAACTTTTTGCCGGTTTCGTCAAAGATGCGCCCCCTGCCAGTCGATAGAGACACTAACGAGTGTGCCGATTGTGCGGACAGCAGGGAGTTTGCGGAAAATGACGGCAAAGACTACCAAAAAGCGCGTTCGACTGGTTTTGTGCGGGCTCGGCCTCGCCGCTTGCCTAAGCGCGACCGGATGCCAGGTTAGTGTAGGTGGACAAACGCTCCCCAGCCCCTACTACCTGAAGGACGACGTGCAATACTACGCGTCGGGCACAGAATTCAAACTGCCACGCGAAGCTGCTCACCTGAAAGCGTACAAGACTGAGCTGGAGCTTCAGCAGGCTACCCGTTAGCGGACCGCCCCCTCCCGACAAGTCTCCTCGATTCTTACCCACCGGCGAATGTCACTCGCCGCGCTCCCACGGCCGTTTGCGGCCCCTTTTTTGCACGTGGCGTGCCACTGCCGCTTGTAGCTACCGAGACAACCAGTATACTGTTTGGTTTGCGCTAACTCGCCAGTATCAAGCCGTTTAGGCAAATACAAGACATCTTGCAGGTAAGGGAAGTTTGATGGCTCGCCAATGCGAAGTTTGCGGGAAGAAATCCCAAGTAGGGAACGCGGTCGAGACGCGTGGTAAGGCCAAGTATCTGGGCGGTGTCGGTACCAAGATCACTGGTATCGCGCGGCGGCAGTTTCGTCCGAATCTTCAACGTGTGAAGATTGTCACGGCAAACGGCACTCACAAAACAGCGCGAGTGTGCACGCAGTGCATTCGCAGCGGTGCGGTGCGCAAGGTGGTTCGCCAGAAGCCGTTCCAAGTTCCCAAGAAGTAAGGAGCCTCGTAAGAGAATCGCTATGAGTCTCTCCCGCGAGGACGTCGAGAAGGTCTCGCTGCTGGCCCGACTGCGGTTGAGCGAACGAGAGCTTGACCTGATGACGAGCCAACTCGGCCAGATTGTCGAGTACGTCGAACAGCTTTCCGAACTTGACACGGACAATGTCGAGCCGATGGCTCACGCGGTGGCGATCCAAAACGTGTTCGCAGAGGACAAAGTGGCCGCCAGTCTTAACCGCGACCAAGCGTTGGCCAACGCGCCCAAGCGAGACGACGAGTGTTATCGAGTGCCTGCGGTGCTGGGGGACTAACTTCTTCGGCAGTGTTCCTCGCTTGCGCGTCGGGCTTGAATGATCCGGCCTGCCGCTAGCCCCAGACAAGTCCTTCCGGCAGGGAGTTCAGATTCTCGCAGCCGCCCTCGGTGACAATCACCATGTCTTCCACTCGCACGCCGCCGATGGCTCTGCAGTAGAGTCCCGGTTCGACGGTGATTGCGTCGCCGACCACGAGTTCGGGGCCTCCTTTGTCCAGAAGTGGCGGTTCGTGGACGTCTAATCCGATGCCGTGCCCAGTGCCGTGCGTTATGGCGCAGTACGAATCCGGCGCGTCATCGTCGGGCAAACCTGCCGAGTAGCCCTGTGACTTGATCGCGCCGATCGTGGCTTCATGCACAGCTTCGCCCGTCACACCCGCGCGACATGCGCCGATGGCAGCCGCTTTGGCGGCCACGACGGCTGCGTGCATTCTGGCGAGTTCCTCGGATACCGTGCCGTGCACGACCGTCCGCGTACAGTCGCCGCTGTAGAACGTCTCGCGGTTGCGCGGGAAGATGTCGATGATCACCGGCTGTTCCGTTTTCAATTGGCCCGATCCCACGTCGTGACAGTCCGCTCCGGCCGGACCACCGGCAACAATCGATGTTGGATTCGAGTATCCGCGTTCAAGCAACCATACGTCGATCATTGCCCGGAGTCGTTCGGCAGTGAGCGGTTCGTCACGAACCAGCAGAACACCATCCGCCCCAACATCGGCGCCGGCAACCGTATCGCAGGCCATGGCCATTGCGCCTTCGGTCACCTTCTGAGCCTCGCGCAGCCACTCGATTTCCTGCGCGTCCTTGCTGCGTCGCTCCAGCACGCCCCATTCCGGATCGCATTCCACGGCTATACCGACTTCGATCATCTGGTGCGCAAACAGAAGCGGCAGCGACCGATCGGCGATCACTTGCCGAACGCCGTTGCGACGCAGACACTCGGCGACGGCCTGAGCCGTGGCCGTCTCTCGATCTCCGGACAGACCGTCTTCGGGGGCGAAGTCGGCAGGACAGCCCACCTGATCGACGCGTGCGTGCTTTCGAGCACGATCCATCTCGATGTCACGCAGTATCAAAATGGACTGCGGTTGCCCCTCGGCCGGCGGCAAAAGGACCAGGGCGGCGGGGTCGCAGACCGAAAATCGGATCCGGTGATACAACGCGAAGTTCACCGCAGGAACCCCGGCCATCACTCGGGCAGTAGCTGGCGAATCGTTATCGAATCGGGTCATCGAAACCCCTCCGCGCAGAAGAAAGCCCCAACTGCTGCGGGCAGGATGGGGCAGGCTGTAAAATCACGTTCAAACCGAGCGATTGTCTGACAACTCGTCGATCAAGATCGTCAGCCCGCGGCCCCCGATTGTACATCGTCAGCCATCGCGGTCGTAGTGTTGCTTGGGCTGGTTGTAGTATTGCTTGGGCTGGTCGTAGTATTGCTTGGGCTATTTGTGGTGTTGCTTGGGCTGTTTGTGGAATTCGAGGTTGGCGTCGCCGGGAGCGGTGGCGGCGGAGTGCAGCCAGCGACCAAGACCAACAGTGCGATCAACATGCAGAATCGTTTCACGGGGTTTTCTCCTCAATATGTCGGGAACAGCGGGTGGACATCCGAGCAATTCGCAGGGTTTTCGGGCGGGAAGCGAATCCGACACGACAACCGTCGATGGCTGTGGGCCAAGACAGCCGAAAACGAATCGACAGGACCGCCTGCCGTTCAACGCGCTGACTTCTCGCCATCGGGTCGCCAAAGAGCCGACTCGGGTGGGCAAACCAATTAGTGTAATTGCCGACCGTCGTTTCGTGAAGCCCCATTGGACATCCCGAAATAGGTGGATTGCGATAGCGAGTGGCTGTTCAGCAGATGTTCTTGCCTGAAAAGTGGGGGAATCGCATGCCGGATAGGTTGGAGATTTGCAGCCTTTGCGCGAAAACACGGGAGATTCCCGGTGTTTCGTTTTTCACCACCATTGGAGTTCTATTTCCTGTCTGGTGATGAGACGGAACTGCGTGACAGCGAGGTCGAAGCCAAACGAAAGGCCGAGTTTGCGAAGCGAAAGGCTGAAGCAGAGCGACGAGCTGCGGCCGCTAAGAAGACCGCGGAAACCAAAGGAGGCCAATCACGTTCGCCCGAGGCAGCTCGAAAAGCCGCAGATCCGCCATTCAGCAAGGCCGCCATTACGGATCCGGCGGCTTTGCCCGTTCTTGGCCAAGAGAACCCCTTGGCACCTCGGCGCGGTCGCCAGCGTTATTCCTCGCCCTCCGCGACATCGCCACGGGATTCGGCCTGCAGTGGACACCCGCACTGTGGACAACTATCGGCATGTACCGAGACGGAGCGCCCGCAGTCCGGGCAGGGATACAGGTTGGGAGTCGCCGAAGGTCTACGCGTCGCCAACACAACGACGAGTATGACGATGCCTGAAAAGACGGCCAGGCACATCAGCAACAAAACGATTTCCAGGATCCCTGGCATGCCGAAGAAGGCCAGCATTTTCATCTCTGCTCCTTTCACACAAGTTCGGCTCTCAGCGCCGCCGTTCAGCCGTCAACAGCTCGTCCAAGTCCGTTACGATCAGATCAGGCATGGGGACCGTCGAGGCAAGTTGTTGCTCCGCATGTCTTATCCACACGGCACTCATGCCCGCCCCCTTTGCCCCGGCCACATCTCGTTTTGAATTGTCGCCGACGTACACCATCTGCTCGATCGGCACATCGAAATGTGCGATTGCCTGCTGGAACAGGCGGCGCGATGGTTTGATGCAACCGTGTTCCGACGACCAGATCAGGATATCGAACAGTTGAAGGACTCCAGCGCGTTCGAGTGCGGCCTCGAAAATGGGGCTACGGGACCAGACGTTCGAGATCAGACCAAGTGGATGCGTCTTCTTCAGGCTGTGCAAAGTGTTGGCATGCGTTTCCGAGATCGCCCCTACCTCGTGATGGGCAAAGACCTCCTCCAACACGTCACGTTCGGCGCCAGGCAGATTGGCCGTTTCGGGAATCGTGCACAGGTAGTCGGCAACCAACCCGAAGTCGTCATAGCGTTCGGGATTGCGCGAGTCGGTCACCATCCTCGAAAACAGAGTATCGATCCCCGACCTCACCTCCGCGGGGCTGAGCCGAGAACCGCCGAAACGCGTGTATGTCTGGTAGTAATCGCAGCCCTCTCCGAAACGATCACACTCGAACATGAACGTGTGGCCCATGTCTAACAGGATGACACCGAAGTTGTCGATGAATCGTGTCATTCTCTCGTTAGCCGGACGACAAGAATCGCCAATAGAGTGGACACTCGAGTTGTGTAGCATCTGTGGTATTGTTTGACCCGAAGCCGGAGGCGATGGCGAGCGCTACGCGTGGACGATCTATCCCGCTGCCCGCCATCGCCTCCGGCTTCGGGTTAAACGAGCATGGTATTTCCTTCGTGATCGTACAGCCACCGGTCAAGGAAGGCCATAACCTCGGCTCGCATCTGGGCCGTTTCGAAATGGCCGATTTCGTAACGCTGCAGTTGCCACTTGTCGGCACTGCCCATCTCGGCATATACACTCCGCAACGCCGCGTCGATCCGATCCAAGCCCTTTGACGGTGTCAGCAGATCGTAGTTCCCCGCGAGGCTCAGGTGAGGGCGCGGTGCGATCAGCGCGTTGATATCGGATGTCGTGAAGTGCTTCAGAAGCGAAGGAACATAGTAGTAGATGCCGTGCCCGTCCAGACCGCGTGTCTCGATCAGTTCGTGGAAATCCGTCAGGCAGCACAAATCAACACAGACCTTCACCCGCGTGTCCAACGCCGCAAGCCACCACGCCATCGTACTGCCCATGGACAGGCCAAGCGTGGCGAGACGGTCGGAGTCCACGTCCGCACGCGAATCCAGATAGTCAACGGCTCGCAGGCTGTCGTAGACCATCATGCCCCACAGGACCTGGCCGCGCCACAGCATTTCTTTGAACAATTCGGTTTCCGTCCGGCCGCGACGTTCGCCGAACAACCATGTATCGATGCACAGAGCCGAAATACCTCGCCGCGCGAGCTCTTCGGCGTAGGGCGGCTTCTGCAACTCGGCTCGCCCGAGAAGCAGTTCATCTTTACCCAGCGCATAGTCCCCGCCGTGGGCATGGTTGTACACGACGCACGGAAGAGGTCCAGCCGCTTCGGCCGGTTTCACAAAGAACGCTGGTACCGACTCGATACCGTTAAGGTCCAACACAAGCTTTTCGATCGTGTATCCACCCGACTGAACTTCCGACACCTTCCGTGCGGAAATGGGCCGTTCACGATCCGGCAGGTCGCCCAGCAGGGCGTAGAGTTCGTTTTGTCGTTCTTCTTGATTCATGCGATTCGCCTTGTGTCTGTCGACGCGGTGAGTCACCGTTGTCGATCGTCCAGTTGCCTTCTTACCGCCGCCAGTAACGCGTCTAGTGCCTGTTCATCACTCATTCCGTGACTCGCACCAACTTCCATCAATCGGTCGGGCGTCAGGCTGTTTCGCTCGACGATCTCGCGACTGTCGCCGAAGGGAATCAGTTCGTCCTGAGGCGAATGCAGTATCAACGTCGCGCTGCCCACGACGGGATCGATTCGTGGGACAAACGGAGTCACCGCTTGACTGATAACCGCTGCAGATAAACCTACCACCGAAGGGAATCTCTGGCCCAGATACAACTGGGTGACGTGCTGCAGAGTCGGGTGGCGCCAACAAGGTGCGATCAATACCAGTGCCGCGTCGCCCACGTCCATCTGCAATGTCACTCCACCGCCGAAACTGCTGCCGACAACCACGTCGGGCAGGATTGCGTCGAAAACACGCTGTGCGACTTCGACTCCGTTGGCGAACGCGCCGAACAGTCGATCTGCTTCCCGCCGCCAGTCGTCCGAGTCTTCTTCTGAAAGAGCGCTCTCTTCGAATCGCAAGTGCGGAGCATGCACGCGATCAGGGCCGTACTCGGACGCCAGTTTCTGCCGTTTTGGCCCATACGGATCGCCGCTGAGACCGTGCAAATACGAGATGGTTGATTTTGAATCACTCATAGAAGGTCCGTTCACGAGTTAGGGCTGGACGCAGAGAATGGGCATCATTATCGTAACGACTTCCACGTGACGCTGCACCGGCCGCTGAAATGGATTGGCGAGGATTACGGCACGGACCATCCGGCCATTTGGCTCTCTGCGGCGGACGACCTGTCAGGATTTCGGTATTGATTCTATGTGAGCGATGTGCACAAATCGCTTGATTGGGGTCCTCGCCACAGTGTTGACGTGGATATCCACCGGTTGGACAATGACTCTTGACGGCGCACTCGTGGGTTTGTCTTCTTTGCGAGGATTCGACTGCACGAGGTTGCGTGATTTGTGGGAAGTTACGTCGTGCTGGACCACAAAACCACGGCGGGGCTTCTTGTATGTTGGTGTGAGGGTGGGAACAACACCATGCCTGGCTCGGATTCTGACAGGCCATTTCACCAGCGGGTGCTCGCCGGCACCGAATCGGCGGCTGGCGACTTGGACCGCCGTTTTAGACAACGACTGTGTGCACTCGTCGAACGTGAAATGAACGAGCGATTCCGTCGGCGAGAAGATCCGGAGGACATTGTGCAGTCAGTGTTCCGGACATTCTTCCGTCGCGCCGCCAAGGGGGAGTTTCAGGTCGAACACTCCGGAGCCCTATGGAGGCTCCTGCAGCAGATCACTAGGCGAAAGATACTCAAACATTCCGAGTACCATCTCCGTGACAAGCGCTCGCCGGAGAAAGAGCGGTACGAAATGGACGACCTGCTCGTGGACAAACCACCGGGCGTGCGAGAAGCGCGTCTCCTGGGTGACGTGCTGGAGGCTGTGCTCGCCCGGCTAGATCCGCTGGAACCAGAGGTGCTCAGGCTGCAACTCTTTGGGTACAGAATAGCCGAAATCGTCGAAATCGTGATCGAAGGACTTGAATCCCCCTACCCCGAAATCCTGCAATTACGTCTGCAAGGGCAAACCGAGACGCAGATCGCCGACAAGCTCGGGTGCGGACGCGAGGCCGTTCGTTACAGGCTAAAGCGGATCCAGGAGAGACTCCGTAGCATGTTGAGTCAAGATTCCGAACGGTAACTGCGTTTTCTTGCACCAAATCTCACTTCTTTGCGGCTTAATTGCTTCGAGCCGCCAACCGCTTCTCTGAGACGCGGCTCAATGCGGCGCACGCATCGTGGCCACGAGAAAGCACTGACTCGGTTTGTTGTTCCCAAGTGACGAAGGAGGAATACCATGTTTTCGCAGACTTTCGGTCTTCATATTTGTCGCTTAGTCTTTCCGGCGCTCGCGATGATCATCGCGAGCGGTGGCTACGTAGCAGGAGCCGTAATCGCCCCAGGAGACCGCGTTGTGACAGTCAGCGAGGCTCCCTTGAAGGTCGGCAAGGAAACGTTGGCTGCGATACAGCCAGGCATGGAACTGACCGTCAAACGCGTCAACGGACGCTGGATCTGGGTGGCGCACTTCGCGGCCAATCATGGGTTCCGCCCCGTTTCAGGTTGGGTCAACTCCAAATATCTTGTCAAACGTGACGAAAGCTTGAAGCTCAGATTCGCTCCGTACAAGGGCACTGTGAGGTACAACTACGGGCAATGGTGGGATTTGCCTCCCGGCGAGTCCGTGGTGTTACAGGTCGAAACTGCCTATCCGGTGGATCTGTTCGTCTTTTCCGAAGAAGGAAAAAGAGCCTATGACTGGGCGGTTAAGCAGGGGCATGGGCAAGTGTCCAGCTACATTAGACGACTGACCACCCGGAGCGCCAAGTTCCGCTGGGTCCCACCTGACGACCGGCAGTATTATCTGGCCGTCGACAACACGGATTTCCCGGACGGCGGGGCTTCTGGAAGCCGGACAACCGACATCACATTCATTGCATGGCAAGACGATCGCCGGCCTGCCGAGCCGATTGCAGGTCGCGGTCTGGTGATCGGTCGCGCAACCTTGAAATTCGACGGCTACGAAGGTCGGTATGAACGATATGCGAAGCCTTTGACCGTTGTTCTTGCGCACAAGATCGATGGAGCAGAGGATTCCGAACACCAGGAAATCGAAGCCGTGAGCGACCAGGATGGATACTTCGCGTTTGGAAATCTGCGGCCTGACCGACGGTACTGGGTGAAGGAGGTCAAGGGGCGCAACTTCACTGCCCCGGTTCCTGTTCATTTCAGTAGTCCTATCTGCTCCAAGAACTCCGAACCCGATGGCCGCAAAGACGTACTGGATGTCGGACACGTTGCCTTGAGCGTTGGCCGTGATGGTTCGATTGGCTGTGAGCTTGTCAGCCCGACCGTCACTCTAGTCAAGAAGGCAAGCGAATCTGCAAGTTCGATTCGTTTCGGCTCGTCCTCCGCCCTCGACCGGCATGACTGGTTCGAACGTACGTTTCGTTTCAGCGGATGGTCGGCCAAGGTGAGATCAGACCGGCAGCGAATCGAGAGAGAACGTCGAGACAAGGCTGATGAGGGCTCTGAAAGAGACACGGAATCCCATGCCGAAGATGTACCAATGCCGCCAGCGCCAGTGGATTGAGCACGGGTCGCGATGACCGGGCACGGCCTGGCGAGGCTATCCGGATTTCGGCGGGCGAAAAAGGGACCGACTCTTTGGTTTCCGGACCTTTGACTTGTTTGGCCGGTCGGTCGACCATTACACTAGCGCTGTGTCGGCCTTGCATACGGAGCGTAATCGTTGGAGTTCACGCTTCAGCGTGCTTTCGAAGACACGCTGAAGCGTGAACTCCAACGATTTTTTCACAACCTCGGAGCGAGAGTCATGGCCGTTTGGGACGATCAGGTTTGGGACGTTGTGGACCAGGCAGTACAGCGTCTGGAGGAATCCCGTGGAGCCGGCAGTGATTCTGACCTTCGGCGGTTAGTGCCCCCAGCGGATGATCCGCAACGGGAACGCGTGCTCCTGACCCTGATCAAAGTGGATCAGGAGCATCGGTGGCGACACGATGACCGAAAGGCCTTGGAGGCGTATCTGGACGATTGGCCGGAATTGGCCAACAAGCCCCGCGTGCTCGCAGAGCTTCTGGAGGCCGAATGCACCACACGGGCCTTTGCGGATGACGTTCCAACGGTCGAAGACATTCGATCCCGATTCCCGGATATCTGGGAAGAGATTGATTTGCGCCAGATTCAGGGCAAGGTTGAAAAGGATCGCCGCGGGTCCGTCAGCGGCCCAGAATCGCGCGGTGTGTCCGACACCTCCGCGCCGAAATGGGACGACACGCTGTCCAGAAACGGTTGCGAATTCCGCCTGAGTGAAGGAGAGCAGTTCGGGCGTTACGAGATCCGCAAACTGCTCGGCGAAGGCGGCATGGGGACCGTTTACTGCGCGTACGACTTGCACCTAGAACGCGAAGTGGCGCTGAAGATCCCTCGCTTCGACACTGCCATTGACTCGGCGGCGATCGAGCGTTTCATCAGCGAGGCCAAAGCTGCTGCAGGCATCGACGAACATCCGAACATCTGCACGATCTACGACGCAGGCGAGATCGAAGGCACATACTATATCGCCATGCGATTGATCAGAGGACGATCCTTGGCGTCCCTGATCGAGGAGGACACTCTCGATCCTTGCGAAGCGGCGGAGATCATCCATAAGATCTCGCTCGCCTTGGCAACCGTGCATGCCGCCGGAATCATTCACCGCGACATAAAACCTTCGAACGTGATGATCGACGAATCAGGCCAGCCGCTGCTGATGGATTTTGGGTTGGCGCGTCGGGAACAACTCGTCGTCGATTCGTACGCGAATGGCTTGGCCGGCAGGCCGGAATCGCAACTGGCGTCCCACACGAGTCACAGCGGTCTATTACTCGGTACACCGGCGTACATGTCGCCGGAGCAGGCTAGTGGCGAACCCGTCGACGCTCGCAGCGACGTTTACGGTTTGGGCGTATTGTTCTACCAGATGCTGACCGGCCGACTTCCATTCACTGGTTCTCTTGACCAAATGCTGAAGGACATACGATCTACCGAGCCACCGAGGCCGCGCGTACACAGACCCGGGTTGCCCGATCGAGTTGAGGCCATTTGCGAGAAGGCGATGGCAAAGAATCCAAGCGATCGTTTTCAGTCGGCCGGAGAGCTATCCAAGGCTCTCCAAAGCTTCATCGACGGGCTGACACGGCCGGCAGGCTTCCGCCCGCGGCGCCGCAAGGTGGTCTGGGCTATCGCCACCGTCGCCCTTCTGTTCGCCGCCGCCTTCCTGTTCCTGAAAACGGGCAACGGGACGTTTGTCTTCACCCTGAACGAGGCGGGCGCGGTGGTGAAGATCGACGGCGAGCCGATCCGAATGGAAACGTCACGCCAGGAGCTTTCGCTGCCTGTCGGCGTTCACACACTCGAAGTCGATGCGCCTGGCCTGGGGGAATACAGCGAAACGCTAACGATTCGATGGCGATTCAGCAGAGTCGAGATCACGGTCTCCTTCAAGCGCAAAGGGAAGACGATTCCAATTCGACAGTGGATAGAAACAGGCGCTCCCAACGAGGACGTTTGCCTGTCCCCCGATGGCTCGACCCTCTATGCTACTTTCGGTTTTGATGGCAAGAATGCGCCCCTAGGCGCATATGACGTTGTCTCCGGTCGGCGAATCCAGACCATCAGCGTCGAGAGTGAAGAGGATCCTGAAGGCCTGATCGATCACAAGGGAGTTGTGCTTTCCGGCGACGGGAGATATCTGTTCACGACAAACTACTACGGGCGATACATATCCCGAATCGACCTGCAAAACGAAAACGCGAGGACGGACCTGGATGTCACGACCAACGATCGGGTCCGTCATGCTTGGGCGGTCCGGCTGGGCATGACGCCTGACAACAGAACGCTGGTGGTGCCCACGGGCAACGACGACCGTCCTGACGACAAGAGCAAGGACAACGATTGGGTATCCATCATCGATGTTGCCGGCGGGGACTTTTCCCTGGTCGCCGAAGTGCCACTGGACGACGAACCCAAAGGGAGTATCCGATTCAGCCCCGACAGCAAGTTCGCCTACCTTGTCACGCGGCAGCGCAAGTCGGATGCTCCCAAACTGTGCGAAATCGGTTTAACACCACCGTACCGGGTCACACGCACTTTGCCCTTCCCAGACGGCGAGTTGCGTGATGTAGTTGTAGCGGCATCGGCCCACCCTACAAAGATGCCCGCCCGCGCTTTCGTCAGTGACGCGGGCCACAACAAGATCTGGATTGTGGATCTTGATACTTTCAAGAAAACGTCTGAAATCGAGTTGGACGGATACAAGCCGCGTTTTCTCGCCTTCAGCTCGGAAAACAATCTTCTGGTCGCCTTGGCACCCGCGAATCGCACCCTTCTCTGTTTGGACCCTGACGGCGGAGATGGCAACGGCGATAGAAGAATCCTGGGCAAAGTGACGGGATTACGGGCGGGCGCCACCGACGTAGAGTTCTCTGGAGATCACGAGCGCCTATACGTGGCGCACGGATCCGTGCAAGGTGGAATCGCCGTTGCGAGTATACGCCATCTCCTCTACAGCATCGTGTTTGCGTCCGACCGAGCAGGCGAGAGCTACCAGATCTACCGCATGGACGGCGATGGTGGTGGCGTGGTCCGATTGACGGACAATCATGCCACGGACCGTTCTCCTCGCTGGTCTCCCGATGGCAGCAAGATCGCCTTCGTCTCAGATCGGCAAGGTCACGGGAGAATACTTCTAATGGATCGAGATGGCCAGCACTTGTCCGCGCTGGAAGACACCGACCCGACGATGAAACCGTCGTTTGAGACCGGTTCGCTGATCGCATGGTCACCCGACGGCCGCGAAATCGCCTATATCGCGAAAGGTGGCCAAGCGATTGACGCCGTGGACGTCCAGGCCGGTACCCTCCGGACACTCGTCAAGGGGCCGGTTGGCCAGGGCTGCGACTACCACAACGGCATTTGCTGGCGCAAGTCGGACGGGGCCGTTCTGTTCTGCAGTCAGCAGGCCGAATGGGGCTACAATCAGGATATCTTCCAATGCGATCCGGACACCGGCAAGGTAACACAGATCACCGATGCATGGGGCGAGGTGAGGCGATACTTTGCGCCCGCCACGTCGCCGAATGGCGGGCTTGTTTTTCTGTCCCGGCCGGACACCCGCGCGCCTCCAAGCGAAATCCTTCTCGCGAAACCCGATGGCGATAGACTGATGCCCCTGATCTCAGCCGCCGACACAATACACGCAAGCCCGAGTTGGTTCCCCAATGGGAAGGAAATCATGTATTCCGGCAAGACTGGACGGTTCTATCAGATCTACACCTTGAAGCTCGAAGACAAGAAAGCCACGCGATTGACCGCTGGCGAATCCAACGATATCGAACCGGACGTGATTTCCACTTTTTGACAGAATTTTTGCGCGCCGAGCAGGTCGTTTGGTACGTGTACTGGTGAGGAGACAGATTTCTGTCTTTTTTGAACCATTTCGTCGCGGAACACGGCTTTCGATAGCAGCGAGGAGCACGGGTTGGAGTTCACGCTTTAGCGTGGGAACAGGGAACGTGGGGAAAAGACACGCTGACGCGTGAACTCCAACGGCATCGAGCAGATAGCGACCAGAAACCATCTT
>CAZURK010000094.1:0-48924 GCA_964623055.1 uncultured Pirellulaceae bacterium
CATTTTGTCCCCACTCGGCGTTCGGGACGAAAAAAGGACTCGCCGCGAAACGCCGCAAGTCCTTGTCCTGGAAGAAGTACCAGAGCCCGGACTCGAACCGGGACGGGGTTGCCCCCACTGGATTTTGAATCCAGCGCGTCTGCCAATTCCGCCACTCTGGCAAGCTTCAAATGCCATTATGTCGTATCAATTGCGTTGTTGCAGTCCCCCGTTTCTAGCACCACTTTCGGCACTTGGCAACATGTTCTAACTGCAGATGACACCCGCCTGCGTTGGAAGGGCATGGCCACGACATGAGTCAACTTCATCATCACATGGAGGTATCATGCCTCAGTCTACTCAAAGATGCAGGACTGGCAAGACGGCAGAGATGGTGAAGGGTCGCACCCCGGTTTTCCCCTTCTCTCCGCTCGCGACGTGCTTCCCACACATGTCCGCTACCTCATATTCGATCGTGTCGGGACCCGATCCACATCTTGTCGTTCATTTTCTTGTTCCCTCAGTGTTCGCAAGGGCCTCCATCAGTCTTCTAAGCTCACTCACCTTCTCCGGGTACTCGGCCGCCAGATTGTCCCGCTCGCCAATGTCGGACTCTAGATCATAGAGTTCTTCGACCTGTTTCCGTTCTCGGTCCTGGGCGTAGCCGGGAACTTTGTGCACGGCTCTAAGATATTTCCATTTCCCCTGACGCACCGCGTTGTTGAGGTAGAGGAAGGTATCGCGGGAACCGGATTCGCTTCTTCCCAACAGCAGGTCCGTCTGATCCACTCCGTCGATCGTGCGATCGTCCGGTACCTTGAATCCCGCCAGATTGGCGAAGGTCGGCATGAAGTCGATAGTGGCGTAGATGGCATCGGATACCCTGCCTGACGGCACCTTGCCCGGCCAGCGTACAATGCAGGGAACGCGATAACCGCCCTCGTAACAGGAACCTTTGCCGGCGCGCAGCGGACCGACGTCGCCCCAGAAGATCGAGCCTTCGGGATGTCCTTTCTTGTTCTCGAAGTACGCGGGCTGGTTCCAGGGGCCGTTGTCCGTGGTGTAGATTACCAGAGTGCTCTCTCTTAGCCCCAGTTCATCCACCACGTCCAGTAGCCGCCCCGTTTCGTAATCGAACTCTTCGACCACGTCACCGTACAGGCTGCCGTCGGATTTCCCTTTGAACCGCGGCGAGGCGTCAATGATGGTGTGCATCATGGTGTGGGCGACATACAGAACAAACGGCTTGTTCTTGTCACGTCGGTTCTTCAGGAAGTCGATGGCCTTGTCCGTGTAGAGTCGGGTGAGGCTACCCATATCGCGGGTGCTGCCGGCAGGTTCGTTATTCTCGTGGAAAGCAACGCCGCCGCCGTCGTTGGCGCCAAGGGTCCCGAAGTAATAGTCGAAACCTTGCGCATTGGGCATGCGTTCGATGATCGCTTTGCGGTTGGAGACATCCCATTTCCCGATGCAGGCCGTTTGATATCCGGCTGGCCTGATGAGTTCGGCCCAGGTGATCTCGTCGGCCGGCATGCTCCAGCCTTTGCTGCGCATGGGATACCGGCCGGTCAGCAGGGCCGAACGCGAAGGCCCACAGACCGATTGGGCATAGAAACTGGTAAACCGCGTCCCCTCCTTCGCCAACTGATCCATTCGCGGCGTTCTGTTGGTTTTGGACCCCGTACAGTTCAGGTCGGCATACCCCTGGTCATCGGTGAAGATGATCAGGATATTAGGCTGCAGCGCCTCATTCGGCGCCGCCGAAACGTTGCTCCGTGCTGCGACCGGCACCAGCGCCAACCAGCAGATCAAGACGGCTAATGTCATTCTCATGGTGTCCTCCTATTGCGGCGTGCTTCCGCAATCAACGTACCACTCTATTGCTCTCCGCGGGCCAGACAAACTACTCTGCCGTCCATGGTGGACAGGAACAGGCGTCCACCGGCGGCGATCATTCCGTCGAATATCGGCGGGGAGTCCAGTTCGTACTGTGCCACTGTCGCTCCGTCGTCGGCCGATACGGCCCACAGGACGCCTCCGATCTTACCGGCATACGCCGCCTCTTGTCGTAATACAGAGTCGCCGTATTCTTGTCCGGCCCTTCCTTCATCCAGGACGTCCTTCGGCCCAGCAATGAATAGCGTTCTGTTGGCCAGTGTCATCGCGCGAACTAAAACAGGAACGTCCGTTACCCAGAAGTAGTTTTCCTTATTGCTGACCGGAGCCGATCCTCCACGTTTCGACTTTCTTGTGGTCTTGGCTGGGGGCTTGGATCCCGGTTGCCAAATCTTCTTCGACGCGAAGAGCCTGTATTCCAGCGGAGTCGTCCACTTGTAGTACTGCGGCTGGCGGCCGAAGACGAAGACCCGGTCGTCGCCGACACAGATGAGCTTTCCGGCCGGGGCGTGTTGGCCCGCGACGTAGTATCCGCACCATCCGCTGCCCCAAGTACTTCCGTACAGCCAGTAGGTCCGGTGGAACCATGTATCGTCTAAAAACCCTGTCGGACAGAACAGATGCGTATCCTCGCCGCCCTGGAATTTGCCCTCGCCCGATCCTTTGCCGCGCGGTCCCATCCTTAGTCGCTTTCCATCGAAGTCAAATGCCTGCGACCGCATGTAGATCCGTTGTTCATCGCAACTGAGTATGTCGGGGCGTCCCACCGGCATGTTCAGCCACTGGATCAGTTCGTGGGCGTTCTTCCCGGTCGCGGGGTTCTTCTCATCAAGGATCGTTTCGGAAATCGACTTGCCGGTCCTTGCGTCCAGGCGGTAGAGCTTCATGCCGCCGTCGACGAAGATCGAGCGGCCGGCCACGAAATGCGCGATGCCGTCTCGAACCAGGATGCTGCCGTGCACCGGCCACAGCGATTCGATCTGCTCGAACGATATGATTCGCCGGTCGGCGCGGGCCGCAAGGAACCTCCATGCGAGTTGTCCATCGGCGGCGTTCAAGCAATAGACATAGCCATCGGCCGATCCGAACAAAACGAGTCCCTCGAACAAGGTTGGGGGCGAATCGACCCGCCCGCCCACCGTGTAATGCCAGAGTTCTTTCCCCGAAGACGCGTCGATGGCGTAGACTGTGTGGCGGTCCACCGCAGCGACGAACAGGGTTCCACCCGCGGCCGTGATACTACTGAGCCGTCCGCCGAGTTCCGCTTCCCACGCGGGCGACAGTTCCGCCGGTACGGCTGCCTTCGTATATCCGTTTCTTGAATTCGAACCGCGGTATGTTGGCCAGTCAGGGAGAGGCTGAAGGCTGGAGGCCGCAGGCTGGAGGCGTGATGACGCATGTCTCCCATACGCGGGGCCCTTTACTAATCGATCCACCACGAGCGGCAGCTTGGAATCACCTGACGGTCGGAACGCATTGAAGTTGTGGAGATAGGTCTCAGCATAGCAGATGCAGGGTGCCGGTGGCGTATAGAGCAGTCCGTTGCACGGCATAATTCCGTACAGGCAAGCTCCTCGGACCCAGTGATTCAGGTCCCAGTGCCGTTCCTTGAGATCGATGAATTCGATACCGGTTCGTGAGGTCAGAATAAAGTTGGTCGTGGCCCGGCCCGCATAGCAGCGGTGATGGAACCAATAGCTGGATTCATCCGCAGGAAACTGGCATTTCACCTCGCCTGTCGCGAGATCGTATCCGATGACCCTACCGTCGGACCTGCCGTTTGAACTATTGTCGCACCAAACGATTCCGTCGATGACAAAGATGTTCTCGGGCGAGCTATATCCGGAAGGCGGATGTTTGCCCTGCCACAACTGCCGGCCGGTCTCCGCGTCGACGGCTGTGAGCGTGTCGTCGCGTGTCGCGCCGCCGCCCGATTTGATCATGCCCGAGGACTCACCGCTTGCCAGCAGCACTACTCCGTCTGCAACGACCAACTTGGATGCGAAGAAAGACTTCTGTGCATCGGGCGTGGGCAGTGGCTCGGAATCCCAGAGTCTGTTACCGCTCTTTCGATCCAAGCAGACGAGCGATTTGCTATCGAAATTGAAGTAGTACAGGCTGCGGGCGTCAACCGCCGGCGTCGTGGCAGCAACCACGTCGGAGTGCTCCCAGAGCTTCTCGCCAGTGTCGGCCTTGATCGCCTGGATGGTCCTCTTTTCGGCCGGGCGCTCGCTGCGTCTGCCGTCGCCGATCGAACCGGGGCCGGTGAGGACGAACAGGACTCCATCGGAGAGGATGACCTCCTCCGTCTGGTCCGACCCGTGATAGGTACGAAGCGTTTTGCCCGTAGCGGCGTCCAACGCCGTCAGCGGTCCCGCGAGGCTCAGTGTGGCGTAGACCGTATCGCCCGATGCGACTAGACGTCGGGGCGCGTCGGCCGGACCATCTTTGAGCCCTTTGAAATTGCTGAACCACGGGCCGATCTTCCTCTTCCAAAGGATCTTGCCGTTGAACGCGTCCCTGGCCACCAGGGCCCAGTGCGGCGGGAACATGATCGATGCCATCGAACCTTCGTCGATGATGTAGAAGACTCGTCCGCGAGCCGAGACCATCGCGCTGAATGTCGACATCTTATCGTGGTGGCGCGTCCACTTCGGCCCTGCCTGCCATTGGAGCCGCCGCGGCGGGCCCACGACCTTATCGTTTGCCACTGCGTTGTTATCCGGGCCGTGCAGGTAGTGAGTCCACTGGTCGATGTCGGAGGGAACGGGTCTTGTGAACTTCACAAAACCGTTCCCGATGTGGGATACGGGATGCGGGATGCGCGTTCCTTCCGGCGCGATAATCGCTCCTCTCGGAGCCAATACCCTCTTCAACTCCTCATCTCGTATCTCGTGCCGCGTATCTTGTATCACGATCAGGTTGACCATATTGTCAATATACGGCAGATGCTTGCCGTCGAATGTTGCGGCCGATACCGTCCCGCCGAACTTGCCCGCCAGGAAACGAGCCCGCGCCTCTTGCACTCTGGACAAATCGGTATCCAGCCCATGTACAACGTACGCATCGCTCTTCCTTAGCTTTGCCGTCAGTTCTCCGTTCCCGCAACCGAGATGAACCACCAGACCGCCCTGGACCCCGCTCGTCTGGAAGGTCTCGTCCACCTCGCGGGCCGCGGCCGAAAACCCGAAGACCAAAGCGGTTGCAGTCAAGGCGGCCGTTGCTCGATATACTCTCATGGTGAAATCCTGTAACAACACGTGACCAAGTCGCAAGACGAAACCGGCTATTTGCCCCAGATCGACTTCAACTCGTTGACTTCCAGGTGGACCAAGCTCGCTCCGTCACCATTGGCGAATACTCTAATCAACTCCACATCACCTCTGTGATCACGTCCCCCGGTGATGTAGACAGCTCCGTCGTTTCCGCAGATTTCGATCATGGGCCGGTCCACGAGGACTTGTACCTCCACGCAACCGTTGCGCGGCGTCATGGGTGCACCGTTGAGTTTCTTGCCGACGGCATCGTAGGTCACCGTGTTGCCACCGATGTCGAGCCCTACACTCTTGGCTTCTCCGAGCTGAAAGGTCGCGCGGATATCGAATAGTTCGCCCGCGACTTCCAGGCTCAGCGGCGAATCCGTGATCAGATCCTGTGATGGTACCTCATGCTTTCTCTGGTGTAGCTTCTCGATTTCCTTGATCGGTTGGGCAAGCATGCGGATGCCTCCCTGCGTGGTGTGCAGCGTCAATTGGTGCGGGAACGTGAACGTCTGGTTGAACGGCATGCCCGGTGCCGGCAGTCGTGCCCAGCCGATCTGGATTCTCCGCCCGTCGGGGGCATTGTCGAAAATCTGTGAAGCATAGTACGAGCCGTGATGAACTCGGTGTTTTCCTTCATGGTCGGGTGTGAAGGTCTTGCCATCGAACGTGCCGATGGCGTATTGAGCGTCGGCGGCAAATACGACCCAGCGGGTATCGTCTGCGTTGCCGTCAACCGGAAGTTCGAGGAACTCTGGGCACTCGTAGTAACCTGGGAGATGACCCTGCTCCTCCCACTGCTTCATGTTCGTAGAGGTGTAGAAGGCGATGTTGCGTTTGTACTCGTCGTGCTCGTCGTAAACCGCCATTACCCAGTGGCCACCCAGTCGCTTTGCCTTGTCATCGAGCGGCGTATCCTCTTTGTCGTATTCGTACCAGATGACTTTGGGATCGCGTCCGCGGTGCTTGACAACTGGGTTGCCCTCATACCAAGTGAAAGTCCGTCCGTTGTCGTTACTGTAGGCCACCGCTTCGCCCGCTCCCGTATCCGTGAGAAACGCAGCCAACACGTCGTTATCCCCGGTCTTCCAGCCGGCGGTGTTGTGCCTGTCAACGGTCGCGCCGCCGGAGAAGCAGGCGCCTTGCGCCATGGTTCCCGGAAACAGCACGTTGGGCAGTTGTTCCCAGTGCACCAGATCCCTGCTCACGGCGTGGCCCCAGGTCATGTTGCCCCACTTCCAGCCCACGGGATTGTGCTGGAAGAAGAGATGCCATTCGCCATCTAGGTAGACCATGCCGTTAGGATCGTTGTTCCAGCCGACTTTCTGGGAGAAATGGAATTGTGGCCGGAGTTCTTCGGTGTAGAACTTGTCGGAACCCGGAATCTCGTCAGACTGATCGACCAGGGCGAACGCCTCTACCGTACCGCGCGCAACGGTGACCTTGGCCGGCTGACCCTCGTAAGATCCGATGGTGAAGAAAGCATACCAATCGACCTCGTCGGGATTGACGGCCAATTCAGTGCCATAACGTCGCACTGCGACGCCGTCCACCTCCAGCATCAGTTCAGTCTGCCTAGCCCCGTTCTTGATTGGAATGATCAGATACTTCTTATTGATCGTGAACGATTTCTCCAATCGTTGATACTCGGGTAACTTCGGTTTCTCGTCGGTCAGCACGATCTGGTCGATATTGATGTGCCCCCAGCCGCCCGTCGCCTCGTCGACGATCTGAATCGTGGCCGTCTTTCCTTTCAGTTCGCTCAGATCCCAACAATGAGGTTCAAGTTCTTCGCTGCCTCCGGGCCGGGTATTCGGTCCAACCCCCGTGCGCACGACCTGACCGCCCACCAACAGGTTGATGCAGGTCTTTCCCTCGTGGGCTCCACCGCCGATGAGGAAGACCAGGTAATCGCGCTCGATCTTTAGCGGTGGCGATGTGAGTCTGCCCGTGGTACCGTCGCCTTTGTAGAAGGTGTTAACCAGCCGTTTGCCCTTGAATCCGCTGACATGCATCTGGCCGGGCAACGTCCCGGTTGCCGGTCCTGGCCCAAACGCCTCGCCTTCAACCTTCCAGTCGCCGTAGTCCTCGCTCTCGAAGTCGGCGATCAGAATATCAGTCTCGGCCGCCCACAGAGTCGCATGGGAAAGCCATAGCACAATGATCGCGAATACAGGTCGTAACATCTGTCGGTCTCCATCAGAGGGTCTCAGTTGCTCGTCCAATGCGTGTGTCTCGGCGTTCGGCTCAACAAGCTGGACGTCTTGTCCGAGAGATCATGGGTGCCAGGGGCGTTTTTGTCGATTTCGTGCCACTTGTCAGCCTCCGTACAGGTGGCACGAAAATAACAGAATCGCAAATCTGCCTCAAGGAACCGGGCGGTAGGTCCTGACACGAAACTGACATGAAAGCCTTGTTGAGCCTATCGTGAGTCGGCGATCCTTTGGCATGAATCCGACGAGGCCCCGCACTCCGGCGAGCGCTCGCCCTATTCCGGCTCGTGTTCATCCATTTTTTCGTCGCTGGTCTTGTCAGCAGGTGCCTCAGCGGTAATGACCATGAACAGCGAGACGCAAGCGCAGGCTGCTATGCCAATAAGCGCGAGGAATACCGAACGAATCACCCCGTTCACGCCCATTGCGACGGAAGTTGCGTCTATGTTAGAGGCGGTAAGGCTGCCTTCAAGACTACGTAACGAAATCGCACTCCACACGGCGGCACCTAGGTATGCGACAGTAGCCATCAACCCTATCGCGAGGCCGACACCGCCGGGCATTGCTGTCACTCGGTCGTTGCGCGGGCGATCCGAAATCACGTCAGCGGCAAAAACCAACACGCCGCCGGCAAGTACAAAAACCCATCCTACGAGCAACGGAAGCTTTGCTCTGCCAGCATCTTGTAGAAATGAATCGGCGTCAACAGTTTCTACCGTTGCGAGACCGTGGAAAGCCACGCTGAGTTGCCAGTTCCCAATTGCAATCAGAATCACGGCACCTCCAAAAGCGATCATCGCGAAAAGAGCAAGACCGCATACCATGGCGGAACGCTTACGACGTGCCAACGTTGGGGCCGTGATACCGATGCCCAACAGCACCCACCCAATGGCACCAATCACGTGGCCGGATGGCAAGGCGATCGTCGCATTCCCGCGGATCATTGAGCCAATCTCGTTCAAGACCTGATAGCCCGTCAGCGATGAACAGACGAGCGCGATTGCGGCACCAATCGGAGCGAGTGACGAGACAATCTTCGTTGACATTCAGTAGTCCTGTTTGGGAATAAGAAAAGCCGGTCCAGTGAGCGAATCAGTCGCCTCACGACGCACTACTTATTCGTGGGGCAGCCGGGTTCTATTGATGTGGCGTGTCGCTGCCCATGAACGCGCCCACTCGACGTGGCGCATCGTATCACACGAACCCGCAGGGCTGCAAATGCGGCACTTGAAAACGCCGTAGGTTTCTGGTAGTAGGGCATCCTGCCGCCTCCTGCGTCTCCGACCAGCCGGACCCTTGGGCCGGAAGCCGGTCTGTCGAAAGGAGAGTCGCTTGACCGTGCGTCGAAGATAGCGTCTGCCCTATTTTTCTCCAATATTCTCCAAGGTTGGAGCGAACAACATGCGCATACCTTCACGCCGCGGTATCCAAACGCGCGCGTGTATTGTAGAACGGTGGCGAGAGGTCGTGACGACAGCGAATCGGTTTAGCTTCCAATGACCAGGTAGAATTATGGCCGAAAACCAACCGATGGCGGTAACCGCTCCAGCCGCGACTGGCTCCCGTAGGCTTCTGGGCTGCGTTTGGATCTGCGTAGCACTCTTTGGGCTCGTGCTTGTGGGCCTCGCGGTTCTCGCGTTCTCCGCGTTCGGTGGGGCGGCGCTGGAAACCTCCAAAGAGACGACTTATATCACGAGCCCGCTCAAGAGCGACGGAAAGCAGGTTGACTACTTCCGCGCCTGGGAGCAGGAAACCTATCCTGAAGCGATCGCAACCGACGAAAACGGTTATCGACTGATTGTCCTGCATCTCGGAGCATCGCCCGAGACTGCGCCCGAACACTTCGCGGAAGTCTGCCGCAAGCTGGGGCTCGATGCTGAAGCGATCGCGCCGGACATGACATTGGAGGAGCCTTCGAGCTTTCTGGAGGCTTACGTGGAGAGTGCGGATTTCGATGCAACTGTGATCGACAGGCTGCTGGGCAAGGAAGTCGTGGATGCCAAACCGGTCGACAAAGAACCGGGCGACGAGGACATTGCGGATAACGAGTATGATGGCGAGGAATACGGTGACGACGAGTACGGTGCCGACTACGGGTACGGCAAGCCAATCGAGTCGCAGCCAGATCCATCCACCGTGCTGAATTCGCGACTTGACCGGCCGTGGACACTGGAGGATCTGCCGATGATGGAGGCGTGGCTGGCGGAAAACGAGCCTGCCATCGATCTCATCGGCAAAGCGGTCCGCAAGCCGGTGTTCCATATTCCCTACGCTCGCCCATCCGAAGACGACATGCTGCTCACCGCGCTCTTGCCTGAGATCATTTACTTGCGATCCTTTGCCCGTGCTTTGAACGCGCGGGCCAAATACCGCATCGGTACGGGCAACATCGATGGGGCGATCGACGACATCGTCGCCTGCAAGCGGCTTGGCCGCCACGCAGGTCATAACGGCAATCTGATTGAAATGCTCGTGGGAATCGCCATTGAAGGAATCGCAGACTCGATCGGCATTGCGGGCTCGCTCGAACACCCGCCGACGAAGGAGCAACTCGAGCGTCTGGTGAAGGAGCTGAATGACCTGCCACCTGGTGGCGACTTTGCGAAGGCGATGCTTTTCGAGCGTTACGCTTCGCTGGATGTCGTCCAGTCGTTGGCCAATGGTAACGATACTCTATCCGATGTGGACGTCCCGGACTGGATGGTGGGAATGGGGCTTGACTGGGACTTGATCGCCCGGCGGGTCAATGCGCAACACGACACAATGCTCGCGGGCGGCGTGTATGTGGCGCCCACCAGCCGCCCGATGGCGATAATATCGACCCGCGTACGGTCGGAAATGATGGCCGACACGCTCTGTGCTCTCCTGCTGCCAGCGTTGGATGCTGCGCAAGAGGCAACGCACCGTCGTCAGTGTGTCGAAAGGATGCATCGGCTCAACCTGGCCATGCTGCTATACGAATCCAAAAACGGCACGCTGCCGCCAGCGTGCACTGTTGACGCCGATGGTAACCCGCTGCACTCGTGGCGCGTCTTGCTGCTGCCTCACTTGGGCCAACAGACGCTGTATGACAAGATCCGGCTCGACCAGCCGTGGAACAGCAAGCACAACCGGAAGCTCCACGGCGAAGCCGTCACCTTCTACCAATGCCCCAGTGCCGAGTTGTCACCAGGCCAGACAACCTACTCGGTGGTTGTCGGTCCCGAAATGCCCTTCGAGACCGCCAAGGGCAAGAAACTGGCCGACTTCGGGCCGAAGAGTGCGGCCATGATACTCGTCGTCGAACGCGAACAGCCGATCTGTTGGATGGACCCAACGCAAGATGTCTCTCAGAGGGCTGCCGATGTGGGAATGGACACGAACGACGCACTCGGCGCCGAGATTGCCAGCCCGCATCCCGGCGGAGCCAATTTCGGACTTCGCAACGGTGGTTGCCGATTTGTCACAGAAACGATTGATCCCGAAGTCTTCATGGGTTTGCTTCGAGGCACGGTCGAAGAAGTTCCGTAGGCGTGGCGAATCATCGAAGCAGCAAGCTTGCGCCGCGCGCAACGACTCACGGATCCGGGGCAGCAAGCATCAGCGAGGATAAATCATGATTCGATCCATATTGCTGTGCGGCGTTCTTGTTGGCACGGCGTCCGGCGCTGAACCGACAGACGGTGCCTCCATGCTTCGTCGGGAGTTGAAGCGTTCGCACATTGCCTTGATGCCGGAGTGGCGACCGGATGACATCGCAGCGTTTCGCCCGTTGCGGCCGTCGGTCGTCGCATGGGGTAACGACGTGGTGCACAGCCGAAACAACCCGAAACCGTTTGAGAAACTGGCTCGCGACTATCGCGAACTCGGTATCAAACTGCAGGCGTGCAATGTCTGGATGCTCACGGCGACCGCGCGCGTCCTGCACGACGAACCGCAATACCGCGACGCCGTTTGCGTGGACGTCGCCGGCCAGCCGATCGTGCCTGGCTGGCTCGACTCTGACTACAAAGGTGTCAAGCCCTACTGGGGTTGCACGAATCATCCACTGTTCCGCCGACAACTCGCGGAACGTGTACGGCTGGGCATCGCCAGCGGCGCAAATATGCTGCACCTCGACGACCACCTCGGTACCTCCGCGGCGGCGAATCACTCCGGCGGCTGCTTTTGCGCGTTCTGCATGAAGGGGTTTCACATTTGGCTGCAGCAGAACTTCACGCCGAACGAATCGGCTGCGAAAGGGATCGCCACCGCGAAGACCTTCGACTATCGCGCGACGGTGCGCGATGCGGGTTTCGTCGATCGTAAGACCTACATGCAAGGCACGTGGCAGAAGAATGTGCCGCTGCGTGGAGAATTTCTCGCGTTCCAGCGCGACGCGGCCGCGGAATTCGTCCGACAACTCGGCGAAGTGGCCCGCTCGGCGGCCGGGCGCCCGGTCCCGGTCGGCGTCAACTCGTACAATCTGTCACCGACCCAACTGGCAACCTCGCACCATGCCGACTTCTTCGCCAACGAAGTTCAGCATTACGACCAGGAAGACCTCATCCCGCCGATGGTTTACCTACTCGGCTCCGCGCTGGGCAAACCCGTCTTTTCTACGGGCTCCGGCCATTGTTGGATCAAGGTGCAAGAGCACGGCGACGTGACGCGAGTCCGCCGTTGGATCGCCACAGCACACGCCTTCGGCCATTACTCGATGTTTGCGTACAAGAAATGGGGCTTCTCGAAAGAAACCGGTACGAAATGGTACGTCACGCCGATTTCCACCTACGAACCGCTGTGCCGCTTCATCAGCGAAAACGCCGCGTTGTTCGACGGCTACGAGCCGATCGCCCAGGTCGGCGTCCTATACGACAACGCGGCTTGTCGCAACCACCGCTGGCAGGTTCGCGACATCTGCCGGGAGTTGCATTACGCGAACGTTCCGTGCGGACTGGCACCTGCCGGCGACGGCTACCTTCGGCACCCGTTGACCGAAGAGGCCCTGAATGCATTCAACCTTGTGGTCGTGCCCTCGGACGTAAGCTTGGCAGAACCACAGGCGGAACTCTTGAAGCGTTTCCAGGATGATGGCCGAGCCATCAGTTGGTCCGGCGTCGATGACATTGTGAAGCGTATTGATGCGGCCGTCTCGTTGACCAACGGCGACAAGGTCTGGGCGTTACCCCGCAAGATCCCAAGAATCTCAGACGCTCCAACCGTGATCCACCTGCTCAACCAAGACTACGACGCGCAAAAGGACGTCATGCGCTCGAAGTCGAATATCGAGATTTTGATTCGGCACGCACTCGTTAGAAACGCAACCCAAGCCACTCTCGTCGCCCCTGGCAAATCGCCGCAGACTCTCACCCTGAAAACGACCGCCGACGGTGTCTCCACAATCGTACCCAACGTAGACCTATGGGCGATATTGGCAATCGAGTAGTTGATCTGGGATGGGTTCTGACGGCGAGCGATGCCGCCTGGAAGGCAGATGCCGTGAACGGGAATCAGCATGGACGGGATCAGCTCGACCAAGAGAAGAGGAGGTGTGGAGCCCGCTTGTCAGCGAGCCGAAGGCGGTGCGCCTCGGCGCGCTGTCCGGTGGGCAACCTAGCGAATAGCGCCGACCACGAACGCTTCATCCCGGTCCTTAGGTTCCACACGGTCGAGTGCGGCTGGGAGGATGCAACCTTCGGTCAGAGGAACGAGCCCTCACCACCCGGCGCTGGCACGAAGCACGCCAGCAGGTCGAAGCGCACGTGAAGAAGCGCAAATTCCAGGAAGCGGAGGCACGCTTCAAGGAATTGAGTGCACAGACGCCCCGCGAATAGTAGTAGATATCCAGCAGATTGCGGCCGACTCTTGCTGATGCATCGTTACCGTCGTGACGACGCGAACACCGTCCGCCGTTCGGCTGGTGATCTCTTCAACGGTGCTGACCGTCGCATGAGCAGGAGCAGCAACGACGATCCCTTTGGCAGTCGGAAGCAATCGCTACGGCGTCGGGGCCTCAAGCAACCCTTCCTGTTCGAGCGCCTTGCGGTGTTTATCAAACAGAGCGACCATGCGTGCGACGTGGGGGTCAGTGGTTTTCGTTCGTAGTCTGTCAAGCAGATGTCTCTGGCGAAGCAGAAGCTTGCGGTTACCATACTTCATTAACGACTCGATATGGTCGGGAACGAACGAACTTGTTCTGTCAGGGCAACGCTCGGCCAGTCGTAGGTATTCGAGTACGCCGCGCGGGTCGTAGTCGCCCCAGTGGACCAGCGAACAGGATTTCAGATCGTCGGAAACGAGCCAGTCGACCAGTCGGTTCGACATGTTTCCGCAGGCGAAGACGGCCAGTTCCATTTGCGGAAGTACCTGCTCGTAGCGCCAAAACGGTTCCACGTTTTCGACAACCACAACGCGGCCGGAAAACGTCCAGCGTCGCTCCGATGTCAGCTGCAATGCAGCGCCTCCGGCGTCCGCAGAAAGTTGTCCGACGGGAATTGTCGCAAGTCCATCGGATGAGGTGAGCCGCATCTCACGATGTGCCGAGCGAATGATGATTCCTTCTTCACTTCCGCGCTGAATTGCCTTCGCGTCACCGAACGCAACAACGGCAGCGGCTCGATCGAGAGCATCGACCGATTCGATATCAATGCCAAGTGGAAACCGCGATTCAACAAAACGCGAGAAAGCCGTTTGGTTGGCAATTCGCACACGTGTGGCACGGTTCATCAGCTTGCGTCGAACCGCAGAGCATTCTTCCAAGTCGGCCAGCAGAGAATAACAGCTCGTTGCTATCGAAGAGTGAAGCACGCCTTCGTCGCCAGCGTCGCGAAGTAACCTCAGGAGCCGTCGTTCAGCTTTCTTCATCTAGCCACCTGTTGCATCTCCCCCAACGCGGCGAGCTCGGAACGAACGGCGAGAATTGATTCTGAATCGTCCGTCAGATCCCTGATCCAGCGTGTAGACTATCACTTCCGGGTGCGCCAGTGATTCAAGTTTGACTTTGGGCTCAGCCGTGATCGGAATGATCGACTGTGAGACGGCCATGCGTGTGGTTGCAGCTAGGTTCGGATCGTCGAGGCGGCCGGTTTCATCGATGAAAAAGTGCAAGTGATACTTCGGATCGGGAGCGATCGCGCGAGTCAAGTTCGTCAGGATCATCGCCTTGATCGTCATGCCCGTTCCCGTGCTGCCGATTCTATCCAGTGAGCTTGCGTGAATGGGAGAACCGTCCGATTGAACGCCGCTGATTTGCAGGCCAAACAACGAGTCAATCGTCAGTTCTTTTCCGTTGGTGATCCAGTTCCTCAACTGCTTCTTGGCGTTTTCAAGTTCATCCTTGTTTTGGAATAATCCGTCTTCACTGCACAATTCAGAGATGACGCGGTAAGTGCTGTTGTCCGTTGACACTTTCAAATCGACGCTCTTCAGATTGCTGACTTGATACGATTTGAGGGAGGAATTCAAACGGTGAACGGCCTTTTGGATCTCGCGGACCCCGCGAAGCAGTCCGTCGAGACGCCCGCTCAAAGTCGTGAATAGATCGTCCCACGCTTTCCGCGCCGTTTCGTGCAATTCTTCGAGCGACTCCGCTTTTTGGACTAGCAAATCCCATTCCGAGTCGCGTTCTTCAAAGTAGATCTGTTGGCCCGGAAACTCGCGGGACGCATTTATGATCTTTTGTTCGAGATCTTTGACCCTCAGATTGCCGGTTGAAACAACCTTGGCATCGCCAACGATCTCTCGTGTCTGAGCAAGGATGGATTTGACTTCGGTCAACGTACTTGGCAAGTCTATTTCGGGCTTTTCGGTTGCGACGACCGGCGCGACGTCGGCTGTTGGAATCAGATCGGTGTGATGACCGAGAGATTCCAACTCCGTTCTTAATTGGTTGAAGACGTCCTTAACGTTTGCCGCTGCAGAATCGCATTCTTGCGATTCCGTAGTTGTTCCTGTGAGTTCGTCTGCTATCTGTCGCAGAGACTCTTCAATGGAAGTCAGGTCACGGCGAATCGATTCCAATTCCTGCGTGGCGGATGATTCACGCTCTTCAAGTTCAGGCCGTTCCTGCAATGCTTCGCCGAATCGGTCGTAGTCGTTCAACTCGGTTTCGCTTTCTTTCAACTGAGCCCGTTTTCCCGCCAACCGTCTACGCGCCGCTTCTCGGTCGTGGGCAATCTCCAGGCGACTCTTCTTGCGTTGCAGATCTTTGGCTGCCAGTTGTATCTTTGACTGAATTAGGGACGGATCGAGCAAAGCCCTGGCATCGATTGAATCATGACGGCTGAGGTCAACAGATAGTATGTCATTATCGAACTGGTGCTCTTCCGTCTGTTCGAGTAGCGATTGAATCTGTTTCTGCAGGGCCGTTTCTTCCTTGATTGTCAGCTCGTCACCGACGATGGCGTTGTGTGCCGACGTGTTAACGATGCGAAAAATTGTGTCTAGTTGGTTCTCGTTGAAACCGTTCTTCATCAAGTAGGCCGCGAATGTGTTTTCCCAGTCGTCGAATGCTCTCTGGTCACGGGCAATTTGCCGTTCGGTGTCCTCGACTTGACGTTCCAGTGCGTGGATATCGTGGGCCTCTGCATCCGACAAATCGCCTTCCATGCGTTCAATCTTCCGCCGGAGGGCTTCTGCGTTTTTCCGCATCGTGGCAATCATTGCATCGGTGTAGGACGACCATCTTTGCTCTTGCTTCAGAAGCTCATTCTTTTCACGGGTTGCAGTTGCCAGACGTTCTTCCGTTGCACCTTCGTCCTTCAATAAACGGTCTTTTTGCTGGCTGTTAGTTTGCCTCCTGTCCTCCAGTTCACTAATTCGTGATTCCGCAACCTCTTTCCACGCGCGAAGGCGAACAATGAGTGCTTGAGCGCGTTGCCAATTCGCAGGCACCTTTTCTGTCAAATGCGTCATCAACGTGGCGACTCGCTCGCGAGCCTTATGGCCTTCCGTAATGAGCGATGCTGAAGACTGAATGAACGTCAACTCGTGTTCGGTTCTCTCTGCCAACTCGAACGCGTCACGGTAGTCGGTTGCGATGTCGATTCGCCGTTCGCTGATGTCGCGAGAATGGCAAGCGATCAGCAACTCGCGCAATCTGTCCGAATCCAAATCAGCAAGTGTCAGCAGCTTTCGATAGACGCGGCAGAAATTGCGATAGTCGCCTTGATTGCGAATAGGTAGAATTTTCAACCCGCCACTGACGTCTTGTTTGTCGGTCGCTTCGCCGGAAAGGACTTTCCAAAGTGCATTGTTCGGCACAGTTTTCAAATGACGATCCGAAAGTGATTCCTGAACTGCCGTGAACTCACGAATCCTTCCATCGGGTTCGACGAAGTCTTCCGTGCGAAACCCGCCATCGTAGATGTACCGCTCGAAGCTTCCCGCCTGAAGTCGGCTGAGCCCGCGAACCAACAGCGATTTGGTTCCGATCGGACTCGCGCATTCAAACACCAGATAAGACGGACTGCAGCCGAAATAGTGTTTTGCTGTTTCCTCAGCCGTGTTTGCGAACTTCATGTGCCGCATGTCGTTGATGTACAGAAACTGCAGCGCGTTGACGAGCGTGGTCTTGCCCCGATTATTGGGTGCGACCAAATGAACGGATCGCGTCAAGTCGACTTCGGTGAACCCGTAGTTGCCGCTGTTGATCAAGATCAGTCGCTGTACCCCATATTGCACCATCGCGTTTACCTGCTCCTACTCATTCGCGTCCATTGTCTCGGCTAGTTGCCGAGCCGCGACGTCCAGCTCTTCCCGCTCCGCCATCTGCAAACACAGGTCGATGAACCGATAGATCGGCGTGCGGAACTGAAACTGATCGCTGGAGATCATATCCAACATTCCAAGTTGCCGAAGTGTTCGCAGGACGAGCTCTTTCAGGTTCTCTTCGGTGACATCGATCGTGGTCATCATGCGGCGACGCTGCGACGTTGCGAAATGTGGCAGTTCATTGACGTTGAAAATCCGCGTTGTCAGGGTTTTCTGCCACTGCCGCTGTTCAGTCTGAAACTTCTTGTCTTCCAAATCCTGAAAGAGAATCAAGACAAACAACGCGGAGGCCTGTAGGCTTTTCGTCTTGAGCGAATTCTCACCCTTCAGATAGAAGAAATCCTGACTGTGATACTCAAGCTGATACCCAAGCGCGGAGAAGATTGACTCATACTGCTCGCGATGCTGTTTCAGATCGCGAAATACTCGCACGTCGTCACGGCAAATGTGACGTCCTCGCCTAAGCAGCCGAAACGCTTCTGCCAGTTGTGGGGGCGTCCGGGTAGCTTGTTCCTGAGTTGTCGTCATTCTCGTCGGTTCTCCAAATCCACCGATGGGCGTCGGCTTCAAAGTGGTTTCGCGCGTAAGTCTTCGTTTCGTCCGTGGGCTCTGCGTGTTCGGGCTTCAATACGATCGCATCATGCACAAGCTGAATGGCCTTCTCAAGCTCCATTTCGTCGTTCACTCCCAAGACCCAATCCAACAGATCACCCGTACCGCCCATGTCCAACTGTTCGACCAGCTCGACTGCCGTCACGTCCGCCTTCAGTTCTACGGGCCTTTCCACATTCACTATGGGTGGAGGCTGCTGTTCAAAAACCTGAACGTCAATCAGATACCGTTCAATCGCCAGGTCGCTGAACAGCGGCCCGTTCTTGTCGTCAATAATCTGCAATTCGCTGGGGATGCCGAGTTCTCCCCACTTGCCAAGTCGTGCAAACTCCAACGCCCGATTCACACCCTTGGCGATCTTATGTTCCTGAGCGGCAGCCAGACACAGCGGCGCCAGTTCCCGATTGGCTTCTTCGGCTTGTCGAATCACGATCATTCTTAACCAGACGACCAGTTGCCGGACCGATGTCGCTTGGCGGCGAATTGAGTCCGGCGTTGACAACTCGTGCGAAGTCAGTTGTCCGCAGGCATGTGCTATCTTGTCGGCTACGTCATAAAACGAGCCGTTGATGTCAACGAGTTGAATCAGGGGCGACAAGTACTCGTCGTGAAGTTCGATCAGCCGGTTTAGCCGCCGTTTGACTTGAGCCAAGTCTTCGATTGTTCGGTACTCGGCGACCTCCAGCGCGATTCGCTCGCAGTTGACATGCACGATCCTGACGATCTCGCCAAAGGTGTAGTCGATGTCACGCAACAGCGCCAACACGCGATCGACGTCCGGTGACACAACCGAAGTCTTGATCGCCTCGATTTCGCGGGCAAGTTGTTCGGTGAAGCCATCCAGTTGGCCGATCCAACCGCGAACGATTTCGGGGCTGGCCAGCACATGCCGTTGGCGTAGCTCACGAATGAACTTGACGAGAAAAGGAGGCGGCATCCAACCAGCCGCACCTTGCACCAGCACGCCAACGTCTTTCAAACGATTCGCCCGCCTCACCGCCAAGTCGGGCTCGTCCGTCTGGCTTGCCAAAAATGCGACCAGTTCATCGTTGGATTCAAACCCAATCTGCCGAGCACAAATCGCATCCACTAGCCGAAAGTGCTTCGACAAATAGGTTACGAATTCCCGCTCATTCTTCGGCATGATAGAGTTCGATTCAGTCTTCGTTTTGTTAGCCGCACCGCGAACGTCGCAGTATATCCGGTGGATTATGCCTGTGTAAATCGAGGGCGGTGTTGACGAGCATCGGGAAAGTGGCGATTTGAGCGCGCGTCTGGTTTGAACATCGTTCGACCGGGACAAGCTAGGCCGTGGCGTCAGTGGCTGCCCACCCCATTGTAGATGACGTCTCACCGAGCTAGAAATTGAATCCTCCATTCCGCGTCGCCACCCGCCTCAGGCGTACACCTCAGGCGGTAACCTCGTTCGGCGACCTCGACGACGGATAGGTCTTGCGCTTCCAGAGTTGCTTTCCGGACTTTCCATGATCCCCTGGCAGGTAGCGCGACTCGCAGTTCGTACGGGTCGCCGGCCACGACGTGACTCGTGCCGCTTAGGGTATTTGAGGCGGGATCCCAGGTCTCTCGAAGCACATCAACCAAACACTGGGCGATATGGCGCGACGTACTCAACAGTTGGGGGTGGTCGGCAGCCGGACGCACCGCCAGGACGCGACAAGTACCGGCCGGCAGATCTTGCCTGAGTGCGCCGCGGATCGGTTCGGCGAACTCCTTCGCCCAGAAGTCAAAGGCGACATACGTGCTGTTCGGGTCGAGGCCCAGCTTGCCCATGTCGCACGTGATCTCGATCGGTTCCTTTTCATTCCAATTGAACAGGCCAATCACGTCGCGGCGCACATCGCGGCGGGTATCGGTCACCAGCCAAGTTGTCGGCGGATCGGACTCGAACAGATCGACGGGTCGGGCCACGGCGTCGTGCGAAGGCATGCAGCGCTTCAACAGGTCGAGTCGCTCCGGCGGCAGATCGGCAAACTGGTAGCTCGTGGTGAGCATACTGCCCGTGATCGCCACCCAGGAGACCATGATCCGGGCCGATTCGAGCGGATTCGACGGGCGGACGTAGACCGGGTCGGGGTCGTTATGCCACACGCGGCGATTGAGGAAGTGAAGATTGCTGCCATGTCGGGCTCCCTTGCACACAGCTCCCCAGCTTCCACGCCCCGCTCCGCCGTTATCAGGTCCGATCCGCATGGCGTCGATCAACCCGAACGCCCCGCCCATGGATCGCATGTTCTGCGAGACGTTGCAGCCAAGGATGAACACGCCGGGCGCCGCCTCGCGGACGATCTGAAGCCCCTTGCGATACGCCTCGATGTGCGTCATACCCGGGTCGTGCAGTGCTTGGGACGGCTTTGTGGACGAACTGGTGCCGGGCCCGGCCTGCTGGCCAATGAAGTTCGGCGAATTGAGCCAACGTCCATCCGTCGCATAACCGGTGTTGACGTAGACGTTGTGCGTTACCGCCCCGGTGTGCATGCCGTCGAGTTTGAAATAACGGTATCCCCAATCGGCAATCCGCTTAACACGCTCGCGCACGAACGTCTGTGTCTTGGGATGCGACATGTCGAGCAACGTGCCCGACCATCGCGTGACGATCGGCGTGCCGTCGTCCCAGGAAGCGAACATCTGCTGCCGGTCGCCGAAGTACGGGTTGTTGCACGTGCCGGCAAAGGGCATAAACCAAATACCCGGCGCAAATCCACACTTGGCCAATCGGTTGGCCGTGTATTGCATGCCACTTGGGAAACTGTCGTTCGCATCGACGAAGACCTTTATCGGCCCAACTCCCTTGATGTTCTTCACATTTCCGTCGAAGGGGAAGTCGACCGGAAGCCGCCGCTGCCATTTGTCGTCGATCTGCATGACGGAAAGCCCGTACGGCCGGAGCTTCTTGTCGGCAAACCGAGCGTTATCGTGAAGTAGCGCCTCGTCCGAGGCCCCAGCGTGATACCACGTGCAGTAGACGGCCGGTTGAGGCGGAAGATGAATGTCGTACAGCTTGGCGACGGCATCGGCGTATGCTTCCAGGCCGAGGCGGGCGTCGTCGAAGTAACCGATTAGCAGCGTCTCCGTCTTGCGCGACTTGCCCGGCTGGACCTGGTAGCGGCCGAAGTCGATCCGTGTCTTGATGTGCACCTTGTCCTCGTCCGTCTCGGCAAAAAACACGCCGTTGCCCCGCTCGTGGGTCAGGCACGCGGCAACCACCCCGTTGCGGGATTCCGGATGGACGATAGCGGAAAACGAAAAGCTACCGGGCGCCTCGTCAAGCGGTTTGAGAAAGCCCGTCCCAAAGGACTTCAGTTCCTCGACCGGTCGGCCGAGATCAACTTCAAAGTCGAGCAATCCAAGCGAGGCGGTTACCAGCGGCTTCTCATCTCCGTTACGTGTCGTCGTGTGCACGTGTAGGAACGGGTGATCGCGAAACAACCGCAGCGACGTCGTCCAACCACCAATGTGATCGATCAGGATCTCCCGGCCGGGTCCCCAAGCGGAGTCCGCCACGTCTTGCGCAGTGGCGATCGACGCAATGGGTTGGGCGAGTGTCCCCGCCTTGACGAAGCTCTCCCCGCTGCCACGGTCCTGTATCGCAAACGTAATGCTTCCAGCATCAACCTCGACGCGAAGCCGCCGGTTTTCGATCGCAGCATTTGTGTCAGCCCGTGCCGTTGCTATGGCAGCCGACAGTGCCGATGTCAAAGCCACGAGCGCTGCAAACCTGAGCGGTCGCGGCGAGCGTTCAATCTTTTTGTCTCCCATATTCTTGTCTCAACTCCTTCATTGATGACCTGATGTAATTTCGCAATCACGCATCTCCAGCATCTTCCTACGTAACGTTTCCATGGTGGCTGCATGCGTGGGTGAATCCGCCAGGTTCGTCCACTCGCGCGGATCGTTATCGTGGTCGTACAATTCTTCCGCGCCACTGTTGTAGCGGATGTATCGCCACCGCTTGGTGCGGATCGTCCAGTGCTGATTGCTGAGCTGGTTTCTTTCTTCCGCGGAATACTTCACTCGAGATTGTCCGACGAAAACCATGGACAACGCGCCCTCGGGCCCTTCCCATTGTCCGTTCTCTGGATCTTCCAGGAACGGACGCACGCTGTGGCCGTCCAGCAGCGCGCCCTTCTCGCTCTTGCGAGTATCTCCTTCCAGTCCGCAGAGGTCGATCAGGGTCGGGTACAGGTCAATGAGGGATACGGGATGTTCAGCAATCCCTCCCGGCTTCGCCACACCAGGGGCCCGAATCACCAGAGGCACGCGGGTGCTTTCCTCCCAGGGCGAATTCTTGAACAGGTAGTCTTTCTGCCCCATCTGCCAGCCGTGATCGCTGGTGACGACGATGATCGTGTTCTCTTTGAAAGGGCTGTTGTCGACGGCATCGATGACTTGACCGATGCACTCGTCGACCGCGGTCACACAGGCCAGGTAGGCTTGGGTGAAGGCTCTCAGTCCGGACTCGATATTGGGATAGGACTCGTTCAGGAGGCGAAAGTATCTCAGCCCCTTCTGCTCGGGGTCGAGAACGCCAGCATAGTGGCAGTCATCGACATCGTCGGGCTTGATCGCGGAAAGTTCCAGGGACTCAAGTGGGAACATGTCAAAGTACTTCTTGGGCACGTGCAGCGGCGTATGCGGCCGGATGAAGCCGACGGCCAGGAAGAATGGCTTGCCGTTCTGTTGTTCCGCGAACTGCTCGATGCGCTCGGCCGCCCAGGCTGCGTTGCGTTCGTCCGGCGTCGGATCCCGATCGTGTTCGTCAGTGTACCGCAATGGCACCGTCTTTCCCCAAGTGCCGTAGATCCAGCCAGTTTGCGGATTGCCGTCGTCGACAAACGGGACGTCGTCCAGCGCAGCAAACGAACCGTCGACCGGGCCAATACTGTGGAAGGGATCCGGCACCGAGGGATGTGCGATGCGTTCCTGGCCGTCAAAGACGAACGGGCCGTAGTCGGCCTTGTGCTTGAATTCGCTCCACACCGACGGCCGATGGTGGTGCATGAGTTTGCCGGAGCCGACGACGTAGTAGCCATTTGCGCGGAAGTGCTCCATGACCGTCCTGGAATTCCTCAGGACTGGATTCTGGAACCACTTGTCCCAGAAGAGATTGCCCGATGTGTGCGGGTAGATCCCGGTCAGAAAGCTGGACCGCGAGGGTGCGCAGACGGGGTTATTGCTGTAGGCCCGCTTGAACGCCACGCCGGACCGGGCCAATTTCTCCACATTCGGCGTCCTGGACTGCGGATGCCCGCCCATGCCGGTGATGTAGTCGTTCAGATCGTCGCAGACGATCAGCACGACGTTGGGTTTCATATGTGCCTGAGCACGTAGCCATCCTGGAAGCGCGAACGTTCCGATAACAATCCATACAAGAAAGCAGTTCTTGATCATATCGTTCCCTCATCTTGTGTTTCCCCCGCGTCGGTCCCTTAGTCTAACAGGAACACATGGCGAAGAAGAATGGCATTGCGGAACGAAGTTTAGCGTTTCGGCATGCGGTCACGAATGGTCTCGATCCAACGCTGTCGCCTCGCTCGGAATCCCACGGCTTTGGAATGCGGGGACGGAAGGATAAGATAGGGGTGGCCCGGCGCCGCGGGGAATCCCTTGACCTGCAGGAGAAGACTCTCATGATCGGTAAAGCGTGTGTTCTGGTGGGACTGTGGTGTTCGTGCATGGGTGTCGCAGCGGCGGAGACAAAGGTATCGACATACCTGGGCAGCGCCGGGCGTACGGGATACGTCGATGCGGAGGTCCCCGCGGCACCGGTGCTGCAGTGGGTCTATCACGAGAAGCACCGCCCGCGACACGCTTGGCCGGAGCCGAATCGTGAGATTCAGTACATCGACTTCGATTACGCCACGCAGGTGGCCATCGCCAAGGACTTGGTCGTGTTTGGCTCGTCGGCCGACCACAAGGTATACGCCATCGACCTCGCGACCGGCGCCGAAAAGTGGACGTTCTACACCGAAGGCCCTGTGCGTTTCGCGCCGGGGGTCCGTGATGGCCGCGTGTTTGCAGCGTCGGACGACGGTCATCTGTACTGCCTTCAAGCTGTGACAGGCGAGCTTGTATGGAAGTTCCGGGGCGGGCCCAGTGACCAGAAAGTGATCGGCAACGAGCAGATGATCTCGCATTGGCCGGCGCGGTCGGGTGTGCTGATCGAGGGCGATCGCCTGTACTTCACGGCTGGTATGTGGTCGCGGGACGGCGTGTTCATCCATTGCCTCGACCCCAGCGATGGCAGCGTGATCTGGAAGAACGACACCTCGGGATACCACTTCGCCACGCTTCCGCACTCGACGGGCTATGCAGGCGTGGCTCCGCAGGGATACCTGGTGTTGCACCGCGGGCGGCTTTACGTGCCAACGGGGCGTGGCGCGCCGGCCGCGTTTGACGTCGCCACCGGCGAATTCCAGTTCTACGAGAACGGGCTCGGCTACAAGCCACATCAGCCGGGCGGGTCGCGCGTGATGGCCTGGAGGGATTGGGTCATCTTCAAACGCCGCAGCCAGCACACCGAGGAAAACGTCCGCTACGAGCTGCGTGATCCGGCCCAAGGCGCGGCGTCGGGGCTGTTCGCGATTGCCTACGACACGGGTAAGGTAGCTTGGTCGCTGACGGACAGGAACGTTGTGGCCGCCCGAGGCAAGAGCCTGATACTGGCCGGGCAGGGACCGGTCATCAAGACCGACATCGACGATCTGATGGCCGGTTACGCTAAGTACTGGAAGGACGGCAAGAACCTGGGACACGACGAGAACATTGCGGCTTCCGGCGTGGGCTACACGAGGTCCGGCCCTGGCAGGCTGATTCCCAATCCCGCATGGATGAGCCCACTTCCCTTCAAGCAATGGCAGGCGGATGTCGGGCGGGTGTTCATGTTGCTCTGCGCGGGCGACACGATCCTCGCCGGCGGACGTGGGATGGTGTCAGCCATCGACTTCCAGACGGGCAGAGCCCTTTGGCAAGAGACGATCGATGGCGAAGCGCGGGGCATATGCGCCGTCGACGGGCGGTTTGTCGTCAGTTCGACGGCGGGCAAGCTGTACTGTTTCGGTGCCGACGAGGCAGATTCCGAGCGACTTATTACGCAATGCATCGTCAAACCAACCGTCGCAGTGGAAGCACAAGTGCGTGCGGCAAGCATTCTGAAGACTAGTGGCATACGCGCCGGATATGCGCTGATGCTCGGGGTGGGCGACGGACAATTGCTCGCTGCTCTGATCGAGCAGAGCGATCTGGTCGTGTACTGCCGCGAACCGAGTGCGGAAAAGGTCGACGCTGCCCGAAAGATGCTCGACGGCGCCGGCTTGTTAGGTGTGCGCGCGGCCATTCATCACGGCCCGTTCGAAACGCTTCCGTACAACCCCTACTTCGCCAATTTGATAGTCTGGGGCAATTCGTTGGGCAGCACCACCGCAACAGTGGACGCAGCGGAACTTCATCGAGTACTCCGCCCCTGCGGCGGCGTGGCGTGTCAGATCGCCGGTGGCGGGTCGACTGCCGCCACGCAAACCTTCCTGGCCGACGGGGATGTGCCTGCCGAGGAAATATCGGAGTCATCGCTCGGGACCGTCATCCGGCGCGGCAAGCTGCCGGGCAGTGGCCAGTGGACGCACCCGCACGCCAACATCGGGCGCACCGGCTGCTCCGAGGACACTCTCGCCCGCCTGCCACTGGGCATGCTCTGGTGGGGCGGCCCCGGACCATCGCGGATCGTCTCGCGACACTGGCGAGCGCCGGTGCCGCTGTTCGCCAATGGCGTGCTCTACGTCCAGGGCCAGCACGACGTATTCGCGCTCGATGCCTACAACGGCCGCGAGATGTGGAACCGGCACCTGAAGAACGTCGGACGGTTTCCGCCGACCCACCGCGGTGGGAACATCGTGGCCGACGACCAGGGCGTCTACTGCATCCAGGACCTAACCTGCCTGAAACTCGACGCCCAAACTGGCAAGACCGCCAAGGAGTTCACCTTCCCGCTTGCCGACGCCCATCGCGCGGTGATGGCCGAGCTCCTGCCGAAAGACGTTGGCTCGGCGGACAGCACCCGTATCGTTTGGGAGTATCTGGGGCTGACCGGCGACTGCCTGCTCGGCACGTTGGGACATGAGCCCAACAACGAGGAACGGTCACCAATGCCTTTCACAAAGGGTATCCAGCAGTCGAAGTTCATCTTCGCGTTCAGCCGAATAACCGGCGAGTTGCTTTGGGAGCACGCGCTAGAACGGTCGGTATCACCGACGGCCATCGTCGCGGACGAACGGACCATCTACCTGCTCGACCGGACCGGTGGCACGAAGTACGACGCAGCCAGGCGGCGCGGCAGCGGCGGTGTACCCGTTTCCGCGCTCACGGCGCTGGACCTCGCGACGGGGAAGGTGCTCTGGACGCGCGAAGGCATCCCGCCGGCATGGAAGGCACTGATGTTGCGCGACGATGTCGTCGTCGCCTACCCAAACCCAGCCGAGAACGCTGCCGTCGATGGCGACAAGGGGGTTGGCGTCTACGCCTGCCGCGACGGGACGTTGCTCTGGAGCAAGGAAACGCTCAAAGGCGTCAGCGAAACCGGGCGTGGCGGAACGATGCGTCACTCCTTCATCGTCGGCGATACGTTGTTCCTGCCTTGGGCGTACGATCTGCACACGGGCGAAGAGCGGTTGCTGGAGACGAACCCGCTTAGCGGCCAGCCTGAGCGATTCGGCGTGTCGGGCAAGAACTTCTGCGGTACGTTCTCGGCAGCCTGCGACCTCTTGATCTACCGCTCCGCGAGCATCGGTTTTGCCGAGATCAATCGCGACAGCGGTTCACACTGGCTTCCGGAATCGAGACCTTCGTGCTGGATCAGTGCCGTCCCGGCCGGCGGAATGGTGCTTGCTCCGGAAGGGTACAGCACGTGTATCTGCCCGTACAACTACAAAACATCGCTGGCGATGATCCCGGTCGAGCGGAACGAGAACTGGTCGGTCTACCTGGCGGGCGGGCGCCGCGAAAAGATGGCTGCGAAGGCCCTTGGCAAGGGCAGAAAGAAAAAGCCGACTGCCAAGGCCAGACCGATCCAGAACGTCCGGACGCTACGAGTGAACTTCAACGCCCCGGGCGACCAGATGGATTCGGAGGGCAAACTCTGGCTGGCTTGGCCGCGGCCGGTGGACCCAAAGAAGGTGTATCGTATTCAGCCGGTACCGCTGCAGCAGGAGTCCGAAGCGAATGGATTCCGATTCAACGCAGACTACCACCCCATCGCCAACACACAGACACCCTGGCTATACACGTCCGGGCTGACCGGCCCGCTGAAGTTCACGGTGCAAATCGCCGACGACCAGCCTGTCCGCTATAACGTTGCACTGCACTTCGCGGAGACCGAAGACGGTACTATCGGCCGGCGGGTGTTCGACGTGAAGTTGCAGGGCAAGACCGTGATCTCGCATCTGGACATCGCTGCCGCGACTGGACGTCTGAACCGGGCGCTGACCAAGGAGTTTCGGAACGTCGCCGGTCAGGGCACCCTGACCATCGAGTTCGTTCCGGTCCGAGGCAAGCCACCGTTGATCTGTTCTCTGGAAATCCTCCGGCAGTAGCTCGGACGTGCCCGTTCGCTGGCCCGTAGCAGCCAGGCACCTACTCCTTCCAGGCCGACGTCATCTCGAAAACTTTGATCGACTTGACGGTCAGCGAACCACCTTCGGCGGTCAGCGAGATAGTGCCCACCGGCTTGCCTTTATCGCGACGGCCACTGGTCTTGTAGCAGGCGCCGCCACCGCCGATCAACTCGTACATCGGGCGGTCTACAAGAACACGAAACGTAACTTTGCCGTCTTTCATCTTCAGCGGCATTTCGTCGAGTTTCTCGGCGTTGAAATCGTAGGTCGCCACATTTTCAGCGAATCGAAGGACTGCCTTCGTGGCGGTTCCCTTTTCTAAGGTTGCCACAATATCGAAGAGTTGATTCTCGACGTCGAATTCGACGACCGGTGCCTCGGCAGTCAGTTCCTTATTCACGGCTGTCTTCGGGTCCGGTTTGCGAAGCTGTTCGAGCTCCTTGATTGGCGTGGCAAACATCCGGATGCCGTCTTCCGTCGTGCGCAGCGTCAGGTTCGTTGGTACGGTGAACGTTTGGTTGAATGGCATTTCGGGCATATCAATCCCGCGGGTCCAGCCGACCTGTACGACACGTCCGTCGGGCGGATTGCTGAAGCACTGCGAAGCGTAGTAGTTGCCCCAGTGGACACGGTGTTTTCCGTCGTGCTCCGGAGTAAACTCCTTACCGTCGAAATGCCCGATCGCATATTGTGCGTCCGCGGCGAAGATCACCCACTTGGTCTTCGACGCGTCGCCGTCGACCGGCAGTTCGAAGATCTCTGCACACTCGAAGTAGCCGGGTATCTTGCTCGTCAGTTCCCACTCTTTGAGGTTCTTACTCGTATAGATGGCGATATTCCGGCCAACCTCCGGGTCTTCGTCATACACGGCGATAACCCAATGTTCGCCCGGCGCGTACCACATCAGTTTCGGATCACGGCCCCGGTGCTGGATGACCGGATTGCCTTCGTAATAGGTCCACGTCTTGCCGCGATCGGTGGAGTAAGCCAGTGCCTCGCCGCAACCCGTGTCGGTGAAGGCGAGGACGATCGTCTTCTCGTCGCCCTTTTGCCAGCCTGCAGTGTTGTTCAGATCGACGTTCCCGCTACCGGAGAAGCAGTTCTTGACGGCCATCTTCGGATGACGGTTTTCGACATCGCCGCCGAAGGAACGGAGGGCCCGATTCTGCTCGGTCCAGTGGACCATATCCGGGCTCGTCGCGTGTCCCCAGTACATATTGGCCCAGTTGCGGCCGGCCGGGTTGCACTGCCAGAAGAAGTGGTATTGGCCATCGTAGTAGCACATTCCGTTCGGGTCGTTGTTCCAGCCGCGCATCTGACTCACGTGGAACTGCGGCCGCAGCGCTTCGTCGTAGAGTGGTTGAAGATGACGAATGCTGTCCCCCGATTCGATCATCTCACAGATTTCCGGTGCCGCACGGGCGACGACCTTGGCGGTCTTACCAACGTATTCTTCCATGTCGAGGTAGGTCCACCAGTCGATGGCGTCCTTGTTCGGTGGGAAGTCGCAGTCGAGATTGTGGACGAGTTGGTCGTCGACGTAGATTGTCATCCGGCCGCGCTGTCCCCGGTTCGAGACGGGGAAGAGGATGTACTTGCCCGTGATCTCGATCTCTTGAGCGTTCTCCAAGTGAGGATTTGCATCGGCTCGTCGCTTCGGCGCGGGGGCTGGCTTCTTTTCGGCTTTCGTGTTGCTCTGCGATATTTGATCGACGTTGATGTGGCCCCAACCGCCGGACGCCTCGTCGACGATATCGAGTACGGCTTTCTTGCCCTTGTATTCCTTGACGTCCCAGTTCTCCCAGTTCAGGAACTCGCTGCCGCCGGGTTGGATGTTGGGGCCGGTGACGCTGAGGACAACTTCGCCGTCGATGAGCAGATTCATGCAGGTCTTGCCCTTGTGTCCGCCGCCACCGACGAGGAACTTGATATAGTCCCGCTCGATAGTGAATTCAGGCGACGTGAGCTTGCCCGTCGGCCTGTCGCCGCCGAGGAACGTGTTGACCAGTCCCTTGCCTTCGAAACCGGAAACATGCATCTGGCCGCCAAGCGTTCCTTTCGCCGGGCCTGTGCCGAACGCCTCGCCTTCGGCCTTCCAATCACCATAGTCCGCCGCTTCGAAATCGTTGATCAGGATGTCGTCTTCGGCAGTTGCCGGCGATGGTGCTGCAAGTCCGGAAATCGCGAATGAAAGACAGGTGACAATCAGCAGAAGCTTCTTCATGGGGTTTTCCTTCGTAGTTGGTTACGTGACAAAAATTGACTTGGGCAAACCGGTGGTAGCCGCCTTCTCTGTATGGCATCTCCTCTGCGTCTTCGCGCCTCTGCGTGAGACAATTCTGTTAGGTGTTCTATTGCGGATCCGGCGCGGACAAAAGCTTCTTCATTCCTTCTCCAAGGGCATGGCCGATCAGAAAATAGCTTTCCGCGTTTCCGTACCAGTGATGGCCGTGACCAATATTGGGCGACAACTCGCGCGGTCGTGCGAAGTCTTGGGTCCTGACAAACAGCGCGTTCTCGATGCTTTCTGCACCGTGTCTTTGTGCGTCGCGGAATTTCTGCATGCCGCTACCTGGCTTTGCGGCGCCGCCATTTCCCAGTTCGCCAATGATAATGGGAAGCCTCGGAGTTTTGAATTCCCGGCGGATATCCTTTGCCAGATTGATCAGATTGTCGGCGTATTCGGGCACAGCCGGTTGGGTGCACATATCGTTCCACCCCTGCATCCAGACAAAACCTCTGATTTCGTATTCTTCATCCCCCAGTGCCTCCAGGGCATCGCGAATCTCCTGGATCATCTGCGTGTAATAAGGGCCGACTTCACCACCGGAACTTGGCGGTCTGAAGTCCTTGTAGAGACTCTTGCCACCCCAGGCGGTTTTGATGAGCAAGATTGGCTCTTCAAGGAAATCCCCCATCACATGGCCAAACTCAAGTTCCGGCCCGATGTGGCTGCTCCCACCGTAACCGGTGTAACCCACGGTCAACGCGCCTTTGCGAACGGTACCTTTCGCCTTGAAACTGATTTCGACATCGTTCCTGACGGCCCATTCGCCGTCATCATCCTTGAGATGTTGCATCCTCTCCTTGGTTGCGGAATGCGCCATCGACCAGACGAGATTCCCCTTGCCCCCGTTGTAGTACTTCGCGTGGTCCATGGATACGACTCCCTGGCCCTCCATGTTGGATTGGCCAGCGAGGATGAAGACCTGCAGTTTGTTCCCCTGATCGGCCGCTCCGGCCGGTGTGGGGCCGACGGGCAGGATTGTGCAGACCAATAGGGTCAGCAAGACCGGGCATGAGTTCGTTCGGTTTGTCATTGTTCATCCTTTGCTGCTGATCGATCCTATTGACTGAAGGCAGGGCAAAACGACGGTCAAGATTGTCGCCGAATTGTACCACGACCGTCGCCCGGGTTGGAGCCGATGATTGCAGCCAAACTGGCCGGTCGCGTAGACTACGGGCAAAGGAACTCTGACCCAATACAGTTCAGCCGGGGACGCAAGGTGAATCGGATGACTCGATTAAGTGCCGCACATTTCGTCGGCGTGGTGTTGCTTGGCATGGGGCAGTCGATGGCGTCGGGAGAGGAATCGCGGGGCGAGAGTGCACTTCCCAAGGCGACAGGAACTGCCTCTCTGCCCGATGCCTCCCGGCTCGTGAAGGTGCCCAACATCTCCGTAGAAACCATCGTGGGGCATCTGCCACGATTGCCGCATACCATTCCGGGTGTTTACCGGGATGGCGCAAGAGGCCCGAAGGTTCGTGTGATCTGGCCTTCGCCCGTCGATAACCGTCAAGTCCTTGAACCGGGTACTTACACCGTGACCGGTAGGTTGCCCGGCACGGATCTCCAGCCCAAGGCCGTCGTGACCGTGAAGGCGGCAGTAGATCCATTTACGGCACCGGGCCGCACGTTGGAGGCGTTTCCATTGGGCCAGGTTCTTTTGGAGCCGGGCGAAAAACAGCAGGACACGCCGTTCATCAAGAACCGTGATAAGTTCATCCTTGCTTTGGCCGAAACCGATCCCGACCGTTTTCTTTACATGTTCCGCGACGCGTTTGGCCAGCAGCAGCCCGAAGGCGCCCGTCCGTTGGGCGTGTGGGACAGCCAAACCACCAAGCTGCGCGGCCACGCCAGTGGACATTATTTGTCGGCCATCGCACAAGCTTGTGCCAGCACCACCTACGATGAACAGTTGCGGGCCAACTTCCTGCAGAAGATGAACTACGTGATCGAAACCTTGTACGACCTGTCCCAGAAATCGGGCAAGCCCCTACATGAAGGCGACGAGTTCATTTCAGATCCGACGGCCGTTCCGCCGGGGCCGGGCAAGACTGGTTATGACTCCGACCTGACCGCGGACGGGATTCGAAACGACTACTGGAATTGGGGCAAGGGCTTTATCAGCGCTTACCCGCCGGACCAGTTCATCATGCTGGAACAAGGCGCCACGTACGGCGGCCGAAACAATCAGATTTGGGCTCCGTACTATACCCTCCACAAAATCCTTGCCGGTTTGCTTGACTGCTACGAGGTGGGCGGTAACGAAAAGGCTCTTGAGATTGCCCGGGGCATGGGCCTTTGGGTCTATGAGCGGTTGAAGATCGTTCCGAAGTCCACACGCATCGCCATGTGGAATCGTTACATTGCCGGAGAGTACGGAGGTATGAACGAGGTCATGGCCCGGCTGTTCAGGATCACGGAGGACGAGCGGTTTCTGCAGTGTGCCGTACTGTTTGACAACATCGACTTCTTTTTCGGCAACGCCCAGCACTCCCACGGTTTGGCCCGGAATGTGGACACCTTGCGCGGCAAACACGCCAACCAGCATATCCCGCAGATCACGGGCGCTCTGGGAACGTATAGGTGCACGCGGGATGCCCGGTACTACCGCGTGGCGAAGAACTTCTGGGACATCTGCACCCACGGCTACATGTACAGCATCGGCGGCGTGGCGGGGGCCAAGAACCCCAGCAACGCAGAGTGTTTCACGGCTGAGCCGAACACACTATTCGCGAACGGTTTCGCCAAGGGCGGACAAAACGAGACTTGTGCCACCTACAACCTGCTGAAGTTAAGCCGCCAACTCTTTTTGTTCGATCCGGACAGCAAGTACATGGATTACTACGAGCAAGCCCTCTATAACCACATCCTGGCCTCCGTGGCCGAAAACAATCCCGGCAACACCTACCACGTCCCGCTCAACCCCGGCGCTCGGAAACATTTCGGCAACGCCAACATGAACGGGTTCACCTGCTGCAATGGCACTGCCCTGGAGAGCAACACCAAGCTGCAGGACTCGATCTACTTCAAAAGCGTGAACAACGACACGTTGTACGTCAATTTGTATGTGTCCTCCACCGTGACCTGGCCGGAACGCAACGTGATGGTGAAGCAACGAACGGATTTCCCCTATTCCGATAGGGCTCGGCTCGCAATCGTCGGCGAAGGCACCTTTGACATCAACGTGCGGGTGCCGAAATGGGCGACTCGGGGATTCTCTGTGAAGATCAATGGCGTCGAGCAGACGATTGATGCGGTGCCCGGCACTTATCTAACCCTCCGTCAAACCTGGAAGAATGGCGACATGATCGAACTGCGCATGCCGTTCGACTTCCACCTGCGTCCAGTCATGGATCAGCCTAACATCGCCAGCATTTTCTACGGCCCGGTTCTGCTGGCTGCGGAAGAGCCTGCCCCGCGAGAAGAATGGCGTCCCGTGACCCTCAACGCCGCGGACCTCGGAAGATCCATCGCCGGCGACCCCAGTACCCTACGATTCAACTTCGGCGACGTCACGCTCAAGCCGTTTTACCAAACGTACGGTCACCACTCGGTGTATCTCGACGTGACTACGCAGTAGGCATGCCAAAGCTGGCCGTCTAGTCCCCAGACCGATTGGAGGTGGGCAGGGCGTCGATATACTCCTGGATATTTACAGCTTCCTGTTTCTCCCAGTCCAGGCGTTTCTGGTAGACTCGCATGTAACTCTCCCGGTCTTCCGGCGTCATTCCCTCGGTCCATTCTCCGGAATGGGGCAGCGCCAGGTCGATCCAGCAGGAGATCTTGTCCATTTCCTCCTGCGTCATTTCTACGTCTTCGTGACCGGACATCAGCAGAGAGATTAGCGGGCTGCGAGACGAACCATGAGAGTGAGGTGGAATCATCACCGGCACGGACCAGCGGCCTATCCAACTCAGGTACTTCGACCGTTCTTCGATCACACCGAGTCGCTGACCCGTGTCGTTCGCTGGGCCGTGGGGCCTGTCTGTGGATATCAGCTCATGGTACGACCGGTTCCAGAACTTGCGAGCCGCAGCGTCCCAGACCGGCGTCGCCCGCAAGTCGGGCCGTTCGGAACCGTCGTGGCATCGTATGCACTTGGCGTCGAGGATCGGCTGGATTGTCTTTGGAAAACTGAAACCCGTGCCAGTTACGTCATAGAACGGGTCGAGTGGTTGTATGCCGACCTGTAGCGCCATCGTTACCGATTCGACGGCGACCGCTTCGTTCTTGTTCTCGTGGCAGCCTGCACAACTGAAGACTTCGCCCGGCATCAGCGTAGACCAGGAACGCATAGTTTGCACCACGTGGCCTTGTGCGTCGATCGCTTGAAAGTAGACGGGCGTGCGCGCGCGAACTTCAAATGCGGCCGAGCCGTCCTCGTAAACCGGAGCCTCGCCCAGGACAACTTTCACATCCCACGCGGCCAGATCGCTGATGGCCGATGGTCCATGTTTTCGACCGATGTCCGTGGCCATGTAATCCAGCGCGACGACCCGGATCTTCTTCACCGTTCCCCGACTGACGCCCGCCAGTCCCTGTCCGTGATAGACGTCTTGGATGGCAAACCCACCGGTCTTCTGTCGCCAGTCCGTGGGATAGACCGGCTGCGGCGGAATGGGGCGTGGAGCCAAGGGAACGGGCTGGTTGCAGGAGATAGCTGGGTCCGCAGCCAGGAGTGTCCGTTCGCCCTGCTTGTTCATGAAGTAGATCCGAAAGCGTGCTTCGCCGTCGGGCCGGAACGTTACCAGGTAGTTATCCTCGTCCAACGGATAGGGATACTGCCATTGATCGCCGTCCTGCCCGTACTGATCAATCTTGATCGTGCCGGAAAGCTCTTCTTGGGGCACCGGAGCGACCAGGGTCACGCCGCTCGTTTCCTGCCGTCCCCGGGAAGGGTCAATAATGGCCAGCTTTCCACGTTGGTGAGTGTGGTGACCGGAAAGGATGGCCAGGACTTTTCCTGTCCCCGGAATGCCTCGCGCATGGAGGATCGTCGTGGGGAAGTAGGAGTTGTTTCCGTAAAACTCCGTCTGCTGCGCACCATTCGGATACATCCGGAACAGAGGCTGGGGATAGATCTGACCGCGGTCGTTGTACTCCCAACGCGTATACGTAACGAGTCCGCTGGTCGGATGAACTTGCGGATAGTTCGTATGCACCTGATCGTATCCGATGCGGCGCATGTACTTCCCATCGGCGTTCATCAAGTACATGTTGCTCACGCTCACGTGCCAGCAATCCACGTTTTGCATGCATCGCGTGGAGCTGAACATGATGTCGCCATTGGGCAGGTAGATGCCCTCGTAATCGGCAAAGCCCAGGCCGAACGTTAGTTGGCGGACTTCCCGCGTCTCGAAATCCACCTCGTATAGGTGATAGTCATCCCTGCGAGCCGACTTTTTCCAGGAGAAGAGGATTCGCTGGCCGTCGTACGACACGTCCGGGTCGCGGAATACGCCGTCTTCGTCGTCGAGCAGGGTCGACTCTTTGATGCTGTAGTCCTCGCCGATTTCCAGCAGACACAAGCTGGATCCGCCTTTGAAATTGAACTCCTTCACCGTGCCGCTGGGATTCAGCGTATCTTCGTCGCTCACGGCGTCCGTGTAGGCGTAATGAGAGCCGCCCATGTCGAAGTGCTTGGTGAAGACGATCCGCTGGATCTGTCTCCGATACGGAGTCAGCAATCTGCATCGAAGCGCGGGGTCCGTTTCTGCTGCGATCGCCAACGCTCGCTGCTGGGCCACGTCCTTCAGCACGACTTTTTTGCCCGCGACGGACAGCGGATGGTTGCTGACGAAAAGGCCGTCCGTGTTGAGGTTGCTGTTCTGCGCGATGGCCGTCAGCTCGACTACGTGTGGCCCCGCCGGAAGACCCTGCAAGCGGATCTCGCCGAATTGCCATTGTTCGTTCTCGAAACCCCAGCCGCCCGTGGTGGGAAAGCGGACCTCGGCCTGCCGATTGCCGATGCGAACACGGATCGAGGCTGGTGTGCGCGGAGCCCGGCAGAACTTGATTGTCAAATAGATCGCTTCGTAAAGTTGGGGCGTTTCGACTTTCCAGCGAAGAAAATCCCCCACGTCGCGTCCCCAATCGTTATCGACGATCCGCCCGCCCGAGGCCGTCCGCTCCATGAGGTAGAACGCCGCCTGCGAACCCTTTTGCGCGACATAGTCCTCCGCCTCCGTCCACACTTTCCAATCCGAAGCCCAGGCATCGACCACCAGCTCGAACGCAATGGCAACAACGGCAAGATGACCAAGTCGAAGCATGATGGAAACTATCCCCCGTTCCTGGGCTGATACCAGAGCGACTGCCAATAAGCCTCGTCGATCCGCCACATCTCTTTCGGTGGCCCCTTCCACTCGTATCCTTCAGGTAAAACGCCGTAGCGTTTCATTTCGCCCAGGTAAGCGGGATGCGGCACAAAACCAGGCATGTCGTAACGTTGGTTGCTCTGCAACTGCTGATGGAGTTGCGTCACATTGCCAAGGATTCTCTGATAATCCGCATCTTGCGCGCTGCTGAAGATCGGCGGTGTCGACTTTCCTTTCGCCGTAGCTTTCTCTTGACAAAGGCCCCAGCCGCCCGCTTCTTTGGCGAGTGGGGCCAGCAGGATGACCGATTTCGCCGGTGTATCGAGGTTGTAAAGCCAGTGAGAACGGGGGTCGTCTTTGTTAAATGGGAAGTTCTTGGAATGGCAACCGCCACAGCGGTTCTGGTGAACGTCGCCTGGCACAACAGGTTGGCGGGGCATGATGAAGCCTTTGCCAAGTGCGGCGTAGGTCCCGGCAAAGGTGCCGGCTGATTCGATCCAGTAATGAATCAGCCTTTTCTCGTTGGCGGAAAGTCCAACGTCGAAATGATCGCCGCTCAGCTTCTTCATCAGCGGACTCGCCGACGTGCCGATCGAGCGGGGCGGCCGGTTGCCCGTTCCGTTCGAACCGTCTGCCACCTGGCGAAAGCCGCGGAGTGTTCCATAGCTCTGGCAATAGAAAATGCCCCGGTCACCGGTCAGCAAGACGCCACCGTCGTACGGTCCGCCGTTGGCCGTCTTCTCGTAGCCGTGGCAACCGACGCAGTGTCGGTCAAAGATCGGCTGGATGTCGCGCGGGAAGTCGAACACTTTTCCCTCGGGGATGCCCGCGATCGGCGTTATCTTGCTCGGCCCGCGTTTCGCCGCGATGGGTACTCCCGTCACCGGCGGCGTCGCTCTTCCGTGTTCGTGGCAACCGACGCACCCGACAGACTCGCCCGGCTGAACGGTCATGAAACTCTGCATCCGCTTCACTGAAATGTCGTTCTCGTCCAGCGCGACAAAGAAGAGGGCGCGCAATGCCGGCAGTTCGAAATGGGCACTTCCATCTTCTTCGACCGGCACCGAGCCAAGCACTCGTTCGAGCTGAAACGTGCCGCCGTTGGGGCTGTCAAACGAGACCATCTGCTGCCAGTCTCGCGTCGGCTTGACGGGCATCGGCAGTATCTCCATCACGAGCAGTTTCTTGATGTCGCCCCGCTCGACGCCCTCCATATTCCGGCCGATGTACACGTCTTGCAGCAACGCGCTTCCGTTGCCCTCGCCCAGCTTGACTCGCGGCGGAATGACCCGTTCGCGAGGTCGGCCACAGATCGGTCGCGGCTCCTGCAGCCACATGTTCGCTTTCGTTTCTGATTGCGGAAGTTCGTAAATCGTCAGAACTTCGCCGGCCTCGTTGACGCAACTCATCTTGCTGGCGCCGGGACCCGCAGCGAGGAACCACTGGTTTCCAGGAGTCTTGGTTTTCAGGCTAAGCGGATAGGGGTCCCGCCATTCAGGATTCGGGGTGATGCGCCTTGCATTCGCGCGCGAATCGGGGCCCTTCGATGGATCGACGATTTCGATGTAGCCGAGATGTTCGGTACGTCCGTGGCCGGGCGAATGGATCATCACGACTCTTGGATCGCTTATCTTCTCTTGACTTGGAATCGGTTTCGCATCGAGGTAGGCCCCGCCGCCGTGCATGTTGCCGAAGAAGACAGTCTGGCCGGTACCATCCGGGTTCGTTGTCCAGAGATGATGGAAAAGAACTTGGCTTCGGTCGACGTATTCCCACCGTTGGTAAATGATGCGGCCATCCGGCAGGGGCCAGGGCGTGTTTTCGTGTTCGATGTTCGCCGAGAGGCGGCGAATGTTGCTGCCATCTGCACTGCACCGATACAAAACGGCGACGGGCGTGTAGTAACAGGGAACGTTGCACTTCACGCGGCTCGAACAGAACACGATGTCGCCGTCGGGCAGGTACGTCGGCTCGAAGTCGTCGAACGTTCCGGATGTCAGTTGTCTGAGACCAGTGCCGTCAACGTTGATCTCGTAGAGATGATAATAAGGCTGACCTGCTTTTCGGTAGGAGAATAGGATCTTCTTGCCGTCATAACTAACCTGCGGGTCACGGACGCCGCCGTCGGGCTCTGCGAGAATGGTGCGGAGCCTGCCCGTCTTGACGTTCAGCGCGTACATCGCGCCGCCGTCGCTGTAGAGTTGATACTTGCCGGCTTGTCGCGGATGGTAGGTCGCATAACCGAAGTTGGCGTACCAGTGCCCATCACGGCCCGGTTGCCGGGTGGTGAAGACGATTTCGTCAAAGTCGGCGCCGGCGAACAGTTCTTGAAGCGACGCAAGTGCCTCCTTTCGTGCCGCGGCTTCGGCCTTTGCGGCGAGTTGCTCAATATCGAGCGGCTTTGCTGTGGGAGGCAGCGTTGCCCGCATCGCTTGGTGGTACGTTTCAACTTCTTCGGCAGTCACGGCGCGGTCGAGCAAGACCGTTTCCTCGAACTGCCCAACGAATTCGCAGTGGGAGTCATTCAGATTCTGTGCAAAACGGTAAGGGGCGGCGAGGCCCGTCGTGGTATTCGGCGCCGGTTTCTCGCCCACCAGTTTGCCTTCATAATAGAGCTTCGCCATCCTGCCGTCGTGTGTTGCCACGACGTGATGCCATTGGTTCGGCGTAACGCCGTCGCCGGAGAGTGACGCCCTCAAATCATCCGGGCTGCCCCAGAAGAAGAAGCAAAGGTGTTTCGCGTCGACGAGCCAAATACCGCGTGCGGAATGTTGTATCGGGCTGCCGTAACAGAACAACACGCCCCGAGCTTCCGCCGATACGGTGCGGAACCAGAGACTGATGGTGCACGGTTCCTTGCCGGAAGGGAATCCCGTCGCCGGGCCGGAAAACTCCGCCGCCGGAGTTAACGCAACGAGCGAGTTTTCGCCAAACGGGCCTGCGGAGCTGAGGAAGTGTCGCGGATGGCTAAGCTTACCACCATTCTCACTGGGTACGTCAAACGTCCAACGAGCAACGACGGTTTTCGTGTCATCCGGAAAAAGTGACGGCGGTGCGCCAGTGGTGGCTTGGGGAAGCGACAAAACCACCGTGGTAAGATAAACGACGAGACAGAGGTTTCGAAGCGGCATGACGTTTTCCAGCATTCGTCTACTCCTCGGCCGAGACTGGTCTACGCGTCCATGTTACACAACTATTCTACTACTTGCTTCAGTACTCCCGAGCAGCCTTGTACATGGCCAGGATGTTCTCCGTAGGGATATCCGCTTGAAAGTTGTGCGTTGGACCAAGAAAGAAGCCACCGCCCGGCGCCATCACGTCAATCAACTCGCGCACGGCCCCGGCGACTTGTCCAGGCGTGCCTCGAGGCAACAGTTCCTGCTCGTCGACGCCTCCGGAAAAGCAGAGACGCCCGCCGAACTCGGCCTTCAGCTCCGCCGGTACCATGCCGGCGGCCTTTACTTGCAGCGGATCCAGCACGTCGACGCCGACCTCGATCAACTCCGGGATCAAGGCCCGCACCGCTCCGCAACAGTGCTGGTAGTAGTACGAGCCGTGGCGTTTTGCGATGCGGCTCATTGCGACCAGCGTCGGCCGTATGAATTCGTGCCATTGAGGCTTTCCGAACAACAAACCGCGCTGTGTGCCATAGTCTTCGCCGATACGGAAGAAGTCGATCCGTTCGCCCGCCACGTCGTACAGCCGCTCGATGAATTCAAGGTTGAATGCCAGGATCTGCTCCGCTAACGCGTGGAAGAAGGCCGGATTGATCAGCATGTCGGTCAATGTCCGTTCCATGCCCAGCAGGAACTGGATCGTAGCCATGACGCCCGGCGACGCCACGCCGGGGGCTGTCATGATCGCGTAGTCGCGGTACCGCTGAAGTTGTGCGTCGACCGCGTCGAAGTCGAACCACTCGAGTTTCGGCCACGGGTAATCATCGAGCGCAGCCGGATCTTCAACATCGGCTAAGGGAAAGGCCACGGGCTCCCACTGCCCGCCGTGGCCCGCTTCGATCCATGCGTATTCCACTCCCCAGATATCCCGGCGTCGCCCGGTCGTTTCATCCTCCAGCGACGGGCCGACGTAAGCCGGTTCCACCCAGCGGAAATCGACTCGGAGCAGTTCTAGCAGTTCATCTCGGCTTTCGAGTCCGAGGTCGCGTCGCAGCCGAGCATCAACATCGGGCACGTCGCGATAGAACAGCGGTACGCGATCCGGTTCTTGATGCTGCACCGCTCGAAGGACTCGTTCGCGCGGGGTCACTTCGTTCCTCCCTCACGTAGTCGCTCTCCTTGCGAACAGACGTCTTGGCCATCGGTGAGCCATTCGAGAGGGAACTTGGCCACCGTGATGCCCTGCGTGTGGAAGTGGTTGCCGCCTAGTCCGCCGCGTTCGTAAAGGCAGTAGATCGAGCCGTCCGGGCCGACCGTGAGATCCGAATAACCAGCGATGCCCGGTTCGAGCACTTTGTGCACGGGCCACGTTTGGCCTTCGTCGTAGCTGAGTCGTACGGTCAGGTTCTTCCGTGCTCGACTGCCGCTGTTCGGGTTGACGAACAGAATGCGGTTCCTTGTGGGGCACGTCTCCGACGTGCCTTCGTCTTGCTGGCACGTTGGAAACGTGCCCCACGTTAATCGCTGGATGCTGCCAAAGCAGATCGCTTCGAACAATGTTTCGTCGAAAACCGGTGTCGTCCACTTGGTCGCCCCGTCGTCGCTGAACGAAACGAGGCGGCGATGGCGGGTGCATTCGTTGCGGATATTCAGCATCACCCGGCCGTCGGTCAGTTCCACGGCGACCGTCTCGCTTGGATTGATGAACTCGTCGTCGGTTCGTACCACAACATCGCCGCGATGCCATGTGCGCCCGTGATCGTCGCTGTAGATGACCGACACGATCGACGGGCGATGACGGTGGCCGCCGGTCGACAGCCACACCGGCACGATCAATCGACCATTGGCCAGTTGAAGCCCGTGCCCGGGGCCTGGAGCGATCACGTTCCAGTCGTACTCCTGTCGAAATTCTTCGAAGACGGACGTTACTTCCACCGGCTCGGAAAAGGTCCGGCCATCGTCGTCGCTGCGCACGTAGAATGCGCGGGCATAATCGACCTGGTACAGCATGTGTACCGCGCCGGTCTTGCGGTCAACGATAGCCGTTGGGTTGTCGACGGTCGAAGAGCCCACGTCGCCGAGTTTCTTGCGAGGCTCCCATGTCTTACCGCCGTCGGTGCTGCGGCGAAGGAAAATGTCGATGTCGGCCCAGTCGCCGGGCGCCTTGCGGCCCACGCAGTAGGCCAGCAGCGAGCCCTCGGCGGTAGCCACGATGCCGGGGATGCGAAAAACGGCATACCCGTCCTGGCCGGCCTCGAACAATAAGGTCTTTTCAACGCGGGGTGCCGTTCTCAGGTCTACGCTGGTCGGCAATCGCTCGATGTCATCGGCGTTGAGAGTCAAATGCAGCGCTCGCTTCCAGCGGTGGGGGACGAACAGGTGGAAGGTGTCGCCTTCGACGAAAGCGTCGACATAGGAACATTGGTGATCGTGCCAAGGGCTGTTCGAGGTCGCAGCCAACGCATTGGCGAAGATGAACCGCGGTTCGCTCCACGTGCGGCCCTCGTCCGTCGAGAGCGATACCCAGATTTCGCTGCGATCGGTTTGTTTGAAGTGACTTCCCGAGTGACGGTTGTGGTGTAACGCGACCAACGTCTTTCCATCCGGATGATGAAATAGCATGGGCGGGGCATCGGGATGGATGAGCGAAGTCGGCTTCGGCTCGGACCACGTGCGACCGTCGTCCTCGCTCCACGACGCCCAAAGGTGCCCTTCGCACGTGCGGGCCAGGATCATGGCTCTGCCGCCACCGAGGTTGATCGGACGGGGTTCGTCCATTCGTTCGAATTGCTTGAGATACCATCCGCCGGGCCGTTTGTCCGGCAATACCGTCCACGTCTTGCCCTGGTCTTCGCTCCGCAGCACATACGCTCGGGTCACGACCGGTAGATTGGGCTTACGTACCCAACGTCCCTCGTGCGAACCCAGCAGCCATGTGGCGGCGTCGGTCTCGCACATGCGCATGACCGACATGCCCAGGAAATCGGGATTGTTGACCGGTTTGATCAGCGTCACCTCCGACCATGTGTGCCCGTCGTCGTCCGAGTATCGAAAGCCGATCGGACAATTCTCGGCTCCTTCGCGTTTGCCTTCGATCGGCTGCGTGCCAAACGCGTAGATCCGTTTCGAGCCACGAGGGATCAGCGGGATGAAGCCGTGCTGGCTGTAGTCGATGTCGAACGCCACTGTGGGATCGCTCCAAGTCTTGCCTTTGTCGGACGAGCGATAGGCGATCATATTGTTGACCTTCCCCTTCTTGCCGCCATAGTGGGCACCCTCGGGAAACATCAGCAGGTAGTCGCCGCCGGGGGTTATCGTGGCCCGGGTCTCGAAGAGGTTCGTCTCCGCTTCATGCACCAACTGGCCGTCGACGTGGGTGCTGGTCAAGAGCCCGAGTTGTGGCCGCACGACCAGCCCAACGGGCGGTGCAGTGGCGTCGATCTTCATTCCGCCCACGACGACGCTCGCTAGTAAGCCGGCGGGTTTGGGTGGTGACAGCTTCCAGTCCCTTCGCAACTTGGCGATGGCGTCGGCGGTCACGTCGACCAGATTTCCCGACGCGGAGAAGCCGGAAACCGCCATCGTCGCTCGCCACGGCCGCAGGGCGATGGCCATCGGTGCATCGAGTCGATATTCGCCCCGATGCACTTCTTTGCCGCCGATGCGGAACGTGATGGTGTTTCCCTGGCGCACGACTTCGACATCGAACGGCTTGCCCGCCTGGATGAAGTCGGCCGTATTGCCCACGGATCGCGTGCGCCCCAGTTCGGCACCCTCGACGAACAGTCTTCCGCTGCGGCTGTCGAAGCCGAAATGGTTCTGTCCGAAGGCCAACGAAGCAGCCGTGCCATCAAACCGTTCCAAGCTCAGTCGGGCACAGATCCGAAAATCGCCGGTCCCAACAGCCTTGCCAGCCACCAAGAAGTTATCCTTGCCCCCGCAGACCAGCGAGCCGTCCTTGTACGTCCATTTGTTGCCAATTCCTTGTGCCGAGCGCGCTTGGCCGTTCTGAACGAAGACCGCCTCGCTGGCCCTGGTGACAGTACATACCGCACATGCCAGAAGTAGACTGCTGACCAATATGCTGCTTGTGATTCTCACAGTTGCTTTCCTTCATTGTCCCAGATGGACTTCAGCTCATGCACCTGCAGTTTGGTGGACTTTGTCACGCCATCTTTGGTTTCGATACTCAGTCCCTTTGACGTCGGCTTCACCATTCTAGGCGAGTAGTAGAGTCCATGTTCGCCAAAGTAGATATCAACGGAGGCATTGTCCACCACAACCCGAACGGGGCTCTTCCCAGTGCATCAGATCCGTGCCTTGATAACTCTTGAAGATTCTTCACGGTGCTCCCGTGCCCCTCAGGTACCTGGAGCCACAGGCCAGACTTTCCATGTCTGCTTTCCGCTCTGATCCGGCTTGGCGAATGGACCTGGAAACGGATTTTCTCCATTCCTTCTTTCGCCAAAGAAGTCGTTGTCGATTCGGTAAGGAGCACCGTCCGTTTGCTCGTAGGGCAGGTCGGGGATTTTGGCCTTGCCGAGCAGCTTGGTCGTCACCAGCGAGAGACCATCCTGTCGCCGCCACCGATCATCCCATGCCATGCGCAAATACCAGCCGTCGGGCTCCTTCTCGAGTTCCAGACCGGGCTTCGAGCCTGGCAACACCAACGAGCGGTGCTCGTCCGTGGCAGGCTTGGCCCCGGCGAGAAAGACATTGCCGGCGGCCTGGAGATTCACGGCTTCTTCACCATAGCCGGACAGGCCGTTATGCCCGACAAACACGTTGCTGTAAAACCGCTCGTCGTCGCCAACGACTTTGGACAGTCCGGCGACCTGTGTGCTGTGTGCTTTGTGAAAGGGCGTTTCACGCGTCAGTTCGGCTCGCAACCGGATTGGACAGCCGAATAGATTGTGGGCGTAAGCCCCTCCGCCGCAGGATTCCAGCAGCCCACCGCTCGAAAGAAACACATTGTTGTCCACCAGAAACGGGCCGTGATTCACTTCCACGAACAGGTCTTGAGTGTTGTCATGCAGCAAGTTCCCAGTCACTCGCGTGCCCTGCGTCATCCAATCCAGCCAAATACCACCAAAGCCGCCGCAGCGGTAGATGTGATTGTGGTGGATGACCGTGTCGATCGGGCCATGGAATTTGATGCCGGCAATTTCGAAGCCGCTGAACGAACGACTCTGGTGGATATCGTGGATCTCGTTGCCGGTTACGGTCGAGAACACTGCGCCCATACTGCCGACGATCCCGCCCTGTCCACAGTGTGAAATGTGATTGTTCCGCACGACGTGATGGCCGATGTTCTCCTTCGACCAGCCGTTTTCGAGTGCCCGGTCAATCGTTTTCACATAGCCCTCGGCCGAGTTCTGCGATGTGTTGTCCCACTGGTCGCCGTACTTGCCGAGCGTTATGCCCGTGCAGACGGAGTAGCGGATGGTGTTGTTTTCGATGATCCAACCCTTGGACCAGTGCGTGCCGATCAGGCCGATCTGCTCGGCGGTGGGCGGTGCCCAGGGTGTGGCCGCATGCTCCAACGTGAAGCCACGTACCGTGATGTAATTGATACCCGGCTTCTCAGGATAGAACACCGTCCGGTGCACGTTGACCTCGACGTCTTCTTCGTTGGGGTCGACGCCTTTGAATTGCGCCCAGACCGTAGTCTCCACTTCGTCCGCCTGCGCGAACCAGAGCGGGTTTTCGCCAGCGGGCTTGAGCACTTCTTCCTTCTTCGCCGCCTCGTTCAACCAGTGACCCCGCAGATATACGGCACCGGTGTGATGGACCCGGCCTCGCGGATGGAACCAGTCGCCGCGGATGACATCCCGGAAGGGATTCGGCTCGCCGAAGAAACAGTCGAGGAGCGCCACCTTCCAGGTGTCGTTCTGCACCTGCTCCCACCCCTTCACCACTTCCGATCCTTTGATCGCCACCTTCTCACCTGGCGCGGCTTGGTACACGATCCGATCCCTGTCGGACGTCCCGCCGCGTGGCGGGTTGATCCGCTCACGGTAAACGCCCTCATGGACGGTGATCACGTCGCCGGGCTGGGCCTTCTCCGCCGCCGCCGAGATGTTCCGCAGGGGCTTCGACGCCGAACCGTCACCCGAGTCGTCGCCTTGCATCGAGACGTGATATTCACGTCCGGCGGCGTCCCGTGCGGCAGATGGACAATCGGTGCAGGCCACGCCGAGCACGGCGCAGAATCCAGCCAGGACGACTATTGTACGAGTACGCATCACCGGTGCTCCCTCCAAGATATGGTGTTGAGATGGTTCATGGTCTTGTGATTCATGTGAATAACCCCCGGCCCGCGTCGTCACGTGACACACGGTATCCGTAGATTCTACTCGAACCATGTGTTCCATGTGGCTTGAATAGTAGCATTAGGTTCCTATATCTTCGCTGAAGAGCGAATACTAATGGGGAGACACCGCTACGAGTTTCGTTTAGCGAGCAAAGAAGGAGACTGCAGTGCCTACGATCGAGGTCTCACACGTAGCCAAACGGTTTGGCGAAACATCGGCCGTTGCAGATGTGTCCTTTGAGGTGGAACGCGGCGAGATTTACGGCTTGCTCGGCCCCAACGGTGCTGGCAAAACAACGACCATTCGCATGATGCTTGACCTCTTTAGGCCGGACGTGGGGACGATTTCTATTCTGGATGGACCGATGACGGAAGAGAAGAAGCACCGTATCGGTTACATGCCGGAGGAACGAGGCCTCTATCTGGATACTCCCCTGGAACGCTGCCTCTTATATCTCGCTTCGCTCAAAGGCGTCCCGATAGCGGAGGCGCGCCGACGGCTGAATTCGTTGTTGGATCGTTTTGACTTGACCGAGCACAAGGGCAAACGCGTGAAGGAACTGAGCAAGGGGATGCAACAGAAGGCACAGATTATCAGTACCATCCTGCACCAGCCGCAACTGGTCGTCATCGACGAGCCGTTCACCGCTTTGGACCCCGTTAACACACAACATGTCAAAGATCTGATATGTGAACTGCGTCAGCAAGAGGTGACCATCTTGATGTGCACTCACCAAATGCACCAAGTCGAGGAGTTGTGCGATCGTGTCGTGTTCATTGCCAAAGGGCGGGACGTGCTTCACGGCAACCTGGACGAAGTACGACAACGGTTTTCCGGCCACGCTGTCCTGGTCCAGGCAGAGGGTGAGATACCATCGTTGGCGAGTGTAGAGGAAGTGGAGCCACAAAACGGAGCCGTCAAACTGACGTTGACCAGAAGCACGACGCCGCAACAGGTGCTGCAAGAGCTAATAGCGAGGGGCGTTACGCTGACGAAGTTCGAGATAGCCGTCCCTTCCTTGGACGAGATCTTCATTCGCGTCGTGGAAGGAGACGTGTGATGTCCAATACTCGGCGGATTGTTGCCCACGAGTACAGGCGAATCGTCATACGGAAGGGCTTCCTTCTCACGCTGGCGAGCGTTCCGTTGATGATAACGGTATGCGTGGGTACGGGGCTGTTCATGGAATCGCTAAGGAACAACGATGCACCGGTTGGTTACGTTGATCATGCGGGCGTGTTGTCCAATCCGATCCCACCGCCGGTCGATGGTCAGAAACAGCCCGTGAAGTTTGTTCCTTTTCCCACAGAGGATGAAGCCAAGAAGGCGCTGGAATCAAAAGGCATTCAGACGTACTACGTGATTGCGAAGGACTACTTCGAGAGTCGGAAGGTCAAGCAGTATTACACGAAAGAACCTGGAAGAAATGCATTTCGACAGTTCCGCGACTTCATTCAAATCAACTTGATGAAGGACCATCCACCCGAGATCGCCCATCGTGCGGCGCTGACCGGCAACGTGACCGTCCGATCGTTGGATGGCCATCGTGAGCTTCCCAAATACGGACCTACGTTTGGCATAATCATGCCACTGCTAATCAGCCTGGCCTTTCTGATGTTGCTAGTCATGAGTTCGGGATATCTGATGGCGGCGGTCGCCGACGAGAAGGAGAACCGGACCATGGAAGTTCTGCTGACATCGGTTTCGCCCACACAGTTGATTGGCGGGAAGGTGTTGGGAATTGTGGCGGTGACGTTCACCCAGTTCGTAATCTGGGCTGCCGTTGCGGCGAGCGGCGTTGCGATCGCTCGCCACGCTGGCATCGAGTGGCTTCAAGATCTTAGTATGGACTGGGGAACCATCGGAGCTACGGCGGCGATAGCAATTCCAACGTACATTTTTGCTGCCGCCTTGATGGCTGCCATCGGAGCGACGGTCACGTCGTCACAAGAAGGTCAGTCACTGGGCGTCGTCTTCTTCATGCTCCATTTGTTGCCTCCCTGGTTGGGCGCCTATGCCATAGTAACAGCACCACAATCCTTGCTTCCCACGGTACTTAGTATGGCTCCACTCACAGCCCTGCTGACCGTCGCTCTGCGCAATATTTTCATGACAGTCCCCAGTTGGCAGATTACAGCGAGCGTTGCAGTGCAGTCGTTCTGTGCAATTGGTGCCATTTGGCTGGCTGGAAAGGCGTTGCGCATAGGCACGTTGCGTTACGGTCAGCGTGTGGAGTTCCGTGAGCTGCTGAAACCGAGGTCACAATGAACAGGACCTATCTTGTTTTACGACATGAACTCCTCACGACACTGCATCGTAGGTCTTTCCTCTTTGCCGCGTTTGGACTTCCGCTGCTGGCAATCTTGATTTTTGCTGTCATCGCGATTGTCAAGGACGATTCAAGGACTAGCAGCGTTACGGCATCCGCACCTGTGGCAAAAGCGCCGATGATCAAGAAGGAAGGGTATGTTGATCAGAGCACCATCATCAAAGCCCTACCACCCGACATCCCACACGATCGTCTGGTGGCCCATACTGACGAAGCAGATGCAAGGCGGGCTCTGAACGCGGGAGAAACCACAGCCTACTATCTCGTCCCCGAGCGATACGTCGAAGACGGCGAGGTGTTCTACGTATATCCCGATTCACGCTCGCTAAAATCGGGCGGCCAAGACTGGGTGATCCGCCGCACGTTGTTGTTCAATCTGTTGGAAGGCGATGTCGAACTGACCAACCGAGTCTGGAACCCGTTGAATATTGAGTCGACGAATCTCGCTGCAAAGCTGTCGAAAACGCAAAGTGCTGCTGGCCGATCTGACGGCCTTGTGCGTTATCTGCCAGCAATAATGTGCGTTCTATTCTACGTCTTCCTTTTGACTGCATCTAATTCGCTGCTCAGGAACATCAGTAGCGAGAAAGAGAACCGAACGATCGAGGTCCTGCTGTTGTCCATCTCTCCAAGGCAGTTGTTGGCCGGGAAAATGATCGGGTTGGGAATCACCGGTCTCTTGCACACGATCGTTTGGGTCGGTGCCTCTTGTGCGATTTTGCAGATCAGCGGCTATACGTTCGATCTATCGGAAGCAACCAGAATCCCGATTTCGATTTTGGTGTGGTCAGTCGTTTTTTTTGTGCTCGGTTTCGCCCTCTACGGAAGCCTGATGGCCGGGTTCGGGGCGCTGGTCCCCAAGATCAAGGAGGCAAACCACGCGTCTTATATCGCGATGATTCCGCTGTTCGTTGGTTACGGGGTCGGCATACTCGCGCCAATCGCAGATTCAGCCAATGGTTGGCTTCCGGTTGGGCTGAGCATGTTTCCCCTGACCGCCCCGGTTGTCATGATGATGCGACTGACCACAGGCGAGGTACCTATCTGGCAGTTGCTTGTATCGGTCGGCGCTTTGGCCGCAACTGCATACGTGACGGTTCGTGCGGTGGCCGCGATGTTCCGGGCGCAGCATCTCCTATCCGGACAGTCGTTTTCTATGCGGCGTTTTCTCCGAGTGCTATTCGAGCGTGCTTAGCCCAAACTTTCTTGTGTCGGGAAGCCGGATTTCGGCTTGAAACGTTGGGAT
>CAZURK010000095.1:0-48695 GCA_964623055.1 uncultured Pirellulaceae bacterium
AGCGTTGCCCCACCACGGCGTGACCCAGGCCGAAACTCACGCGGCCGGGCGTGCAGCCCTTCCAGGCCTGCTCGACGGCCCGGACAGACGGCCACCGTCGACGTGCCGCAACGAACAATCGTCCTACAGATCATCTTCGCTCAAGTCCTGCTGGGCAGCGTGTCGGATCGAGAGAACGAGAACCATGTCAGGACGGATCGTGAAGACAGCCCGGTGTGTTGGGCGTGAGCCGAGGCCGTAGTGCAGTTCACGAACCTCGTACGGAAAGCGATGATTCTCGTGAGCCAGCGGACATCGCTCTGGATTCTCGGCGAGCGATTCGAGAGCGTCGATGAACCCGTCGTGCCAGCGTTGCGCCTGCCGCTGTGACCAATGTTCTGCCCACCACCGTGCGTTGCCGTGCAACTCCGCTTTGGCGACCCTGGTGAGGTTAACAGGTTTTGACATCAAACTCGTGGTGCGAACCCAAGGTCTTTGCGGATCTCCGCATCAGCCTGTTCCAGCGAGACAATACGACCCGCTCCCATGTCGTCGATACCGGCCTGGATTGCGGCGAGATCGTCCTGCTGCCGCAACGCCTCCATCGCCCGCTCGTGTAGCTGCAAGTCAACGAGGACGTACAGCTTGTGAGTCTGGTCATCCTCCACCTGGACAGGGCCGCTAGGCTGCTCGCTAAGGGCTCGTCGTTGGTCTTCGGAAAGTTTTGGAGTCATGCTAGTAGTCTATCATAGCAGACAGGCTAGGCACACCGGAAACGGAGGTTCCTTTTTCCCGTACTTTTGCAGCGCCCGGCGCTTCGGCACGAAAATTCAGGCAACAAGAAGGTCTCGCCAACTCAGTGTCCACTGGACAATAAGCGTCATGTGTCAGGCGTTGACCCCGTTTCCGCGCCGAAGACCGCCCGGGCCTCACTGCCGCCTTGATTCACCAGTTTCTTCCCGTAGACTCGGTTCTGCTGGCCGAAATCAAATCTCCTATTAGTTGGAAAGGACCATCCGATGAACAGACCGATGAAGAATCGTCGTGAGTTCCTGACAACCGTTGGTGCCGCGGGCGCCGCTTCGATCGTCGCAGGATCCACCGAGGCCGTGGCGAGTCTTGCCGCTGGTGGCAAGGAGAAGCTCGCGATTGACGGCGGCACGCCAATACGGAAGACGCAACTCAACTATCAGTTCTACGGGCCTCAGTTCTACGACGACGTAGAGAAGCAGGAACTCCTCGAGGTGCTTGCGTCCAAGCAGCCTTTCCGCGGGCGGAAGGCAGACTCCAAGGCCCTTCAGTTCGAGAAGGCATATGCTGCCCACATCGGCGTCAAGTATGCCCTCGGGGTGACTTCGGGGACGACGGCCCTATATACCGCCATGGCGGCGTTGGGGATCGGGCCCGGTGACGAGGTCATTTTGCCCGCCTGGACCTGGTACGCCGACTACGACGCTATCGTCCTTTCGGGCGCGCTGCCGGTCTTCGCTGAGATCGACGATTCGCTCGCCATCGACCCCAACGACATCGAACCGAGAATCACGCCGCGCACCAAGGCGATCGTCCCCAGCCACCTTCAGGGAGGCGTGGCCGACATGGACGCGATCCTCAATATCGCGCGTAGACACAAGCTGCGCGTGGTAGAAGACTGCGCCCAATGCTGCGGAGGACGCTACAAGGGAAAGTACGTCGGTTCCATCGGCGACATCGGCATCAACAGCTTTCAGCTCAGCAAGACCATCACCTCGGGTGAGGGCGGCGCCGTGACCACCAACAATCCAGAGCTCTTCGAGCGAGCCCTCCGCTTCCACAGCGTCGGCGGGATCCTCTCGGCTTACAAGGAATCGCTCGGCGGCGGCTTGCTGGAGGCCTTTGCCTCGTGCAACTTCCGCATGAGTGAATTCACCGGCGCGGTCCTCAAGGGGCAACTGCAAAAGCTAGAAACGATTTGCAGCGGCCTTCGCCGCAATACCCGGAAGGTGCGCGAGGGCATCGCCGACCTTCCAGGTCTAAAATTGCGGAAGACTCCGGACCAAGAGGGAGATCTAGGCGTAACGGTTTTCTTGGACATGGACACCAGGGAGCGGCGAGACCGGTTCCTGCGGGCGATGCGGGCCGAGGGAATCGCGGCTAGGGGACCCGGCGGCTCGGCCATCCTGCCAACCAAGGAGCGGATCGAGAACAAGCTCACCATCCATCCCGACTGGCCTTCGTTCAACAGCCCCCAAGGCAAAGCGATCCGCTACGGAGCCGAGTGCTGCCCACGCACGATCGACATCCTGGATCGCCACGGTGGCGTGATTATGGATCCTAACTTCACCGATGACGATCTGAAGGACATCGTTGCAGCTATCCGCAAGGTATACATGGCCATGAGGACGGCGTAGCACGCTCGGTCGGTGATGGGGTCAACTTTTGAGGAAGCTGATTGTCGCGATCGCCGTAGCGGCGTGCTGTCCGCGAGTCGCAAGCGCCGAGAAGGTGATGTTTCACGACCACGAACTTCAGTAATCGCTGAGGAGAGAGGGAGAACAATGATGGTTCAAGTGTCAAGACGGCGCCTAGCCCGTGTTTTGCGCCGACAACTGCTGTACCCGTTGACCAAAACTCTTCTCCTGGCGTGGGCCGTCGCGTCGGTCGGCTTTGCGTCCGCCGATGAGCTGACGGCCGAGGCGATCTGGCAGCGGATCGGGCCGTTCTTTTCGCCGCCCGCGGAGATGGTTGATGACTTTGGCGACTATCGCTCTCCACTGAAGTTCTACGATGGCTGGCCGGTTCGCAATGCGGAAGATTGGAGGCGGCGTCGAGAAGAGATTCTCTCCACGTGGCATCGAATGATGGGCCCGTGGCCGGAGGTCATCGAAGATCCCAAAGTAGACTACTTGGAGAGTGAGCGGCGGGAGAACTTCACACAGCAACGGATCCGGTTTCTACTCATGCCGGAACATTTCACCGAAAGCTATCTGCTCACGCCTGACGGTGAGGGCCGCCGGCCAGCGGTTGTGGTGGTCTACTACGATCCGGAAACGGGAATTGGGCGGGGAAAGGAGCATCGCGACTTCGCCTACCAATTGGCCAAACGCGGATTCGTGACGCTATCGGTCGGACATCGCCCGGGTCTGACCAGCGAAGCCTACCCGATCTACTCGCCCTCGGAGGGACAGGCCGCGATCCAACCGCTCTCGGCGTTCGCGCACGGCGCGGCAAATGCCTATCACGTGCTGGCAAGCCGTCCAGAAGTGGATGACCAGCGGGTCGGTATCGTGGGGCATTCCTACGGTGGGAAGTGGGCGATGGTCGCCTCCTGCTTGTACGACAAATACGCTTGCGCCGCCTGGTCGGATGGCGGAATCGTGTTCGACGAATCGCGCCCCAGCGTGAACTACTGGGAGCCGTGGTATCTGGGTTATGAAGCCGGCGTTTGGCGAACCCGCGGCGTGCCAACGGAGAGGAACCCGTGCATCGGTCTGTACAAACGCTTGGTCGAAGAAAACTACGACCTGCATGAGCTGCACGCGCTGATGGCCCCTCGCCCCTTCCTCGTCTCCGGGGGATCGGAAGATTCGCCGAAGCGATGGATACCGCTGAATCATGCCATTGCCGTCAACAAGCTGCTTGGGTACGAGAACCGCGTGGCGATGACGAACCGCCCACTTCATTCGCCGAACCCGGGGTCGAACGAACAGATCTATTTGTTCTTTGAGTACTTCCTGAAACACAACAGAATTGCCAGTCGGTGACCGCGACAACGGGCGGCGAAGCATCGAGCAGCCCATCCCAAAATTCACGAATCACCGGAAGGAACAGGACATCTCAAATGAAAAATCATCTTCTATTCCCCTCGAAGAATTCGTTCGCTCCCATTCTTGCCGTCGGAATGGTGCTCGTGATCGTGCTTCCGCCGTCCTGCGCGAATGCGGAACATGAAGGGAGAATCCAAATACTGTTGCTCGGCGACAGCACCACCGAAGGCAGCGTGCCGCGCCGGCTGAAGCCCGAAGGCCCGCATTTGGAGAAAGTTCTGGAGCAACTGCTGGCCGCAGAAGGCGATCTGCCTTCGTGCCACGTGATCAATTCCAGCCTCAGTGGCGAATACATCCGCAGGCTCTTGGATTCAGGGCGTTACGATCGCCACGCGGCAAAACTGCCCGGGTTAGATTTCATCTTCATTCGCTACGGCCTGAACGACCGAGCGAAGCGTGAAGATTTCGCCGTGAACTTCCCGAAGGACTTTCATGAACTGCTCGCCCGCCTGAGACAAGATCATCCCCAAGCGTTGCTCATCCCGATGACCGTCATTCCATTCTCGGATGCGGAGGCCAGCAAGGAGATCAACGACCTGGTTTTCGAAGTAGCACGGAATGAGAACCTTCCGGTCTTCGACATCTATCCGCGCTACGCCGCCGAGTTGACGAAGGGGCCGAATATGCTCAACTACCGGCGTTACCCGCTCGCCAAAGTTCCCGAACAATATCACGCTTTGGTGAAGCCATTTGTGAACGGCTCCAGCGTGGTAGTGATGGCCAACGAACTCGACGCAATTCTCGGCCACCTCCCAGGTTGGTACGGCGACCGGCATCCGAATCTCGCAGGCTACAATGTGATTGCCGTCGAAACGGCGAAGTATCTCGCGAAATTGCTGCGCGAGAAGAAGGCGAAATAGCGACAGTTTGTGTCGGCGGTTTCCTGAGAGTGGTCTATTCGCAGAACCACGTTGCCGGCACGATCTTCAACTGCAATGACAGGCCGCCTTTGTAGTTGAAATACGTGACCAGTGCGCGATCCTCGATCCAGGTGACAGCCGGATAGGCCCAGGCGTCATCCGGCGCGTCTTCGAGGTTCCGAAAACACTCCCACGTCTCGCCTTCATCCTTGGAGACTGCTGTCGTCAGCGGATTTCGTTTCCCAGCACCGGGATTGTGGTTCCAGATTGCCAGGAGGTGCCGCGTGGTTGGAATCCGGCTGATCGACACCGGGGCCGCTGTGCCGACCAGAGACGTAAGCACCGGTTCGCTCCAGGTCTCGCCTCCGTCGGTGGAGATACTCTTGAACTGCCCGCCGAGGCCGGTCCGCATGAGCATCATCACCCGCCCGTCCTTCAATTCCACGCAAGCCGGTTCATAGCTCTTTCCGGACGCCGGTTGGACGCGCTGGCTTTCGCGCCATGTCTGGCCGTCGTCGTCGGACAGATAGCAATAGCTGTCGCCGCCCTCCCACGCTTCAAGCAGAATGCGGCCTGTTCGGAGCCGGATGCAACGCCCGTTGGTCAAGCCGGTGTACTTGTTCGCGGGGCTCAGTTGCTTGGCAGCCCCCCATGTCTTTCCCTCGTCGCTGGAGGTTCGCATCATCACGCGACAATCGGTGCTGGACGAGTTCTTCTGGCAATAGAACAGGGCGATGTCTCCGCCGGTCAGCCTCAAGAAGTTGACTTCCATGACGTTGCAACCGCCGTCGTTTTCCACCAAGGTGTATTTGTCGCCCCAGGTGCGCCCGGCGTCGGTCGAGATTCTTCCAGAGATCCGTGCGGGACCGTGGTCCGCTCCGCTGCCGGCATAAAACTCCGTCCAGCCCAGAAGAAGAGACCCGTCTTTACATTGGATAATCGCAGCCTCGCTGTTGCGAGGATTCCGCGGCCCGACCGGTGCCGGAGTCGCAGCGAAAATCGGCGTTCCCTTGCCCTCGGCCTTGGTCGGCGGACACCACAGCAAGGTCCCCAGAAACGCGAGCAAAATCGGGACTCTCATCAATCAATTCCTTTCCGGCTGGAGGGCTCTGGTAATCGCCTGCCCTTTGTCCAGCGACACATCATCCCATCCATGTGGTTGCCTTCTTCGGCAGTTCCTTTTCCTGGACGAAATCAGGTATCTCAGAATCGGGCAATGGACAGTTCGCAAGCCAATCATGTAGCTGACGGTATGACGCGATTCTTGGCTCCGCTAAGTCGCCCTCCTTCCCCAACCCCGAACGTGGTAATATACGTCTTTCCAGGGCCGCCGCATGATGAGCGAGTGCCGAGCACCGAGTCTCTCGATCAGGAGATTCAGGTGCTCGACTCACCCATAGCGGAAGCCGAACGAGCCATCAACCTTCTCCAAGAATGCCGCACCGCCCTCCTCTCCACAGCAGTCACCGGCAAGAATGACTTTCGAGAATTTGCGAATCGGGAGACGACGTGAGCCGTTGCGGGGGAAACTAACAACCGTAAGTGTGGAGGAAGAATGTGAGCGACAAGGCGACAGCTCCCAATCGTCTCAAACCGCTTTACGAAACGCCGAAACCGGGCTCAGAGATTTTGCTAATCGAGGAAGAAGCCACAATCACACAAGGCAGAATTGAGGCTCTGGGAAAGGTGAGGATCAAACAAGAATGGTCTCCCATGAGGCTGAATTGGGATTTCCAGGGCACTGGCCTTGAGGACATCGTTCTTGGAGAAGTTGAGATTTCAGCGAAGTCATTCAAGGCAACAGGCCGGAGCTTCAACCGTGGCAAGCATAGAATCACAGGCTACCTGAAATCGAACGTCGATGTCGGGACCAATCACAGGCTGGACCGATTAACCTTCCACCTGCCGAATTACCCCAACGTATCAGACGGGTGGGAATACCGCGGCGAGGCTGAAGACGGCGGAATCACCGCAAACGCGCAGCGGTCGGAAGTGATTCTCGAAGCCGATGGCTGGCGAATCACATTGCAGCCCCATCGACGCGTCACCACGCTACTCCGGAACTCTGTCAGAAGCCAAAAGACCGTACTGACGGGAGTCGGCGAAATCCGCCGTGCAAACGGAAAGCAGTTCAAGAAGAAGGAAGCACAGCCGCTCCTGGATGCCCTTCGTATTTTCCTTTCGTTTGCTCTTGCACATTGGTCGCCGCCGATATTGGTCGTCGGATCGAACCGTGTTTCCGAGAAAAGCTGTCAATCGTGGGTCAACTATGATCTTGGGGCGTTGACCTACGCGAGAGGGTGGCTTCACCCAAGTCATGGTCAATCGCTTTCTTCCGCCTTTCCTGGCTTCATGGCATTGTGGGCAAACGAGAACTGGCATGAGCCGCTGGAACTGGCAGTCAGTTGGTTGATCGAAGCGTCAAGGCTGACCGATGAGGGAGGATCAAGGCCGAGGGCGAAAGCAGAAAGTGAATACTGCGGGCTGGCATGTTCCAAGGGGGCGACTGACTCCTGCAAAGTCGGTGCGATGGGTTCGATTCCCATTCGGTCCACTGAAACGACGGGCTCATGGTCCAACGGTAAGACACCGCCCTGGCGTGGCGGCAATCCCAGTTCGACTCTGGGTGGGTCCACTAACATAACGCCAACCGCGCATTTGTTTCTAAGCACTGCTTGGTTCGCTTGCCGATTCCTCGGAAATTCCTGCTCGTGGTGGCGCGGGGCAAGAAATCCCTTGACAAGCTGGATTGGCCCATCGAGAATCACAAAGCCCACTCGGAGCAGGCGTCTTTGGGAGGGCTCCGAAGGCCGAGAGAACGAGTGAAAGGCCGCAAGATGGTTGACTGCTGGAAGTGTGCGAATCCGTTGACCGATGCTGACCAGTTGGGCTCGTCACTCGTTTGCCCCAAATGCGGCGGCGTGACGCGCCCAGATGGCACCCCAAAAAGAAAAACCTCACAAGAGCCCGCCGGCATCTCGGACGCCCGTCGGGCGGCGAGGACGGCAACGCGTCTTTTGCTGGCGTTGCTCGTCTGCATGCCTTTCATCCTCATCGGCTTCGTGATCGTGGCGAAGGCTTTCGATATGGAAGATGAAGCATTTGAGGTAGGGACGTACGCGGGCGGGTTGGTTCTTGCTTGCTTGACAGTCTATGCACACAAGCTGCGCGAGGCGGCAGTTGCAGATGATGGGAAGTCGCGTTGGAAGAATCTGCTGTGATCGCGGTGGCTTTTTGAATTCGGCCAGTTCCTCCACGGAATGTTCGTCTTGCAGGTTGCGGTCATAGCCGCGCCCTTCCTGCCGCTACTGCCGACGGCTTGCACTCTTACCATCTATTGCACGCAAACCAGCTTCGCCTGGATCTGCTGTCACAATTGCCCTTCGGCCTGAGTGAGGCGTTCGACTCCGGCGTCCGGACTGCCATGATGTACGACAATCTCGCCACTTTTGAATCCATGATAGCACGTCACGTCATTGCGCCGTTCGTGGTTTGCGGACGTGGCCACGGGGAGGCCCTCGGCGGCTCATTCACGAACAAGCACGCACCGAGCTGTTTCATGATTTGACGATCGCCCACTCGGACCAGGCATACGTACGTTTCCAACTCGGATCGAAACGGCGCGCCGCCCAACTCTACAAGTCCGCTGCGGAGATCTGGCGAAAACTCGTGCACGAGGACGGCAGGCGAGATCTGGCCAAGTACTTACAGGATGCCGAAAGCGCGGTCCGCAGTTGTTAGTAAGTATAGGTACAGCCAAATCGTGCGAGACATTGGCTTTCGTCGTGGTCAGCGAGTGCTTTGGTTGACGTCGGCGTCGCCCGCCAACTGCACCGAAAGGGCGTGATTTGATCTGCGGCCGTTTGAAGCTGTGCGGCGTAGTTCTCAACGTAGGTGCGTTTCGCTACATTCATTGGTAGTCAGGCCGACTGTTTTGCGCAGCACGTGCGTTTCCTGACGACCAACAGAAGACATAGTCCGGCAGCCACGAAGCTGTCCCTGCTCACCGATGAACGAAACCGTACGGGCGATTTTGGAGCAGCAAGGTTTCGAGTTCCTGGGTCGGGAACTCGGCCGGGGTGGGTTCGGAGTTGTGGAAGCCGCGGTCGTCAATGGGATGGAGAGGGCCGTCAAGGTATCCCAGGCACCGATCGAAGAATCGTCCGTGGTGGAGAAGGAACTCGAACGGCTGGAGGACATCAAGCGGTTCACCCAGCATCGCTGTATCGCGGGGTTGATTCAGTATCAAACGGTATCGGTCCAGGAACAGGGGCAGCAACGACGGTACCTGGTCACCGTGTGGGAATTGGCCGACGCGAGTCTTGACCAACGGCAAGGACAGATTTCACGGGAACAGTTGCTGGGCTACTTCGACGACATCGCCGAAGCACTGGACTATTTACATCAGCATGGGATCCACCACCGCGACATAAAGCCGCACAACATGCTGATCTTTGACGACGACGGTCATGCACGCCTCGGTGACTTGGGGCTGGCCAAAGTCGTCGAGGCGACAGTGACGGCAACGCGTGTTGTTACGCTCGGTTTCGCCCCGCCAGAAATCATTACCCGCGGCCGATCGTATGATACGAGCGACTTGTTCAGCCTGGCGGCCAGTTATGTCTGGATGCGCACCGGGTGCCTGCCTAGCCAGTTGTGGGTCGAGCAACCAGATGGTCGTTACGTCCTGGAAGATGTCGATCCGGCGGAAACCGAAACTTTGTCTGGGGCGTTGGAAGACGATCCTGCACTCCGACCACAACACGGCGCGCGGGCCTGGGTGAATTCGCTGCGATCGGCGACTGTCGAGACTCCTTCGCCCAAGTCGTCCGCCGAGCCGACAGCACCGGCCGTGCCCGACGAAAGGCTCGTGGATTTCCAGAAAGACCAAGACGATCTGCCCGTGCGTCGGAAACCACCAGGCAGCCGGAGAGGCATTCTATTGGTTCTCCACTCCGTGTTGATTGGTCTGTGTACCGGAGCGCTTACAGGAATTGTCTTTGCTCTATTGCCTGCAATCTGCGTAACGTTGGCGTCAGCGGAACTGACGTTGGCGTCAATCAAGGTGTTCGCATTTGCACTCGCCGCCGTGATGGCTTCCGCAACTTTGGGCATCGTTCTAGGACTGATGTTACTGTTCGGGGAAGTTGTGGTCGGCGGCCGAATACGCAAGATCCTGTTGCGCACATCAAGGTCGAGGTACCGGCTGATCGGCGAACACTTGTTGCTAGGCTTTTTCGATGCTCTAGTGCCCTTGGGAGTTCTAGCACTAGTGTTCTATCACGAATCTCGCGCACTTGCTGTTGTTATTGCGCTGCTGGTCCTTTTTTCGATGATGTGCGTTCGCCTTTGGTGCGCGTGGGGCGAGTGGAAGGAGATGACACCGCCCGTCTGCACCGTTTGGGAAGTGGTCAGAGGGATCCCTAATTTGTATATTTCGGGAGGATTGTTCGGGGCGTTTGGCGGCGTCTGTGTCCCGGCTCTGGTTTCCGCTTTTGCAGCGGCCCCAGAGACCACGATTGACTGGGAGTACGGGGAGACTATGGTTGGATTGGGGTGGACGTGTGGCTCGTTGTATGCTCCCATTGTCATCGGCAATCGCCTTTTGATCGCTCAGTCCGGCACTCAGATTCGGAGCAAAGACGATCGCAATACGAACACGCGGCAGACAGGCTGTCTCGTACAGCTGGGCGTTGTGGCCCTGGTCGCAATCGTGGGTGTGCTGTTCTGGTTCTTGAGGGCTCCTGAGCCCAATCTTGCCCCTGTGGAAGGCACCATCACCTACGACGACCAGCCGTTATCCGATGCCCAAGTCGAGTTTCATCCGATTGAGGGTTCGCCGTCGTACGGCGTAACCGACGCATCCGGATGCTACGAACTGCACTATGAATCGCTGGACTCGCAGCAACTAGGAGCGCTCGTCGGCAATCATACCGTGGTGGTGAAGAAAGAAGATAATAGAGGACATTCAATCATCCCCCCGGTATACAGCGACGTGGCGGTCGCGAAACTGAAACGCCAAGTGAAACCGGAGCGCAATAGGATCGTTCTTGAACTCGACCCGTACTGACTTGTCCTTTTGTGGATCACGGAGGTGCCGGTTCTTCCGAGACTCGTAGTGGGAGCGTATGTCCTTGGCGACACAGACGATCACCGGGATCGACTTCACTTCCGCGTTTTGGACAGAATGGCATGATCTGCCACGCGTTTGATATTCGCCGCCAGATATCCTGTCCTCGTCTATCTCTCCTGCTCGGGTTCCGCCTTCAAACGATCCACAGCTTCCAGAGCCTGTCGGCGCCCCGGCGATGTTGTCGATACGCTGTCGAGCAACGTTCGCCAAATCTCGACTGCTTCACTGGGCTTCGCTTGTTCTTCCAGAACGATCGCCAGTCGGACTAAGGCGTCTGCGTTGGCCGGCTGCAACCGTAGACAGCGTCGCAGCGCGCTTTCGGCGCTTGCATAATCTCGATTTGCCTGGTGCGCCTGGCCGAGCCCCAACCATCCCAGAAGGTACCCAGGATCGCGTTCGACCGCCGACTGGAACTCGGCCACGGCATCGCCGAAGCGCCCCATGTTCAACAGGAGGCCCCCTCGCCGAAGCAAGGTGTCCACGTCGTTGGCTCCTGCCTGAGCCAGCAGGTCTGCGACGGTGTCCGGCTTGGCAATGTAACTGAGATGCAGACTGAACGCCTTGCGGCAAACGGCGCAACAGCTCAAATGCTCAATTATCTCGTCGCGCTCACTCTCGTCCAATCCGCCGCCGGCGAACAGAGCCATGCTCTCGTCGTCCGGGTGATCGCCGTTGCCGCCGTCCGAAGAAGCGTTCTCGATCCCCTCCAGCAAAGCCGGCAACAGTTCTTCGCTCGTTCTTTGTTCCACGTTCACGGATCGATCTCCCCGATTTCTGCCTGGGATTCAGGGCGGACCGCTGCGGCAAAGATATCGGCAACCGCCCGCTTTAGCTGCGGGCGGTCGCCAACGAGTGCCTCTTCAAGACACTCTCTCAGCCTCACGGGATTCCGGCTGTCTCGTGCCAGCACCTCCAGACGGCCGTTCAGTTGTTTGGCAACACGTTGTTTGCGGCGAGTCAGGTTCCCGGAATGAACGCCAAAGTGCTCCGCAACCCTTTTTTGTGACACGCCGTCCAAGTAGACCATCTTGAACATCAGGCTGTCGGTCGGATCCAACTCGCGAGCCAGTTCACGAAACACGGGCCCCAGCAACTGCTCGCACTCGCGATGATCTCGATCTTTCTCCGTGGGCGCTTCGGTCTCGTGCGGGAGTTCCCCAGGGAGCGCCTCCTCTTGGCGTCTGGCCCTCTGTTCGGCCATGTCAACACAGAAGCGGGACACAACCGATCCAAGCCAGTACACGAATGGCGATTTGCCGCTGTATGACGCGATCCGCGGCTGCGCCGACGGCCGCGGCGTGATCAGTTCGGCGAGAAAGTTCTCCACATCCTCCACTGAACGTTCGCCACCCTTCCGGCTTGCGATTGCCCGCACCAGCGCCATGTAATCGTTGTCGAACCGCTGACAGGCACCGGGTTCTTTCATTTCCAGCGACACGGCAAACACCACATCAAACAGGAGATTTGCGGCAAACTTCCTGCCTTCCAGTTCTCCATTCCCCAGTCGAGAAATCGCATCGGTGAAGCATACTCGCTTATGCTCAGCGAAACGCAACCAGTGATAATTCACACACATGGCCAGCCGTTCCTGGTAGCGCGGTAAACTGCTGTGGGGTGGCCCACTGCCGAACGCTTGGCTGTCTGACACTTTGGGAAGGAGGCGTTGCGCAATCGAACTCAGCTCTTGCAGAAAACCAGTGCGTCGCTCGGTGGCCTCTTTCTCAGAGCAGCCTTCCTGACGAGCGATCCAATCGACAGATTCGATCGGCGGCAGATCTCGCATTCCGACCGTCCTCGCGCAAGAGGCCCGCGGGCGGCGCCATTGCGCGCAAACTCGACATTGCAGCAAGTTTCAGAATATGTTTTCCAATCATGAATGTACCTTTGGCGAAGTGCGGCAACAAGCAGGTGGATTGTGTCAAGCGTCCCGGAGTATCCATCCCAAGATGCCGAGTCCAAACAGGACGAGAACGGTGTTGCGGAGCCAACTGCTGCCGCCAGCGTCGTCGTGTACCCTGTCACCAGGCTCGTCATTGATGTCTGGCTGTCCCCGTTCAGCTCGCGCGCGGCCCGAGTACCCGTCGTCCGTATCGCCGCCGCCGTCTTCCCAATCCTGTGCACGTTCTTCGTCTTCGTCGTTGTGGATGTAGGGAACAGACCGCTTCCGGTCCCGATCATCGCCACCCCCCGGTCTCGGCGCGGGCGGATCGTCGGGCGTCAGGTCGACACGCGCGGGTTCGGGCAACCCCGAAACGCCATGGATGTTGACGGGACCTGGGAGCACGGGCGGCGAGAGTACCGGCTGGGGAACGAGCGGCTGTGTGAATATCGGCGGTGGGATCACCGGTGGCGTATACACACGGGGCGGAACGACCCGGAACTGCGCTTCGGCCAATTTCCCCCCACCAACCGCGAGAATGGCAAAGGCCAGGAGAGATGCGATTTTTCGTGTCATGGCTCGTTTTCCTTTCAATACGCTTTGAGTCTTCTGCCGTTCACATAGCCAGACGACGGAGCACAAGAACGTTGCGCTAGAAATCTGGGGAACCGTACACGTGCTGGTGGAGGGGTGCGCTGGAATCGGAGGCGCGCGAGACGGCAGCAATCCCTCGACAGGGACTTCTATTCGGTGCTGCCTCGGCCGTCCGAATCGGCTTTGAAGCCGCGTTCAGTCCTGCCTGATTTCGATTCGCAAGCAGGGCCCCTTGCGGCCAAGTTGGATTTCGTCGCCGTCGTGTAACTCCGCTTCGGCGACCTTCCTTCGATTCACGTACGTGCCGTTCTCGCTGTCCAAATCGATGATTCGGTAGTTGCCGCCGTCCCAGCGGATGGAGGCGTGAGCTCGCGACACTTCGCCATCTTCAAAGACCCATTCGGACAGCGGATTGCGGCCAAGACGGAATGTGTCGCCGGCGATCTCTTTGCGTTGCTCGACGCCTTCACCTAGAATCAGCACCGCGCGAGGTCGCGCCGGCGCTCCTCGCATGCCCCACATTCCCTGCTCGACCAACGATCCACATTCGCATCTGCATTTCGAGCAAGTCGCTTGGACGAGCCTTGCCGAGAATTGGCCGCAACTGGGGCACAATCCGCCGAAGGTTTCAGGCGACGATTGTGGCTGCGTTTCGTTCCACCACGCGCACAGTCGAGCGGTCCCGCCGGCAATCGCGTCCAGCGGAAGGCGTGTTGCTTGTTCGCCGCTGGGACAGAACCTTGCCAACCAGGCGTCGATCCGGAGTAGTGACGTCAGTTCGCCCCATATGACGATCGCGCATTTGTTGATCCCGGTGTCCGCATACAGCCGTTCGACCAGTTGTTCGATTGGCTCGCGGAACGGTCGTGCCAATTCAACGAGATCCTCCCGTGACAGCGGATACTGGAAATCCTGCCCGAAAATACGTGCGTGGACGGCCGTGGATGACTGCGATTGCAGATCCAGCAACGCACCGTCAACGGCGTCGTGTACCGCCTGGTCGGCTGCTCCATCCTCCCGCGGATCGCGGCGTGTCTGTTGGACGACGCGCTCGGTGACTCGCTTCACCAGACGCTCACGCAACGCCTGCCCTGAGACTCGATCGCTGCGCGCGCACGCCGTCCTGTGCCACTGCATTCCCTGGCACTCGCAAACCGTTCCCCTGGCTGAACCCGCGCCCAACGATAACAGCATGACTTGTTGCTTGGGCGGCCCTTCCAAGAGAGCCATCGCAGCGCATGATTCTCGGACCAGCAACGTCGGAGACCAGCGTGCACGAGCCATGGCTACGGGCAAAGACCAATGCGACGTGTACCAGTCGTCGGGAACCGCCACGGCCAATGGCTCGGCCGCGCCGCCCGTCGCTTGCTGCACGGCCACTCTTGCGGCCCCGAACAGTTCAGCCTGAACTGACACCGCGTCCGCTAATTCCGGCCCCAGAGTCAACGAGCTGTCCAGCACAGACAACCGATCACGGAAGGCCACCGCTGTTTGTCCTAAAGCCGTACGGCGCTGCCGAAATGCTTCCCACCCAGTGGCGCGACGAGTACCCTGCAACTGCACTGCCACGGGAACGAATGGACTATGATCGGTCAGATTGAGGGTCTGAGGAACGCTGGTGGCAGAATCACAGCGAGCCGCCTTCAACATGCTCGTACCATAGTCGACGCCGATGTGAGTTATGCGTGACACGTCAAACCTCGGCCTTGGGTAGACTACAGAAAAGCCATCCCTGGCAGCATATCCGAGGACGGCCAACATCGCAACATTCAGCCGGACGATAACCGCAGGATCACGCTACGGCAACACGACAGCGACGCGTCCCCAGGCGTACTACCTGGGGACGCGTCCCGTTTGTGCGTCTCAAAATCTGCATCAACTACCGGCCCATTAGGTCCCTGAGCTCCTTTTTCTTGGCGCGTATCTTGTTCAACAGATCGCGCAGTTCTGTGTTGCCGGCATCCGCAGCTTCTTGAGTACGATTTTTGTCGGCGTTGTGTTTCGCCGCCTCACGTTGGTTTTCCGCCAGTTTGGTGTCAAGATCTGCAAGTTCTCGCAGAATCCCAACGATCTTTGCATCGCGCGAATTCGAAGGAACGCGGACGGCGCCTTTGGATTGACCACGACTCTCCCATCGGCCGGTCTTGCCGATGAACTCCGCCTGCTTCCGGGCCTTGCCTTTCGTGTAGAGCGGTCCCGATCGGCCGCCCGGCGATTGCGGTTCCGACGACGCGGCTGCAGTATCGCCGCCTGGTCCGTCCGTGAATCGAGCCGTCAACTGCTCTACTTTAGCTCTCGCCGTCTTCAATTCTTGGTCGACAGCTTTCTTTTCTTCCTTTGCCCGATCGTACTTCTTTTCCGCCTCCGCCTTCAGCCGTAGTCGCTCTCTGTAGGGAGTTCCCGGCGTCGGCGGGGGCATGTGCCTCCAATCCTTGTACGCCTTCTCGACTGCCTCGTCCTTCTTCTTCAATTCGTCTTGCAGTGTCTGCGCACGAGCGCCCCACTTCAAGTACGCATCCAGGTCCGTTTCGGCCGGATTCGCGTCCTTAGATTGTGTCTTCAAATCCATACGATAGCTCTCCAAGGCCATCAAAACAGGAGGATTCTGGCGAATCGACGAGCTCGAAGGCCCAGCGTACAGCCGAATCACAGGTATTTCGCGATCTGAAGACACGCTTTTGGGTTTCGGGGGATCGGCCAGCGTGTTTTGCGCGATCCCGAATAACAGAGGCGTGATCAGTAGCAATTGTCGTCGCTTCATGGCATCTACTCCTGTAAAACGAGACTTCTCAATGGCCCGCAGGAATCTCCACCATCTGAGTTCCCGGCCAGCCTATCAGACGGCTACGCCCATCAGGATTGCGCTCCAAAAAACCCAGTTTTTCGGCATATGCGCGTGTCGGCATCCGGAAGGTAGCCGCCAGATGGTACTAGCGAAGAAACGCTGCACGATCTTCATTCCCTATTTTTTGGCTCGCGCTGCATCAAGGAAGTGTACACGTCGTCCGAACCGATCGGCTGGAACATTCTGTCCATACCAGAACTTGCCGTCCGACAGGGCCTCCGAGAATCCCTTCAGGTCGTTCCGAACGACGTGCCTCTGGACGTGAGGGCGCGTTGCCGGACTGTAGTCACCACGAAAACGCAGATCGACGAGCACTGCATGGATGGCTGGGTGAAGACTATCCCATTGGACCTTCCCGCCGTAGGCATCCACAACGTCTTTCCGATCGCTGATGCGTCTCACGTCCTGCTCCATGTAGGCGAACGTGAGTTGGAATAGCCTCTTTTGCTGCAATGCCGTTATCTCGGGCAGGTCATCTTTGTTCTTGGCAAGATAGCTGCGAGCATCTTCGCCTCGCAGCCCGGCCGCCGCGGCGTACTTTTTCGCCACTTCAGCGCTCAAACCAGCAGCAACCAGCCAGCGGATGATATGCTCGCGCGACCATTGCCCCAAGTCGAAGCCGCGGCCAATCGTCACTCCGGACTGGGTTGCTTTACCAGGGCTCCCCGGCACGTGCGGTCTTCGGCTGTGATAGGTTCCACCCTCTTGGCCTTCGGCATCAAACGTGAGTTGGCCGCGCTCCACACGAAATGAACTCTTATTGTCTGTGTCCCCGGTTTGCCTTCCGGGGCCTATGCTTTCTCTATAGGCGATGACCTGACGGTTCATCTGGATCTCGTGCTCGCCTTCACGCAAGACAGTGACCTTCCAGCTCAGCGGCCGGCTCTTGGCGCGAGGATTGCTCCAGAACCTCCGTTTGCCCGTAGGGCTTATGCTCACGTTGGTGCTCAACTTGATCAACTGGACTTCGACCAAGACGAGATGGCCCGTGTTGTTGACGAATCGCGCGGCAATTGTGTTCTCGGCACCGACCGTCACTCGGAACGGCAGGTCTTCATACTCCACGCCGAGGATTGGCGCCCCTTGCCCAGTCTGTGGAGGCGTTCCGACCTTCGGCCGCTCGACAGGCCCCGGTCTCTTCGCCGTCCGATCCCAGGCATCGTACCGTTGCAGGACGCCGTCCGATTCCAGGACCAATCGACTCAGGGTCTGGTACTCCTTGAGCGCCTTGTGCGCAGGATTCCGTTCGAGCACTATTTTGCTCTCTGCCCACAACTCTCGATAGCGAATGTTGGCTAGATCCTGTTTGGCGCGGTCCGCGCAGAATTTCGCTCGTTTCTTCTCGTACTTGCTGACACGCGAATCGTACCCATCCCGCCTCGGATCGTCCCACTCGAAGCCGTTCAACTCTTCATCGAGTCGCTTCGACTCCTTGTCAAAATAGGCGATCGATTTGTCCGTGTAGTTGGCGTAATCCTCCAGTTTCTCCGCATTTTCCGTGGCAATGATTTTGAACTTCTCAGAAGTCAACGTGCCCTGAGCGACCACCTGCTCCGTGCCGCCGACCAACAATGCGGTTACCAGTGCTACAAGTACGCCGCTGTTGTATGCTTGGCTACTCATCGGTTCCGCCCCCAAATCAGTTTCGCGACCCACAATCTCTCTCCGAGGTCAGAGAACGGCACATGCGCATGCCACTGCGACCGTTGCCAGCGTGAGTGCGGCGAGCATACAACCGCCGGAGTCTCGTCTAGAAGCCCCTCGACTATCCGACGAGCTTCCAGGACTGAAGAGCCCCGACGTTCCGCCGCCTTTGAGAAGCACGATGTTTGCCTTTTCGCTCTTCCTCAGTTTCCTAATGGCTTTTTCGACGGCCTGTTCAGTTGCGGCATCGGGCGTATGGCTCCAATCCAGATCGCCGAGAATCCAGGAACGTCGCAGACGTTTCCTGTCGACGCCATCCCACGTGGAAAACGTACATTCGTATCCGTCGTACCGCTCCAAGCTATCCCAGAACGCTCTGGCTTGGTCGAGTGCCGCCTGTTGCGTCGCCAGATAGAAGATAGGACGACTGTCTTGTTGTACTAGAGGCATCGCCACGAGGAAAGCAATGACGGGTTTTCGCGAATCGTCGCCGAGATCAAGTTCGATGCGGACCGGATCGTCACCACCGGCCTGAAGCCCGCATTGCATCAAAAACTCCAGCATGGACGCACATTCACCACGGCTCAACGGCGGGATCACTTGTCCGTTTCGATCGACGACTTCCCCCCGCTCCAACTCCTCCCAAACGGTCCTCGCGAGATCGAACATCGCGTTCACCATTTCTAGCTCTTGGGCCGGAAGTCCAGCCTTGGCAGCATCTTCCTGGAACCTTGCCAGCAACTCGGGAAAATCAGCGGCGGAACTTGGCATGCCTTTGTCTCCTTGAAATCGAAGAACGCTTTCAGTCTCGCAGTAACAGGCTTCCCTGCGTCTATCTCGATATCCTGAGCGTGGACGGACATCAGCGGCCGATGAATACGCCGTCGTGTTGCTCCGCAATGTTCCGAAGAAACGTTCCCCACTCCTCCGCGAAGTAGTTCCCCATGGCAACCGCGTTGATCACGACTTTCCGCTTTCCGGTATCGGGATCCCAGTTCATTTGAGCCAGTTCGTCTAATACGTCCTGTTCGGTCTGATTGTCAAAACTTGGCCGCCCATCGCTCAGGAAGATCATGGTGTCGGCATCGGGATAGTTCTGGAAGGCCAGCTTGAACGCGCCCAACGTGTTGGTACCTCCACCTGGCTGGTGCCCGTCGACCCAATCGGCTGCCTTCTTGCGATTGGGATCCTGGGCGCCGTACAGCCTCGGATCGACCGCCTTGAGCTGTCGAAAGCAAGTCTCCATCTCGTGGTTGAACATGATCACTTCGAAGCTCTCGATTTTCAGATGAAGAATCCAGTCCTTCAGCAGGGCGTAGTACTCTTCGAAATCTCGTCCCTTCATGCTGTCGGACCGATCAAAGATGAAAACCACGTTCTTCATTTCTCCCTGCAAGCCGATCAGCACAGAGACCTGGTTGTTCAGTGACTCGAGGCGACCCTCGGCCGCCCTGGCCTCCTCCTTCCGCTGCTCCATGACGATCACCAACAGCAGCAGAACGCCGCCGAGGGCACATGACAACACATCGAGAAACGATACGCCGAACAGTTCGACACCGGAGGTTCGTCGTCTCATGTGTTTTCTCCGACGAATTCACTCAACGGCCAATAAAGACGCCGTCGTGTTGCTCCGCAATGTTCTGAAGAAACGTTCCCCACTCCTCCGCGAAGTAGTTCCCCATGGCAACTGTATTGATCACCACCTTCCGTTTTCCGGTATTGGGATCCAGGTTCATTTTGGCCAGTTCATCCAATACTTGCTGATCGGTCTGACCTCCATAGTTCGGCCGTCCGTCGCTTAGGAAGACGATCGTATCGGCATCGGGATAATCCTGAAACGCCAGCTTGAACGCGCCCAGCGTATCGGTTTTTCCTCCCGGCTGGTGCTCGTCGACCCAATCGGCTGCCTCCCTGCGATTGGGATCCTGGGCGCCGTGCAGCGCCGGATCGACTGGTTGGAGTTGCTGGAAACACGTCTCTGTCTGGTCGTTAAACATGATCACTTCGAAGCTCTCGATCTTCAGATGAAGAATCCAGTTCTTCAGCAGGGCGTAATACCTCTTGAAATCCCGCTCCTTCATGCTGTCGGACCGATCAAAGATGAAGATCACGTTTCGCAACTCGCCTTTCAGACCGATCAGCGTGGCGACGACAGTTTGGCGTTCCTCGAGCCGGGCCTTGTCGTTGCGAAGCTGCTTTACCTCGCCCTGCTTCTGCTCCAGCACGCTGATGATCCTCGCTAGCTGTTCCGTTACTTTCGCACCCTCGTCTAGCAACTTCTCCTTGTCGTTTGCGAGTTTCTCGATTTCTCCGGCCTTCGCCGCGTCTCCTTTGGCGATTGCCTCGTATCTCGCATTGATCAAGGCCAACTGCCTGTGGTCTTCCGCCGCCTTCTCCTCCAGGGCTTCCTTTTCGCCGGTAAGCTTTTCGATGCCGGCGTTCGCTTTGCCCAGTTCCGTTTGGATGGCGGCCAGTTGCGCCCGCCCGCTACTCGCCTCTTCGAGCAGGATCCCGATCTTGTCCTGCAAGTCGATCACATGCGCTCTGGCGGCCTGGCTTTCCTCGGCTTTGCGCTGCATGACGATCAGCAGCAGCAGCAACACTCCACCCAGCGTGCAGGATAGGATATCGAGGAAGGACACCCCGAATAATTCCAGATTCGAGCGGCCACGCCTCACGGCTGCTCCTCCTTCGGAATGTGCATGCGATAGACAAGCCGCTGCATACACCAGTCAGCAGCACGTACAATCAGCATTTCGTCACGGGCTTGAATCCGATAGAAGAAGAACATCAGGATCACGCTCAGCACCAGGGCAACGAACGTCGTGTCAAAGGCCGTGTGCAGGTGTCCGGCGGCGATTTCCGTGGGATCCGGGCCGCCTTCCGCCGTTGTCGTCTTCAGTGCTCCCATCGCTCGCCCGATTCCCAGGACCGTGCCGATGAAGCCGATCGGCGGGATGGCCCAGGCCAAGTAGCGAATGGTGGCGTATTGCGCGTCGATCCGATCCTGCATCAGACTCGTCTGGCTCTGCACCGCCGCCGAGACTTCCTCGGCCGACCAGTTGGCTCGGGCTCGCTGCAGCGCCGCAGCAAGAATACGGACCAGCACCGAATTGCGGCTGGAAGCGTCCAAATCGTTCACGCGGCGCCGACATCGCAACGCATCGTCGGGCAAAACGAGCCGTTCGTCATCGCCGCTGATCAGGTCGAGTTCGAACGCCTTCTGTTGGGATCGGATCCATGCACGCCGCGAGCAAAGCATCATTCCCGCGGCTGCAAACGCGGCGAAGGAAAAAAGGTTGATGACCAACGATCCTGTGATCCGGTCGTACCAGAAAGTCGAGCCAGAAGGCTTGGTGAGAACGAAAGCAATGCCCCAAACGGCGAGCAGCACGCCGACACCAAGCAATGCGCCGAGGATTGCATGAACGGTCGCGGCGGGCCCCGCCCAGGAGTCGTCAAGGGAAGATGATCGCCTAGCCATTACTCTTATCCTCCGGTTTTAACTTGCATCCAACGCTTCGCCTACGTTCTGACCGACAAGATCCAGCGCACTTCGCCAGCATCGATGAAGAAGCTCCCCAGCCGACCGCCCAGCGAATGCATGCTGCCATGAGCGACGCCCAAGAGTTCTCCAGCATCATTCACAAGTGGCCCGCCGCTGTCCCCGGGATTGAGGAGCGACTCCGTCTCGACCACGTCCGATTCGAAATCCAGTCCCTCAGCTCGCCATTTATGATGGTAAGCGGCGCGAACGGTGCCAGCGGAATAGACCCACACGGCGCCGCTGGTTGCCGGATTCCCGACGGAATGAACGCGTTGCCCCGGCTTGGCCTGCTGGTCGGCGATCTTCAAAGCTCGCGCGTCCTCCCATAGCTCCTCCACTTCGATGACAGCCAAGTCGCGCCTCGGGTCGCTACACAGCACCCTCCCACGAATTCCACTAAGATCGGCGAAGGCCGGCTCGTAATCTCTTTTGTCAGTGACCAGCTTGCCCTCGTAATACTTGGGCCAGAATATCAGGACTTCGTCAATCTCTCCCACGAGGGTTCGCTGTTCATCATATTCTGCTACGACGTGGTAGTTCGTGATCACCAACTGGCGGTCCTCGTCAACCAGCGCGCCCGTGCCGCGAGGGTTACCCCACGAGTCCGCGATCAAGACGGTAGAACGGAGCAAGCGGGGATAGACCGTTTTTTCCGGCTTCGTCGGTCGCGAAGTGACCCAAACGACCCCCAGAACCAGCATCAGAACAACCACGCCTCCGGCGACAAATGCCGCCTTGGTCCACATCTTCCGGTTCTGTCCGATTGCGCTGTGCAGCATCCGACGCGTTGTCCCCAACTGGCCCGACTCGTGCGCCGCTGGAGCTGAGACGGCCAACTGTCGATTCTCGGGAACCGAAAGTGCTCGTTCCGGCGCCCCGGCCTCGTCGTGAACCTCTGCCAGAACAGGCCGGTCGGGCATCTGGACATCGTCCCGAGGCTGTTGCGGCGCCGCATACTCAAGCGGTCGACGCTGGGGTGCGCTCTCTTCCGCTTGCGGCAGGCCAAACTCGAGCACTTCGAGTCTCGGGCCTCTGCGCCCGAGCCCAACGCAATCGCCGACTTCAAGACGACATTCGCCGACCTCTTCGTCGTTAACGTAGACTCCATTCGTCGAGTTCAAGTCGCGGACAAATAGTCCGTCTGGACGCAAGCTGAACTCGGCGTGGCGTTCGGAAATCCGCTGGCTGATCTCACCCTCGGTAAAGGCAAGGTTGCACTCGGCACCGCGGCCGACAAGAACCGGCGAGTCGTGGAACACCTGACGCGTCTCGGAATCTGGCGACAGTCGGATGTGTAGGACGAGTCTCATGGCTAGAGAATCCTGAAGAGAAACCGTTGTTCGCCCAGTTGGAACTCGGATCCATCACGCAGCGTCACCTCGGACACTCGGATCCATACACCATTCGTCGACGCGAGGTCTTCGATGTGCCAGATATGGTTCTCGCCTTCATAGAGTCTGGCGTGACGCGAATCTACCGCGTGGTCCGACAGGACGATGGTACAGGCCGTTTCATCCCGTCCGACCCAGACCCCATTTGGATCCAGCGGAAACCGCTGCCCTTCGCCGCCTTTCCTCCTCACAATAGCCAACTCGGGCGGCTGCCCCGTTTCTTCGTCTTCATCCGGTGCGCCAAAGTCCTCGGTCACGTCTGCGGCAACCTGCGTGGCCAGACTGATCGAGCGATCAAAACGCAAGAGATGATGCCCGATCAGGATGAACTGTCCGTCCCTGATCGCCGTTGTGTCGACGCGAAGAAAGATGCCGTTGCGGCTGTTCGTATCCTTAAGGTCCCAGCAATAGCCAGCTTCCCCGTATTGCCGAACGATCTCCGCGTGCGGAGTCGAAATTCCGCCGTCATGGGGAATGCAGACATCGCCTTCCCTGCGGCCAATCTCCACTCTGTCGCCGCGCAACCACGCGACCTCGCCCGCACCGGCACTGCCATCGTTCAAGATACAAAGCGTCGCCACCGGGGGTCGGTTGCGTGGCCGGTATGTCTCGGTGTCGGCAGACGGTTCGGCCTCGCGTCTTGTGCGTCCCGGCTGGTCGACCCCGTGGATCACGTCTGATTCCTGAATAGTGATCTCAAGGTTGGGGATGTCGTTTGCACGTCCTTCCCCCAGCGGGGTCCCGCACTTGCAGACTCGAGCATTAGGGGCAACTTCCGCCTTACAGTATGGGCATCTTGTCATGATGACTTGCTTCTCCACTTCCGATCAGGATTTCAAATCGTTTGGGAACACCTTGGGAACAACTTCAGCAACTGGGTAGTTGGGGTTTCACGCAGCAAACCCGTGAGTCGGTGCTCGGCGAGCGCCGGTTCCAGCCACACGATTGTGGCAGTCGGGAACTGGTTCCTGGGCAGTTCTTTACCTCCGAGCTTGGATGTCGCGGCCACTTAACAGACGGCCATCTGGCTCGACGTTGCGCCACTTTTCGCTCACGCCTGTCGCCAGAGGAGAGTGAGCGTCGATTTCGATGCGTAGTGTACATCCACAACATTGCCTTGGCAAGAAAAATCGGGCATCACTTCGGCTCCCAGCGCTGTGTGGCCATCGTCCGCGATACCTCGTCTCGCAGTTCGTTCCCTGCAGTCCGCCATTTGGGCGACTGGTCGTTCTCTGCTGATCGCCTTCTGGGTGCCCAAGGGTGGGTCGTGCAATAGGATGCGTCCTGGTATCATCATACATGGCGTTGTGTTCTTTCTCGGGCCGTGTCGCGGCGGGATGACCGGCTGTTGGCTAACGTCCAACTGGGGCGACGCTTTGAGCCTCTCTCGCTGCGGCCACGAGTTCCGGTTCGGCGATGACTCCCCAGGACCGAATCTATGCCGGCCTATTCGGAGGGGTTGAACTTCGGTTGGACGATTGCGCAGTTCGAAGCGCAAGCCGTGGGAAGCGATCGGATCGAGCCGACGCATCTGCTGATGGCGTTGACAAAGCTGACGGAGGTCCCGCTAACGCAATTCATCCGTACTGGACAGGCACGTTCCACAGTCGAGGCCGAGATCTCCCAGTTGCGAACCGCGTTCGACGGTGCCGAAATTGATACAACGTTGCTGCGGCGCTCGATACGCAGGCAACTGGGCGTTCGTTTTCAAGTAGACCAGGTGGCTCATCTAACGCGCAGCAGTGCGTCGCGACGAGTGTGCTCGGCGGCCGAATCGCTGGCCATCCAACACGCGGCCGAACAGGTTCGACCGATCCATTTGCTTTGCGCGTTACTCAGCGCTCGCGAACTCGACTGCATCGACGTTGGGGACCTGGTTGACAAGGACAGACTACTTGCGGCGGCTCATTCCGCCCTTGCTGCTCCGCAAGTCGGTGACGATGTGAGGGGGCCATTCGCGGAGGAAGACGCAGCAACACCATGGCTGGCTCGTTATGGCCGCGATCTGACGCGGCTGGCGGCCATGGGACAACTTCGACCCGTAATTGGGCGCGCAGACGACATCAAAGAGGTTGCCCGTCTACTCCGCCACTCGGAGAAGCCAAATCCCGTTCTGGTGGGTGAGGCCGGCGTGGGCAAGACGCAGATTGTGGAAGGCTTGGCGCAACGTCTGGCAGGTCCCAAACCCTATCCTGGCTTGGAAAATGCGCACATTGTCGAGGTGGTCATGTCCGCCCTGGTGGCCGGCTCGCGCTATCGGGGCGACTTCGAAGAACGACTGCATGCGCTGCTGGAGGAAGCCTCCGGCGGGAATACTATTCTGTTTATCGACGAGATTCACACGGTCATGGGAGCCGGCGGATCGGGGGCGAGCGATGCGGCAAACATTCTCAAACCCGCCCTGGCACGAGGGGACATTCGCGTGATCGGGGCAACGACTTGGACGGAATACCAACGGTACATTGGAAAGGACGAGGCCTTGTGCCGCCGTTTTCCGATCGTCCGCATTGAGGAACCATCGCGCGACGAATGCGTTGCCATTCTGGCGGGACGAACGTCGCACTTGGAACGACATTACTTCGTCCAAATCTCAGAAGACGCCGTGTTGGCCGCCGTGGATTTGGCGATTCGACATGTACCCGGGCACTTGCCCGACAAGGCCATCGACGTACTGGAACACGTTTGCGCCACTGCGGTGGTCACGACAACCACCGATTCCGTGGCCCCGGGCACGAGCGATATTGACCGCCGGGAGGTTGCCGAGGCCGTTGCGAAGCGATACGGAATTCCACTGCCGCTGTTGCTTGAAGAAGAGAGCGGACGGCTGGGCGAGATGGAAGGCCAGCTCGCACAGCGCGTGATTGGCCAAAGCGAAGCGATCGGCAAAGTCTGCAGAGTGATCCGTCGCGCGCGCCTGGGATTGGGCAAGGACCGAAGGGGGCCAACAGGTTCGCTGCTGTTCGTCGGCGGCAGCGGCACGGGCAAGACGGAACTGGCGAAGGCGCTGAACGAATTCGTATTTGGCGACGAGAATCGGTTGCTGCGTCTGGATATGTCCGAGTACTCCGATCCGACTTCCAAGAACCGGCTGCTTGGTGCTTCGCCTGGATACGTCGGCTATGAAGACAAGGCGCAGCTTGTCGACCCAATGCTTGTACATTCCCACCGTGTTGTGCTGCTGGACGAGATCGAAAAGGCTCATCCAATCGTGCTTGATGTGTTACTTCAGATCCTTGACGAGGGCGTATTGACGGATTCGCGCGGCCGCCGTGCTTCCTTCCAAGAAGCGATCGTCATCCTGACGTCCAATCTCGGCAGCGACGCACAGCTTGGCGCGAGCCACCGGGGGCCCCTTGGGTTCATGCCGGGCGTCTCCGAAGCGAAGGACTCGCAAGTCCCGCCGGATGAGTGCCGCAGCCGAATCGACGAAGCGATTTCGGCAGGGCTGCGCGTGGAACTTGTCAATCGCCTGGATGAAATCGTCTATTTCTACCCCTTCGACAAGGGTGCATTGCGTTTGATCGTCCAGAAGCTTCTCGACGAACTGCGCCAGGGAGTTCGGGCGACCCAATCGATCGAGCTGAGCTTCGACTCGCCTGTGGAGGATCTGCTCATAACGCGGGGATATCGCCCGGAGTTTGGGGCCCGTGAACTGAAACGTACGGTACAACGTCTCGTCGAGGATGCTCTCGGCGACGCGCTCGTCAAGCGGATTGTGAAGCCCGGTAGCCATGTGCTGGTTGGCGTCAGCGCGGGCTGTGTCGAGTTCAAGACCGAAGAGTTGTAGCGATGCCTGGTATGGTCCTTCTTGAGGTAGTGAGCGGCTGTTCTGCCGACAGGGGCAGGAAGTGGGAATACCGGGAATACGATCACGCGGTTTTCGGGCGGGCGTACGACTGCGGTGGCCGCTTTTCGGACGACGAAGGCAACAAGGATGACAGGATTTCGCGAAGGCACTTCATCCTGGAGGTGAATCCTCCGGAGGCCCGAATCCGAGATTTCGGCAGCCTGCACCGGACGTATGTCAACGATTTGCCAACGGGCGGGCGCCAACCCGATCAGACGCCCGAAGAAGGCCAACGAGTTCAGCACCCCGAAGTCGATCTTCGCGACGGAGACGTCATCCGTATCGGCGACGGGACAGAGATCGCCGTTCGAATTTCGGCTGTCTGCGCCAACGATGACTGCGGGCGCGAGATTGCCGACAGCTTGCGGGGACATCTGTGTCCAAGATGCGTCGCCGAGAGACTGAATAGTGACAACGACTCCCTGCCCGCTCCAGTCGAATGCGGCGTTTGCGGGCGGGATGTTACTGACGAGGCGGCTGGAAGGCGTGGTGATTACGTCTGCCGCACTTGCCGTAGCGAGAGAGAGCGTCGAGCGAAGCGTGCGATCGAGCGACAGTTCAACGGCCGCATGGATGATTCGTCGGCATCGGACGCTCCCGAAGTGCCGGGGCTGCACATCGAACGGGAGTTGTCCCGCGGAGGTCAAGGAGTCGTCTACTTGGCGCGCGACGCGGATGGAAAGGCGCTGGCGGTGAAAACGATGTTGGCCAAGATCGCGGTTGATGAAAGAGCCCGTGCGCGCTTCCAACGAGAAATCGAAGTGATGTGTGAATTCCGGCATCCACACATTACTGCGCTGCTGGACCACGGTTCGTTGGGGGCGACGTTCTATTTCGTCATGGAGTACTGCCAGGGCGGCAGCCTGCTGGACGCGATGAAGAGCAAGCGGCGACCGTTTCTGTTGGATGAGGCCATTCCGTATATGCTGCAAGTCATGGACGCGATGGCCTACGCCCACGAGCAGGACTATGTCCATCGTGATTTGAAACCGGGAAACATCCTTCTATCGGGCACCCTGGGCAGCTTCATCGCGAAGGTAACCGATTTCGGACTGGCGCGAAAGTTTCAGGGAGCAGGTCTCAGCGGAATGGCGATCACCAGGACAGGGGACCGAGGCGGAACCATGGCGTTTATGCCGAGGGAACAATTGGTCAACTTCAAGTACGTCAACCCTGTCAGCGATGTCTGGTCGTTGGCGGCCACGTTCTACTATCTGCTGACGCAACAATACGCACGCGAGTTCGGCGCACATCCAGTGGTTGAAGATGTCGCCAACAAGCCGGTTGTTCCCCTTAGACAGCGAGACCTTTCAATTCCGCCTCAGGTGGCGACGGTGTTCGACCGTGCTCTGGAGGACGACGCGGAGAAGCGGTATCAGACGGCAGGCGAGTTCCGCGACGCGTTGTCGCGCGTGCTGTAGTTCGAGGACGAATGGAGTGGCGCAATCCACAGCCGTAATCAGTTCCACTAACGCTAGGCTTCGTTTCGAGAGAGCGCATTCCAAATCCGGAAAAACTTGATCTCCTCGCCTCATTTGATACATAATGGCGCATCGCGGCGCAACGGCTTGCAGTCTCGGGGTCTTACGGGCAGCGCATCATTCGCAACGACTTACGAGTGGAATACTTGGATGCCTCGCCAGAGTATTCACCATCCGGCCGCTTCAATTCGGCGCACCAGAAGAAACAACCCGCCCCAAAGGCGGACGATCGCATCTTTGGGGTTCCCACAGCGTAGCAGGAGACATTCACATGGCGTTCTGTCCCACGTGTGGTGAGCAAGTCAAGTTTGACGATGTGTTTTGCTGGAGTTGCGGGAAACGGGTACGTGAGGGTATCTCTGCAGCCGACGCTGCAGAAGCGACGCGGCCTGCAATACCGGACGCCGCTGCCACTGCCGGAGCGGATCGCGAAGCCGAGCGGTGGAATGCTCAGGGGCTGGCGGATTCGCTACAGTCTGTCTTTGACAGTCGATCAGACAAGCTGGTCGAGCACTGGGAACTCACTTGCCCGCACTGCGACGAGAGGTTCTCACAGACCCAAGACCAACTCATGGCAGGCCATACGATGGCCATGTTCCAGGGGTTTGGCCAGGATGCGGATCACACCTACATCATCGACAGCTTCGCCATTCCCTGCCCCGGCTGTGAAGGTTTGGTGCCGTTTGAACCGATGAGCAAATTTCGGGAGCGAAAGGTCGCGGCACTTGAACAGATGCTTGATGATCTGGAGAGTCGCGAGACGCACGATGCGGTGGACGAGGAAACGGTGATTCTGGCCAGGGCCTTTGTAGGCGTGATGCTGGAAATGACGCGAAGCCCGCTGCCTGTTCAGGAACTTCAGGAACTCGGGGGCCGACTCGCTAATGTGCTCGAAGAACTTGGTGACCGTCATCCTGTGATGGACATCGTTCGCCAGACGATGCGCATCGTAACGGCGGATATTGGCGATGACGTCGAACTGCCAGAAGCGGGCGCCAGGATCAGCAATGAGGCGGATGCAGACTATGCCAAAAAGAGAGACAATTTGGTCCAAGCATTGGGCGAACTGAAGGCAGAAGGCTCCGAAAGGGGTTCTGGCCCGGGCGCTGGCTGGGACCAAGCTAGGGAGTGCCCAAACGGGCATGGTCCATTGAGGGATTGGCGCGGGAAACCCCATTGCTGGACATGTGGGTGGGAGCCGGAAGCGAGCACATCGAGCCCTGCCGATGGTACGTATGATGGGATCGAGCCAGACTCGTCGGGTGCGAGGCCCAGAGAATGTCCGAACGGACATGGTCCGCTGAGGAAATGGGAAGGGAAACCTCGATGCTGGACCTGCGGGTGGGAGATGGATACAGCCACGTCGCCCACGAGTTCGAGCGATTCAGCCGAATTCATGGAAGACGATTCCGAGAGTGTCTACTCTTCCGAATCGTATGCGGTGTCGGAGAGGCCGGACAAGGAGCGCCGCAAGCAACTCAAGCGAGCCTACAAGAGGCAGGCGGCGTCGGAGCGCGAAAGGGAACTCAGAGAGAACCCGTTGCTGCTGAATGGACTGGAGCCACAGAGAGGAGGATGTCTGCTCTCCCTCCTTGTCCTGCTGGGCACAGTCCTGGGGCTCACTGGATTCCTAATGCAATGAGAAATGGGATGTAGCAGAGTAGATTGGAGAGACGGGAGGTGAGTCTGGCATTTTTGCCTGGCCAACGTCATCGACGTGGGTTTCGAACACAGGGGGGGCGTTACCGATGCTGTGGTGGTGGAAATGGAAACTTCGATCGAAGGTCTGGCCTGTTCGGCAGGATGCCGTTCAGAAACTGGGAGCCTCGGGCAGTCGAAGGGCCGTTCGAGCGCTCATCCGCGCACTACATGACGAGTCGTCCGCGATCAGGAAATGGGCGGCCGAAGGATTGGCCCGAATAGGTGACAGGCGAGCCGTTGGACCATTGGCTCAAATGTTGACTGACGATAAACGGCTCGACATCGACGTCTACGAGTTTTCGTACTTTGGCGGCTTAGAAGCCCTGGAATGCCTGGAGGCTATCGTTCTGAACGCCATCGCAACCATCGGCGGTGCGAAAGCCGATCTGATTCTGCTTGAATCCCTATGCAGCTCGAACTGGAAAATCCAGCACGGTGCGAAGGGCGCGATCGACGGCAATACCTCATTTTGGCTTACCAGGAATCGAAAGAAGGCCGCCGTGCCGAAGCTGCTGGAAGCACTGGACAGCAGCGATTCGGCGGTCCGCGTCAATGCGGCCGATGCATTGGGGAAGATTGGAGATCGCAGCGCTGCTGAGAGACTCCGCCGCTGCTTGTCGCACTATGAGCCAACATGCCGGTGCATGGCGGCCCTTGCGCTTGCTCGAATCGGCGACCATGCGGGTGTGGACTCTTTGGTCAGTTGGCTAGATGACGAGATTGCCGAGGTGCGAGAGTACTCAGCCGATGCCCTGGGAGAGGTGGGCGACACGAAGTCCGTCGATTCGCTCAGAGAGGTTCTCGGCGATCCATCACACAGAGTACGCTGTGCGGCGGTCGGTTCCCTAAGGAGACTTGGCTGGGCGCCTGAATCGACTCAGGAAGAGATCTGCTGTTACATTGCCGACGGGGAATGGAAAGAAGTCGAGTCGATGGGGAGTGTTGCGATCGACGCCGTCGTCGTGCTCTTCGATGACGATAGCTCGGCGTTGCGTCGGCGAGCGGCCTTGATCCTCGGGAATCTCGGCGACCGCCGGGCAATCAAGCCCCTGCTTTCGGCGCGTGTCGATTCCGAAAAGAACGTCCGCAAGGCTGCGGAGAAGGCGCTCTGCCGGTTGGACGCCCAGTGGGAGAGTTGCCGGCAATACAAAGAATTCCTCGCGGAGTGCCGCGAACGACTCACTCTTTCGGATTCGACCGAGCGACTGCAGACTGTTCAGCAGTTGGGGCTGCTTGGTACTGCCGGTGTCGTGGATCTGCTCCAGGTCGCCTCGAAGGACAAGTCTGGCAGGGTAGCGGCGGAGGCCCGACTCCTTCTGGAAGAATTGCGATACGATCGCGAGGTGGAACAGCCGCACGCAGCAGAAGCGACCCGGGCGACACCGCTTTCAGCCGAGGCAACCCGGCATGCCGAGCCCGAATCGGCTCCGAACGGAAGCAGTGAACCTACAGCATCGCGTCGTCAGGGAGGTCCGAAAAGGACCGCCACATGTCAGGACTGTGGTCGATCGTTCCCTTTGGCCGGGGCAAAGGCCAACGAGATGAAGGTCTTGCTGATGATCCAGGGGATGTCGATACCCTTTCAATGCCCGTCGTGTGGCAGCATTTCTTGTTCGGACTGCATCGCGGCTTCGCAAGGCAAAAGCATCGGTGCGGAAGCGACTTCGCTAACGTTGACCTGTTCGTGTGGCACCCAACGAGAAATGCTCGTCACCAAGGAATATGCGAAGATGATGGCAGAGGTCGACGCCCTGGACGAGGAGGAAAGACACCTGGAAAATGCGATATCTCTGGCAAATTCGGGGCGTGTGAATGACGCCATCAAGGAAGCCAGCAAGGCGCTCAAGTGCGTTCCGGACTCGTATAACGCCTACTACATTCGGGGCCGCCTGCGCGTCGAACTAGGGGATCGGCGCGGAATGGTCTCTGACTTCAAAAAGGCGTTGCAGTACGCGCCGTACGACTGGGAATATCGGAACGAGGTAGAACTCTACACAGACCCAACAAACCGGCGCCGATAAATCGGCGACAGACTCGGAGACAAATGACGAACCTAATGCTGTGCCTAGATAGCGAGATTTGAGCGTAGGTATCGGTTCGATCGGATGCTCCATTCTGGCCCGGCCGCGTGGCCGGGCCGGTTGGGACTTGTGCGAGACTGCTGGTTCGCTTCGACTCCAACCGCAATAGGCATAGAGGTGACGAATCTGAGAGAGCAAGTATCCGAACCGGAATGGCTCGATGGCCAAACGATATTGGACGACTATGTCGTGGTGCGTCAACTTGGCGAGGGCGGCATGGGCTGTGTCTATTTGGTGGAAAGTGATTTGACCGGGCAGCAGTTCGCGGTCAAGAAGGCCAAAGTACGCCGTCGTGCCGAACGCATCGCTCTACTCTCGGAACTTCAGACGTGGGTCAGCCTGCCCGAGCACCCGCATATTGCGGCCTTTCGCTTTTTCCGATCGGTCGGGGACGATCTCGTCATCTTCTCGGAGTACGTCAAGGGCGCATCTCTGGATCGTTGGCTTGCGGCGCAACACTCCAAAAGCCTCCAAATGCTGCTCGATATTGCGGTGCAGGCAGCATGGGGGCTCGCGGTGGCTCACCGACACGGTGTGGTCCATCAGGACGTCAAGCCAGGTAACTATCTCGTAAGCGAACAAAGAGTAGTCAAGGTCACCGACTTTGGGCTCGCACGGCTGCCGCGCAGTTGGGTTGCTGAACCGTCTTCTTCGTCCAGAAGTGATCGAGTGACATGGCGTGGGTATACGTCGGCATTCTGCTCGCCGGAACAGGCAGACGGTCAGCGATTGACACCGGCAACCGATGTCTGGAGTTGGGGACTGACAATGCTCTGGATGTTCGTCGGGGAGGTCACCTGGTGCGATGGGCGCGTGGCAGGCGCTGCGCTCGAGGACTTCGCAAAACACCCGACGCGGGATTCAACAATTGTTCCCATGCCCGCCAGTTTCGTCAGGCTGCTGGACAGATGCTTCGAACGTCGACCCGAAAAACGCTGGGAATCGATGGGCGAAGTAGCGGACGAAGTTGGCCGCATTTACCAGCAGGAGCTTGAAGCCCCTTATGTACGAAAATGCCCGAGTACGGAACGGCAGACAGATGCGACCATGGTGGCCGTGGAAGAGTGCGACGCGACACGGCTGTTAACCGCGGCGCTGCGAGCTGACAACCAGTCGATCGAGGATGCCTCAGCACGTCTGCCACACAGGGTCGGCACACCCCGTGCAAGGCTCATTGCGGATATCGCTGCATTGGAGGAAACGACCGCAATCTACGAACGTCTACTCGGAACTGGACGCGATGATCTGGCCATGCCATTGGCCGAAGCTTATCACGCAAAGGCGGCTCTTCACAAAGCAGCCACCGATTTCTCGGGTGCGCTCGGTGCGTACCATCGATCCACATCGTTGCTCGCCGCACGCAAGCACCATGAAGGAAGAACGGACGTTCTCTTGAGTCTCGCGGCAGCGTGCTTTAATCATGGCAAGCTTCTTGCCGATCTCGGACGGGAAGAGGATGCGATCGAACAGTTCAGTCGCGCCGTCGAGATATATGAACCATTGGCAGCCGTACAGGACGTGACCGATTGTCGATACGAACTTGCTAGAGCCTTAATCAATAGAGCCTTGTCGCTGAACAACCTCGGCAAAGCGCACGAGGCGATCAACCACCACCGGCGTGGCATCGAGTTGTTGGGACAACTGCAGGCCCACGCTGCCGGTTTGGAGATACCAATCGAACTGGCACAGGCTTATATGGATGTTGCCTTGTCCTACCAGCAGATTGGGGAACTGGATATCGCGCTGCGAATCTACCAAGACACCGTCGACGAATATCGTAGACTTGTTAAGTTGACAGACAGAAACGACATTGTTGAGGGATTGGCGCGTACCTTCCTGAATCAGGCGGCAACGTTGCGGAGCGCGGGGCGAAACAGGGAGGCAGTCGAGGCGAGTGACAGCTCGATTGACTGCTTCGAGCGATTGGTTGTCGAGCGAGGTGACAAGAGGTTGCTCGGTGAACTAGCCGATTCACTCGTGAACAAGGCCAATGCGTCTGTCGAACTCGATCTCATGGATCAAGCAGTAAGCAGCTATGATCGAGCGATTTCGATCTACGAAGAACTTGTATTCAAGCAGGGCCGCGACGACCGGATGGGCGGCCTCGCGAGGGCCTATGCCAATTGCGGCGCCGCCCACCTCAAATTGGGGCAGGCCGAGCACGCGATCGATTTACTCGATCGATCGATCGATATCTACGAGCAACTCATCTCGGAGAAGAGACGTCATGATCTGGTACCGGAGCTCGCCGGCTCGTTAACCAATCGAGCGACGTTGCTGCTGCACGCCGGACGTGCGCTCGAAGCCAGTGCGCTGTATCGGCGCGCCGTTGCGTATCTTGAAACACTGGTCTTTGAAAATCGGCAGTTTGGCTACGCCGATCATCTCATAGCCTGTCGCATGAACAACGGCTTGGCCCTCGAATCGTCCCACAAGTTCGACGAGGCGATCGAATGCTACCAGAAGACGGCAACTCTCTTGGAGACAATGATCCATCAATACGGGCGCGCAGATCTGCAATCTGATCTTGACGAAATCAACGCTCGAAGAGAACGGCTGGGAGAATGAGAAACGGACGAGCCATCTTCTTCAGGCGTCGCCCAACACCGTTGTCATCTACAGGTGCATGTTTGCCGCGGCAGCCTCCGCCTGTGCGAGCCAGTTTTCAATGCTCTCGCGATGAATTTCATCTTTGGGGGCGCTGAGTTCTCGGCGGAGCGCATCGAGGGCCTCGTGCGCCTCACGACGAGCCCGCGCGACGTGTCCCTGTTGGTACCGGGCCTGTGCCCGCACCACGCGCGCGAAAGACACAGGGCTGTGATAATAGAACTGGCCCCAGCGCGCGATGTGCTTCTCCCATGCGTCGATGGCCCGATCGAAGTGCTTGATAGCAGCGTTTTCGCGCCCCATATTGAGGAAATCCTGCCCGCGGACGAGGTGACACAGGCCTAACTGATTGAGAAACTCGACATCCGTAGAGACGTCCCCGACGCGCTCGAGTACGCGGATTGCTTTGTCGAGGAAGTCCTTTCGGTCCGTCAGCGCCACTTTGGTGAGGATCGTCTCCGCGAGCCTCGATGCGGATTCGACATGGCCATGGTTGTCGATCAATTGCCCAAGCAAATCGATCGACTTGTTGAGAAGTTGTTCGGCCCCGCGGGTGTCGCCGAGTCCATGATCTACCCCCGCAAGGTATCCATACACCCGGGCTAGATTCGGTGCGACATCAAACCGGCCCTCCACGACAAGCGGCTCCAAGACCTCGATTGCCTGGGCGAACACCTTGCGTGATCGCCGGCTCTTGCCTTCCTGTCTATGGGTCAGCGCTTTGTTCATTAGCGTATAACCCAACGCATCGCGCAGGTGCGTGAGACCCTCGTCACGGATTAGCCGTTTCAGGAGCGAGATGGACCGCTCAAACTCCGCCAATGCCGGCCGGGCCCCTGAAACCTCGCGCACCATCAGGGCCTTGCAGTTATACGTGTTGGCCAAATCACCGGCGTGGCTGACGCCCCCTTGTTTGTGAACGGACTTTTCCAAAACGGCGATTGCCTGGTCGTAGGAAGCGATGGCAGCTTTGTATTGGCCGAGGATGCCTTGCCATTGGCCCCGCCCCAAATAAAAACGCGCGGCATCGGCATCCGGGAATCCCGTGGCCCGTTCGAACAGTCTGTCCGTCAAAGTCAGGGCCTTCTGGTAGCAGTACGCGGACTTGTCGGCGTCGTTCTGGTGTTGTAACGTCTCCCCAAGGTCGCTCAAAGCAAATGCATGCGACGATGTGACATCTGCCGCCTGGCTTGCCTCGCCAAGCCTTTCCCAACAAGCCACGGCGAGAAGGTGCAGTTCGAGCGAGTCCACATACTTTCCCTGGCCGTGCAGACTCGCCGCACCCCCTTGAAAGCAACATGCCAGGCACTTCTGGGCCTGAGGGCGCTCGTCTTCACCGCTGACGAACTGATGACCTTTGAGAAAGCAGGCATGCGATTCCTCGTGCCGCCCCAGGCGCTGAAGCAGGTTGCCCGCGCTGACTAAAGTCACGGCAGCCTCGATGTCGGCATCGGCGTCATGCGACATGGCCTGCTCGAACAGCGAAGCTGCTCGAGCATACAATGAGAGCGCGCCGGGAATATCGCCCATATCCCGATGCAAACCGGCTTTGTCGCGATACAAGTGCGCCAGTCTCGCCCGGCATTCGGAGCGACCGGACAGGCTAAGCCGCTCGAAGACTCGGGCTGCCTCGTCGAATGCCAATAATTCGGCAATCCTTTTCCCTCGGCCACCCCCGGATGGCGGGAGGACCCCTTGGCCTTTCTTCGGCGATTGACGATTGGCCTCCTCCAGCCACTGCCCGCCGTCCTGGGATCGGTGATCGCGGACAATCGCATTCACGGCAAGATCCAGGTTGGCATCTTGCAGATCAACTCGGTCCACTTCCGCGGGAAGGGTGCGTTGATAGGGTTTCCCGGAGACCTGTCGGTATACTCGCCGCAATTCTTCGGCGACCTCGTGCATGCTCGACCACCGCTCCTCGCGGTTTTTGCGAAAACACCGGTGCAGAATAGGCACCATTTCCTCTGGGAGCCGAATGGACTCCTCTCCGGCAGCTTGCCTGCGCAGGTGGTCTTCCAGACCCTCGCCTGCAAGCGGGCCAACAAGAGCTGGCCAAGAACCAGTGAGCATCTCAAAAAAGGTGACTCCCCAGTTCCAGATGTCAGAACGGTGGTCAATCGGGACCTCGCCTTTGCGCGCCTGCTCCGGCGAGGCGTACTCTGCTGTGCTTCCCGCGAACGCTACGCCGTCGTCCGTCGAGGAAGATTCATTCGGGGATGTCAAAGCGCGCAATCGCGAAATCCCGAAGTCGGTTACCTTGGCCACACCTTCCCGCGTCATCAATACGTTTGCCGGCTTGAAATCCTGGTGCACCAGGCCACGACTGTGGGCCGCGTGCAGTCCCCACGCTGTTTGGATCGCGACGTCGAGGACACCGGCAACGCCGTCCAGCCTGCTCTGGCCGATCCATTGGCCCAGCGAGTCGCCGTCGACATATTCCGCAAAGATCAATAGCGTTTCATCGCGGGCGCGATCCGTGTGAGTGCGAAAAAAACGGCAGGTGACCAAATGCGGATGTCGCCGCAGACTCATCCAATTCTGCAACTCGATCTGAGCATTGCGGCGGCCCTTGTCATCCTGAACGTGGGCGACCTTTACCGCGTATTGTTCCCCCGTGTGGCGGTTCCGCACGAGGAACACGGAACCGAAGCCCCCACGTCCGAGTTCTTCCTCTACGTCGAACTCGTCAAACAGTGTCGCGCCTGGATGCAGAATGAGTTGGTCCGACGGGGACGCCGCGGCGTTCGTGCCTGCCGTCGAACCACCCGATCGCCCCGCCGCGAGTGGTGCTCCGCATTGGGTACAGAATTTCCAGACGGGCTGAACGGCCGATTTACATCGCACACAGTTCATTTACGATTCATCGCCTACGAGGAGTGACCTAGACGAGCGGATTGCCTCCCAATTAACTCTCTGTCGTGAGCCTTATCCGCATCATGAAGTCTACCTCGGTGGAGGAGGCTGCCTAAGGAATCCATGTGACCCCTGGTTGGCGGAGCCGGCCGAATCTGCCATTCGGCCGCAACGACCTTGCGAATGGTTTCTCGTGCCGGATGGGCAGGTAGCCTCGGTTTCGCATCTCCGGTGGACACCGGGATCCCATCTTCTACCAGGTCCATTGTAGCCGCGCCCGACAATCTCGCGTTCGCATCATTCGGCGGGAAATAGTCCTGGAAGGCACTCATTCCCCAGGCGTTTCATCCATACCTCTACGTATTCTTTGCACAAGTTGTAGCCGCCTTTCGTTCGAAAAAGCGTTTTGTCCTGGAATCCTTCCCTATCCAGGCGCGTAATGCCTACAGCATTCTCGTACAACTTGTATTCATCCCTGAAGCGTTTCACGTTGCCTCGGAGTTTGTTGAATGGGTCGGGAGTATTCCCTTTTCGAAGATCATCAAAAAGGTCCTTCTCAAGTCCTTCCTGGCTTACCATCCATAGGCGGTCCGCTTCCCGAAGTCTGTAGGCAAGCTCGTCGTGGATCGGGATAAGGTGCCCAAGATCGTACGGTTGTCCTGCCTTCGAATCATATTCAACAATTGATGGGTTGTCGTGTATTGCGATAACACTTGCGATGCGACTCACGTCGTCGGGTGATACGACGGCGTATTCCTTGTTGGCCTCCTTGAGAAGCTCCGTTGCGACTCTCGCGCCTGCTATCATGTGGGCCTTTCTGTATCGTTTGCCCTCTTCAATCAGTGGCCTAACCGCCTCGGAGATTTCCGCGGGTGATTTGCCTTCTTCCTTGAGTTCCCGCTGCCGATCAGCAATGTCGCTGCTCTTCACCTTTTTCAAGCCCTTCGGAACATACCCATTTCCAATATCGTGGAGAAGAGCCAGGATTGCCGCCGTGTTATATGTTTCGAAATCGTCCGGCGGTGGAGTTCCGGAATCTGCAAGGATACGAAGAATGTTCTCGGCTGTCTGGAAGTTGTGGTGCACAGGGTTGGCGGCCATACCTTTGAAGAAGTCTGGAAGTGCCAGTTTGCCGATCAGCAGAATGTTGGCCTTTAGCCGCTCTTTCTCGGAATCGTCAATCTGAAGCTCGCTGATTCGCTCTGCGATCCGGCCTAGGATTACCTCTGTGAGGCACAGTTGCTTCAGGTGCCAAAGCTCGATGTGGTGCGGCTTCATGTCCGCGACCGCGAACTGCAAGGCCTCCTCGATACCATCGAGGTCGGAGTGGTACGACTTGGATATACCTTCCATCGCGTCCCCCCCTTTCATCTAGTTGCCATAACCAGCGCGGGTCAACCGGATTATCCACCGCCACGGCAGGGTCATCAAGGTCGGTTCACTTCACCTTTCTTCGGCGTTTCTTGCGGGACTTGGGTGCAGCTTTCTGTTTTTCGGTCCGGTGCTGGTCCAAGTTCGTTGATGCCCCAGGTTTGCCGTTGCCCTGCACAGCCGCCGAGGCAGCAAGGTGCTCCTTTCGTGGCCGGGATTCGCCGTGCTCCGAACTGTCAACGGCCACACGTTCTGCATCGCTGTCTTCTCTCGAACTCGACAGAATTCGCCCATTCGTTTCGCCATGACTCAAAAGAGTGCCACAGATCTCGCATTTACCACCCTTTCCCGGATCGTGCTGGCACTCCATTCCGCACTCCTTACAGACACCTTGAACCCAAGCGTGCGCAGCATCGTGGGCAGGCCTTGTGGCGCCACAAATCTTGCACTTACACCTCTTCCAGTTGTGTTGGCATTCCAGTCCGCAATGCTTGCAGATACCTCCTCTCCAAACATGTCGAGGATTGTGAGCAGACCGCGTAGCGCCGCAGATCTCGCACTTACACTTCCTCCACTCGTGGTCGTGTTCAATTCCGCACTTCTGGCAGAAGCCTTTGCTCCAAGTGTGTGCAGGATGGCTGGCACCCTTGGTGGCGCCGCAGATCACACATTTGCACGTCGACCACTCATGCTGACATTCCATACTACATTCTTGGCAGATTCCTTCATCCCAAGAATGTGTAGGATCATGCAAGGGTCTAATTACGTCACAGATCGCGCACTTGCACGTCAACCAGTCGTGCTGGCATTTCGTTCCGCATTCTTCACATTCACCATCGCTCCAAGCGTGTGAAGGATCGCTGACGGGTTGAATAAGGCCGCAGATCTTGCACGTGCACCTGCACCAATCATGGTGGCACTTCGCATCGCATGCCGTACAAACGCCGTCGACATTCCACGTGTGGCGTGCTGCCTCGCACCTACGGCACACGCATCCTTCCCATTTGTGACCGAACAGCCTGCAAAGAACTGACATTCTGCGGACCTCCAACTGAGATGACAACGTGGAATGCCGAGGCGGAGATGGATGCCTTCTGTCGCCTCTCCCTTCGCCGTGCAGTACCCGTGTGCCGTATCGCGAGTAACCTACGATAAACGAGGCGATTCTCGCCCGATCGTCTTACCCGGTCATGTTGCGGCCACTGAACGACTTCACGGAACTGCGTTAGGGGAACTTCCAGTTTAACTCGCTGATGGCCCAGTTGCCAGTGTTTCGAGCCGAGGAGCCGAGGCCGAGTGCCTTGATCGGCCAGGAAACACTGGGCGGCAGAAGCAAGCTGAGTGCTGGGGATTGTGGCGGTTTGCCCAATACAGCTCCCCGAAATCCCATGTCGACTTGCGATTAGTCACCGGCTTCTGGTCGATCGCAGATGTTTGTCGAGAAACTCGTAGGCCACCTTCCGTGCGGGAGGCAAGAAAGCGTGCGGAGTATCCGGATACAAAGCCTCCAGATTGTCCGCTTTGCCGTAGAGTCTGTAGATTGGCTTGGCCGCCGCGATGCTTTCCTGAACGCCGGTGTAGTCGAAATCGCGGTCCCGTTTCGCGGCAATTGCCAGGAAGGGCCGTGGAGCGAACGCAGCCACAATCTCTGGGAAGTCGAACGGCACGCGGTCGGGATCGTTTTCGTAGATCGACGAGATACGAGGCATGTAACGCTCGCCAGTCCACGACGGGACATCGTCTTTGTGGAACCGACAGAAGCCACAATTGGAGACGATGACTCTGATTCTCTGGTCGAACGCTGCAGTGAACATGGCATTGTGGCCCCCGAGCGAATGGCCGATGCAACCGATTCGCTGCGGATCGACACGGCTCAGCGATTGCAGCAAATCGACAGATCGTATGTTGTCCCACACGGCTTTCATGCTGCCGCTGGCGTAGCCCCATCGCGGGTCGAAATCGTAACGAGACTCGCCGAAGCCTGGATAGTCCGGCGCCAGGGTCACATACCCGCGCCGTGCCAGGTGTAAGGCATAGGCCAAGTTGGGATCGCCGTCGATTCCGGCTGCCTCCAGTTTGCCTTTTCGATTCGTCTGTTGTAGACAGAGCACGGCAGGACATCGTTCTCCCTCATCAGGTGGCAGGAACAAAAAGGCCGCCACGCGATCTTCGGGCTCGGTGCGGTAGGTGATCTTCCTGCGAATCAACGCGCCGACCTGTTCTTCTTCGATCACCCGCACGTCCAACGGAACACGTTTCTCCTTTCCGGGAAGCCGACCCATCGCCGATTGCATGCCGTCGAGGATGGGTCCCCGCCGAATCTTCCAGTCGGCAATCGTCTTGACGGGGTGTTTTTCACCTTTAGCGTCCAGGTAGTAGGCTGGTTGTTGGTGCTCGCGGTATGCAGGCGGTTTCGCAGTGGCGGACACGAAGACCGGACTGGTGATCAGCACCACCAGGGACAGTCGTAATGAAAAACGAACCAACATGAGTACGCTGCCTTTCATGACAGATTCCGCTGCGACGGTTGCCACCTTCGCAACATCGACCGGCAGGTGTGCAGGGAATCGCAGATTTCGATAAGCAGAAATTGGACGGCGCCACTTACGTCCCACACAAGCCCGAAGCGCAAGCGAGGGGCCACGTTGCGGCAAATCCCTCGCTGGCGCGTCGGGCTAGTGAATTGCGGATTTCGCGCCAAGGTGGCGCTGTCGAAGTAATCTCTGATATGATACCGTTGGAGTTCGAATGTCACCACTCGCTGGAATTGCGGAGCAGAATTATGGACGACCGCCCCGATGCACTACGACCGCTATGGCGGCCGATTCTCTTAGTGTGCTGCTTGTTCGTATTCGCATGCGGTGGGCCATCTGAGACGCAGGATACGGATTCTGGAACGAACGCGCCGCCGACGTCGCCACAGACAGGTGGCGAGCCAGCGAAATCGAAGATGCAATCCGATGCAGCCTCAGAACGAGCGTCTGATGCCGATGATGCGTTTTGGAATGGCTTCACACGCGAGTCGGTCCAACTCGGTCAAACCCTCTTGATTGTCAAAGGCTCGAAGGGAGTGGCTGGATGCACGTACCTGAATATCGATACGTTTGAACGGTTTGGTGAAGCGTGCGTCATCATTCCCGCGGGCAACTTCGACAAGATGCTGGACGCCAAAGTATCCGCAGCGACCCCCCAGGCAAAGACACTCGGAATCGAAGTTGGGATGCCTGGCCGCGAAGCTCTGGAATTGCTCCGGTAGCCCCGCAATAGCCGCAGGATACAGAAAGAACCAGATGAACGACAGCGTGCTGAACCGATTCCTGACGCCGGGCAGCAGTCTTCAGGAACTCCTGCCGGTGGCGGTGCTGTTCATGATCATCTGGTGCATGGTCTGGGTTGCTCTTACACGGATGGGCATGCCTAGGCGGGTGGCCGTTGTTCTGTCCATCTGTGTCACTTTGTTTGCTCTTTTTGGTATCCGGGACAAACAACTCGAATGGTTGACCGAACACTACGCGACAATGGCCATAATCATGCTCGTAACACTTGCGACAGCCGTTCGCTTCTTCTGGAGGAAAGCTGTCAGCGAGAATGCAAACGAATAGGAAAGTGAATCGGGTATCGCGTCTCTGACAGTTAGGATTCTCGCAGTTCCAGCAAGGATGCCGGGAGGTGCAATCTACTCGGCAGCCGTAAACGAGAACTTGCGAGCCGGGATGCGCCGGCCATCGCCGAACAGGTTGTTCTTGCCACGGTTGTAGGCGTGTAGGTAGATCTGCTGATCCGTCTGCTTGATCTCGACATGCTTGTTCGGATCGGTGGAAAACGTAGACGTGCCGTTCTGGCCCCAGGTGGTGACTCGTTGCTTCTTCGCCAGTATTTCTGCCGGGCACCAATTCCGTCTGCTGACCAGACCATCGTACTTGGTCGTATACGCGCCCGTATAACAACCGTGCAGAACCAGTCCGTGCGCGTCGGAAGCCCAAGGCAGTTTTGGCAGACCGGCAACTTCGCTTGGTCGCAACGTCGAGTCGCTTTCCTCCGCACCGAATTCCAATCCGTCTCGCAGATCGTTTTGGATCGAGGCGTGCGTCAGGATGGCGCCGTAGTACACCTCCAAGTGCGCTTTGTCCGCCCGTGCCTTGACCTGGGACCAGGCGGCCAGGAAATCAGACTTGGTGCGAACGCCAAGCGACATTCCTTCGTATTCCACGTCGATAGGGGACGCTGAGTGACCCGCAGGGGTCTTCAGCTTAGCCTCCAATTCCTTCAGAGCCGTCTTCGCGGCTCGCTCGAAAGCCCGATCGCCGACCTTATACCAGATCGCGAAATACAACAGCCGCCGAAACTCGCGGACGTGGTGCCGCAGGACCCAACCCTTCTTTCCGCGATGCGGACCGTCAACTACCTCGACCTCGATCCACTCGAAGTCCATCCCAACGTTTTCGCGACGCGACTCGTCCGAGAGCCGGACAAGGGCGGTGTCTGGAGTCAGACGCGGGGCGTCAATGGCCGAGTCGAGGACGTTGGGCCGGTCTCGCAACTGTGTCGCGGTGGAAATCATTCCCGTAACCCGATCCTCCATTCCCGGCAAATTACGATTCAAGCGTTTGGCTCGCCCCGCACCGTCGCCGATCTTCGCCGCTGGACGCGGCTCGTCCGTCTTGATCACACAATTGCCGCTGACCCAACCAGTCCGGCCTCGGAATTGGCCCGAGAGAATCCGCACCTTCTTCCAGACCAGAATCGACAACGCCGCATCTTTGCGGCTTTCCAGCACTTCCACTTCGGTCTTGAACGGCACGATCCCCAGATGCTGACTCGTGTCTGGTACGCTGTAGTAACTCGGAGTTTTCATCAAAAGTGTCGGATCGCCGTCGTTCGACAAATAGAACCACGTGTCACCCCATGCTGCGGGGCACATCGACGCCAATAGCAGACCTAGCGGCACAACGAACTGCATGGGGAAACGGGCGTCCCTGGAGCGGTGCGGTATCACTCGGAAAACGTTCTCCCTTTTGCGGTCCGTCGAAGTGGTATCCTGCATCTGAACTCGTCCTGCCTGAAGCGACGCACGAAGTGACCGATGTCTAGTGCGTATCTTAGCCCCGAGCAGTTCGGAGGCAAGCATCCGGCGGGCTGGCGACTTGCTCGTCCGGATCCCGAGATCGCACGTAAACGATCAGTGCACTTCATCCGGCGATCGCCGTCATTTCCCCGTTTACCAAGCAATGAACTTCAACTGGCCGGAGCGCCTCGCGCCGTGCCAGAAAGGCACAAGTCCAAATCGCCGTCTCCGTCGAAGTCAACCCAGCGGACGGAACAGCTTGACGTGACCCCCGGGAGCAGCGCGTCAACGTCAGTTAGATTCCCCTCTTCGTTGCGATAGACTTTCGTGGTCGGACCATTCTGGCTTCCACCAGCAAGAACCAAGTCCAGGTCGCCATCGTTGTCGTAGTCGCCCCAAGCTACGCTCCCGGATGAAACCGGAGTCAGGTCGAATTCAGCGTCTTCGAAACGAGCCGGACCTGCATTTTGGTAGACACGACTGCAAGCCTGTCCACTCGCGTCCTTACCAACAATCGCGATGTCGATATCACCGTCAGCGTCGTAGTCGCCAGCCGCCACACTACACTTCTGCAGCGCAATCAGGGATGTTGGAGCCTCGTCAAACGCGCCTCCGCCCTGATTTGAGTAAAGAGTTGTGACTGGCCCATCCTCCTGCGTTCTTCCAGCCAACAGAAGATCCAGGTCCCGGTCTCCATCAAAGTCGGCCCACGTGCAATCCGCTTCATCCACTCCGACAAAGACCGCGTCTAATTTCGAGAACTTAAACACCGCTGCTTCGGTATCATTACGAAATACCTCAGTGAGACGACGACTCTCCATGGTTGTCCCAGTGATCGCCAAATCCGGATCGCCATCGTCGTCGAAATCACCCCATGCAAGCGAGCACCAGCGCACGGGAGGCATGTCAACATTCGCCTTAACAAAGCCGTCCATGCCATCGTTGCGGTACAGTTTAGCTACATACGACTTCGAGACGCGGTCTGCGCAGCCAGCCACTGCCACGTCCAGGTCCCCATCGCCGTCTACGTCAGCCCAACGTACACAGCAATCCCAGACGGGGTCTAGCGGAGCCTGGACGTCAGCGAATTTGCCACCATCGTTTCGCAAGATCCTCGCGGTGGGTCGATAAACCGAGGTATCACCCGCGAGCACTAGGTCTTGATCTCCGTCGCTGTCGAAGTCACCCCAGTCTTGTGAGCAGAATCTCACTCCCGGCAGATTCGCGTTCACTTCGGTGAAATGTCCACTTTCGTTAGCGAACAATTTGGTAATTCGCACCCATTTCGTTGCGGCGATGCGCACACCAGGTGGGCTAGGTATCTGCGTTCGCTGTCCCTGGCTAAAACTTTCAGTCGCAGTTTCTTCCATCGCAGCCTTTGATTCCCGTACAACGCCCGACCCGCTGTCGCCGACTACCAACGCCAAGACTGCTCCGTACAAGAAGACAAGGAAGAAGGCAGGGATCTGCCCCACGACCAGCAAGAACGGCGGCGAGTTTTCCCAACGCGTAATCAGAAAGTACAGAGGATAGAACGGCACAAACAAATAGAGGAGGCCGCACACCAGATCCTCTTCAAAAGCCGCCATCAGCAACCAAAACCCGCCAATGGCCCCGGCAAGGCCAATCGCGAGGTAGGCACACAATACAAACAGCGCGCCGATGGCCGGAACAATCAACCCGATCAGTCCTCCCAGCGCGATGCAACTGGCGATCACAATGGCGCACAGTTTCACTTTTGGTGACAAAGGCCACCAAGTGACAGCCGCCCTTCCGGATCTCCTTTCCCGCAGTTCAGCCTCGGCTCGCGAGAGAGCATCTTGGGCCATCGCACGCTTGGCGTGATCTGCATCCGCATCTGGCTCACGATCGGTCCCAGCGGGCTTGGGAACGGGTAATGGCGGCAAGCCCTCTTGTGCCGTGGCGTGCTGCTCCATTTCGGTAAGTGACTGAAAGTCAAGACCTCCAAGCAATGGTTCTTCTTCTGGAAGATCGGTCGTCGCGTGCGGCGCCGGCACTTGCACGATTCCGCCGCATGATGGGCACTTCACTCGCTTGCCGGCCAATTCCGGCTTGGCCTGCAAGGCTCTGCCACACTGACAAGTGACTCGGATCAAATCCGCAGCAGCTTGCGGCTTTGGCACCGTGAACGCCTGACCGCATGTAGGGCATTTGACCTGTTTGCCCGCAAGCTCGGGTTTCGCATTGAACTCGGCCCCGCAACTACAAACCGCCTTGATCGACATGGATTGCTCCTCCCGCTTATCCCGGGTTGATCATGAAGTCGTCATTATTTGGCGCAACATGTGTGACAACGGAGACTAGCGTCTACGCTGCCCAAAGCGCCGCGCATTGAAGCCTGAAGCGCAAGCGAAGGAATCGCCGCGGTGTCTCTCGCTGGCGCGTCGGGCTTGAATAAGTCGGGTTGAAGCGTCCAAACAATGGTAGACAGCGGGTTCCTGCAAACGGGATTCACCGCCTGTCACCGTATTCGGTCACCAACGCAAGAACTCACAAGGGTCTCCTTACACGCAAGGCACGGTGGCTGTCATTTCAGGGCGCGCGAAGTGCAACAATCACCAGAAGTCCCGTTCGCGTGTTTGCACAAGTGGTTAGAACAGAACAACTTCCGGCGATGGACGATTTTGGTGGAAATGGCCCACTAGCCCCACTACATTGGGGAATATGTATTGCTGGTTTGGGACGCAAAAGGGATTTGTCTAATCCTCAAAAGATTCCGCGCCCTTTATCCGTCTGACACGTGCCTTAGAAGGAGGACGGCCATGTCGCCTAGCGAGATTCTGGAACTGATCGCGCGGACGCACGATGGTGATGATGTGGCACTCGGTGAGCCGATCGCGTGTTAAGCCGAATTATTCGCGTAGGTCGGATCAAGGTCTCGCTACGCCTTGCCGGAACAGCGCAAACGCAATCGAAGCTGATTGACAAGTCGTGCATGCAGGAATCCAAGAAAAACGACCGCCGCTCCGGCACGAACGGCGTTTGCTCGGTCCGGCCTACAATCTCGTGAATAATCCAGGTTAGTGACTGTTGAAAGGAGGTGTTCCATGGGGCTCTGCGTTTTGGTGTTTGCTCTCTTGATCGGGTCTTTAATTGGAGCAATCATTCTTCGTGCAGCCTGCTGGTTATTCAACAAGTTTGCCGGCGACCCGCCTCCCCCCGGGGGTGTCCCCGGTCCGGATTTTGGCCAAGCGTTCTTGATGGCATTTGTCGCGATGCTGGTTCAGCTCGGGGTCAGCTTCGTTATAGAACTCATGGGAGTCGGCGGGGCGGCGGCTGGTGGCAATCCGCAAACGGTGCAACTGGTCAGCTCTTTGATCTCCCTCCCGATTTCCTTCCTGGTGCTCTCAGGGATTGTTGCCAGCATGCTGCCCACCAGTTTTGTCAAGGGCATGTGTGTTGCCGGCCTTTACTGGATCATCGTCTGGATCATCGGGATTGTCATCGCCGTAGTCTTCATGGTCCTGGCAGGAGTCCTGATGGGCGTCGGCTAAGCGATCCGGAGAATCCGAGCCCGGAGATTTGTAGGCCGTATCAAGCAAACCCTTGCTGTGCCGGAACTTCGGTCGCATATCGCAGCGGTTTTCGGCGCGCAGTGTGCGTTTGAAAGCAATCTGGTTTGCGCAGCTACGGCATGGGTTTGCGACCTCGGTCCGGCCTACGTTAATAATCTGGGTCAAGCGATCCGGAGAATCCGAGCCCCGTTTCCGTCTGAAAGGTGTCTTACGAGGAGGACGGCCACGTCGTCTATCCACGGCGTTGGTCAGCCACGAAGCCGTGGTGTCGTTGCGTCGTTTCCACTCGTCGCTCATACCGCCTCGTTGGACAGCGCCACTTCGAGGGTCGATTGAAGCCTGAAGCGCAAGCGAAGAAACGGGTTACGCCGTTGTGTCTTCGCTAGCGCTTCAGGCTTCAGTTTCCACGCTCTGAATACCAAAGCGGCGCTGTCCAACTAGGACGGCTCGAAAGTGGCTGGCGCAAAGCAGCCTGCTGCAATTGACTATTTCTTGTGGAAACTGCCCAGCGACCCCGCTACATTGGGGAATATGTTTCGCTGGCTTTCGACGCAGATGGAATCTGTGTGATTCTCGAAGATTCTGCGCCCCTTTTCCGGCCGACACGTGCCTTACGAGGAGAGCAGCCATGTCGTCTCGCGAAACGTTGGATTTGATCGCGCGGGCGCGCGATGGTGATGAACCCGCTCTCGGTGAGTTGATTGCTCGTTATCGAGGGTACTTGTGCAGCCTCGCGTACAAGCAGCTCGATTCCGATGTCCAGCCGCGTGTGGATCCGTCGGATGTCGTGCAGCAGAGTTGCCTGGAGTTCCATCGTGACTTCCACTCGTTTCGAGGCACAGAAGAAGCAGACCTGGTCGCCTGGCTCAAGCAGATACTGAGTAACAACGTTGCCAATACGATCCGGCATGTGCATGCAGGCAAACGATCCATCAAGAAGGAGCGCTCGCTATCGGATACGGCCGGAACGGGGCGTTCGCTTGGACAACAGATCGAAGCGGACCAGTCGTCGCCGAGCCAGCGCGCTCGGCGTGGCGAAGATCGGGAACAGATGGAACTGTTGTTGAAGGACCTGCCCGATGACCAGGGCGAAGCAGTTCGATTACGGCACATCAAGGGTTGGTCGCTTGAAAAGATGGCAGGCCACTTCGGCCGGTCGGAAATGGCCGTTGCGGGCCTTTTGAAACGGGGTATGCAGACACTGCGGAACTGCGTTGGAGCGGAATAGACAGCCATGTCCGGTGCCGACGAGCAACGAAACGATCCGCGATTTGAAGAAGCGTTGGTCGAGTACCTGCGGCGCATCGACAAAGGCGAGAAAGTCGACCAGGCTCAGTTCATCGTGAGAATGTAGATTTCATGTGTAGCGCCGCGTCATGTGAAGCCATCCATTCCTATCGCACCGATGTGTTTTCCGGTTAACCACTTGCAGCGGCGGGAGTCGTGGGAGGACTGCACATAATCTTCGCAGACTT